>CANQSB010000039.1 GCA_947626435.1 uncultured Lachnospiraceae bacterium | reverse complement strand
CCATGTAAAATCCGTTTACCTTCGTCATGGGAGCCGTTGCAATATAATAAGCTTCCATATAAAGAGAAAGCATACCTCATTGGAAGATCAGATGTTATACCACTTTTCACAATGCTTTCTGCTAAGAGCAAGTGTGATTTTATTTCCTCACTTACTTCCCCATAATTTAGAACATTTTCAAATTTATCCAAAAAATCTATCCATGGATTTTGAGGATCACTATTTCCTTCAAAGGATTTAAACTCTGCCATTGGCACATCATGCGAACATTCTTCATGGTCAAATGGTACAATTCCCGAATTATAAACCATAACATCATTCAAGTGACCTAAGCTGCATTTTGCTGTAGAGACACCTACAGTATCATCCTTATAGGAGCCCATTGTCATATAACCAATCCTATGCTTTGCGAACGCAAACAATCCTGCATAAAGATATAGTGCATCATCGGTTTCTATTTTTTCAACTGAAACTATTTGACGAATACATTCTTTTTGGGCAGTCTTTAAGGATAAATCAAATAACTCTAAAACATCCTCAGATATATCATTTCGATATTTGTCTTGAACGGAAATCCAGCTTCCTAAATAACACCATAAGTCTTTTGCAGCGTTATAGTCAAGATTTGATGCTATTTCAATAAGATATGGTATAACGGCATAAAAAATTGGTTTGCAGCTCCCCGAATCCCAGATACAGTCAGTAATTTCCTCAAAGATCTCTGATTCTGTATCGGGCTCCTGCGCAAATTCTTCTATTAAACAACAAATATTGTTATTTTCTGACATATTCCATATCTTATGGGCATACTCTATTTTTTTTACCATGATTCTGCCTTGCCTCCCGCTAATCTTACTTTTTAATGTTATTTCTTAGGAAACACCCTTACATTACCTCATGCTTTCATCTGCAGCTCAGGCGCATTGCCAGATTAATATGATTTACTCGTCAGTTTCGCTGTTTAAGGCGTTTTTGATTACCTCTATCATGCGCGAGACCGCGTTCAGCTTATCCACGATTGTGAGCATGCGCACGCGTTCATCGTCGTCAATAACGCCATCTCTCATAATGTCAACAAGCTCACTGGAAATTTTCTCCATATCCTGCGCTGAGCCCAGAAATTTAAGCACCAGCCTGTCCAAATTGGCGGGCTGCTGAGATGTCTTATTGTCCCTTACCAGATAATCTAAGGACACATTAAATAAGTCGCTGATGGAAAGCAGCTTGTTGATATCGGGACAAGACATGCCCGTTTCCCATTTTGATACTGTCTGCCTGCTCACATGCAACCGCTCAGCCAATTCAGCCTGTGAAATATTCATCTGATTTCTAAGCAAATTTATCTTGCCGGCAATGTCCATTGAAAATATCCCCCTTTTAAATCCAATGCATTTTCACTTCGTTGAAAACGAAATTATTATAGCATGTTTTTGGGGGAGTAACAACCAACTCAAAGACGCACTTTGGGGAATTTTGTCAACTGGCGGTTGCCTATTGGAATACAGCCATGGTTATATAGTATTCTCCAAAGTTGTTGTCTGCCGTAAGGCAGTATTTCGGTTCAGTGTCGGCTCCTTCATATATGTAATAGTAATAAACCATGCCGTGCGTAATGTACTCCTCTCTGTATGCCGCCCTGCCAAGCTCATCATAATAAGTCGTCTGAATCTGCGCGGTCGTGACAAAAGCGCGCGAATTGTGGTAGTAATCCCTGCGGCACAGCGTCCCGTCTTCACGGTAAAACCAATTTATGGAAAGGAGGGTTTCGTCCGCGCTCTGTGGTTCGATACCCTCAGCTTGGCACACTTCGGCATAGTCAGTAACGCCCCTGACCTCGTAAGACAACAGCCTTCCGTCATCTGTGTAATCACTGGAAACCTGAGTGACATTTTCCAGCGTAGCGGCATCTATGCCGTCAAAGGTGAGAGTGGAATATGTGCTGTCATCCCATTCCATAGCCTGCATGCCATCAAATATAAAGCCGCTGAAAGGTAGTGAATTATATCCGTAAAAAAATCCGCATCCCTTTTTTGCCGCCTCGTCTAAGTATAATTCCATGTTAAGCCGCTCTGATTCGTCATAGTATTGATAATACGGCTCTTTCTTTGCAAACCCGCACTCTGCCAAAACAGCCAATTTGTCTTCATATTCCTTCAATGGATATTCTGCGAAATCCCACTCGCCGTTTTCGCCCAGTATCATATTGGAAACTTTTATTTTTCCTTCGGGTTGTGCGTCTGACGCCACTGCCTTTGTCGATGCCGCCGCATCTGATGCTGTTTCATTTGTCACTTGCAGCGGATTTTCCTGTCGCATGTTATTGAGTTGCGTTTCATCTGGTATTGTTTCTGACAAATGTGTCACATTTTCATGTTGCTCCGCGCTGCAGTCAGTAAGCATAATGCACAGCGACAGCATAATGAAAATTTGTGACAGTAATATCATAAAATTGTTTGCGTTTTTCATTACCTTACCTCCGAATTTAAAAATCCCCCTTTTAAACAATAACACAACATTTCTCGCTCATCTACCGCATTTTGGTCAAAATCTACCTAATTGAGCAATTACTCCCATATCCTTTTTACACAGACAAACAGAATTATTACTTGAGTTTTAATTTATAATATTTATATCATAAAATTCAAAAAAATATAAAACATTTAATGAGCATTGAAAATATATACATTATAGGTTATAATACATATGCCAAACTGTAAAAACTGGTTCATAGATAATCAATAATATAATGTAAAGGAGTCAACAAATGGATATTTTTAACAAGCCGTTAAGAAAAATAAATGAAGTAGGAATCAAAAATTGTCTGGTGGGAACATTTCTAAGCCTTAAATACAGAAGAATGCAAAAAATATATAAATTTGATACATGGCATTTCAGTCCATATGAATGGCGCGAGTATCTCCAGAAAACAGCAGAATATATCAACGCAAACAATGCAAAAAAGGTTATAGATATCGGGTGCGGGCTTGGCGAATTGTTAAAGCACCTTAATGCAGAAACGCGAATAGGTTTAGATGAGAGCGAAGGAATCATTGGAGCTGCTTCTGAATTAAGCCATGGTAAAATCACATACAAAGTAGGAAGTTTTAATGAAGTTATGGGAGAAAAGGATGTTGATTATCTTGTCACTCTCGGCTTTACCCATGGTTGCGCAGAAGATGCGTGGAAAGACCCTTACCATACAATATCCGAAAGGAACGATATTAAAAATTTCATAGTGGACACTGTACCTGCCGAGGGTAAAAGTCACTTTTTAGATTATAGCAAGATATTACCAGATAATTATGCTAAAATAGAAAAACTCGGACCATTTTTAGGAGGGCGATGTATTGAAGTCTGGCATAAAAATTAACAGAGTTATGCTAGTATGCGACAAGACAAGACAAGGCATGACATCCGCCACGCCTTGTTTTTATATCCCGCTATCCTGTTTATGAATCACTCACACGCTCAGCTTTTTGTCAATAAGCCATGTCGTGGCAAAGAAAAGCGCTATGTCTACAATAAAGTAAAATACAGTGCATACAAGAAGATATAATCCCCCGCCCGCTGTGCCTCCCAGGAAACAGTACGCTATGGCGCTCTCAATTTTATCAATAATTATAGAGAATACAAAATACGCAATTACTGACACAAATGTCATAAACTTGCTGCCGTTCATCACTGTATTGGCAAGCGTTGTCACAAACAGCGCAAGCGTTACGAGAAAAAGCCAGAGCGTAAAGGTGAGAATTATTCCCCTCAAAACTATGCGAATATTTACAATATCGGATAACTTGGCATTAAAAAATATATCCAGCAAATCATCTATAAAAGCCGCTATATCATCAAATCTTGCCATAAAAGCGGCGGCGCATATAAACATTACTACTGTAAATATGGCTAATATTGCGATAACCTGTACCGCCGACGCAAGAATTTTGGACAGGAGTATGCTGCGCGAGGATTTTGGCAGCATAAACAGCATATAGCTCTGTTTTGTCTTTAAATCCTTTGAATAAGTGCTGAGGCACTCAAACGCCACAAAAATTACAGCGATAAACATTGCCATTCCTATAAAACCTATTGTAATGCCTGCATTGTCGGCATTTCCCCTTATCAGCATCACTGCGTAAATCACAAGCATTACCGCCAGGGTCACAGCGATTATCAGTTTTGAAAACGCCTGTTTCCTAAATTCATATTTCATCAATTTTAACATAATTTACCTCTCATTCCGCCTTAACGGCTCATTTTGTGAAAAACACACATTCTGCGTTTTTCTGGCATTTGCAAATTCTTTGGCGGTGTCTTATGCCGCCCTAGTGTTTTGGAACATCTTCACACTATGAATAAACCTCCTTATACAGCTCCACAATCGACTTGCCGCGCTGCTCCCTTATCTTTTCGGCATCGCCTGCGATAACGCTCCTGCCGTTTTTGATGAAGATAACGCTGTCAACTATCGCCTCAAGCTCGTCTACGAGATGGCTCGATATAACAATAGTGCTGTCCTCACTTGCGGCGCGGAGTACTGCCTTGATTATATGCTCACGCGCTATCAGGTCTATGCCGTTTAGCGGCTCATCCAAAAGATAGAGCTTTGCCTTTCTTGCGATTGTGACCGCGACCTTCAGCTTTGCCGCCATGCCTGACGACAGATGTGTCACTTTTTCCTCCGCGTCAAGCTCCATTTCCGCAAGAAGGCTTTTGAATAAGTCCATGTCAAAGTCGTCAAAAAACTCGCCATAATATTTTCCAACCCCGCCCACTGTCATAAATGAATAGAAATACGGCTCTGTGGACATATAGGCTACCTCGCTTTTTGAAACGATTCCTATGGGCGCATCTTTGTACAGAATTTCCCCGCCCGTGGGCTTGACAAGCCCTGCCGCCATCTTCATAAATGTGGTCTTGCCGCTGCCGTTTGGTCCTAAAAGCGCGTAGATTTTTCCTTTTTCAATTGTGACACTTATGTCATCTACTGCTGTTTTGTTAAAGTAAGTTTTCCTAAGATTTTCGCATTTAAGCATATTGAAATTCCTCCGTTTTATTTTGCTTTTTTCATTGATTTTGCTGCTGACAAAGCATATATATCCTGCCGTGCCGTTCATATTTGCTGAATGAACAGCGCTGCGGCGGGGCTAAAAATTTTGTGAAATCGCTTCAATCAGCTCCTCCTTGGTATAGCCAAGCTCTTTCATCTCGCTTATAAAGCTGTCCAGTCTTTTGCGCGCCATATCCTCGCGTATCGCGTTGAAAATTTCAGGGTTCTCCGTCACAAATGTGCCGAGCCCTCTTTTCGTAAAACACATTTTCTGCTGCTCCATTTCCTTGTAAATGCGCGCCGCCGTGTTGGGGTTGATGTTGTACTGGAGCGCAAGCTCCCTTGTCGAGGGAAGCTTTTCACCCATTGGCAGAAGTCCCTGTATCATATCTTTTTTTATGCGGTCTATCACCTGCAGATAGATTGGTATGTTGTTGTCGTATTCCAAAAATTTATTCACCTCTTTTCGTATGGTTGTGGAAATGCTTTTCCTCTGTGATTGTTGCGGTTTGCTGTTTAAACGCAGACAGCAGATGCTGACGCATTCCTTGCGGTCGTTCATATTAAAATCGAATGTGTTTTAGTGAGCTAGTTAAATAGTACACTAATGACATAATTATGTCAATGCTTTTTTGCAGATTTTTTCAACAATATTTATTTTGCAGAAAATTTCACATTTTGGAGTATCATGTTTCAGTATGGCTTAGATTTGTGAATGAGTGAAGAAAAGTTCTTGATATTTTCTTTATTTCAGCATATAATAAAGCGTGAAAGGAGTGTTGGTTATGGCACAGGTAGTGAATGTAAATTTCAAGCTGGATGAAGATGTTAAAAAGAGCATGGAGCAGGTTTGCAATGAATTAGGGCTTTCCATGAGTGCGGCGTTTTCTATCTTTGCAAGGAAGGTAGGCAGAGAAAAGCGCATTCCCTTTGAAGTAAGTGTTGACCCTTTCTATTCCGAAGAAAATATGGCAAGGCTGAAAAAGGCCATTCAAGACCTCGATGAAGGAAAGGGAACTGTGCATGAGGTAGATTATGAATAAGATTTGGCAGGACGAAGCGTGGGAGGATTTTGAGTATTGGACGAAGCAGGATAGGAAAACCCTCAAGCGCATTCTCCAACTCTTGCAGGACATCAATAGAAACGGTTATGAGGGAATAGGCAAGCCGGAGCCGTTAAGAGGCGATTTAAGTGGTTTTTGGAGCCGCAGGATAGATGACACAAACCGTCTTGTATATCGCATAAGAAACGGCAACATAGAGATAGCTCAGTGCGGTTCTCATTATAGGGATAAATGAGATTATGATGGTTCTGTCAAGAAAGTACAAAATGAAAAATTTGGCTATTTTAAATTCCTCGGCGTGTTTGATGTGTAAGATCAAGCTTTTTTGTAGATGCCAGTTTATCGGGTGGCTATAAATTTGCTGTCCTCTGCTTACATCAGCGACGCCACGCACTCCTCGACCTTTTTCATGCTGTGCGTCGGCTCAAAGCGGGCGACGACATTGCCTTCGCGGTCAACTACGAACTTTGTGAAATTCCACTTGATTTCGGGGTTGTTTTTGTAGTCTTTGTATATCGTTTTGAGCATTGTCGCCATCGCAAGCGCTTTAGGTCCGCTGCCAAAGCCTTCAAAGCCTTTCTGCTCCTTTAGGTACTTGAAAATGCTTTTTTTGCAGATTTTCACAGATTTTTCAACAATATTTATTTTGCGGAGGCTGTGAAGTCATTTTTCCATTCATATTTCAAAGCTTTCAGAAACGGCGCAGTCATCATTGACGCCATAGACGACCAGACGATAAATTCCTGGAAACAAGTATGGATATGCGTCTGTTACTTGTTTGGGTACGGTAATTGCTTTGCTTTCCTTACTAAGACAGATGTCTGACATCAAATTGTAGGCAATGCCTGTTTCGAGCTCTATCCAAACGCCCTGATACCACATTTCGAGGGCTGGCAGGGTAGCCTTGTATTCCCAATTTTCGGGACTGTTATTTTCGATTACGCAGTCCAATAGCCCGCCGTCTTTTCTTGACAGTCTGATGTCTGACCTTATTTTTGCGCTTTTTAAGGCGGCAGCGTCATATGTGCGGCTTATTTTGAAAGCGCCCAGATATGGTGTCAAATCAATCGCCGCATAAGAGCTTTGCTGCACGCTCCACTCACTATAGCTTTCGCCTGACGGAGGTATATATCCTAAAATACATTCCTTTCCGTCTGCCAGCATAAAGCCAACCCTGCAGCCACGGGTGGCATCGATAATAGGGTTATCCCTGTCTTTTAATATTCCTGTTGCCGCAATATTTCCATTTTCTATTTCGTATGTTATGCGGTCATAATATAAAAGCTCATTTCCGTCTGAATGTGCCATATGCTCGCGGCCGATTTCCTTTATACAGTCTAGGCTGCGCATATCGTTGAAAATTATATCCGTATCACGGGGAGCGTTGACTGTAATGCGTCCGTTTATGTTAAACGATACATTGCGCCAGTTATAAAATTCTGTCCATTTAATGTCAGTTATTGTGATATTGCTTTCTTCCAGTCCGTAGCAAAAGACGTCGTCAAGGCTCTGCCGTCTTTTTTCATATTTCAGCAAAAATGCTGTAAATACGACGCTTAACACAATGCCTATAATTACAGGCGGCAGCAAGCTCTTACTGATGTGGCTGCAAAAATTCTTCTCACTATGCCCTGTTTTTATGTGACAGCAAAAATTTTTCTCACTATGCCCTGTTTTGTCAAGGGCGGCATTTATTCTGCAATGCATACAAACCACCTCCGTGAATGGTAAAATAATCTTATATAGTGTCTGCTCATTAAATTCCGATTGAAAAACACGGTTCGAGCATGATGCTTTCAGACTGATTTTTTCGCCATAGGTACTTTGAAAAAATAGATATCGTCACATGGCACAAAATAATACTCGTTAGGCGATTGACATTCATCGCTATGATGGACAGCACAATGGAGCTGCGCGTGGTTATATCCAGCTTTGTATGCTGAAGGCCAAGCCCATAACATCTCTTCGCCAGACTGAATCCCCTTTCTACTTCAATCCGGTCTGTGTTGTCGGTGTAGGACTGCTTCTTTTCCTCTGGTGCCAGCTTCTTCGGTCTGCCCAGGGCAGGTCCGGACATCCGTATGCCGTTTGCTTTACAGTAAGACCTGTTTTTGCGGTTTCGGTATATCTGGTCAACCAGAACTCTTTCCGGATACCTCCCGGTGCGGCTGCGGTATCTTTCAATTGCACTGATGAGAACGTCGCATTCATTGTACGCGTCAAAGGACAGTTTTTCCAATCTTGCCAGTCCTTTCTCATCCATGCTCATATCAAGCTTTGCGCCAAACTCCACAGGGGATCTTGCTTTCCCTCGGACGATTGGACGAATGTATGGCTGGCTGATGCTCACAATCCTGTCCTTAACACTATGAACTTTGTTATCATACATGTATTGCTGCTGTTTTACAAGTTCGCGGATAACCGCGAGTCGTTCTGCCTGTTTTGGTTTCAGGAATACATCCTCCTGCCCTAGGAATGTATCAACATAACCGATATCCCTGTTCACATACTGGAGCTGTTTCTTGATAGCTTTCCGTATCTTCTTGGCAGTACGCTTTCTGCATTTGGCAAGGCTCAGGTAGTCTTTTCTCGCATTTTTGCGATACATGCGTGGCTTGTAATAATTGAATCTGGAACAGATATCATCTATGAGGCTTTCGAGGTTCTCACGGGCTTCATTCAGGAGATTGATATCCTGCGGATAGGATATCTGCTGTGGTGCACACGTTGCATCCAGAATCAGAGTCCCTTTGTTTTCTGTGGGCGCATCGTCACTTCCTTCACTGCCGTTCCCTCCGGCAGGCGGAGTATCATCCGGTGTGTTGTAAGCAATGATCATTTCATTGATGTCACCGAGAATTTCATCTGTAAGACGTTTTCTAAACTCCACCAAAAGGGATGGAACGAAAGGTTCTTCATCCTGATATCCGGGAAGACCGATGAAGAATTGATAATACGGATTTTCACGAATCTGTTCCACCAGTTCCCTGTCAGAATACTCATACTGTTTTTGGATGATCAGGGAACCAAGAGCGGTACGTAACGGCTTGGCCGGCATTCCTTTTTTGCCCGGAAACAGCGCAGCGTATTTTTCCTCAATCTCATTCCAGGGAATGGTAGCAGCTTTTTTCACCCAACGGTTTTCTGGGTTCATTTTCAATCCTATGGGTTGATTAAAATCTGAAAGCTTGAACTGATGATTTCTATCAAATTTGTACATTTGTTATCTCCTAAGTGCAAGGTTTTTTCAAGAAAGTGCTGTTTTTCATGCACTTATAGTATATCAGATGGTAGCCATAAAGTCAGTATTTTTCAATGGTTTTTGGCATTTTTGTGGCATTAAGCAGACACTATATAAATGTTCCTAAACTAATTGTACGTTATTTTCCATTGGACATGTCAATATTAGTTATATAATTTATTCCAAAAATTGTGTATAATGTAATGCAGTAGATGCACTAAACTAATAAATTAAAATTTTATTTTTGAGACAAATTTTTCTTACATTTAAATCCACGTCACAATATATGGAGCATGGTCAGCTTCTGCTGTTCGTATGTATGAGCTGATATTTCAATCCACGCCCCATACAGGGGGCGACTAGCAGCAGTGCCAGAGTCACGAGGACGATGCCATTTCAATCCACACCCCCATACAGGGGGCGACTGAGGTATAAAAATGAGATTTCCATTAACAGCAATTTCAATCCACACCCCCCATACAGGGGGCGACATTAATGATTTATTCGTGGTGTCACAGCACATATGATTTCAATCCACGCCCCCATACAGGGGGCGACAAACTGTTTCATATAAATCCACATATCTTAATTTATTTCAATCCACGCCCCCATACAGGGGGCGACAAGGACAGGTACTTAATGCAGGGAATGACCGTTATTTCAATCCACGCCCCCATACAAGGGGCGACATTGCCAGAAGTCGGCATACCTGTCATTGACACATTTCAATCCACGCCCCCATACAGGGGGCGACGCCAGCCTAGGGATTAAGCCACCCTGCCAAAACGATTTCAATCCACGCCCCCATACAGGGGGCGACGTCATATCCATGATACCTCTACTTATTTTCATAATATTTCAATCCACGCCCCCATACAGGGGGCGACTGAACGATACGGCGACGCAGGTGTGGGATAATGGCATTTCAATCCACGCCCCCATACAGGGGGCGACATCTCTTCTGAACCCCTGCGGACGTAAGGATACTATTTCAATCCACGCCCCCATACAGGGGGCGACCGCAAAAATAAACAAATCCTACATCCACAATTTGCATATTTTCACAGAAATATAAATTTAAATAATATTTATCAATCAAGCAACAACAAAATAATAAGCAAAAATATAATATTTATCAATTTTCTCAGTGCGAACCTTATAGCTGTTTTCTGTTTGCTTCCTGTTCGCACCAAATCTATATTATTATCACCCCTTCCTGTTCATATGTATTCTTCGTTCCATAATGCTCTACTTTATTCTTATATTGATTTCCTAAATAATAAAACCTAAGGCTATCCTTGTTCATATCAATAATATCTAAAAGTTTAGCCTTTAATAATTTACATTGTCCAGAATCCAGCATACATTCAAATACAGAATTTTGTACTCGCTGTCCATAATTAACACATTGTTTTGCTACCTTGCGGAGTCTGGATTTCCCATTTTTATCTTCCGTATTAACATCATAAGTAATCAGCACTAACATATTGCGTTCCTTTCATCCTTATTTCCATAAAAACGGTGGATATCCATCAATATCCCCACGCAAATATCTTGATAACAGCAGCGCCTGCACATATGGAACTAATCCCCAATATATTTTTTCCTGCAGAAAAGGATGAGTAATCTGCTCACGTTTACGCTCCTGCCATGCAGCAATAAATTTTTTCCTTCCATCATCCGTAAACTCCACTGCGCCACTCTCTAATTTTCTGAAATGTTCAGCCCTTATCTGACGGTTATTAATTAAGGTTAAAATAAACCTGTCCACAAACACTGCGCGTAATTCCTCCATCAAATCCAAAGCCAAGGATTTTCTGCCAGGACGGTCGCGATGCATAAATCCTACATAAGAATCCAGTCCTACGCCTTCCAATGCGGCTCCACAGTCGTTAGCAAGCATACTGTAGCCAAAAGAAAGCATTACATTGACATTATCTAACGGCGGTCTTTTGTTTCTGCCATCAAATGTAAAATCATCTTTTTGGTTCAATATTAAATCATTAAACACGCCAAAATACACTGATGCGCACTCCCCTTCCATGCCACGAAGGGAATCTAAATTCTTTTCCTCTTTTATTTTATTCAAAGCATTACTCAAATAGTTAATGGCATTCCTGCAGTGTTCTTCATTTACCCTAAGCGCATGATCCCTCAATGTTCTGTCTATACACCATCGGCAGTTGTAAACCTTTCCTAAGATAAAATTTCTGGCAATAATACAGCTGGTTTCCAAATTATCAGAATCCCGATATTGCGCTTTCCTCAAAAACACATTTCCTCTGTTTTCGCCAACTATTCTGCATAAAAATTTTCCATATGGGGAATAAAAAGAAACCATAATTCCTCTTTTAGCGCATTCACCCATAAATGCTGGCGTAGCGCCATTGTAAGAAAAGCATAAAATACTTTCCAAGGTATGCAACGGAAACTGACCAACCTTTTGGCGATTTATTTCAACGCAAACGGTTTCTCCTTCAAGCGATAAAAATGCTTCTTTATTTGTGATAAACAAGGTATTCAACAGCTTTCTCATAATCACTCCCCTCGCTTAGCGCACAAAAAATTAACCGCCAATATCATTCAGCTAAATAACAAAATACCTTTTTCGCTAATCTTTCAAACGTTCTTCTATATATGCAGCAGGACTTCTCGTCTTCGCAAGTTTGGGAATGCAAATTTCCTTTAAGGAACATGCGTTGCAGCCTTTATGAAGTTTTACCTTAGGCGTATATCCTTTTTCCCATAAATTATGCATTTCATTTGCAGCGCTGCATACCTTTTCCCTAAGCTCTTGCGTAAAATCAACCTGCATCCGCCGTCGGTTTTCGCCATAGAACAGACTCCCGCATGGGATTTTGCAAAGCAGCATTTCCTCAAGGCATATTGCCTGCGCGCACAGCTGTATCTCGTCAGCGTTATGCTCCTTTGGCGCTCCTTTTTTATATTCAATAGGAAATGGCTGCCATAATCCATTATAAGCAAAAAGAGAGATTCCTGTCTTAGATTTATGAAATTCTACTACATCACACTCACCTGACACACCCAGCGCCGCTGATTTTACAGGCAAGCCTCTCATAATAAGAACATCGCCACGTTTTTCTGTTTTATCCCTGTCATGCGCTATATTATGAAATAAATTGCCTTCAACGGTTCTTTCGTTTTCTGCCCACTGCTGTTCAATATGAATTAATGCCCATTGCCTGCGGCAATAAACAAAATGCTGAAGCCCTGACAACATTAGATAATCATCTTCTACATACATATATCATCATATTCCCTGTATAATTTCGGGTTTAAGATCTGGAAATTCCTGCAGCTCAATTTCATAATCATCTATTGAGCTTGGAATAAGAGTCCCTTCCTTTAACGAAATTTTTAAAGAATCATGAACCTTTGCTGCTGAATACTGGCCTA
Source organism: uncultured Lachnospiraceae bacterium (assembly GCA_947626435.1). Lineage (GTDB taxonomy): Bacteria > Bacillota > Clostridia > Lachnospirales > Lachnospiraceae > COE1. Next base: position 13,779 of record CANQSB010000039.1, on the reverse strand, counting down.
TTTTATTATTGTGTTTCCACCAATATACCGATACCACCTCCATACTTCCATCAGGCCGCGCGGCAGAAGCATCATTTACAAATAAAGTCCTAAGCGCTTCTTTCAGCTTTTCTGCATCTTCTTCTGAAAATCCTGTCTTTTCCGCCATCTGCACATTTATTGAACCCCTTACTCGGTATAAGCCAAATTCCACAAAATGCTTTGTTCCCATCGTGTCCTTGCTTTTCCCCTCTGATGGTTCACCATTAACGCTTTTGGTAATCTGCATACTGTTAATATCAACAGGCGAACAGCTCAATGCCTGATGAATAGAAACTGGTCCCCGCACCCCTACGGAAACGCCTTCTTTTTTATCTTTGCCCTTAAAGGCAAATACTTGTCCAAAAGTACGGACATCAATCCATTTCTCACATGCCTGTTTTGCATAATCTTCCTTTGAAGCAGCATTTATAATTGTCTTATCCGCTCTTTCACTTAATGAAGAAAAACCATCATCACTGCGATCTGCAGACTGTACAAAAAGCGATTCCCCCATATCCTGAAAACGATTGCGTATTTTTCTCTTAATGCACACATCTGATATTTCTCCTTGCCCTGTGTAAGTGGTTCTCGGACGGTTTCCATTCAACGGATCTCCGTTTGGATTTGCATTTACCACCTTTACCAGCACTGTAAAATCAATCTTATTTTGCAAATTACTCATTTTCTTCTTCCTCCTTTTGAGTTTCTTTTCTCTTATTTAATTCCGCTCTTTGCAAATAATATCCCAATAAATAAGTTTCCTTAAGGCTTTGATTAAGTTTTGGCTCGTCTTTTTCGTCAAACATTGCTACAATATCGCCAATTAAGTTTTTATAATATTCACGCAATCCTGGTGCCAGCTTTTGTAAGTAGGGAAGCAATAATTCCTGCAGTATTTTCCATGTCTGCATGGGATGATTGGAATATGCCGACTGCAGTCTTACTGCATTGGCTTCTCTTGTTTCTCCCCGCTCATACGTAGCGCGTTCTATCTTCTCACAGACTGCCAATAATCGTCCAAATAAATAACTTCTGTCATGATTTTCATAATCTAACTTCATATAATCATGCTCCCTTCCATTTTTATCACAATAATATTTTGCTATAACTGCGCAGGCTGTAGACAAAACTTTTTCCCTATTATTATCTGTATATGCCAGCGGCGTAGATGCGCGTATTGCCAATGCCTGTACAATGTCAAACGGCACTGGCTGCCTTTCCAGCATACATTTCAGCAGCCTTTGCACCTGCTCCCTTAACACTTTATCATCAACCTCAATATATTTTGCGTTTTCTCCGTCACGCTCTCTGCCAAAAGCGCACTTCACAATCCTTTGGAATATCGGAGTTTCTATTCGATAATAAAGTTCTTGCTTTTCATTATACGCGCGATACAGCCAACAGCACGTTGCACCCCAGTAATTAATCCTGTCAAAAAAATCTCCTGCTGACAGTTCATTGTAATAAGTCACCGAAAGCCTCCCTGTAGTGGCTGCATCCAAACTCATCACAATAACTGCATCCTCTTTTGTGAACTGATCCTTATATCCTTGAAAAGTCTTGCTTAGCTTTCTTTTATATGAAATAATCTGACAGTCAGTTTCATCTGATGTAACCCCAAACTCCGCAAAAATATCTGGTGTTCTCTTACCGTCAGGATTCCAGCATACGAATGTTCTCTTGTCTTTCGTTCCTGTATATACTCCCTGAGTTTTCACAAGCCATGTCAAAGCGCTGTGTATTTTTTGAGATGCTTCATAGCTAAATGAATACGCCTGCTCTGCATTCTGAAACCTTCCCCTGTATGTATAACCCTGGTTATCATTTGCAGAAACTAATTTTGCGCCATAATTGGCAGATATAATCCCCTTTGGATGATTTTCTGAAACAGTTCTCTTATCGCCCTTAAAATAGCAAATATCCTCATTTCCCTGTTGGTTATGCAGATAATATAATACATATGCTTCTATAAGCGAATCGTCTTCCCACGTGCCATCCGCATCAGAATTTGAGGACAAAACACGAAATCTTACAAATGATTTCTCATATGGCTGTCCTGCAATTTTTTTATCTGCCAAAAAACTATCATCATCCAATTCCACAATCTCTGCATGGACTAAATCGTCAATCAGAGTTTTTTCCGATAAATAAGAAAAGATAGCCTTAATCTTTGGATGTGTATATTCTGATTCATACCATTTTTGCAGTCCTTCTATATATTGACCAAATTTCTCTTTAGCCCAATTTTTGTCTTTTTCGTTTTTGCAATATCTTTCGTAATCTCCTGCAATATATGAAAGCGTATCACATAATGCATGCGGGGCAACTCCTGAACTTCTGCCCTCTGATGCCTCTGATACAGGTATCAAAGTCTCTGCCTCATCCTTCTCAACTTTTCTTGCCGTCAGAAACTCCCCTTTTTGATTTAATGTAACTTCAATCTGCGCATTTGCATTCATATGCGCTACGGGTGTCATGCCTGTTTCCTTGGCGGATTCTTTGCCTATATTGCGTTCATATGTAATGTATAACTGGTTCAACCATGACATTTCTAATCCACCTCCTCCGCCAAAGAAAAGTTTTCATATTCTTCTCCAAACTTTTTGATGTTCATCGCCCTGACTGTCCTGTGAATACACTCCCATGGAGGTATAAACTTTATGATTCCATATTTCATAACTGGCTGCCATAAACGCACACTAAGCTTTCCTCTCGTTTCATCCGAATATGCTTCATCAGCATAAGTAATGCCATGATACATCATTCCAAAGCTAAGCTCAGGCACATCATCGTAAAACCCTTTTCCCTCATTAAAATCACAAGGCGAAACATATCCCTGACATTCACGACAGCCCAAAAATATATCGCGTCTTCCCCCTCTCTCAATCATTCTTTTAGCAATATTATGATGCTTGTTCTCATTGCGATCCTTTTCAAGCTCAGGTCTATTTTCATTCCACATAAAATGCGCGCGTACACGATACCTGCAATCTTTTAAATATGTATAATATGAAAGATCATTAGGAGACTTCTTGTCATAATAATACTTTATAGGGCGTATGCCTTTCGTTTCCGTTTGAATTGGATTCATAACGCGCACTTCATCCACAATCCAAATCAGCGTTGGTTTCCAGTATATGCTTTGCGTTATTCCTTTCAATGCCTCATAGGTTGGTATCTGATAACTGAATTTTTCTCCTCCCACACGAGTTATCGGATCAGAAAACATCCCATAATCTCCTGTTACCTCAAATTCTACAGAATTTCTATGCATTATTTTATTTTCCTCCCTTACAAGCCACATATTTTAAAAAATAAAATCTTCAACTGACTGCGCTACATTGATGAACAATCCATAATCTTCATTATACGCTTGCTTATCCAATATTGCAATTCTGCCTTCAAAAAGCCAAAATATCAGCCCTTTATCGTCCAATATTTTTTTCTGCCAATCATAAATGCTCACCATATATTGTTTTGCCATTTTTAACACAGGCTTTAAATCGGCTATATTAAATGGCTTATCATGCATATTAAAAAGCTGTTCTGCAAGCTTTTCCCCTTCACCATACTGTACCAAAATATCTATTGTGTCCTGATCAAATACCTTAAATTCGGTCCCTGCCGTTTTAAACGGCTGATGCAGCAGGGATTTTTTATCATGCGCCGCGCTTTCATTTATATTAGATAACAAATCCGCAAGATACATCACTGTATTGCCTTTATTATCCTTTACAGGATATTTTATTTCCTGCGCTATTTCTTGATATAAATATCTATAAAATTTTCTTGTCAGTGTTTCCCCAATATAATCATTATCATTATTATTCTTCGCATATTCCAATACTTTTATTGTACTATCCTTTGCTTTTATAATTTCTCGCAGCATACCTAAATTTTCGTTTTTAAGCCTAATCAGATACACTGTCCCTATTCTGCCATATTCATTTCCCCGATTGCATCTGCCTGATGCCTGCGCCAGATTGTCTACGCCAGCCATAACACGCACTACACACTCAAATGATATATCAATTCCTGCCTCCATTAACTGTGTTGATATACAAGCCAGTCGGTGTTGGCGCTTTCCTTTCTGAAATTCCGCCTGGATTTGAAACAATCCATCCTGTAATTCGCTCAATTTATCCAATCTGTGCCTTTGGCACATAGCCGTGGAAAGATGAAAGTTCCCCCATTTTTCTCTATCTGCGATTTCTTTCATTTCCATATATAATTTCCTTGCCTCTGATTTCGTATTGCATATAACAAGAAGGGAACTGTATTTTTCCATCTGTTTACAGCAAAATGAGGCGCATTCGTTTATGTCCATCTCTTTATCTGTCATATCCATAATTTCAGCCCGTTTAAATACCTGCATTTGCTGCTGGTTTAAATGAACAATGTCTGGTTTTTTTGACAGGCGAAGATTCCATTTCAATTCATCAAAACAAGGCTGTGTAGCTGAAGACAAGACTATGGTTGTATTGCAAAACTGTTCAAGAAAGTTAAGCGCCTGATTAAACATAGCTGTAACCTTTTTAGGCACAGATTGAACTTCATCAAACACAATCACGCTGTCACACAATGCCTGCATCCTTACTGCTGATGATGTCTGGGACATAAATAAAATATTTAGGAACTGAACAAGCGTAGTGACAATAATGGGCGGTTTGCTCCAATCATCCGTAAGCAGCTCAAACCTATCAAGCGTCTCTCCTAAATCCTGTCCAAAACTCATATTATTTTCCTGGATAACATTTGAATGGTATTCCTGAACCTTATCAGAAAATGGAACATACTCACGTATCACTCTTACATTTTGGTCAAGCACCCCAAGAAGCGGTATTATAAAAATAATACGTTTCTTTCCGTATTCTGCTGCATGTGTGAGAGCATACCTTAAAGAACACAAAGTTTTTCCCGCTCCTGTAGGGACATTAAGCTTGTATATGCCTTTCGGCTGTTTTGCTGCAATAAAACATTGTTCTGAAATATTTTTTCGGACGTCATTAAGTTCTGATTTTATTCCCAAATCTTTTATCTTATCCTCAAAATACTGTGTATATTTTTGCCAGTCTGTTTTTTGTTTTTCAGGCACATTTTCATTGCGCATAAATTCACCAGTGTCACGCCTGTCGCCGTACATAACTGCTGACAATATAAGACGCACCAACATACTGACTTGAAAAAAACATTTGTTTCCATTATTTGTACCATATGCGCTCTTTGTTTCCTCAAAAAATATTTGAATTTCCTTTGTCGCTTTTTTAAAGCATTCATCAAGTATTTTTTCAGACGCTACCTCGGCAAAAAAATTGTCAAGCGACTCCTGATACCCTAACTCTGTGCGATTTTTCCCAAGCCTATAAGAAAAACCGTTTTTACCATCTAAATCCACACAGTCAAACATACCATGATGCGCTCCAACCGCGTAACTGATTATTTCACATGTAAGCCTTTCCCATATCGATGATGTTTCTGTGTGATATTTTTCAAACAAAAATATTACTGCTGCAAATGTATGATTTACGCTGCCCCTTTTCACATCTTTGCCACAAGCAGCCGCCTCAAGATACTCTATATATTCTTTTTTACCTTTTCCCATATCATGTACAAGACCAGCTAAATATGCCGTCTGTGAAAATCCTGTTGATTTTAAACTTTCTGTGGCATACTCTGCCGTCTGAAAGCAATGCTCTTTCAATGTTTGTTCATATCTTATATCATTATTTTTTATAATGTGCGCAAGCAATTTCATACAATTAGTTCCTATTCTTCTATATATTTGTATAAAATATATCAAATATATTATCAGAAGTAAAGCAAAAAACTACACGTTTCATGTAACAAACCGCCCCAGCTTTGCAGGCTGAGGCGGTTTTCACCAAACTTTCCAATATATAAAATTTGCTGCCCCCTGCTTACATCAGCGATGCCACGCACTCCTCGACCTTTTTCATGCTGTGCGTCGGCTCAAAGCGGGCGACGACATTGCCTTCGCGGTCAACTACGAACTTTGTGAAATTCCACTTGATTTCGGGGTTGTTTTTGTAGTCTTTGTCTATCGTCTTGAGCATTGTCGCCATCGCAAGCGCTTTAGGACCACTGCCAAAGCCTTCAAAGCCCTTCTGCTCCTTTAGGAACTTGAATAATGGGATAGCGTTTTCTCCGTTTACATCGGACTTTTTCATCTGCGGGAACTGCGTGTTGTACTTTAGCGTACAGAACTCGTGGATTTCCTCATCTGTCCCGGGCGTCTGTCCCGCAAACTGGTTGCATGGCACATCTATTACCTCAAAACCCTGCTCGTGGTATTTCTCATACATTTTTTCAATCGGCTCATAGTGAGGCGTAAATCCGCAGCCCGTCGCCGTATTCACGATAAGCAGCACCTTTCCCTTGTAGTCTGAAAGCGGTATCTCGTGCCCGTCTGCCGCCTGTACTGATAAATCATAAATGCTCATTTTCCTTTACCTCCTGACAATCGTTGATTAAAAAGCTGCCCTATAAATATTGTTTTATAAATATTGCCCTATAAAGCTACATAAGTTTTCTTTGGGCTGAAAGCCTACCTGCATATCCACTACCTCTCCGTCTTTCATAACCATAAGCGCGGGAATATTTGTTATGCCGTACTCGTCGGCGGCGTCTGCGTTTTCGTCAATGTCAATGTTGAAAAAATTCGCCTTTCCGTCAAGCTCGTCTGATACCTCCTCTAGTATCGGCGCTACGCGCTGGCACGGACCGCACCACTGCGCTGAAAAGTCAACCACGGCTACGCCGCTTGCCGCTGCGGTCTTTAATTCGTTTCCTGAAATTTTTTTAACCATTTGTTTTCCTCCGTTTCTTTTATTGTTTTCCTTTATTTTTATCATTTATTCTGCTGTTTATTAGCTCTGCGCTTTTCGTCAATGTATGATACCGCCGAAAGCGCCGCAACATTTCCCTCTCCTGCTGACTTAATATACTGGTAAGGCGTTCCCGTGATGTCGCCGCAGGCAAAACAGCCTTTCAGGCTTGTCTCCATTCTGCGGTTTACGGCGACATGATTATTTTCGGCTACAAGCCCAGGCACAAGCTGAGATGGCGCCACGCTCTCGCGCAGAATGAAAATGCCGTCAACATCAAGCTCTCCGTTTTTCATTACAAGCTTCTGCGCCTTTATTTTTCCCTCTATCGCTACTGGCGTGTCGTTGACTACCTTAATTTTGTTGTTGAGCGAAACCTGCTCCTTGTATGCGGGTATATAGTAAACTTCTGCAGCGACCTCGGACATAAATTCCGCCTCTGCCTCCTCTTTGGGGCTAAAGCCGATAATTGCCACTTTTTTGTTTTTGTAAAGCGGCGCGTCACAGGTTGCGCAATAGCTTACGCCTCTGCCGAGAAATTTCTCCTCTCCCTCATAGGACCTGCCAAAATTGACGCCTGTGGCGAGAATAACTGTGTCCGCCTCGTAGCTCTGGTTGCTTTTTGACTGGAGGCTGTAGTAATCACCCATCGCGTACACGCCTGTGATTCTGTCTTCGTTAATTTCAATCTGCATCTGCTTTAGGTGCTCATCAAAGCGTTTTGCGAGCCCAGCGCCTGTGACTGCGGGAAGTCCGAGATAGTTGTTTATCTCATGCGCTTTTTCAACCTTCTCGCTTAGGCTGCTGCTGCCAAATAATATGAAGCTTTTGTTTCTGATTTTCAGCGTGACTGCCGCGGACAAGCCTGCGGGACCTGTGCCTATGATGGCTGCGTCGTATCTTGCGCCCATTTGCGGTTCCTCCTTTTGATGTTGTTTTTGTAGCTGGCAATTATATTGTATGCAATTTAATTGAATATGTCAAGATGTTTGTGTGAAAATTTTTTTGAATTTTATTTTTGACATAACAACAGGACACTTTCGGTTTTTACTTGGAAAGTGTCCTTAGAGGTACAGCCTTATTTAAGCAGGTTATTTTTAGCCGGCATTATTTAAGCCGGATTGCCTTTATTATTTATATTTAACTCTTGTCCAGACCTGCATCTCGTTTTCACCGCGGTTTGCCCAAGTGTAGTATGGCACATATGTAAGCGTTACATCTTTTTCGCATGGCGCGGTAAGAGGCTTATAAAGTGCTGTACTATCCGCCACTATCTGCGCTGCGCCAAGAGCCGTAATCTTTTTTATATAGGTGTCTCCGATTTTTGCGTCCGATATTTCAAAACTGTTTTGCGCCTTTACCGAGAGCAGATGAAGATTTTTTCCGTTATCTTTTTCTTCAAGACAGTATACGAGCGGTCCTCTTATCAGCGCCGCCTTTCCCACATCCTCCCTCACAGCGGCTGACGCGCTCACAAGCATTGCCTTCATTTCGAACGCAAGCCTTATGGTATCCTCGTCCGACCATTGCTTTGAAAGGTAAATATATCCGTCTTTTTCTTCAATATTAAATTCGTCTGCGTTTTCAATTTTGCAGCCATGAGGCAGGCAGATATTTCCACGCCGGGCATTATCACTGCAGACTTCCTCCGCTCCCGCCGCACACCAGTCGGGAATGCGCAGGGCAAGCCTGAATTTGGTGTGCTTGGCACGCACTTTTATCTCTACATTGCCTTCCCAAGGAAGCTGTGAACTTATATCTATGCTCACATTTTCCCCGCCTATATTTTTTGAAAGCTTTCCGCCTATATAAAGATGTACAAAAAGCGTATCGTCATTTTCAGTATATGCATATGAGCCGACAGAGCTTATGAGGCGCGCGATATTGGGCGGACAGCAGGCGCAGCCGAACCACTTCTGGCGCACCGGCTTGACGTGAAATTTGCGCTCGTCTTTGCGGCACGCTTCGGGATTTACCTCCAGCGGATTTACATAGAAAAAGCTCTTGCCGTCAAGCGCCATGCCGCTCAACACACCGTTGTATAGAGCGCGCTCCATGACATTTGCATATTTCGCGTCGGGCTTTATCTCCAACATTCTCCGCGCAAAAAATATCAGTCCAATAGAGGCGCAGGTTTCCGCATACGCCGTATCGTTCGGCAGGTCATACTCAAACGAAAATGCCTCGCCCATATGCGTAGCGCCTATGCCGCCTGTAATGTACATTTTTTTGTTTACAATATTGTCCCAAAGTCGCTCGCAGGCGGCAAAAAGGCTCTCATCACCCGTCAAGCGCGCCACATCCGCCATTCCCGAGTAAAGGTAAACGGCGCGTACCGCATGCCCGACTGCCTCCGTCTGCTCGCGCACAGGCAGATGCGCCTGATGATAAAAATAGCGCAATCCATTTTCATCGCTTCTTTCCGCGGGATGCTCCTCTGTATCAAAATAATAGGGCTTTGTGCCGCGCTGGTCTACAAAAAAGCTGCTAAGCTCAAGGTATTTTTTATTGCCTGTCACCTCGTAAAGCCGCACAAGCGCCATTTCCGCTATCTCGTGCCCGGGATATCCCTTGCACTTGCCTTCATCAGCGCCAAAATAATTACATATATAGTCCGCAAAACGCTCCGCCGCGTGAAGAAGCTTGTCCTTGCCCGTCGCCTGATAGTATGCGACAGCGCCTTCCGTAAGATGCCCAAAACAGTACAGCTCGTGGTGGTCGCGCAGATTCGTAAAAATTTTGTCCTTGCCGTTTATTATGTAGTAGGTATCCAGATAACCGTCCTCCTGCTGCGCCGCGCAGACAATGTCTATCGCGCTGTCGGCAAGCTTTTCGAGCTCGGCGTCGGGATGCTGCGTGAGCGAATATCCTACCGCCTCTATCCATTTTGAAAAATCGCTGTCCTGAAAAACAAAGCCATAAAATTTGTCCTCAAGCTTGTCAGGATTTTCGGGCAGCGCCTCAAAGCCGCGGAAGGTATATTTTGGCTCAATATATGCTGTACCTTTCTGCTGCTTCTCCCTGTTCATTTTGCCCGCGATTTTGAAATTGCGCATACAGTAGCTTGGCGCCGCTCCTTCTACATTGTCATTCAGCGCCGCCCACTGGTATGGGATAACCTCCGTTCGTACAAGCTCCATTTCGTTTTTCCAAAAATTATCCGTTATCTGTATGTCTGACAGCGGAATCGGGGTGGTGAACTTTGTCTTATCCATAATTTACCTCATTTCCTTTATATATTTTATCTAAATTCTATGTTGCCGAATAGAGTTTCACTAATGCCTATTTATATGTATAAAAAATCTTCTTCCAAACTTAAAACTTAAATTAAAAAGCATGAAATGCAGTTCATATTGTATTCTGCTATTATATCCTATTGCTGAAAATAATTCTATTACTTTTTTGCTATTTTTCATTATAAAATGAATTTTTCATTTATTTTAAATTTCATTTTATTTTTTGGCTTTTATATATTTTTGCCTAGGACTATGCTCCAAAGCTAATCTACCTTAAGCACATTAGCACAAATTCGTTTCATTCTCTCGCCTCAAAAGCTCCCATCAATAAGAGCTGTAGCGCATTTTGCAGTGCTGTCCCGTAATTTCTTTGGCTTCAGCGTCAAAATACCATTGATGATATAATATCCGCAAGCATGAACTCAAATTTACTACCGCATGGCTCAAATATATGTTAAAATTAGTTTATGGAAAATTTCAATGTACTATTAATAGGAATAAATGCAAAATATATCCACTCAAATCCCGCCATATACAGCTTAAAGGCATATGCCGACAAGTATTATGCAGACAGACCGCGGGGTGCCCGTATTGATATTGCGGAGTACACTATCAATCAGCCGTATACTGAAATAATTGCCGACATATACGCGCGCAGACCGCGTATTGCCGCTTTTTCATGCTATATATGGAATTGGAGCGTGGTGCGCGACATTCTGGCAGAGCTGCCAAAGCTTCTCCCTGATACGGATGTCTGGCTTGGAGGACCGGAGGTATCGTACAATGCGGACAAGCTCGTCGGCAGCGCTGTGACGGGCGTTATGATTGGCGAGGGCGAGGAAACCTTTACAGAGCTTTTGCGCCACTATTGGGAGGGGGTTCCTGATTTAGTCGACATAAAAGGACTTTTTATCAGCAGCGGATTTACGGGGGAAAGAGCGCTCACTGACATCAACAGGCTCCCGTTTATTTATGACAACACTGTCACATTTCAGAACAGGATTATTTATTATGAATCGCAAAGAGGCTGCCCGTTCAGATGCGCATACTGTCTTTCTTCCATAGATAAAAGCGTGCGCCTGCGTGATATCGAAACGGTAAAAAAAGAACTGCAATTCTTTCTTGACAATAAGGTTAAACAGGTTAAGTTTATTGACAGGACTTTCAACTGTAATGCCGAACACGCGCTTTCTATATGGAAATATTTGAAGGAAAATGACAATGATGTCACAAATTTTCATTTTGAGATTGCTGCTGACCTGCTTACCGAAGCGCAGCTTAAAGTTATGAGCGGCATGCGCAAAGGGCTTATACAGATTGAAATAGGCGTACAGTCTACAAATCCTGACACGCTCAAGGCAGTCTGCCGCCATACGGACCTTTTGGCTTTGAAAAATAATGTGTCCGTCGTGCGCGGCTTTGGGAATATTCATCAGCACCTTGACTTAATCGCGGGACTTCCGTATGAAGATTATGACACATTTGTCAGTTCTTTTAACGAGGTTTACGATATGAAGCCAAATCAGCTGCAGCTCGGATTTTTAAAGGTACTTAAGGGTTCGCCCATGGAGCAGGCGGCGGCTGATTACGGCATCGTATACGGCTCCAAGCCGCCTTATGAGGTGCTTTATACGAAGTGGCTTGGCTTTGATGATATTCTTCGGCTAAAGGGTGTGGAGGAAATGGTAGAGCTTTATTACAACAGCGGACAATTTGAGCATACTGTTTCCGTTCTTGCGGGCGAATTTGGCTCACCGTTTGAAATGTATTTAAGCTTGGCAGACTACTACAAGCAGAATGATTTTATGACAAATACGCCATCCCGCGCATACCGCTATCAGGCGCTTTTAGATTTTGCGGTTTCTTATGCGTCTGAAAAGAAACAGCTTTATGCGCAGCTGCTTGTGTTTGATATGTATTTGAGGGAAAATTTGAAAAGCAGGCCTGCATTTGCCACAAGTAACGACATAGACAAGGCTGTGGTACGCAGATTTTATGAACATGAAGCGAAAGAGCATATTTATTTAAGCGGCTATGACGGTTTTTCATCAGCGCAGCTTGCGAGAATGACGCATATTGAAGGCTTTACTTATCCCGTATGGGAAAGCTCCCCTGAAAAATGCCAATCGCGGCTTGCAAAGACTGCATATATACTTTTTGACTATGAACACAGAGATATATTGACAAATAACGCCGCTTGGCAGTTAGTCAACATTACGGACTGTATCTGACGCTGCCAACGCATTACCATTACCCTGTACATGCCGACTCACAGAAGGGCGCAAATTGGTGTGGAAGTCCCGGTGTGGAAATCCCCGAAAATCTTTTTAGTTGACATGCTCCCCATATATAGGCTATAATCGTATTACTTCACTGCGTAAAAGCTTTAAAGTTTTAAAGCGGCAGGTTAATATGCACCGGAGCTCAGGTATCCGACTCACGCGGCATCAGCCAAATACCCGCGCAAGTACGGCGCTTGGCACACTTCTCGCGGAAATACAATTAGGAGGATTTTTTATGCTTGTAAAAATTATTTTGTTGCTTTTATTTTTCGGCTGTATGGTGGCAGTCGGGCTGTATGCCAGAAAAAGCGCGTCAAACACCACCGATTTCGTGCTTGGCGGCAGGAGTGTGGGACCTTGGCTTTCGGCGTTTGCATATGGCACGTCTTATTTCTCGGCGGTAGTATTTGTAGGCTACGCGGGACAGTTTGGTTGGAAATATGGTCTTGCGTCAACTTGGATAGGCATAGGCAACGCCGTGCTCGGCTCGCTTATCGCGTGGGTCGTGATGGGGCGCAGAACCCGTGTCATGACGCACCATCTCGAAGTGGCGACTATGCCTGATTTCTTTGGCAAAAGATATGACAGTAACGTCATAAGAGTCGTGGCATCGGCTATCGCATTTGTATTTTTAATTCCTTATACAGCCTCGGTATATAATGGTCTTTCGCGGCTTTTCGGCATGGCGTTTGATATTCCGTATACAGTGTGTGTGGTGACTATGGCTGTGCTTACGGGCGTGTATGTCATACTTGGAGGGTATCTTGCGACTGCGATAAATGACTTTATCCAAGGCATCATAATGCTTATCGGCATTGTAGCTGTTATCGCTGCAGTGCTTTCGGGACAGGGTGGATTTATGGAGGCTGTGAGAAAGCTTTCGGAAATTCCCTCGGATGTGCCTGTGACTCTTGGACAGCAGGGGGCATTTGCCTCATTCTTTGGCACTGATCCTGTTAATCTGCTTGGCGTTATTATACTTACATCGCTTGGCACTTGGGGGCTGCCTCAGATGGTACATAAATTTTACGCGATTAAGAGTGAAAAGGCAATCAAGACAGGAACCATCGTATCAACATTTTTTGCCATAGTGGTTTCCGGCGGCTGCTATTTTCTCGGGGGTTTCGGCAGGCTGTTTGACGCGGAGGCGATTTACAATGCGGACGGCTCTGTAATGTACGACGCGATTATTCCGCAGATGCTTTCCACGCTGCCTGATATTTTGATTGGCGTTGTTATCGTGCTTGTGCTTTCGGCGTCTATGTCTACGCTCTCGTCGCTTGTCCTGACTTCCGCGTCGACGCTGACGCTTGACTTTATCAAGGGAAATATTGTGAAAGAAATGGACGATAAAAAGCAGCTTATCTATATACGCGTGCTGATTGTATTTTTCAT
>CANQSB010000038.1 GCA_947626435.1 uncultured Lachnospiraceae bacterium | reverse complement strand
TGCCGATATCACCCCAAAATTGGCTGATGGTGGTAATTAGGGATGTTGGTTAAGGTATTAATCAGCGTTTCCCTAATATACTGAAACCGCTATGAAACTCTCCGATGCCGAAACTCTGTACGATTTTTGCAATCACGGAATCGGCAAATATTTCCGATACAATGACGCCCGCGACCGTTCCCAGCAAAACGACAATGAAAAACCGCAGCGCAAAGGAAATCCGAAGCCGCAGATGGGAAAGCCCCATGCTTTTGTAGATCGCCATTTTTTCGGTTTCCGCCTGCATGAGTTTATTTGCCGCAAGCCATACGGCAATCAGAATAAAAACGGCGGCAATCAGATAGATCAAAGCAATCAATATATGCATTGCGGAAACAATGCCGTCAAGTCCTGACCAACTGTTGGTATGGACATCGATCCCCCGGTAATGCTCCTGCAGATACTTCATGGCATAATCCCTCACACTACCGTTTTCAAGGATGTAGTGATGGCACCAGATATATCCGCTCACATCGCCGATTTTAGCGTATCCCGCAAGACTCATGCCGATATTGGTTCCCATGCCGTTGGCACATTGATAAGTCCCTGAAACGGTATATGTTCCCGTTTTTCCGCCCGATGTAATCCGTACCGGATCGCCCACCGACAGGGAAAGCTCATTCGCCACCGTATCGGTAATTAAAATGCTGTTTTCGTCACAGACATTCCCGGAGAGGACATGAAACCACTTGGTATCGTCCAACACATTTGCCGTGTACTGCTGCCCGTTCACCGTGACATTCTGCATGGCAAGCTCGTAGGTTTCCCGCACAGGAGAATACCAGTTGATGATTCGCTCAATCTCGTCCATCGGAACCGTATCATTAAACGGCTGAACTCCCAGATCATGATCCGCAACACTGAAAGTGTTCATCAGCCCTTCCCCGTTCGGTCCGAGCCATGTTCCCATTTTCCCGATCACCGATAAAAACAGAGCCAGAAATACGGAAATCAAACAGACTGCAGCATAGCGCCGTCTGCCGGAGCGGATTTCCCGCACGGCAATGTCAAACGCAAGGAAACGCCCCCTGAGATGCGATTTCACCTTTCGCTCACCGCCAGTTTCACGCATCGTCTGGACAGGAGCGATTCGCAAAATCTTCCCGGTACGAAGCGTGATGTAAACTGCGAATACACCCAGCAGAACCATAAGGAGCGGCAGGATCAGCGTGATGGGAAAATACAGACGGATCAGCATCCCCGTAGAAGTTACCATCGCCCCTGCAAGCAAGTTTGCCGCAAGCCACGCCGGAAACAGTCCTCCGACAAATCCGAAACAGACAACTCCTCCATAAAGGAAAAGATAAGTTCCGCGAATCTCCCGTCCTTCCATTCCCATAGATTTCAAAACCGCCATTTCCTGTTTCTCCTGCTCTACAACGACCGACAGGTTATGTCCAATGACAATCAGGCAGATCATAAGCAATACTACGGAAAAAGCGATCAGGAACCCGGCAAGGATATTTTGCAAAAGGACCATATAGCTCTGTATGGACTCCTGCCGATAGGAAAATTCCGTATAAAGGGCGATATCGGAAGATTCATTCAGTTCCTTTTGAAATTCCTGTACCGAAAGGGCGCTGTCACCGCTTTGGAAGATGTGGAGCATAGCGCCGCTCCGCCCAAGGACATCGACATGAGCCGCTGTATCTATGACAGACCGCATTTCATTCCAATCATCTTCACTGATGAGAAAACTTTTCATGTCAATCATAGAACTTCCCATGAAGGCGTCCTCAAAGTATCCTGCCACAGTCAGTTCACGGATTCCGTCCCTGCGGGACAACTCAAATGTGACCGTATCACCCACTGACACATCGTAGCTCGACTGCATCGCCGGGGAGATATAAACTTCCCCAGGCTTTATTTCTACGCTTTCAAGCCGATTTCCATCCTCATCTATGAATTGATAGGGAATGGTTCCATCCAGCGTAAGAAGCTGTCCCTCGTTATCGGAATGGCTGCCTTTTATGGCATATCCGGTAAAAATCAACGGCTGTTCAGTAACATGATCCACATCCCGAAGCGCCGAAACAGTTTCCGATAGATTTTCAGGCTGCCCGCTCACCCAAACGGTGAAATTCCCGAATCCAAGCCGCTCCATTTCTTCACGCACCGACTTCGTTCCGCTCATGTAAACGGTCAGAGCAGAAAAGAGGCAGAGGGAAAGCATAAAAACCAGCAGAAAAATACCAATCAGGGTGGATTTCTGCTTTTTTATGGCCAAGCGGAGCAGAAGTTTGTATTTTCCCATTTTACCACCCAAGCCCTTCCAGCCATCCGGTGAGTTTTTCCTCCCGTTCGGCATCCCTTCCGTCATAATCCGACAGGGAAAGCTCCCCGGTCATCCTGCCGTCATCCAGATAAAGGATACGGTTTCCGCGCAGTGCAGACTCTCTGTCGTGCGTCACGAGCAAAACCGTTTGCCCGTTTTTGTTCAGCATAGTTAGCAGATTCAAAACCTCTGTAGAATTGGCGCGGTTTAAGGCTCCAGTCGGCTCATCGGCAAAGATCAGGGCAGGACGGTTGATGACTGCTCTCGCTACCGCAGTCCGCTGCGCCTCACCTCCGGACACTTCTGACGGGAGATGGGCTTCTACCTTTTCAAGACTCATTTTTTGGATAAGCTCCGCCGTTCGTAATTCACACTCCTTTTCGGAAAGACCGCCAATCAGCCCCGCCATTTTGATGTTTTCCGATACGGTGAGATTTCCGATCAGGTGTGTACGCTGAAAAACAAAGCCGAACTGAGAAGCCCTCAGATGGGTAAGTTCCTTTTCTGCTGCCCCGCTTATCTTGGTTTCCTGATAAAATATCTCGCCACTGCTCGGTTTGTCCATCCCGCTGAGCAGATAGAGCAGCGTTGATTTGCCAGAGCCGGATGAACCCATAACCACAGTAAAAGCGCCCTCTTTTATATCCACATTAATGCCGTGCAGCACTTCTGTGTCCCCGAATTTCTTTATGATGTTTTTGCCGCATAAAAAACGACTGCTCATTTAAGCTTGTTCATCCCTTTCTCTGTATTTTTCAGTCACATATTTTCAATTCTTGCCATCAGGTAATCCAAGCAGGATAGTTTTTGCCGTTCTTCTGTAAGCGCCTGTTTTTTGGTTCTGCAAAATCGCCGCAGCAGTCTTTCCTTACCGCTTTCATCATTTGTATCACAGCAGTGCCGATAGAGTGCAAGCATTTCGTCTGTCACGCCGACTTCTTTTAATTTTTGTATCACTTCCGGTCTATTTTCCATACTGTTTCTCCCTTGCGGTCTATTCTTCACACTTATTATTCTATACCGTCTCTTGACGGATAGCAAATATTTATGTAGAATGTATTTGCATAGTTTTTAGGAATGATTATAGACGGAGGGATTTCTTATGATTGAAACACGCCTGCTACAATATTTTCTTGCCATTGCGGAAGAACAGAGCATTACCCGTGCTGCGGAATATCTCCATGTCACACAGCCGACGCTCTCCAAACAAATGATGGATCTGGAGAACGCTTTGGGGACACAGCTTCTGATCCGTGGAAAAAAGAAAGTTACACTTACAGAAGACGGGGCATATCTTCGTTCCCGTGCGCAGGAAATCATGTCGCTGATGGAAAAGACCGAATCAGCCTTTCGGGAAAACGAGCAGACGATTTCGGGCGACGTTTATATCGGCTGCGGAGAACATCGAAGCACATACCAGGTTATGCAGCTCATTCGGGAGATTCAAATGGAATATCCTGAAATTAAATTTCATTTTTTCAGTTCTAACGCCGATGCGATCACTGAACGGCTGGATAAGGGACTGCTTGACATTGGTTTTTTATTGGAACCTGAAATCAATCCGCACTATGATTATCAGAAACTCCCGTTTTATGAAACATGGGGTATCCTTGCAAGAAAAGATTCCGAGTTTGCCGGACGCAAATCCATATCCTTCAGGGAATTGTCGGGGTATCCGCTTATTATGCCAAGCCAGACCTCTAACAGCAACAAAATTAACACATTTTTTTCAGATGAGTTGATAACGCCTCAAGTAGCGGCAACATACAACCTGATTTATAACGCAGGACTAATGGTGGAGGCGGGGATCGGATATGCCCTTTGTATTGATGAAGTAATCAACACTGCCGGAGATCACCCTTTGACCTTTATCCCTCTTGAGCCGAAACTGCAATCCAATGTTGTGCTATTCACAAAAAAGTATCAGGTTTTCTCAAAAGCAACAAGACTGTTTCTTGACCGACTAAAAGAGAAAACTATTGTTTAAGCAGACCTTCCAAACATTCAAGCTCCGCCTGCCTTTTATGAATGCTTTGGAGCAACACTTTCCTTTGTTTTGAAAGAAATCTCATACTTTCCAATTTATTTCCGCTTTGCCATATCGGAATAAACGCATCGATTTCCTCACTCGTGTAACCGGCATCTTTCATATTCTGTTTCACTTCTTCAATTGTCTGATAGTTCTCAAACATTCTGGCACCCCAATTTCATCAAACGCACATCCGAACAGGCAGCGGTTCCGCCTGCCTGCATACCACATTGGTTTTCGTCGAATCGACCTTATCCTTTTCTATCGTCAGTTCGTCTATATAGTCCGCTTGAATGGTTCCTCCCGACGGATTCAGTACGCTGTCAATTTTTCCCGTTATATCCGCATCAACAGTGGAATATTCAAAGGCAAGCGTTGTGTTTAGAAGTTTGCAATTTTTCATCACAAGGTTATCAATGTAGCACATGCCTTGCAGACTTTCGACAGTGCAGTTGATGAGCGTCAGGTTTTTCGCATTCCAGCCCAGATACTCTTCTGAAATGAAAGAATCATATACCGTTACATTTTCACTATTCCAAAAAGCATCTTTTGAAAGCAGACGCGAGTTGCGTATTTCCACATTTTTTGCCCCATCGAAGGAATAATTTCCATACAGCGTAAGATTGGAAACTTTCATATTGCTGCTGTTCATGGCAAAATAGTCCCCTTTTGCCATAACCTGCTCCAAAGTTACCCTGTCACAGCTCCACAGGGTTTCCGCGGCATTAGGGAATGATACATTCTTAAGTGTCACATCCTCGCACCGACGGAAATTTTTGGGGGCTTCTATGGCGCTGTCCTCCACGCATATGCGTTTCGTGTACCAGACGCCGGCCCTGCCCATCTCAAACCATGTGCAGTTTTTTACCACGATATCCTTGCAGTACCACAGTGGATACTTCCACTTGAACATACTGCCCGACAGCTCAATGTCATGGCTTTCTTTTAATGGCGATTCACCGTCATCAAAAATCGTGTCTTTTATGCGCAGATACTCGCTTCCAAATAATGCGCGTTCCCCTGTCAAAAATTCCTGACAAATTTCTTTTTTAATCTTCATACTTTTTCCCTCCGTTTATAATCAATGTTTGGAAGCTTCTCCAGCGGAACACTGCGAAGCTTATCCTCTGTAATGCCTGCTGATTCAAACGCATTTCTGTAATAGGCAGAATATTTATAAGCATGTGCGAGCAATTTCCGCAATTTCTTTTCCTGAAACCGACGGATCTGTTCTTTTGATTTTTTTGCAGCTTGTTTTCTGCAATATAGCTGCCACAGCAGTCCCGCATAGTTCATATCTCCGCCTCCTGCTATTTTTCAATCTTGAAAGCATAGGCATTTTCATAATCTTCTCTGTGGTAATACGTCGCCGTATATTCAGATTGATTAAAAATAACGCTCCATTCCGTGGATTCAAATTCATTAAAATTGTCTTTGCTTACTCTGTCCAATATATCCTTTACCTCTGCCATGCCCATGCTGGTATGTTCTGCAACAGCAGCATTTAAAATATCAAACCTTTCATGGGACTGCGATGTTCCAATGCCCTGTTTTTCTCCATTTGCAAGATAGAAATTTGTTAAGACAGGTGTATCCGTAACAACCATTTCATTGTCGATATATTCCACCGCCACACTTTTTCCCGCTGCATCGGCAATAGCAAAATGTATCATATAGTTCATGGACGCATGAAGATCATATTGTTCCAAAAGTTCGATTGCTTCTTCCGTGGTCGCCGCTTTATCAAGCAACAGACGGATTGCCGTTGTTGTCGTAATATCTTTCTTTTCTGTATCCTGCTGGATGTCAGCATTATCCTGAATCATATTTACCGATACACACAGCCCTTTTTCATTCATCCCGTCTAACGGAGCATACAAAGCCGCAATCTTCAAAATATCATCGCTCAGCATGAAAGAAGCAATGCCGGCTCCTTGCCGGATGAAACCGAGATTCACAGTAGAAATAGAAGCATACCCCTCTTTTGGATAAGACGCGACAATCAGCGCATCGCAATTCTGCCAGTCAAAGTTTCGTCCGAATAAATATCCGCCGTCTGTATTTTGAATGGAAATCGTGCTGCATCCGAATCCTTCAGCCTGCATTTGAAGATCTGCGTCTGCACTGAGCAGAGATTGGCTGATAAACCGAAACACATCCTGATCCGATTCCGCGCCCCCTTGTTCCAAAAAGAGGTCGAAAGCGTAATCCCCATCAAATCTCACGGCAGAAAGACCGGATTCATATTCCGTAATTTCTGATGATAAAGTAATAAAACCGTTTTCATCTTGATCGTTTTGAACATTGGACAACAGGTCATCTTTACTTTCTGTCTCTGTTAAATCGGCATTGTGACCGCAGGCTGCCAAAATACTAAATATGCAGGTTGCCAGAACTGCTACTGCAATTTTGTTCATATTCATTTCAACTTCTTTCTTTTCTTGTTGTCTAAAATGATTGTAATATAAATTCTTCAAAATAACAAATATCTATGCTGAATAATTCATCATAACTTTTATGAATAGATTGCGAGAAAAATAAGATTTGCACTTTATAGTTGTTTCTTCCTCCTTCTAAAGTTAACATACAACAACCGCGAAAGGAGGACATGCTTATGGACAAAAAATCACCATTGTTCCAGCTTATGGATCTGCGTATGAATGGCGTTATGAATGACATCACAGCACAGGATGAGGCTTACCAGTCCCTGATTAAAAAGGCTGGCATCTACACCGGCAGGCTGGATTCTATGAACCTGCCAAAGGAACAGTGTTAAGTAAAAATTAGAAGATTTTACATTATAGTGTGCATAAAAAAAACAGGGCGGCACCTTCTGGCACCACCCCGGTATCATCATTTCTTACAAGCTGAAACTCAACCATGGTGACTTAAAGGCAACTCAGGGAGATACAGGTCATTCACAGATTGATATGATCACAGATGTATATGCACATATATCGGTATTGTTCGATTCCCTGTTAGCAACACTGATGATAATATATATCCGAAAAACGAGTTCGCTGACTTTTGTTTTCGTCTTGGGGCAAAAAAGAAA
This sequence comes from uncultured Lachnospiraceae bacterium, assembly GCA_947626435.1. GTDB lineage: Bacteria > Bacillota > Clostridia > Lachnospirales > Lachnospiraceae > COE1. The sequence goes on along the minus strand of CANQSB010000038.1, from coordinate 19,828 downwards.
AGCATTGAAAAATCCAGTGTTTTCAATGCTTTCCAGCGTCCCCGAGACGACTTGAACGTCCGACCTATCGCTTAGGAGGCGATCGCTCTATCCAACTGAGCTACGAGGACTTATAAATTTACCGCGCTATTTCATTATAACAGAAGATAAAAATATTGCAACTGTTTTTAGAAAATTAATAGAAAAGAACGCTTGTAAAAATATTTTTAAAAGAAGCTGCCCCAAATGCGGGGCAGCCTTTTTATGTCTGTATAATTTAATTTTGTCAGTATACGGATTAGCCAAGTAATGAGAGTACGCCCTGGTTAGACTGGTTAGCCTGTGCGAGCATTGACTGACCTGCCTGTGAAAGGATATTGTTGTTAGCGTATTTAACCATCTCATCAGCCATATCCGTATCACGAATTGCAGATTCTGCACTCTGTGTATTCTCTACTACATTGTCGAGGTTCTTGATTGTATGCTCCAGTCTGTTCTGAACAGCACCGAGGAGTGAACGCTGTCTTGAAACTGTCTCAATTGCGTCTGAGATTGCATCAATTGCGTATGTCGCAGCCTTACCTGAGTCGTCGCTTACATTAAGGTTCTTTATGCCAAGTCCCGCTGAAGACATTGTAAGAATATTAACGCCAATCTTATTCGTCATGTCCGCGTCAGCGCCTACATGGAGGCTGAATGTCAAACCGTTGTCAACCTCAACCTTGCCCTGCGTAATCTCAAACGTGCCGTCGTTGTTGTTTTTAACTTCTGCCGCTTTATCTGCGCCGATGCTCGAAGCCGCTTCAAGCTCATCCGCCATCATATTATATGCCGTCTTTAATGAAATGTCCGTCTTCGATTCTGAGGCTGAAGGAACCGCGTAATAGAATTTACCATCAACTTTTACATACTGTCCTTCCTTTAATCTCGCCGCAATGTCATCTGCCGTCATTACCGATCCGTCTGCTTTTGTGGTAACGCCTACGGTAAAAGTTACTGCTGTTGCATTTGCATTGTCATAAAATGTAACTGTGGTGCCGGTTGTCAGGTCCTTAATGACATCCTGTATATCAGAAACTGTTTGTATTCCTCCGTTAGACAAAGAACCTGTTCGTGCCGTTTCCGGTATAGTGGTTGATGACAGAGTATATGTATCGCCTGCCTTTACTTCATATGCTGTGTCGCTTGCCGTATTGCCTACACTCTTATAAAAACCACTAGTGTCATATTTTACATCATTTAAGAATGCATTTTGAGTAGTATCTACATATGTGTACTCCACGCCATCCTTATCGACAATCTTATCGCCTGCCCTCCATGTAGGATCTGCATGTGATGTAGTGGTTGCCAAATCTTTAATAGTATCACCGCCACCTACAAGTGTGACTGTGCTGCCATCTACAGAATGTTTATTTGTCAATGTAGCGCCTTCCTGTACTTGAAGATGTACAACATTTCCATTAGAATCCTTGACCGTAACAGGTGACGTCAAATCCGCTACTTTTCCCTCATCTAGTTCTACAGTATATTTTATACCATTCTGCTCAATTACATCACCCTTCACTACAGTTGTTGACGATATATCTGCATAATCATTTGTCCTTGACGAACCTACAATATTATATTCCGTACCGCCAATATTTACCGAATCGCCAACCTTTAACGCTTCTGCCGTAAACTTAGACTTCCCGTCCCCTATTGATTCAAGGCTTCCTTTAAGACCTGCATCATGAGCCTCAAGTGTCTTTGTGCCCTTTGTGCCATCACCCTTCAAAAGGTAAATCTCGTTAAACTTTGTCGTCTCAGCTACACGGTCAATCTCTGTCGTAAGCTGCGAAATCTCGTCCTGAATATACTGGCGGTCTGTTTCAGACTGTGTGCCGTTTGCCGCTTGGTTTGCCAGCTCGTTCATTCTCTGGAGCATATCATGAACTTCTGTAAGAGCGCCTTCTGCTGTCTGTACTGCGCTGATACCGTCCTCAGCGTTCGCAGAAGCCTGTGTAAGTCCTCTTATCTGCTTTCTCATCTTCTCAGATATAGCCAAGCCTGCCGCGTTGTCAGCCGCGCGGTTAATCTTGTAGCCTGATGAAAGCTTCTCTGTCGACTTTGATAATGTGCCCTGTGTTATACCGAGCATACGATTAGAGTTCATTGCCTGTAAATTGTGCTGTACTACCATAAAATACCTCCTTGTCTGCCAAATGCGCGAGCGTTTTTTTAAGCAAAAGTGTCCTGCACTTTTCATATCTGGCGACCGTCTATGCCGCCATGCTCCCCGCTCCGGCCATGCCGCGGAAATTTCCGTTTCCCGCCGTTTGTTTTTAGTTGCGTTTTGGGATTGCTCCCGTTTTTAAATTTTCCAATATTCAATTGTATATAATAATCCGAATACGGTCCGCGTTTTGGCGCGCCTGCTTTGGCGAACCTGTATCCGGTTATTATCCACCTAAGACAGCTCCACCGCTGGAGCTTCCGCGCGGTTTTTTGCCGCTTCCCTGCGTTTTACCGCACGTTTCTGTATCGCCCGTCCCCTTGCTATATTTATCTCTTTTGGTGCGTCTATCATCACCCTGAGCTGGTTATTGTTTCCCCCGAGAAAAGTAATCTTTATATCCTTACCTATCATCAGGTACTCTTCCTTCGGCACTGTAAGCATTAACATCTTAAAACCTCCTTGTTTTATGTTCATAAATGCCCTGCCGCTTGGACGTTTTTCTTCCTGTCTGCGGCTGTCGCTCTCAATGCAACATTTTAGATAAAATGTTGCATTTGATATTTAACGCAAAACGAATTATATTATGAGAAAGGATTTCTATTCGAAAGGAAACGTTTAGAGAGGTAAAATTATGAGCACAATGTCACCCATCAAGAGTAAAAGAGAGCTGGAAGCTATGAAAAAATACTTTTTGGAGAAAAAAGAGATACGCAATTACACGCTATTTTGCGTAGGCATCAACACCGCATTGCGCATTAGCGATATTTTGAAGCTGCGTTGGAAGGACGTGTATGATTTTGGCAGCTGTTCGTTCAGAAAACACCTGCAGATTAAAGAGCAAAAAACCGATAAAAGAAACCAAATATTTTTAAATAATGCGACTATCCGCGCCTTAAAAAAGCTGCTTACATACCTTAAAAAAAGCGGAATATCTATAGACAAAAACAGCTACATATTTACCGGGAGAAAAAATCCGGACAAGCCGCTTAGCCGCTCACAGGCATATCGTATCATAAACAGAGCGGCAAAAGAGTTGAAAATAGAAGGAAACATTGGCTGCCATTCGTTGCGCAAAACCTTTGGATATTTCGCGGCTCGGAGCGGCATTTCCGCTATAATGCTTATGAGTATTTACAATCACTCATCCTTTTCTATAACAAAGCGATATCTTGGCATAGAACAGGACGAGCGCGACGGGGTATTTATGCAGATAGCGCTTTAGCCCGGCACAGCGCGACATTTAATTGAAAATTAAAAAACAGCCATATGCTTTTTACGGTATAACTATGCCTTTTTTCAGCCGTTAAAAGCCATTTATAATATACCGATAAGTCATTTATTTAAAATCAAAGAAAAATTTTTTAATAAAGGGTAAAGTATTTCACACAATGACCGATATATAAGGTGTAAGAACAAAGAACAGCGTTAAAAAATGCAACATTTTATCTAAAATGTTGCATTTTTGTATTATATCAAAATATATAAATTTTTGACTATAACAAATGACTGTTTACCGGAATCCTAATTCACCACAAGCAGGTAAACCATCGTCAACATCAGCCCGACGCAGAACATCAACAGCCCAAACGAAAGGCTTCTCTCCACTATGCGCAGGCTCTCGAAAAAGTCCATATTTTTGAGCGCAAGCCGATGCTCGTAGTTTTTCGGCTCATAGTCTTTCTTCCTAACCGCATAATAAAGCCGCCGTACATTTTCCATTGCAGCGCCTACGCTATGCGTTATGCGGTTACCTTCGGGCAGCTCGTAGGGAAGCGCCCGCTCGCGGTATACTGTCTTTCTCAGCAAAAGCACTATGCTATCCACAAGACTGTCCAAAATTCTTGAAATTATTCCCAATAAAAACGGGATTGTCCTGTAAAACAGCGCTCTGTACACATATCTTTCAATATCAATCCAGCGCGGAAAAATATCGCGGTAATGTCTTTCTTTCTTATTAAACACTATAAGACGCACGACAACGGCATAAACCACGATTCCTATAACTATCGAAACCGCAGCGCCGGAAAGGCTTTTAAGTGAAAATATCTCCCTTTTAAGAAATAGCGGCGATAATCCCACTATCGGCACGAACAGTGCGCAGCAAGCCAAAGAAAGCTTAGTGGAAAACGATACATAATTTTTCTTTTCGTCATATTCCTTCTGTACGGACGCGTCCTCATTTTTTTCGGCAAAAAGCGCCATGCACAGCTTCAGCATATACGCGACCGTCAATCCGCCTGAAAACAGGAACAGATATTCCACGCATTTTACAAGTCCGTTCAAATATGACGCATGTGTCATATTTTGTGCCAAATACCCGCCGCAAAGCGTTATGCTCTCATGCAGCATGGTCTTGCTGACATATCCGTTTAACAGTGGCACGCCGCTTATGCCTGCCGCCGCTAATGCAAACACGACAAGCAGAAACGGCTTTTTGCGTCCGAAGCCCCGCACGCGATTAAGCTCATAGCTTCCCACATTCATAAATATAACGCCCGCCGCCATAAATAATGTGAGCTTTACTATTGAATGGTTTACCATATGCAGAAACATGCCCTGCTCCGCCATTTTGAAGCCTTCAAATACCGGATTTTGGTTTACCGCAATTCCCTCTGCGGGCAGCAGCGCTTTCAAAATCCCTGCCATGCCGACGCCGACCATTATAAAGCCAAGCTGCGACATTGACGAATACGCAAGCGTGGTTTTCAAATTGTCGCTCAGGACGCCCCTAAGCCCGCCGTATACCATAGTAACCGTACCAATTACCAGAACAAACGCGCCCCAGTTAACCTCGCCGCCAAGTATACTCACAGTCACTATCCAAATGCCCCACACGCCTGTCTTGCTAAGCACAGCCGACAAAAGTGCCGTCGCGGGCGCGGGTGCCTCGGTATACGCTTTCGGCAGCCACGCATGGATGGGAAACGCTCCCGCTTTCGCGCCAAAGCCCGCAAACATACAGCTTGCTGCAATATAAAGCCACTGTCTGCCACTGTTGTTTTGCCTAAGGGTGGCGCAGCATTCCTCAATGCTGCCGAGGTCAAGCGTGCCTATGTGGCTGTATACGATAAACAAACCCATCAATATAGCCATGCCGCCTGCCACCGAAATGCCAAGATACGTCCCCGCCGCGTACAGCGCCCCCCGCGTCTGCCTGTGCGCTACCCACATAAATGAAGTGAAGGACATTATCTCAAAGAAGAAAAACAGCGTAAATAAATCAGCCGCAAAAAATACTCCCATTGTTGCACCGAGCGTCATCAGATTAAAAAATTCATATCTTATGACACCCTTGTCACTTTTCATGTATTCCCTTGAAAATAAATATACGAGAAACCATGCAAACGCCGCTACAGTGCCTAATACTGCGCCCGCGCCTCCATTGCCGCCCGCGTCGAAGGTCAAAAAACCCACCTTCATAAGCTTTCCTATTCCGTCGCCAAGCGAACCAAAAAGCAAAACTACCGCCGCTATAAGCTCCGCCGCCCCTGACACTATGCAGACATTCGACCATATATTGTTTTCCTTTTCAGAGCTTTTTTTACCGCGCATAAGAACATAGCACGCTGCCGCGACAAACGGATAAAATATCACAAAGGCAAGCACAAGCCTTCACCATCCTTCTATTTTATATCATAATAAGCATTTGCAGAGGTTTGTCTAATGAGTCCGAGTTTGCGCGAAATATACAAAAACGCGACTTGGTGCGCGATGCGAAGCGTCGCTTATTTTGTATATTTCACACAAACTCTACCTTATTGGATAAAGCTTCACAATTACCTACTATATCAAAGCAAACCATTGGCAACACTCGTGAAAAACTCCACAAACGGCTCGCTGTAAATCCCCAAAACAAACATAGCCGCGGCAAAAGCAAAAAGCGGCAAAAGCATACGGAAATCAGGGTCAGACGCGCCCTCGCGCGCGGTATTCGCGCCTGTCGGGAAATACGCCCTTATCACCATCGTAAGCATATATATAGCCGTCAAAAGCGCCGACACCAAAAGTATGCCCACTCCCGCGAGCGCAAGCGGCATACCGCTGTCAATCGCGGCGGCGGCAAGCTGCCACTTGGAAACAAAGCCACACAAAAACGGCGCACCCATAAGCGCAAGCGACGACACAGTAAATACCGCAAAAACTTTCGGCATTTTGCGCGCAAGTCCGTCGAGCTCATATACATAATTGACATGCGCTTGAGTGATAAACGCGCCCACACAGAAAAACGCGCAAATTTTCATGACACCATGAAACACCATATGACACAGCGCCCCCGCAAGCCCGAGCGGCGTCATTATCACAGCTCCGAACAATATATATGAAAGGTTAGAAATCGTAGAATACGCAAGTCTCCGCTTTATATGCGTCTCTTTTACTGCCATGCTGCTGCCGTACAATATCGTAAATATCACAATCGCCATCAGCAGGTTCTGCACCCATGTCCCCTTCAAAAAGTCCGCGCCAAAGCTGTAATAGGTAAGGCGCATGATTGCAAACGCGCCCGCCTTTACTACGGCTACCGCATGGAGCAGCGCCGTCACAGGCGTAGGCGCTACGCCCGCCTGCGGAAGCCATGAATTGAACGGGCAGACCGCCGCCTTTACGCCAAAGCCCATAAACGCAAGGAAATATATGAACAGCAGCAGATTTTTGTTTTGCTCCGCGCTTGATAAATTCAGCACTCCGCCGTAGACAAATTCAAGGCTGTCGCCAAATATTATAAGGAAAATCAGCCCGATAAACGCAAACGCCGCGCCGCCAAGCGAATAGTAAAAATATTTGCGGCTCGCCGCCACCGCCTCATGCGAGAGCGTGTGCATCACAAGCGGCACTGTCACAAGCGTCAAAAGCTCGTAAAAGCAATACATAGTAAGCATATTGCCAGACATGGCTATGCCCAGCGTCACGCCATAAGTCGCCGTGTAAAACGAATAAAAAATATTTTCATGTATGCGACCGTTCTGCTCATGCTCCATATAAGCAAACGAATAAAGCGTGGCAAGCGGCCAGAGCGCGGATACAAGTCCGCCGAAGACTATGCTCATTCCATCTATTTTAAATGAAAAGTCAAGCTTTTCGCCCGCGAAATTAATTACCCTGATATAATCCGTCGTGCCGTGCGAAAACAGTATATATGCCAGAAATGAGTTGACAATCACATAACCGAATATATAAAGCTTTTTGCCCTTTTTCGTCTTAAATTTCAAAATATGCAGGAAAATGCCGCCCACAATTGGGAGTAGGATTACGGTTAAAATCAGACCTATCATTTTTCGGCTTGCCTCCTTTATATCAGCGTTTTAGCAAATTCAATAAGCGGCATCGGATATATGCCCAAAACAAGCGTAACTACAGCAAGTATAAATATCGGCACAAGCATCATAAGCGGCGGCTCTTTGTAGCCCAGCGACGTACTTCTGTTGTTCTCGTCGGCAAGAAAGCCCCTCACGCTTATAGGCAGCAAATAGCCCGCCGTCAGAAGCGCCGACACAAGCAGGGCGACAGCGCCAAGCCACGAAAACACAGGCACGCCCGACTCAAAACCGCCCACGGCAAGATACCACTTGCTTATCAGCCCGCTCGTCGGCGGTATTCCTATAAGCCCCAAAGCCGCTACCGTATATGCGCCGAAAAGCTTAGGCATTTTGCGCCCAAGCCCCGCTGTGTCGTTTACGCGCGTCTTTCCCGTGATAAATATTACCGCCCCTGCAAACATAAAAAGCGCGGTCTTTATCACGGCATGAAATACTATGTGCAGAATACTCCCTACAAACGCAGTCCGATTTAAAAGCGCAAGCCCCAGCATTATATAGGAAAGGTTTGAAATCGTCGAGTACGCAAAACGCTTTTTCAAAAGCTTTTCCTTGTATGCGAGCGCAGAGCCCATAATTATAGTGATTACCGAAAGCGTAAGCCACGCCGTCTGCACCCAAGTCCCGCGCAGAAAGTCCGCGCCGACGCAGTAGTAAACGGTTCTGATTATGGCAAGTATGCCGCCCTTCACTATGATGCCCGACAAAAACGCCGACGCAGGCGCAGGCGCTGCAGGGTGCGCCGCCGAAAGCCACGCGTGCATCGGAAAAAGCCCCGCCTTTACGCCAAAGCCAGCTATCATCAGAAACACAGCCACCAGCATAAGCCCCGTATTTCCCGATGTCAAAAACCCGCTGCTCCATGCCGCGCCGCCCGCCGCAAAATCAAGCGTTTCAGTATATTTATAAAGGCAATATATCCCAAACAACGCCATATACGCCCCGCAGAAGGAATACATCAGATACTTAAGCGCTGCCATAACAGCCTCGCGGCTCCCATTGTGCAGCACCAACGGAAACGACACGAGTGTCATAAGTTCATAAAACATATACATAGTGACCATATTACCCGAAAAGCTAAGCCCCATCAGCACACCATACGTCATCAGATAAAACGCGTAAAATCTCCGCTCATTCTTTTCATGCGCCATATACGCAAACGAGTAAAAGCTAATCAGCACAAATATAAAAGTCACCAGCACAGCAAAAAGCCGCCCTAGATTGTCAATGTTAAAATAAACGGAAAGCCCCTTCGCAATATCAAAAAGCCTAATGCTGCTTCCCGCCGCGCCACTCACGGCAAGCATTCCAAGCAAAGCGCTCGCCACAGCAATCACGCCCACGGAAATCAAAAGCCCCCGCCTGCCCCCAAACACCTTATCAGGCAAAAGCAGCAGCGCAATTCCCGCTATAATCGGCACAAATATGGGCGATAATATCAAATAACTCATCATTTTCCCTTTCTCCCAACCTACGACTGGCACTTGCAAAACTATCCGCTATCTCATCATAACACCTGCTCAGCAAACTTTTCTCTAAATCCAAAATAAACATTCACGAAACCATTTACCTTTACATTCACCAAGCAATCAGCTAAAATCCCTATCCAAACATCGCAAGCCCCATATTTATCCAATTCACAATCACCTGCGACGTACACCCAAGCGCCATATTAAGCGCAATCATAAGCACAAGCACAGCATTATAAGTAAAACTATTCTTTTTCACAGGAAATTCCGTCTCCGCTTTCCCCTTCTTCTGCACAGGCGTATAAATGCATATAACAGTCCTCATAAAATAAATCGCGTTCAAAATCGTGCTCACCGCAAGGCATATAAGCGTCGGCAGCATTTTCGCAAGACTGTCATGCACAGCCGCCTGCGCAAATAGCAGCTTGCTGATAAAGCCCGAAAACAGCGGAATGCCCACCATAGAGCACGCTCCAATCGTAAACGCCGCTCCCGCCACGGGATTCCTAAAGCCGCTGCCTGCCAAATCGTCAAAGCGCTTGCTTTCGCCCGACGCGTCAGTAAGCCCCACGCCCGATATAAACAGCAGCGATTTAGTAGACGCATGCGACAGTATATGAAAAACGCTCGCCACAATCCCCGCCGCCGTGCCAAGCCCAAAGCCCATATAGATATACCCTATCTGCGCCACAGACGAAAACGCAATCATACGCCTTATGTCATTTTCCTGAATAGCCTTTACAGAACCCATTATCATGCCGATAAGCCCAAACACAAACAGCACATTGAGCACATTTGAGCCGACAATCACATCAAAGCCGATAACCCTGTAAAAAATCTTGATGAGCAGAAATATATACCCCTTTGACACAAGGCTGGACAAAATCGCCGCGCTCGACACTGTAGAATAGCCGTAAGCGTCAGGCAGCCAGGTATGGAAAGGATAAAGCGCGCTCTTTACCGCAAGCCCCACGCAAATCATGCCGATAGCCGCGACAAGCGGCACTCTGTACTGTCCGCCTGCAGCCAGCGCCGCCACGCTCTCCTTTATATTGCTCATAAGCAGATGTCCCGTAATATCGTAAAGAATACAAATTCCCAAAAGCAAAAGCCCCGAGCCGAGCGCACTCATAATCATATAGCGCGTCGCCGCCTCTATCGTATGCCCGTTCTGCCTTATCATTATCAGTCCGCAGGCGCTTATCGTGTTTATCTCCACAAAAACATACGCCGTAAAAAGGTCATTCGTGTAGATGAGCGCAAGCAAAGAACTCAAAAGCAGATTTATCATTATATAATAAAGATTGACCTTTGACTCCTCTATCTGGCTGTCGATATGCTCCTGCCCGCCCTTTATGGAAAAAAGCATCACTATGCAGAAAAACAGAGCCATTCCCGCCTCGAGCACTCCCGCCCTTATCTCATTGCCCCATGGCGCAGGAAAATGTCCCATCATAAAAATAAAGCTCTCTCCCGCGCCAAGCAGATACACAAAAAGCACAGCAGACATCGCGCCGATAACAATAAGGATAAAGGTGTTCCAAATTCTCGCCACAGTCTTATTCATTATGGAGGTCAGCACGCCCGAGCCCAGCGAGAGCAGAATACTGAAAAATGGGAAATTTTGAACAAAACTCATAAATACCTCCCGCCGCTACGCCTTTTCGTTCTTTTTTAACAGGGTAGAAATCTCGTCTATGTCAAGCGTGTGGTATCTGCGGTAAAGCCGTATAGTCAGCGAAAGCATAAGCGCCGACACAGACACGGAAACCACAATGCCCGTAAGCACCAGACCGCTCGGCACAGGGTTGATGTACGCGCCCACGCTTGTGACATTGTCCACGACAATAGGCGCAACACGTCCTTCGATATAGCCTTTTTCCGCGAGGAACAGGTATGTCGCGGTGTCCATTATATTAAGCCCGATAATCTTTTTAATCAGGTTTTTCTGCAGAAGAAGATTAGAAAAGCCTATTCCGAACAAAATCATGGCGACAGCTTCGGCATGGTTGGCAAGCAGATTAGCGCCCATTCTAAAACCCTCCCTTTCTGAACATGGCATAAAACGCGTACATTGTACAGGCAACCACCAGACCTACGCAGATATTAAGCGGCAGGATAAGCCCCGAACTTAAAATATTGCCCGCCGTGCCAAGCGGTATGCCAGTCTCAAGATGATGCGCCCCGCAGTAAAATGAATAAGTCTTTGCAAGGCAGTAAAACAGCAGTGCAGCAAAGCAAATCCATTTGTACGTTTTCTGCGTGAAAAAACGCTCTATCTTTTTAAAGCCATAGGCATTTACATACAGGATAAGTCCTGAGCCGATTATAGCCCCGCCCGAAAAGCCGCCCCCAGGTGACAGATGCCCGTTTAATATAACGTAAACGCCAAATATCATAATCAGCGGAACCAGGAAAAATGCCGCTTTCTGCAAAATTATATCGTTTTTCGGCTCGTAAAGGCGGTCGTTTTCCTCCTCCTGCGCCTTCTTTGATTTGCTGTCCGCCCGCAGCAGGATAAGCACAGTGCATGTTGCGATAAACAGCACATTTGACTCGCCAAGCGTATCAAACGCCCTGTAATCAAGTATCATTCCTGTCACGATATTTACCGCGCCCGTGTCCTTCAGCCCGTCTTCAATGTACTTCTGCGCCACTTCATTGCTGGCGGGATTATCGCTATGCCCGACAGGCGGCAGATACGACACCACGTAGAGCAGAATCGCTATCAGCACAAACACAAACAGCACGGAAACAGCGCTGTAAAATTTTGAGAAAAATTTGAGCTTTTTATTTTTTTCCGCGTCGTAAATATTTTTGTGGAGTATAAGCTCGTCGTGCAGCCTGCGGCGCTGTACGGCTACGTCTTCCTTAAAGGGCGTCTGCGGCTTCAGCTCCATATTTCCCAAATACATATCTCGCTCGCCGCTGTACCAGCGCTTTACCTTAAACGCCTTGGTTTTCCTGTATTCCTCCTCAGATAGCAAACGGCTCATTTTTTCCCGCCCTCCTTATCTTTGTCCTCGTCGCCATTGTCAATCGCGCGGATTTTTTTGAGCGTCACAAAAAACAAAATACTTGTGATGCCCGCGCCCACTGCCGCCTCCGTGATTGCAAGGTCTGGGGATTCGAGCAGAATCCAGATGATTGACATAATGAGGCTGTACGACATAAATATGATAATCGAATTGAGCAGATTTTTTGAAAAGCTCACGGAGATTGCGCATATAATCAAAAATGCAAAAAGTATGCATTCAAATATTTTCATCATCATTTCCTCCCGTTATGCTGTGGTAGGGTGCTTGAAAATTTTTATTGCCTATGAATTTTAATTCTCTGTCTTGCTATTTTTGTCATCAGGCAGCTCACAATGCTCTCCAAGGCGCTCATTTGTCGTGACCTCAAAGCGGGCAAGCATATGTGACGCTACGGGCGAGGCAATCCACAAAAAGACAACTACCAGCAGCATTTTCACTGAATTGAAGTTCATGCCATTCATCAGCGCCAGCCCAAGCATGGAAAGCCCTATACCCAGCGTATCGCCTGCTGCCGCTATGTGCATGCGGTTCAGCACATATTTGAATTTGAATACGCCGAATATTTCTATCACAAAAACTACTATGCCGCCAAGCAGAAGCGCCGCTCCAAGCAGAAACCTAAGCCACTCCCAAGCAATCATTGCATGTCCTCCTGTTACAATATATTTACGGTCAATACCCCTTAAAGCCAATAAGGAATTACCCATAATTATCATTATTGGCATTTACAAATCCCTAGTTCTTATCTGAATGTTGTATATCGGGATTGGCTGTATTTTGGCGATTTTGCCGCTTTGCCTCTTTTGCCGCGCTGCGCTCGGCATTACGCTCCGCATATACGCCCATATAAACCTTTGTCAGCAAAGTCACCGCCAAGAAAGAAATCATAGCATAAATCAGACAGATATCCACAAGATACCCCTCATTCATACGCACCGCAAGAGTGGCTATAATCACCATTGTGATAGTACCCATCATATTTATGGCAACAATCCTGTCCGCTATCCTCGGACCTCTTATCGCGCGTATCAGGCAGAAAAACAGCATAATGGCAAGCGCAATTGGCACTATGGTAAGCGTGAAGCTGCATACAGAGTGCAGTGCTTCACTTTGAGTGTTTATAATGTTCATTTTTTGTCCTCGTTTCTATAACTATCCTTATCAAACATACTTTCGCAAATACCCGCTTATTATAATTGTCCTCATCAAACATACTTTCACAAATACCCGCTTATACTAAGCTTGTTCAAGCTTTGTCAGCAACTTTACGAAAATTGAATTTTCTATACCCTCCGCAAGCGTCTTGTCAAGGCAGTGTACCGTGAAAGTGCTGCCGTCTATCGCTACTGTAATAGTGCCAGGAGTAAGCGTTATCGAATTTGCAAGCAGAAACTTGTACGCGTCATTTTCAAGCGGCACGTCAAACCGCACAAGCACAGGCTCGACCTCATAATTTGACGTGAGCGCAAGGCGCATCGTCGCTAAATTCGCCACGACAATCTCCTTTATCAGGCAAAGCAAATACTCTAAAAAATACAATCCCTTTTTAATATATCCAAGCTCTTTCTTAAGGCTCAAATCCATAAAGCGGCACATAAACCAATACATAACCGCCGAAATAACCACCCCAAACAGCGCTATCTCCACAGTCACGCGCCCATTAAAAACTATCCACAAAAGCAGAAATAATACAAACATCTAAGCCCTCCCCCGCGCCTTGGCAAAATAGAATTTTAGTCAAAATCCTATTCATATATACCTACCTATTTATACAGATTTTTTTCAAAACTCTATCTGATAATTTAGGTAAAGTTCTCACTATCTTTTATTCCAGCGTCTCCAATTCCCTGATGCTTTCCATAAAATGCCGTTCAACTGGCGAGGACAATTCGTCCTGTTTTTTTCGGTATTTTTCATATTCCTTATGCGCTTTATCAATCGCCTGTTTATGCGTCACGCGTCCTTTCGTCGCCAAAATGTCGCGTCTTGTCATTTTCAGGTAATCGTCAATCGTCTCAAGCCAGTCCTTCATATACATTGGCTCATGCGCCAAAGCCCGCACCTCCGCAATATCAAGGTACGCCGACACAATTTTGTCCAGCGCGTCCAACTCCGTCTGCGTCAGATAATTCTTGGCGATTTCAGTATCGGAACGCCTGATTTGCTTTCCCTCCCATGAGGTCAGCCCCATATTTTCCTTTTCCGCATCTGCACGCTGATAAACAATTTCTGCCGCTGTATGTTTATGCGCCGCCCAATGCATTTTATTCTGCACCTGCCTAAAAAATAAAACTGATGCCTCCGCGCTGGGATTATAATCAATGCTGGTGGCATAAATTTCCAATACTTTTCTCCAAAAAACCTTTTCCGAAGCGCGAATATCCCGAATTCGCGCCAGCAATTCGTCAAAGTAATTTCCTCCGCCAAGCCGTTTTAAACGGTCATCATCCAGAGCAAATCCTTTTTGCATATACTCCTTCAAGATTGAACTTGCCCAAATGCGGAATTGTGTCCCCCGCAGGGACTTCACGCGGTAGCCTACGGAAATAATTACATCTAGATTATAATACTCAATATCTCTGGATACGCTGCGGTTTCCTTCCATTTGAACTGTTGCATATTTTGCAACAGTTGCATCACACCTAAGCTCACCCTCTGAAAAAATATTTTTTATATGCCGCGAAATGGTGGATTTATCTCTCTGAAACAATTCTGCCATCTGTTCGAGGGACAGCCAGACTGTATCCTCATCAAATGTAACTTCAATTTTCGTCAGTCCGTCTTCTGTGGTGTACATAATAATATTGGAACTATTCATTTTTCCCTTGCCCCTACTAGTATTCTTATATTAAATTCCTGCAACAGCTCCGTTTTTTTACTTTAATCGCATATCCTGCCTCTCTGCGTCTTCACATTGCCGCCTCAAACCCGAAAATCCGCCCGCGTTCACATATGCCCACTGCGGCATATAACATTTCCTATATTTTACACCATTAAAAGCGATTTGTCACAGATAATCTTAAATTTTCTGCCGCAATGAATTATACTTTGTAATATTTTCAAATTTTTATTGAAATTTCCCCTCGCATATGGTACATTGAATATACAAAAAGGAACAACCGCCCACAAGGTGGGTTGACCGATTGAATGAATAGAAAAACTACCCCGTCACCGGTCAAAGTTAAGGGGTGGTTTTTCTATGTAGCCTTACTTGCAAAACGTAAAAACGAATGTAAGCAATGCCAAAAGAAATATGCCAAATGTCAGCATATCTTTAAAATCAAATTGATTTTTCATAGGCGTCACCTCCACTCTATATAAGAATGAACGGTCAGCCCACCCCGTAGCACGGTGTCCCTTGGTACAAGATACTACCATATTTTTCTTTATTTTTCAACAAAAACATCAATAATTTGATATCTTTCCACAATTATTAATCTTTCCAGAATAAAATTTTGAACATTTGAAAACTTTTACCTGCGCCGCATTATACTTTTTGCGTATATATCCTGCGGAACGCGGAGGGGTTTATTCCATTGAGGCTCTTGAAAATCTTACAAAAATAATTGGAGTTGCAAAATCCCAGCTCGTCGGAGATTTCCTGTATGGATTTTTTCGTATGTGTGAGAAGGCTTTGCGCAATCTTATTTTTATAATGATGAATATAAGTTTTGCAGGAGCATCCAGTACAGTCGCGAAAACGCTTCATAAAATGGGATTCCGATAATCCCGCTATAGAAGACAGCTCTTTCACGGAAGGATTGTCCGCAAAATGTATATTGATATAGGACAGGACATTTAAAATAGCATCATCTGTTGTATTTATGCCGATTTCCGCGGCCTCGGGAATCTCCCCGTAGCGATATAAAATAACAATCAGGCGTTCCAGCAAATCCTGAAGCATAAGCTCCGCTATACAGTCATAGTGTTCGTATTCCTCCAGCATTTTTTGAAAAATGGACAGCGCCTCGTCCTGATACTCCTTCGGCAGTTTATAGCTTGAATGTGACATAATCTCATGAAATCTTGCCTCCCCAAATACGCGAATCAGACGTTTTGCCATAAGCGGCGTAAAGCGGACATGGTATTTTTCATAAGTCTGATTGGAAAGCGGGGTAGTCCTATGATATGTATGAATGTCCATTGGAGAGATAAATCCTTTGTGAATAAAAAATGTGCGCCCAAGCGTTGAAATCTGTCTGTCGCCACTGACAATGAAGCCAATTCCGTAGTATTCCTCATAAATATCAAGTGAAGGCATAGTAATGCTTGTGTATTTTTTGTGTTGAACCAGAAAGTTGTATCCTTTTTTCATAGGTATCGGCATTTTGCACCTCCAAAACACACAATAATAGATTTTTGTAGATATACGCTCAAAAACGTGCTTTTATAAAGGTAATTTTATATATTTCTATTGTATATTAAAGCATATAAGGTGTAAAGATGATGTTTTAAGTTTTTGTTTGGCGTTTGCAAAACTCTATTCGACAACATGGAATTTAGAACATATTTCGTAATTATCTATTAAGTTTTTACTTTGGAAAGGGGAGAACATTTCATGGGCAGATACCGCGTGGTGGAGACCGACAGGCAGGAAAGAAGCTATGAAGCCAGAATCTGGTGGGCATTTTGGGGAATTGCGCTGATTGCGCTGATATACACAATCTTTCACCAGTTCCGTGAATATGATCTGACTCACAACGGGCAGTGCATCGAGGCAGAATATTTTACCTACAACGGTCAAGAAAGGGCAAGGTATTATGATGAGAACGGCGGCTACCACAGCTACAATCTGTCGGGAATGGACTCTGTCCACGGGGAACATACAATCCTGCTTTACTACAAGACAAATCTTTCCGCAGCCGAACCGCACATTCACCCCAGAGTATGGATTATCTCTTATGTTCTGTTTGTGCCTCTTTTGGCGGGCGCTTCCTTTCGTCTGCACAAAATCTACGGTAAAAACAATCAATAATCTTATATGCCTTCATCTTTGATAATTCTGAGACTGAACGCGTATGCATCATGAGGAGCTAAACACCACCTAACCCTACAAGATAGGAAAATTCACAGCCATATCCTGGAATCTACGGAAATTTTATTGTAAAATAATGGTTTTCATGCTATAATTTGAAACGGTTGTGGACAAAATGCAGAATTTGTAAAAGTACACTTTATGAAAATCGGAGGAATCGGACAAGCCAGAAAGGCTGGTCAGGATCTTGAAATCGATCAGCGATTACAGGGAAAGCATGAAAAAGAATGCAGGATATTCTGATTTGAACAGTCTGTATCTGGCGAGGAGAAGGTGTTTGAACTGATTTCGGCTCATAATTTGCAAAAAGGAGGAGAATAAGAGCATGAAAAACAAAATAATCATCGGCATTTTAAGCGTGGTTCTGCTTCTTTCCGTCGGAGGTAATATCTGGCTGTATCGGAGCGCGGTAAAGGCTGAAACGCTTCAAGGGCAGATTGCGGAACTGGAAAGCAGAGGAACGCAGCAGCAGACTATGGTTTCTGAATTGGAAACACAGGTTGCAGGCTATGAAGCGCAAATAGCTGAATTACAAAAGACTCTTGAAGAAAACGAAAACGCGGCTTCCTTATCCCAGACCTACCATACTACAGATCAAACGGGTGATGAGAGTCTCGATAGCGACAGTTCCGTAGCCATAGACAATTCTGTCGGTGGTGGTAGAGATTCTGACCCTGCAGCGGAGGACACGAATCAGGGAGGAAACTCTGGGGGAAGCAACGGAGGGTACAATCCGAACACTGATGACGACCCCTATAACGATGACCCGAGTTACAACCCTTCGAAGGGCAATGAGGACATCGGTGCAGCAGGAACGGGAAATTCCAATGACCCTTTCTGGGGAAATCCTGGATATGAAGGTCCGAAGGAAGGTTATACGTACATTCCTGGCTATGGGTACGTGTCAGACACGCCTGTAGACGTGCCTTGGGACACTAATAGCAATGGGACTGCCGGTTTTCCCACTAATGAAGAATATGATGCTGCAGGTGGAGCTCATCATGGATATTGATAAAGAAATATTTAACATGAGGGTAGGACGATAGTCCTACCCTTTAGTGCTTTAATTGAATAATGGAAAATTTGTCGCATTCTTTACTCTTTTTTGTGATATATTATCTATGGTGTCACAAAAAGTCCAGCGGTGATATGTCAAGAGTAAATTGAAATTATTTTTGGGTTATTTTCATATCATTTGCTGAAAAAGGGGTAACTTTAACAAACCCTGCGTTATCTGCTTTTTGAGCAGGGAATTCATCAGCAGGAATAGATAACTATTCCGCTGCTCGATATAGTCGATTGTCTTTCAGCAGTCGAAAGACTAACCGCACAAATTTACGGGCAGTTAATGCGAGTGCACGTTTATGTTGATATCTGTTCACCTCTTTGTATTTGAGGTGGTAGAAGTCGCTGTATTCCTTGTCGCATCTTACAAGGGAGAAAGCTGCTTCACACAGATAATACTTTAAAAAGCGGTTGCCGGAATTTATAAGCCTTGTTGTCTGGGCTTCAAAACTTCCGGACTGATGTTGTTTCCATGCAAGACCTGCATATTTAGCAAGCTGGGCATGGTTCCCGAAACGATTGATATCTCCGATTTCAGCCATGATACCGGCTGAGAATACAGGACCAATGCCTGGAATAGATATCAATACGTTTGGTAAGAGTTCCATTTGGGCAGCGATTGCTTTATCGAACTCTTTGATCTGAGCATCCAATGCCTTTATTGAGGTTATGGATATAGAAAGCACCTGATTAACGGAGTCATTTACCGTCTTAGGCAAACGGTAGGAACTTCTGGCAGCTTTCTGGATGGCTTTGGCTACGGCATCCGGATCAGGGAAGCGGTTCTTCCCTTTTTCCACAATGAAGTCCGTAAGTTCTTGTAAGTCCATCGAGGCCAATGCTTCTGCGGATTCAAACTCTTCGTAGACGGCTAAGGCTGTAGTGCTGAAGGTATCAGTAAATACCTTCTCCTGCGTCATCGTAGAATACTTCTTGAACAGGACATTGATGAAACGCTGTTTTTCCCTGATGAGGTTCTGGACGGCGAAGAAACGTGCCCTTGTAAGGTTCTGGAGGGCTTTGTAACGATAGTCTCCGATATATACCTCTTTGTTGATTCTACCGAAACGCAGGCAGTCAGCAATGACAAAAGAGTCCACATCATCATTCTTAGGCAGGTCATTATAAGATTCTTTGAACTTATTTACCTGCTTAGGATTGAGGACATGAATCTTTCTGTTAAATGGTGCCAGAGTGGCATCTTCCCTTAGGAAGTACACGAGATTGTCTCCATAAACAGAGGTTGCTTCGAGACCAATCAGAACAGTGTCAAGGGAATGAGAAGTCATGGCAGAAAGGATTCTTTTCACAAGCTGAGAAGAGCCATCATGTGAGTTTTTTAATTCAAAGTTACTGTGCTTATCTCCGTTAGGGAGCATCAGGTATACGACATTGGATTTGCTACTCACATCAATACCGACGTAAAGTGGGTTCATGATATCACCTTCTTTCTATGTTGGATATGAGTGTTCAATCGGCTTGGAAAAACCCATGATCACGGAGCATCGACACCCTCGCATATAAGAATCCAGCTTAAGATGGACAGATGCGGGACCACACTGCAAGATGGTCGTCCATGTACTTAAGCAAACAGCCAGCCGGTTTGAAGCTAACTTCCGTGTCAGGGGAACAGACTATTTCTGAAGCAGCCATTACTGGTTCAACAGGAGGAAAAAGAACTATTACCTGATTGACACTAAGGACAATTATATCAT
>CANQSB010000037.1 GCA_947626435.1 uncultured Lachnospiraceae bacterium | reverse complement strand
TGACATTGGAATGTCAAAATCCTTTTCAAGAATTGATTTCTTTTCGTTTGGCTTCATGTCTGCCGAAAGCAATACATCCAGCAATCGCAATATTTTCCTGTCACCTGCTTCGTTTGCCGCGCCAAGCCTTAGCATTATTATGGTTAAGAGATCATAGTCGCTTTCTTTCTCTGATACATTTCCAACGACCTGTTCTTCAGATATTCGGTATTTTGTAATGCTATTTGCCTTGTCCTCGTCTACATTCAAATGAATCCAGATTGAGTATACCTTACGGATTTTTTCGTAGTGGCTTTTAGTAAAAACTTTGTTTTTCTGGGCTGATATCATGCGGCTTACATAATATATTGCCCGCTTAATAATAGGGTATGTAGTTTTGTCGCTTTTTTGCGCCTCTATGTTTATTATCAAGTGGATTGGCTCTTTTGTGCCGGGAACTACGGCGTAAAAGCGTATGTCATAATAGACCTTGCCTTCTTTGATTGAGTTGTCCTCTGTGTTTAGTCCTTCGATTGCTATGTCGTTTTCATCTATATCCTCTGTGTAATCCAGTTCATCCTGATCTACTGCTACTGTAGATATCTTTGGCTCGCCCTCGATACATTCTTTCAAAATCTGAGGGATTGAATATTGTTTAAATTCGTCAACACATTCCTTCAATATCCATGCAAGTATTATCTTTTCAGATAGTATCCGTTTTACGCAGGCATCATACTGAGCTTCCTGCTTAGATGTGTCAATTATCTTTGATATTTTGCTCTGCACTTGGTGTCCTCCGTTTTTTCTGTAGTTTAAGCTGGTTTACATCAAACCAGCTTAAATCCTTTCAATACATCCCTCAAATTTTCATCATGCCAGCAATGCCCGCCCTCGTGAATATCGTGCACCACTCTGTCCTGAGCGTCATACAGCGCATACGCCTTTTTTATGATTTCCATCTGCTCATACACATTGTCAAGCCCCCTTGGACCGTTTAAATGGTCGTCGCGGCAGGACTGAATCATAAGCTGGCGTGGCGCGATAAGGCTTGCTATATCTCCCATATCAAAATGCTCCCACAAATGCGGCACATAATTACAACTGCAGTTTCCGTTTAAAATCATGAGCGAATCCTTATATCCGTACATATATCCGCTTATGAACACATTATTTACGCGTTCGTCAAGCGCCGCCAGATACAGCGTCTGCATGCCGCCGCCCGAAAAGCCGAGGCACGATATGTTTTCCGTATCAAAATTATCTCCCTGAGCCGCTCGCCATTCTATATAGTCGATAAGCCTCATCAAATCCCATGTGCACATGCCTATGACCGTCTCGCCTATCGCCTCCGCCATATGCGACAGATGAAAGCATGATGAAGTGAGAAAATTCTCCTCCTCATCACCCTGCTTTTTCTCGTCGCGCCGCTCGCCGAAGCCGCGGCAGTCTGGGCAGAACACTACAAAACCAAGCTTTGCAAGCTGCAAGCCGTAATCATAGTTAAATTTTTTGATAGCGTCCGCGACTGCGGGTATATCATAAAATCCCGCTACAGAATATTTTCCCGCTCCCTGGTGTCCAGGCGGCGCAATAAATACCCTGCGCTTATGCCCTCTGCTCTCCGCAGCGTCTGAAACAGGCGGAATAAGCACATACATAGGCATCCATACATCCTGCTCTGTCTGAATAATAGCCTTCTCCCTCACTATGCCGCCTTCAAGCGTCTCTCTCTCCAAAATTTCAGGCAGCATAGGCGCGTCTGTGTCCATTTTGTCAAGCCCTAAAAGCATACTCAATTCCGCCCTTGATGCCTTTTTCCACTCATCAAATTCCTCTGCGGTGCTGCCCTTAAAATAATCCTTTCTCGCATAACGTTCAAACTTCTGCTCCATATTTTTTAGGCTGCCGTAATATTTCCTGATTGATATAGTCCTCGGATTTGAATTTTGCATATATTCCTCCTGTCAACACCCTTTAAAAGCCAAGCACATTTTCACGGGTGTACTCATCTGCCTGCTCCTTTGTGAGAAGCTTGACAAACGACGCTCTCTCGCCCTTTGCGCCCTCGCCGCTGTTGTTGTATTCAGCAAAAAACATTGTGTCCCAAGCGTCTTTTTTGTCCCAGTCGTGCCAGCCTTCTTTGCGTATATGCGCGCCGAGCTCTGAATTGATGATAACGCACTTTGCAAAGTTTCTCCAAGGGCGTCCCAGATAGCATGACTCCTTGGGACAGTCGCTTGTAAAACGGCAGTGATTGAACACATAGCCGTATTTCTGCCCTTCAAAGGTTGACGGCGCTGTCGCGTAGCCGTGGGGCTTATCGCCTTTTTCCTTGTCTCGCTTTTTCATAAAGATTTCGCAGTTTTCAAAATAGGCTGTCGCTCCGCCAAAAATAAAATCTATGTTTCCCGCTATGTAGCAGTCCTTGTACAAGTGCCTGCCGACTGTGCGCGGAGCAAACTGTTTAGGTCCTACAAAGCCGTTTTTCTGCTTTTCCTTTTTGGGCAATGGAGCGGTAAAAAGCGTATCCTGAAATCCGTCAAAACGGCACTTTTCAAAAACAAGCCTGTCGCCGTCCGCATACATGGCAAGCGCCTGCCACACGTCATCTCCCTGTCCTGCCTCGTTGCTGAAGGTTATCCCGCACGCATAAAAATCATTCGCGTCCACAAATACGCTCGGTGTCCTGAAGGTGCCGCGCTTTTCGCCGTCCGGCATTGTCTCCCTTGCATAATTGGAAAATGTAATCTTTGTGGTGTCCGCACCTGAGCCGATAAATGAAATATTGTCCTGCTTTATCTCAAGCCTTTCCTTATATACTCCCGACGCTATGCGGATAATCACCTTCTTGCCCGCATATTTTCCAGCGGCGGCAAGCGCGTCCGCAATCGTAGAAAATTCCCCGTCATTACCGGCTGATACATACAGCTCATTGGTTTCCATAAATATGCCCTGCCTTCTCCTTATTTTTCAAGCCTGCACATCTCGGCATAAGCCAGCAAAAATGGCGCTGTGCCCTTCGCGTCGTCTTTTACAATCGGCTCTGACATATAGTATTCATATGAGCCGTCGCGTCTCGGATTAGTTTCAGGGCCTAAGCCTGCCACTAAGCATATGCCGCCAAGGCTCATCTCGCCGTCAACTGTGGATAAATACTTGTTACATATGCCATGGAACGCCTTTACGCCATACTCGTTGTATTCCTTTGGCAAATAGCCAAGGCGAGCGCCCCTTAAAAGGCAGAACGCAATGATTGAGCTGCCGCTTGTCTCGAGGTAATTCTTTTCGCGGTCTGGGAAATTCGGCACCTGATACCACATTCCTTCTGGCGACTGGTATTTAAGCAGCGCGTCAATCAAATCCTTGTACATTTTAAGCAGATGCTCATAGTCGGGCGTACCCTTGTCCGCAATCGTAAGCGTGTCAAGCAGCGCCATCGAAAACCACCCTAACGCCCTCAGCCAGAAATTCTTTGACAGCCCTGTTTCGGGATCTGCCCAGAACATCTTGCGCTCCGCGTCGTAAGCGTGGTAATACAGCCCTGTTTCCGCGTCTTTAAGATTTTTCTCTACATTGAAGAACTGATTGTATATGTCGCTGTAGTTTTTCTTGTCATTAAAGCGTTTTTCGTATTCCATATAGTAGGGCTGCGCCATGTATAGCCCGTCAAGCCATACCTGATTGGGGTATATTTTTTTATGCCAGAAATTGCCCTCCTTTGTGCGAGGCATCTCTAAAATCTGCTGGTAAATGTTCGCTGTCGCCTTTGCGTATTTTTCCTTTCCTGTGAGGTCATAGAGAGTAAAGAGATTTTTGCCCTCGTTGATGTTGTCAAGGTTCAACTCGTCTTTGTCGTAGCCCATTATAGTGCCGTCATCTTTTATCCTGTGGTCGATATATTTCTCGGCAAATTCAAAATATTTTTTATTTTCAGTAACCTTGTAAAGCTCTAGGAGCGACATAATCATGCAGCCGTCAATATAATCCCATGTCGCTTTTTTGCCCGCCCTGATTTTCTCAATGTTCCAGACAGGTTCTTCGAGTGTGCTTCTGTCAATAAGCTCGTTTACATACTTTTCTACAATTTCGATTGCCATAGATATACTCCTTTTATTATTTCATCAAGCATTTACAAAGCGTCTGCAAATGCCTATTTATTCTGCGAGCAAGCGATATGCTTACTTATAAATATAATAATAGCACATAATGGTGTGTTTCGACAAGAGATGTATGCTTGATTATTGTTAAATTTTGGTTTATTATTTTATTATGTAAAAGTTTCTTCCCTCTTATAATTTTTAACAGGTAATTGCAAAAGGTGTTCTAAACCATTCGAATTTAGTCAAAATATATAAAAATCGCGTCAATGTACTGTATCGTAGATACAGTACATTGACGCTCCGCGAGACGCCGCTTATTTTATATATTTTGTCTAAAGTCTATGTTGTCGAATAAAATTTCGCAAATGCCTAATTTTTCAGAAATGCAAGGTGGTATTATGGATATGAAAAAACTTTTAGAACAGGCTATTTTAAATGTTGATTTAGACGAAACTGCGCGGCTGCTGACACTTGAGCCGTCTGCAATAGACTTTAAGACAGACGACGGAGTGCCGTTTGCTTTTCTTGCTGCAAAGACAGGGGATTTGGCGCTTATAAAATATATCGTGGAATACTCGCGGGCAAGCATGAACCTGCGCGACGATAAGTATAGGAATATTCTGCACTATGCAGTGATGTCGGGAAAGGCTGAGGCTATCCCGTATCTTGTCGAGCGTGTCGGAATGTCCGCGCTTGACGGCGACACAGACCTTGTGACGGCTTGGGATTTAGCTCATGCAAACAAATACGCCGATATTGAATTATATTTTGAAAAATATTACGGCGTAAAGTATGAGGACACATATCACAACCCGATACGGACAGGTATGTTTCCCGATCCTTCCATAATAAGAGTTGGCAATGATTTTTATATGGCAAACTCGTCATTCATATTTTTCCCGTGTATTCCGATTTCGCACTCTACGGATTTGATTCACTGGGAAATTATCGGTCACGCAATCACCAATCCCGAATGGGCTAAAATCGATGATTTGGAGGGCGGGCGCGGTTACTGGGCACCGGATATATCCTACAAAAACGGCAGATTTTATGTGACTGCCACATACAGGCTCAACGATACGGGCTCCGTAATCCGCAGGCAGATTGTCGTATCGTCCGACAAGCCTGAAGGTCCTTATTCCAAGCCGTTTTATATTGAGGAAGACGGCATTGATCCGTCGCTTTTCCATGACGATGACGGACGCTCGTATATGCTTTTAAACCGCGGCGCAAGGATTTTAGAAGTTGATTTGGAGAATTGCAGACAAATTTCGCCCGCCACTCTCCTGTTTTACGGCGACCAAAAACGCGCACCTGAGGGACCTCATCTGCTGAAAAAAGACAGTTGGTATTATCTGTTTGAAGCCGAGGGCGGAACAGGCGCGGGACATAGAATAACGGTATCGCGCTCGCGGACTCTGATGGGCGTATATAAGCCCTGTCCGTATAATCCGATTATGCGTCAGTGGCTGCCGGACGCTCCAATACAGCGGTGTGGACACGGAAAGCCTGTGATGACGCCCGACGGCGACTGGTACATGGTATACCTGTGCGGGCGTATGATTAACGGAAAATACAGTATGCTCGGGCGCGAAACGGTACTTGACCCCATTACATGGACTGCTGACGGATGGCCTATCGTAAATAATCTCCAAGGTCCAAGTTGCCAACAGATAAAGCCGCGAATCATGACGGCTGTGGGAAATAATACTGACACCCGTAAAAATGACGCTAATGTTGGTTTTGGTGGTAATGTTCTGTCATGCGAGTTTATGACACCGCGCACGCCTTCTGAAAATGGCATAAATGTCGAAAACGGCATACTCACAATAGTAGGAAGCCATGAAGATTTATGCTCCATGAATGCTAAAAACATAGTAGTGCACAGGCAGACAGCCTTTAAATTTAATGTGTCCGTAATTATGGACTTTTCTCCACTTCTTGACGGACAGGACGCCGGAATAACTATGTATTACGATGAGAATACATATCTTAAATTTGGGCTTTTTAGGCATGGTGGAAAGTATATACTTTCCGTTTTTGAAAAAATCGACACTGAGGAGCACACTGCCTTGTCCGAGGACATAACAGAGAAAATTATGACACAGTTGTCACAAAATAAGCCGTATATCGTATTAAAATCCGATGTTGAATATTTAAAAAGGAGCTTTGCGTATGCATTTACAGACGGTATCAAGACATCAGGCGACTGCGCTGACTTGACAGATAAGGCTAAAGCTATAGGCGCTATAGACAATGTATATTATCTGTGTGATGAAGCGATTAAGAAAGGCAAGCGTTTCACAGGCGCTATGGTCGGCGTATATGCGTATGCGGGTGAAAAGCCTGTTTCGATCCGCTTCGGCAGTTTTGATTATACTACATATTTATAATCATCAAGTACTGGGGATTAAGGCGGTTTATTTGTTGCATTGATAATTGTCAGAAGTGAGATAAAATTGTATGTATAGGCATTTGCGAAACTCTTATAATTCGGTTACATGACTTTTAATCTCTCAGGATAAATTCCCCGCAGTTCTGCTGCGGGGAGTTAGTTTCATTAATATAAATCCTCATCATTTGTACTCTCGCCATATGAACTTCCATTCCCAATACCTTTATCCCCGTTAGTCATGGTACATCTTCCGTCAAAGCAGGCTCCCTCATCTATCACAAGCGCCTTTGCTTCAATATTTCCTGCCAATACGCCTGATGAAAGGATTTCAATTTTTCCATATGCGGATATATTTCCCTCTACTTTTCCCGATATCAATACATTTTGCGCATTGATATCCCCCTTAATCAATCCGCTCTCGCCGATAACAAGCTGCGCCTTGCACTCGCAGTTTCCATTAACCGTACCGTCTATCCGAATTGACTCAGGCGCTGAAATATTCCCGTCAAAAACCACATCTTTTCCTATAAGCGTACTTATCTTTGCCTTAGAATCATCAGTATAACTTAATTCCTTATTTCTCCTCATTTTCCCTTCCTCACTTCCATGCCGCATTTATAAACTTTCCAATCAAGCCCGCCAAACAATACCCCTCGCAGACTCAAAAACAACACCTATACATTTTTATATTCAGCCATAATCTACAAAACACCACCCACACATTCTTTTTAATTCAGCCATAACCCATGAAAAACGCCGCCCTATGCGTGTTTCTTAATGTTTTATCCTTTTGCCTCAATCACATTGAGCGGATCTATCGGATTTCCTTCATAAGAAATCTGATAATATAATTGTATGTTATCCGCCGATGCCTCAAACAGTTTATCGCCCACTTCAACCTGCGCGCCCTCGGCGATATTCAAAGCCACATTCTGCGTACACATATAGCGCGTGCTGTAATCCTTTTTATGCTCAATCTCAATTATAGTCGGATATGTTTCATCCGCCGTTATTTCAACGACCATGCCGCTGCCCGCCGCGACAATGCTGCCGCCCTTATCCACATCAATCAAAATATACGGCATATCCTCTGCATATGAGGCAAGCAGCGTAGTCCTGCCTACCACGGGAAAACGCCTTGGAATGTCTGAATCCGCCTCCTCCTCTGCCTCGACTGCGCTTTCCGTAAAGAGTTCGTTTTCAGCAATAAGAGTAGCATTTTCAGCCCTCAGTGCCTGATTTTCCTCCTCCAGACGCCTTACAAGCTCATGCTGTTCTGCAAGCTGCAGGTTTACGCTTTCCTGCGCGCTATTGCTTGAATACAGCCTGTACGCTATAACGCACGCTGCTCCGACAGCCGCAATCACAAGTATTCCGAAAACCGCAGCCGCCCTCAGCGCAAACTGTGAAATATTAAATTGTCTGCCGCTATCGCCTATGTCCGAAATCATCAGTATATGAAATGTCTTTTTGTGTTTATGCTCCTTACGTTTCATATCACTATCCCTCCGCGCAGCCTTAGACAACTCAAAAGCAAAAATACATTATCTGACAAACGTGCCTATCCCGTCGCTTATGACCTCATCGCCGTTCTGTCCCGTAACGGTAACATTTTTCAGCTCAAGGGTTTCTATATTTTTAGCGAAAATGCCCGTATTTGTCTGCTTGTCAACACCGTCCATCATTGCAGGCACGCCCGCCGTAGGATTTTCCGCAAATGAGAATGACGCATTTTCAAAGGTAACATGGTGTATCTTCTGCTCGGGAAGCCCGTACATATATGACGCTGCCGCGTGGCAGTTTGTCGCCTTTAAATTCTTGAAAAGAAAGTCTCCAAGGTACGGCGTCCTCTCGTCAACAGGGTGAAACTCCTTTGACTGCACATAATCCGAATGTCCGTCCGCGTCGCAGAAATAAAATGAATTTATTACTACAGGCGTCATTACGTGATCCATAATGATGTTTTCAAATTTTATGCCTGTGACTATAGCGTCCTTGCCGCGCCCGCGCCGCGTCTTGATACGAAGTCCGCGGTCCGTGTGCAGGAACAGACAGTTTTCGACATTGAGGTTTTTCACGCCGCCCGCCATCTCGCTGCCGATGGTGATTGAGCCGTGCCCGTCGCGCATGCAGCACTGTCTGATGGTGAGATTTTCCGACGGGGTTTTGTATTTTGAGCCCATATAAATTTTGCCTGACTTGATGGCTATGCAGTCATCTCCCACTGAAAAATATACGCCGATAATGTCAACATTTTTGCAGGACTCGGGATCTAAGCCGTCGGTATTTGGCGAATCCTTAGGTCCAAGCACTGAAATATTGATAAATTTCAAATCCTCCGAAAAATACGGGTGTATGTTCCATGACGGGCTGTTCTGCACCGTGATGCCGTGCAGGACAATATTTCTGCAGTGATTGAGGAAAATCATTCTCGGACGCCATGCAATGCGCTTAACCTTTGGATTGTCCCACCAGTTCTCGCGGCTGGCGCTGCCGTCGATCACTCCCTGTCCTGTGATGACTACATTTTCAACATTTATGCCCGTGATAATTCCAGCGAACATATCAAGAGGATCTCCCTCCCATGTGCCAAGCAGATATTCCTTTTCCTTGTCAACGCACTCGATTTTGCCAGGCAGGATAGGGAACTTGTTTCTGTCCGTAAATGCCGAAAGCTTAGCGTCCTTGCCTATTTCAAGCACCAAATCACTTTTCAGGAATAAAGGATAGATCTTGTACACGCCCGCGGGGATATATACTCTGCCGCCCTTGGGACAGGCATTGATGGCGCACTGTATGAACATGGTGTCGTCTGTCTCGCCGTCTCCCTTAGCGCCGAAGTCCCTGACATTCAGCGTGACATATTCGTCATTTGTAGTCACCTTGAATGTGTCTGTCTCATCATTTCCGCATTTAATTTTCACATCATATGTAGTTGACGGCTCTAAATCAAATACTGTGGTGACATTTCTGTCACTCTTTTCCGCAAGTCTGCCGTTTACATAAATCTCGTGCTCTGTTTCAGAAGAAAAATATCCGTTGTCCTTAATCTCAACAACAAAGCTTGTTGATGTTTTGTAGATGACCTCGTAATTCATTGAAAATCCTCCGTTCCGCAATGATTTGGAAATTGCTAATGCTTTTTATCACGAGGAGCCCTCGCCCCCTATGTTTTAGAATAGCACATTTGAGCGGAAATATCTACTAAAAATTGCAAACGCCTACATTTTTTTGAAATACTATTGTAATATTTTATTAATATGTGCCGTAAAAAATGCAAAAAATCAAATATTTCAGTAGCCAATTTACTGTCAATGTTGTATTATGGTAGTGTATGCGTTTACGGGTTTCCATTATACGCCTTTAAACTATGAATAATTATAGTCTTCTTACACAGAAGTGTACGATTATTGGCGTGTCTATTTATGATTGTGTTAAAAACTGGCGGTTCAGGCGTGATGACGGCTTTTTAGGCTGTCGCAATAAGGATTAAGTATGCAAAATATATATTGTATTTGCGTTCCCTAGTGCGACAGCCCCAGGAGGGATTAATATGAACATTCTAAAAAAAGAAGTAAACCGCGATTTGATTTTGAGCGGAAATATGCTTAGGGCGATTATGTCCATCGCCATTCCCGTGGTTATAAATTCATTTTTACAGACTATGTACAATCTGACCGATACCTTCTGGCTTGGCAAAATCGGCACTGAGCAGCTTGCAGCCATCAATCTGGTGACGCCTGTGCAGAATATAATTCTGAACTTCGGCACAGGAATCACTGTCGCGGGCTCCGTGCTTATCGCCCAATACATAGGCGCAAGAGACGATGATAACGCGAGGAGCATGGCTAATCAGATTTTTGCGTGCGCGATGATTTTCGCATTTGCCTGCGCCGCCATATGCTTTGCGGCTACGCCTGGAATTGTGCGGTGGCTTGGCGCAGACGGTGCTACATACGGTTATGGCAAGATTTATCTGCAGATTGTAGTGCTTGATATGCCGCTTTTATATACGATAAATATTTACAGCGCAATCAATCAGGCGCAGGGTGATACCGTGCGGCCTATGCTCTTGAATTTCCTCGGAATTATTATAAATATGATACTTGATCCGCTGCTGATGATTGTATTTGACTTAAATATCATGGGCGCGGCGCTTGCCACTCTGCTCGCAAAAGCGCCGTCTGCGGTTATCGCGTTTTATTCGCTGACACGCACGGACAGGCTGATACATCTTGATTTAAGGCATCTTAGATTTCAAAAAGACAAAATGCTGTCAATACTGCGTGTCGGGTTGCCTACGGCTATCGGCGGCTCTACCATGCAGCTTGGCTTTCTGCTCATGAGCAAGAATGTCTATGTGTACGGCACTCAGGCTATGGCAGCTTACGGCATCGGCAACAAGGTAAACAGCCTTATCACGCTGCCTTCAAACGGCGTCGGCTCTGCTGTCGCTACTATTGTGGGGCAGAATGTCGGCGCTAACCAGTATGAACGCGCCGACAGCGGGTATAAGATTTCGCGGAATATAAGCATTGCGTTTCTATTTATCGGCGGAATGATTTTGTCGTATATGCCTATTTCCACTGCTATTGTGGGAATTTTTTCTGGCGACGCTGAGGTTATCGGTATGGCGGCGGAGTTTTTGAGCATAATGGCGTTTTGGTGCTGGACTAACGGCATTTACAACTCTACTATCGGGCTGTTTCAGGGTACGGGGCATACAGAGGTCACTATGCTTGTTGACGCGTCAAGGCTGTGGGTATTCAGGTTTTTGACGCTGTGGTTCTGCCAGTCTGTGCTGCATATGGGCGTGCAAAGCGTGTGGTACAGCGTGGTTGTGAGCAATGGTATTTCTGCGGCGATTTTGTATGTGCTGTACCGCATGAAAATCTGGAAAAAGCCTGCGTTTAAAAAATCAGGCAAAAATCCTAAATGATGATAACTCTTTGTTCAGCAATCCGTTTAAATCAATTATCCTAAATAATGATAACTCTTTTTTAGTAATCCGTTTAGATCAATTTTGGATTTTGTGATAGATAAACTCAACATCGCAAATTTATATAAAATAATTTCTTTACTACCATATAACAGCTAAATGAGGCTGTCGCAATAAGGATTAAACATGCAAGATATGGCATTGTATTCAAAGCAAATAATACTATATCTTGTGCTTATGTCACTTAATGCGGCAACCTCATTATCAGATTTATATTTTACAAGTCCTTTCAAAGTCATACACTGCGCGTAAAAGCTCGCATACACTCCACGCCTGCGCATAGCACCCCCGCGATACTGTGGGCTTGCCACCATCGTAGATTTCCGCAATCTGGGCGACACAGCCTTCTTTGAGCCAAGGCTTTAGTTTTTCCAAGCCAGTCTTTATTTCTGACATGATTGTCATTTTTTTGTCTTCAGAGCCGCAATCATTGGCAAATCTTATCGCCGCCCTGTAATACGCGCCAAGCGGATATGCCCATACTGTGCCTTGATGATATGCCCTGTCGCGCTCCTGCATACTGCCAATGTATATTTCGTGGAAATTTTTGTCGCGTTTTGAGAGCGTGCGAAGTCCGATTGCGGTGTACAGCTCGTCTTTTACTCTTTTTAGTACAAGCTCGCATTTTTCCATGGGCAGCATTGTGAAGGGCATTGACAGCGCCCATATCTGGTTGCAGCGTATCTGGTTTTCCTCGTCATTTCCAGAAAGCACGTCTTTTAGGCACTGCTCGTCCTCATTCCAGAATTTTTCCGTAAATGAGACTTTTACTTTCTGGGCAAGGTCTTTATATCTGCTGTCGCCTGTGAGATTTTCCATAATCATAAGGGCATTGTACCAGTAGGCGTTTATCTCGACTGGCTTTCCGTGGCGGGGCGTGGGGAGGAAATCGCCTACGCGCACGTCCATCCAAGTAAGCTGTTCAAGTCCGTCGCCCGCGCTGATAAGTCCGTCCGTGTCCATTTTTATGTGGAAATCCGTGCCTTTTTGGTAGCTTTGCACTATCTGCTCCATCACGGGCAAAAGCTCCCGCGCAAATGCTGTGTCATTTGAAAAGCTTATATATTCATACACGGCATTTATGAATAACAGCGGCGCGTCCGCGGAATTGTACATCGGCTCAATGCCGCCCTCGGGGAAAAGATTTGGCAGAAGTCCGTTTTTCACATATTTGGCAAATGTGCGCAGAATACTTTTGCACTCGTCAAACCGCCCTGTCACCATTGTTGCGCCTGCAAGCGCGATCATGGTATCTCTGCCCCAGTCCTCAAAGAATGGGTAGCCCGCTATTATGCTTTTGCCGTTTGTTGACGCGCGCTCCACTACATACGCATCCGCGCTGAGCGCAAGCTGTCTGCCTAAGTCTGATTTGAGCGGGGCTTTGTTTATCAGACTTGTTTTGTAATCAAATTCCTTATCCGCAAGTTTTTTATATGTGCCTGCGTCGCACCCGTATGGCTTATCGCTGAAAATAATTGTGAGTGAATTGTCTGCACTATCTTCAAAGCTTTTCACTATCTGCGGATTGATGTATGCGCTTCCATAACATTCACGACCGTCACGCTCGTCCTGTGAAAAATACATCTCACCGAAAAACAGTCCCTGTCCGTCTGTTGATAAATCCTCTATATCTGCGTCCGTGGAAATATATAGCGAATAGCTGTCATGCGTTATTTTGTGACACTTGTGTCGTTTTTTGCCGACTGCATTCTGATTTACTATTGCGGTATTTCCAATTTCAGTATGACTGGAATTTTCAGTCCCGCTAACATCTTTGGGACATTCATATTTAGCATTTTCAATATCATACGGCTCTGAAATGTATATCCCGTTGGCATTAAAGCTTTCTTTTTTTGGAGTAAGCCTTATAAGCGGCGTAACTTCAAGTTTTACGTTTTTCAAGGTGTCAAAATTTGAAGCTTTATTTGAGGCTTCAACAATATATTTTACCGCCACTGTATTTTCTCCATGCGGCATTACAAGGGTTTTGTAAAGCGTTATGTCTTCTATCTGATATTTCCATACGGGCGCAGATTTATCAAAATCATCATAAGTAAACTCGTGCAGGTATTTAAAGCCTTCAAAGTCGCCGCCTGACTTCATTCGCTGTGACATAAGCGTGTATTTTTTGCCATTTACTGTGAGCTCCTCCAAGACATTAGTCACCAAATGCCATCTGACATTCGGCGCCTTGCGCGCAGCCATCAAAAGCGCCTCGTCCCCCCTTGCTGCCGCGCCTATTACAGAAAGGCTGCAATACCCGCCAAGCCCGTTTGCAAGCAGAAAACAATCCTTTTCTCCCTGCTCTATTGTTGTCCAGTCGCTGCTGTTAAATGTAAAACGCATATATTTTTGATTTTCCTTTCCAGAATGATTGAATATCATAATTATACAGAAATTCTTCTGCTGTTGCAATCATCACTTTTTTAATCATTGCATTTTTATAAATTAAACGATTGCAAAAATTTTTTTTAATGATATAATATAGAACAGTTAAAAGATGAATTTAACGCATAAATACATAATCACCTTTTAATGAATACATTTCACTAAGTTAAAAGGGGGCAATTTGAAACATGAATGTCGAATATGACTTATATTCCATGGGTATAATGGTAGGTGTTATTTCCTTTCTTGGGTTTGTTCTTGAAAATTTATGGCTTCTTTTTACCAAAGGATATATAAACAACAGGAATATGACCGCTCCGTTTCTGCTGGGATACGGGCTGCTGGTCGTGGCAATATATATTCTCATCGGTATTCCTTCAAAGACTGCAATTTTAGCAATATCCGATAAAAAGATAAGCAAAAAGCTGAATATCGCACTTTATTTTGTGATATGTATGCTGATTGTCAGCGTCGGAGAGATACTGCTTGGAAATATTGTTGAAAAACTCTGCGGGATTGAGTATTGGAACTACTCCCGCCTGCCTATGCATATAGGAAAATATACGTCTATTCCGACAAGCATAGGATTTGCGGCGATAATCACATTTTTTATGGATAACTGTTTTGTGCCGATTATGACGGCAATATCTAATATTCCGCATGACGCAAGGCGTATCATAGCAATTGTGCTGATTATTGTTATGACACTCGACTTTATCCAAAGCTTTCGGATGATGGTTATAACTCGCGATTTTAACTGTCGGTGGCAGATACCTGTTCATTCTAGCCATAAATTTCTATGGAATGGAAAATAATTTCAAAAAATGGGTTGTAGCAATGAGGCTACAACCCATTTTTTGAAATTATTAAATTTTATTTATAAATTTCTATAATGACTTTATCCGCAATAAATTCTTCGCCTTCAAAGTGTCCCTCCGCCTCAATGCCGCTGCCTTCACCGATATCGGAAAATGATGCCTCTTTTGTGTCAATGCCTGCCCCACTGCCTTGTATTGTCCATAGTTCAAAATCTGTGGACTCTGTGCAGCGGATTTTCACAAGCTGTTCGTCAGCGCTCCCTGCTTCAGGCATTGTGACCATGCCTTCTTCGTCTATCAGTGTGCGGCTTATGACAATGCTGTACTCTGAAACGCTCCGTACTTTACCGCCGATTATTTCTGCGTCTTGTGAGATGTTTAAGTGTTTACCTGTCTCATTAGTTATAGCGCCGTCACCTGTCGGCTCATTCTCAATGTCCTGTACGGCAGATGTGTCTGTTTCGGTTGGCGTTTCATACTCGCTTGACATTTCAGCATCATTTGATCCGTCATTCTTTTCTTGTGCATCATTTTTCACATTTTCCGTACCTTCTGCATTTTCTCCGAATGTGACTGTTTCCAAAGCTGTTTGAATTTCGCTCTCACCGCTTTGTCCACCTGTACAGCCTGCCAGAGACACCGCCATTACAAGTCCGATGCCTGCTGATAAAAAGTATTTTTTCTTTTTCATTTCCAGTTCCTCGCTTTCGTTTTTTTATTTTTCCGATAGAGATTTATTGCCATTTACGGCAATACTGGAAATATTATAGATGTACAGGCTCTAATTTTTCTCTAATTCAAATTTGACAAAACAGCTCACTATTTATCCCTGTAATGTGAACCGCACTGAACTATTTTTATTATATCGCCGTCTATACGGTATACAATACGGTTTGCGTCGTCTATACGTCTGCTCCAATATGCGGACAAATCACCGCTTAGACGCTCCGGTTTGCCTATGCCTTGATAGCCGTTAAATGTCCTTTAGCAATTGCATGATACGATTAAGTGTCTTCCTGTCCTGTTTTGTCCAGTATTCAAAGTCCTCCCATGCCTCATCTGTCCATGCTTTAATCATCTAAATCTACCTCATGTACAGTACCGCCGGTCGCCTCCATCTGTGCGATGGATTTTCTAAGTCTTGACATATTTTCATCAGAATAGAACGGATCTACAGATACTTCAAATGGTATTCTTTTTTCACGCGTCATTTTTTTTGCAAGCATGGTAACAGCCGTTGTCATAGATAAGCCCAACTCATTGCAAACATTGTCAAATTCTTTTTTTAAAGTATTATCCATTCGTATGCTTACTGTAGTCTGTGCCATAGTGCGTCACGCTCCTTTTTTCTTAATTATAATATGCTGTTGCTACACCGTCAATACATTGTAACCAAAAAGTATAAGACTTTCGCATAAATATTGATGATGTTTAGCTTTACACTTCCAACCTTATTTGCTATAATGAAATTGGTAATTAACAGTTTAACCATTTATCTCAAAGAATTAGTGTGAAAAGTATTTCTAATCGCTCACAGCAATGTTCACACCAAGAAACGCAAGTACAGTGTTTTTTGTTTTTTAATGAAACGGGGAGGGATTTACATGACTGAAAAAGAAATGATAAAAGTTTCAATAGAAGAATTTTCAAGGCTTCAAACATATATGTTGGAGGTCGAAAAAAATTCAAACGCCTACAATACCATGAAAAGACGGTACATTGAATTAAAAGTTTTTCTGCAGGTTTCGGGAGTTAATCTTACCGAATTGGATATGATTAAAGAATGATTTAGCAGTTAATTTGTAATTAAGCAAAAAAAGGTGTAAGACTTATTAATTTAAGCCTATACACCTTTTTTATGTCAACTGCCACTGCGGGGAGTAAAACTCTGCCTCACGGAAAACTGCCTCCGTTTTTTTTCACATACAAAACGCCGCATAAAGCGGCACAGCGAATACCCCTTCGCCATATCCAAAGTTCTTCTCCGACAAACGGATTGAAATCTCAGGATCATACAGGTTTCGATAATGATTCAGACTTTTAGACTTGACATTCTCACCTGACTTAACCTCCACAGGAATTACCTTTCCTTCCTTCTGCAGTACAAAATCAATCTCAGCCACGGGCGAATTATCGGTCCAATAATACAGCTCATATCCATTTGCCTTAAATGCCTGCGCCACATAATTCTCTGTAAGCGCCCCGCGAAAAAGCTCCGAAAGCTCATTTCTTATGATACTATCGGGTGTAATGCCTGTAAATGCCGAAAGAAGCCCCACATCAGACATGTACAGCTTGAACGACGATACATCTCTAAATGCCTTAATCGGAAGTTCCGCCCGCGTCACCCTGTCACACTCAAGCACTACTCCCGAAAAGACAAGCCACGCGATTGAATCTCCAAAAAGCCCTGCCGTCGCGCCCTTTCTAATCAATTTATACTGGAATTTTTTATTTTCTTTGGCAAGCTGCGCAGGCATTGAGTTGTAAGCATTTTTTATCTTTGTGCTTTCGCTGTCGCTTGTATATTTTACCATATCAGCAGTGTAAGTGTTTATTATCATGCTTTGAATTTCAGGAACATTTATAATTGAATTTCTTTCAAGGTACTGATTTACAGCGGCAGGCATGCCTCCTACAAAAAGATATCTGCGATACCATTCAAGCAGCTCATTGTGTGTCGCCTCAGGCATCTGTACGCGTTCAGCATAACATTCCCTTATCATCGACACCATATATTCCTTGCCCATCGCGCGCAAAAACTCATCAAAACTAAGCGGATAAAGCGTTTTAACAATTACCTTGCCCACAGGAAACGAAGAATTATCACGACTGATCGCGACACCTAAAAGGCTCCCCGCCGCCGCGATATGGTATTGGGGCGCTTCCTCGCAAAAATACTTTAAAGATGTAAGCGCCCTCTCACACATCTGTATCTCATCAAAAATAATAAGCGTTTTATCAGGCACTATCTTTTGCGCAAAATATTCCTCCAGCAGCATTATTATCCTGTCAGGATTGAGCTCCCCATTGAAAAAATCCGCAACTGTCTGCATACGCTCAAAATTTACATATATACGGTTTTTAAAATATCTGTCGCCAAACTCCCTAAGTATATACGTTTTCCCCACCTGACGCACTCCATACAGCACAAGCGGCATTCTCCCTGACCGCATTTGCCGCCATTCGATAAGTT
The DNA here is from genome assembly GCA_947626435.1 of uncultured Lachnospiraceae bacterium. Classification (GTDB taxonomy): domain Bacteria; phylum Bacillota; class Clostridia; order Lachnospirales; family Lachnospiraceae; genus COE1. The sequence goes on along the minus strand of CANQSB010000037.1, from coordinate 9,837 downwards.
CAGCCATTATATTTCTCTCCATAACCATGCGCCCCCACAGCATTTTCTTTTTTAGTGTAACTTAATATTTATAATTTCGCAACAAAAAATCACTTCAAAATGATTTTTTTATAAAAATAAATCATTTCAAAGTGATTTTTATGCATGAACTAAAACTCCGCCTCCCGCAGTCTCTCCACAATCGACTTCTTAGCCGTTATCCTGTGGACTATGAGCGGTACGGCTATGCCCAGCGCTGCGAAAAGCGGCGCTATCACGAATATCGGCGTGACTGTGAAGCGGTAAGTGAAGAACCAGAACATATCCGCAAACGCGCTGCCTATGAACGGTCCAAGCGCCAGACTGAGCGCAAGTGAAAATACCACCGCGCCAAGCGCATATGCCAGTCCTTCAAATACCAGCATCCGATTGAGCTGTCCGCCTGTCATTCCTACTGACTGCAAAACGGCAAATTCGCGGCGGCGTGAGGCTATTCCCGTCAAAATCGCGTTCAGGAAGTTCAGTATGCCGACAAGCCCTACTATAAAGCTGAGCGCTCCTCCTAAAAGGCGGAAGCTCTGGCGGAATGAATTAAATTCGTCCTCATAGCTTTTTTTGCTTTCATAATCGTATGCCGTGTTTACGTTCTGCGTGTAATCCGATATAAACTCCTCCATATCAGCGCGCGCCTCGTCAGTCGTGTCGAAGGCATAGTACATAACGCCTGTATTGTCCGTATTTTTCATGATATTTTCCGAACCGAATATAAGCCTGTCTGCAGAAAAATAACGGTAACTCATCTTTTCCTTAATAACCACCTCAGCCGCCACTTCGTATTCGACATCATGATATTTCGTTTCACGCTCGGCAAATCCTTTGTCGCCTATCTCATCATAAGAGGCATATACCTCTCCCGTCCGGGGATTGTACAACTCCGACTCCTCCACATAGCGGACTGTCACCTTATCGCCAAGCCTGAAGCTGTTAGTTGTGTAATTGATATTACCATAATCATCGGTATGATATGCCGCCGCTATATAATTTCCTTCCCCATTCAGCTTTGACACGTCGCCTGCGACTACATCAAGCTTGCCAAGGCAGAAGCTGTCCATGCCTATAGCCTGAACTTCGTCGATTATAAGACCGTTTTCTCTCATATTCTGATTTATCATATATTCAATATACTGCTCAGGATTGTCTGCATATTTAGCATTAATGTTCAGCCAATATGAATTTTTGTACTGTTCTTTTGTTTTCAGCGCATTTACGCCATAGGCTGCATAAGTACAGCCTCCATCTGTTATCCCGCCATTCGCACTTATTTCGTCTATTACGTCTTGGGTTACTCCCTTGCTTAAATCCCTAAAGCCTACTGCCACATTGAAATAGCTTGCATCCGCCACCTGAAAATCAACTGCCATCTGCCTTAAATATTTATTCATATCAAAGCCGTCTGTAAATATCACCGTGATTTCCAGTATCACGACGGCAAGCGAAAGTGACACTACTGTCACAATTGTCTTTTTTCTGTTCCTGCCAAGGTTGGCAAACGCCATCCGCAAAATCGACGCGCCTTTTTTCGCTGTGCGCTTCTTTTTCTTTATGCCATCTGCCTCAGTGTACCTGAGCGCCTCTATCGGCGATACGCGCGAAGCCATTTTGCATGGCTTTTTGCAGGATATCAGGACAGTTACCATTGAAAAAATAGCAGAGCCGACAAATATCCACGGGCTTACCGAAAGCTCGCCGCTCGATATTCCCTTGCTTACCTGTAACAGCACTATGGGCATGAGCAGGGCGCCCACGCACCAACCAAGCGCAAGTCCTATCGGTATGCCTATGCACGACAGCGCCATTGCCTGTATGCGCACCATGCGTTTTATCTGCCTGCCCGTAGTGCCTATGGTTTTCAGCAGACCGTATGAGCGTATGTCGTTTGACACCGATATTTGGAAAACGTTGTATATTATCAGATAGCCTGTAAATACGATAAGCGCTATCGCTGCCACAAACGCCGCCGCTGTCATTAAGTCAAAGCTGTCCGAAAGCTGCACGCCCACATAACCCCAGTTTACCCCTATCTTGATATATGTCGCCCCGCTGTCATACTGTCCACTGTCGTCATCAGCCTTATATCCGTGTCTTTCAAGCACTTCCTTCATATTTTTCTCGATACTGCCTGAGTTTGCAAACATCACGTCCATGCAGTATGTCATAGTCATTCCGTCAGCGCCCTGCGTGTCAAGCTCCTCAAAAATCTCATCAGCATAGCTTTTTGCCATGGCAAGCTGTCTTGCGGGAATTACGGGATCATACTCCCACCAGCCGCTGAGCGTAAAGGTCTTGGTGATGGGCTTGCCGTCTACCTCAAAGGTCATGTCAAATTCCTCGCCCAGCTTTTTTTCCACGCCAAGCATCTCAAGCACCTTGGTGTCTACTGCCGCGCCGTTTGTATTTTCCGCGGGAAGCCCGCCCTCCACAAAATTCATAAAATACCATTTCGCGTCATTTTCATCAAAATAATTAAGCTCTACATGGTCTTTATTGAACGGCTCATCATACGCCACGCCTACAGGTATTTTTAAGCCGTATTCCTTTATCAGCTTATCGTCTTTCAGCGCGTCTACCTGCTCCTTTGTCAGAAATTTGAATGTGCCATGCGCATAACCGCCCGCCTGCCTGAAATTGGACATCTGGAAATTTTCAACCAGTGACATGGCTATAGTCATAAGCGCCGTAAAAAGCACTGTCGTGAGCGCGATTGCCGCTACCGCGACAGTGTTCCTCACGCCCGACGCCCTCATACTCCTAAAACTCAGGCGGCGTATTGTTTTCCTGTTTGCTACCTTCATTAAACTCTCCTCCTTGCATATTCCTGAAAAACGCTGCCCTTTGCGTTTTTCTAAATATTTAGAAATTCTTCGCGAAGCAGCCATTGCTGCAAGCGTTAGAATTTCTTAATATTTTGCCGTCCTCTATGCGCACTATTCTGTCCGCAAGCTGCGCTATTTCCTCATTGTGCGTTATCATCACTATTGTCTGAGAAAATTTCCGGCTCGTGATTTTGAGAAGTCCAAGCACATCCTGACTTGTACGGCTGTCAAGGTTTCCTGTCGGCTCGTCGGCTAGGATTATCGCGGGCTTTGCCGCAAGCGCCCTCGCTATCGCCACTCTCTGCTGCTGCCCACCCGAAAGGTTGTTTGGCAGATTGTTCAGCTTTTCATTCAAGCCAAGCGTCGTTATTATCGAATTGATGTACTCCGTATCAGGCTCGCCGCCGTCAAGCTGTATCGGCAGCAGGATATTTTCGTACACGTTCAGCACTGGCACTAGGTTGTAATTTTGGAACACAAACCCTATCTTCCTGCGCCTGAATATCGTAAGCTCCTCGTCCTTCAGTGAAAAAATGTCTTTTCCGTCGATGTACACTTTTCCTTCCGTCGGGCGGTCAAGCCCTCCAAGCATATGCAGAAGCGTCGATTTGCCGCTGCCGCTCGTGCCGACTATCGCCACAAACTCTCCCTGCTCCACCTCAAACTGCACGCCGTCAAGCGCTTTTACAAGGCTTTCACCGCTTCCGTACTCCTTGCGCAAGCCTTTTGTTAATAATACTGACATAATTTTTAACCTCCAAAACAAAAAAATCGGTACGGCAGACTTTATTAGCTTTGTCTGCCATACCGATAATATAACATATAAATCTTTCGACAATCTTTCAAAAACGAAATTAATTCTTACAGTTTTGAAAGATTTGACCTATTTTATTTTGTAATGCTGATGTTTGTAAACTTAGCCGTACTCAGATTGTCTATGTCGTTGCCTACCTTATTCGCGTCTACCGCAAAGCCGATAAGCACATCCTCAGACATAGGTATCTGCGCCGAACCGATGAGCGTCCATTTGTCATTAGCATTATTCTTTGCATAGCCCGTAAATACGTCGCCCTTGCGGACAAGCTTCAGCCATACGCCGTTTGTCACGCTCTGTCCGTTCTCAGCCGTCCTGAAATAGAAATCCTCTACCAAAGGAATGCCCGCTTTAAGCGCGTCCGCCTTTGCGTCAATCTGCTCGCCAAGCTCGCTCAGCTTGCCTGCGTCATTTACTTTAAGCTCTGCGCCAGTGTCGTCAAGCACCTTCGTAGCGCCCCTGTTTGCAAGATATACCGCCCAAGTAGTATCGTCCAAGTCAGGATTGCCCTCGTTTATCTTTGTATTCTGCTTTACAAGCGACATGCCAAGCGCCGCTGTATTGGCGTTTGCCGCGTTTGTATCCCTAATCATCAGACCGCTGAACGTGTGGTTGTCAATCGCCGTGACATCTGCAAGCTTTGCGACAATCGTGCCGTCACCCTTCAAGCCCTTATATACATAATGGAAATTGTCTGTCGCCGCGTCCGCTGTGTCGCCTGTCACCGCGCCTTCAGATTTGCCAAGCTTGCCTGAACCCTTTACAGTGAGCACGCCATTTTCAAGAGAGGCTGTACCTGCCACTGCGGGGCTGCCTATATCCTCGCTTATGTAATCGCCCGTGCCAGCCGTGCTGTTTACATGAACCTGCGCCGCTGTCGCCTGTGTCGCTGTGCCATCGTTGTCATATGCCCTCGCTGAAATAAAGTATGTGCCGTCCGTAAGTCCCTTCAATGTGCATGAATAAGGCTCTGTGTCGTCCGTGCCTATATATTCTGTGCCGTTGAAGAAATCTACTCTCAAAATGCTGCCGCCGTTGTTTGCCTTGGCGTATGCGCTTACTGTAAGCTCGCTGCCCTCTGGAATCTGCGTGTTGTTGTCAACCATAAGTATCACCGTAGGATTATCAGCCTTTTGGTTGAAGTCAACAAGGCTGTTGAAATAATTCTCTACATTTGAACGTCCGTTTGCCGCGATTGCCTTTGCATCGTCCTTGTTGCCTGCGTCAAGTCCTGCCGCCTTCTCATAATAATCAGGCATTCCGTCCATATCTGTATCGAAGCCGTCTTCCCTGCTTACTGTAGCCATAGTATAGCCGCCGACTTCTTTTTCAGTGTTGATAAAGCGTCCTAAATCGTATTTTACCTCGTCAACCACTCTCGCGTCCTGAGCGTCCCTCTTGGGATATGTCGCGCCTGCCTGCTCAAGCACCTTTGAATAGCTCTCCTCTGCTGACTCCATATCTTTTTCAAGCGGGAAGTCGCACAGCTTTGTCGTCATAAATGATGTGCCGCCTACGGTCGTGGTGTACTGCTTGTCCGCAATCGTCGTCCAGTCGGGAGCTGTATTTATAACGCCTGTGTTCTTGCCGTCTCCGCTGTTGTCCGCTGAAAGCGCTTCATTCTTAACGCTTCCGTCGTAAAGCACGTTGCCTGACACATAAAAGCCGCCTGTCTTCTTGCTCTCGCCCGCGTTTGCGATAACCTCTGAAATGTTCTCCCTAGAGCCTTTGCCATTAATCATATAGTTGTTTATGTAGTTGGTGTACTGCCAGCCGCCACCATGCACGACATTAAAGCCATAGTTGTAAATAACGTTGTTGCTTACCTGTGTCGTAGCTATGTACTGGTATGCGTCTTTTGCGCTCTCCTTCGTGGGATCGCCCATTGAGCCGCCGCCCATTCTCGGTGCGCGTGATGTAGTATTGGCGATAAGGTTGTACTGGAAAAGCACATTGTCGCCGCCCCAGATGCCGCCGTAGCCGTGGCGTCCCTTAGAGTGACCTGACACTGTAAGACTCTCATAAACCACGCAATACTGCACCGTACCGTCCTGTCCACGGTATGTCGAAAGCGTTTCGTCCGTATTCCAGCTGAATGAACAGTGGTCAATCATAAACAGCTTGTTGTCCCTGCCCCAAAGCGCGTCCATAGAGTCGCTGCCGTTGTTTACGTTTGCAGCGCCCGGGCGGAAACGCATATAGCGGATAATTATGTTTTCAGAGTTGCTTATGTTTGTCTGATAGCCTGAAATGGTAATACCGTCACCTGGCGCTGTCTGCCCTGCTATTGTAAGGTTCTTGACCTTGCTTAAAGTAATGTCGCTCTTTAAGTCGATAACACCGCCGACATTAAACACGATAACGGCTCCGCCGTTCTTTGCCGCTACCTCCTCAATGCCGTAGCGCAGCGTGCCCTCGATTGGCGTGTCGCCCTTTGCGTAATCCTCCAATGAGGTTACGACATAGGTATCGTAGCCGCGTCCGCCTGTCGCGTACTTGCCGCCGCCCTCTGCGCCGTCAAATGCAAGCACTGGCTCTGCCGCATTGACTACGTAAGCCGACGGACCGACAAAACCGCCGAACATCAGCGTGCCTGCCATTGCTACCGCGCCTGCTGCTGCAATCATTTTTTTTGCACTTTTACATATTCCCATAAGTTCCTTCTCCTTTCCCTTGTGAAATATGCCCGCTATGTTAATAAAGTCGTAATATTATCGTAACATATTTTGGATGAATTGTATATTAGGAAATATAGAAATATTTGGCACTATTTTTTGTTCATTATTTTTATACCGATTATATAGATTATTTTAATCTTTGAAATTTTTACTGTTTTATGAAGCTTCTCTGGGCAGATATACTTGAAATACCGTACCCGATGCCTGGTTTTTCAGCCTGTTCGCAGGGGATACCAGCTTTATATAACCGCCCTGCTGTGTGATTATCTGCCTTGCAAGGTATAAGCCTATGCCTACGCCTTCTTTTTTGCCTGAATTTCTGCCTCGGTAAAAGCGTGAAAATACTTGGGCGTGCTCGTCCTCCGCAATCCCGCTGCCTGTGTCGACGATTTCTATGCAGCAGAACATTTCATAGGACTTTGTACGTAGGGCAACGCTCCCGCTATCTGTGTATTTTATGGCGTTGTCCACTATATTCCCAAGCGCTTCAAGTGTCCATTTTTCATCGAATACGGCGGTTAATCTGGAAGATGTTTGTCCGCTGGGGGCAGGATTGGCGATGGCGTTATCTTCCGCACTGGCATTTGTGCCTATGATATTATTGGCAGCTGCATTTGTGTTAATGTCTGTACTGACACCTATATCTGCAGAGTCAAAATCAGCATTTTCTCTGCTGTAACACTGGCAAATGAAATTTAACCCTTTATTTGAGGCTATTGGTTTGTATTGCTGATATAATTTCTGCGCCAGCTTATTTACATCGCCAGTTTTGGGCGATACTGCCACTATACCCGTTTCAAGCCGTGACAGCTTGACAAGCGCGCTTATCAGAAAGCTTAGCTTTTGCGCCTGTCCATTTATAACGTCTGCGCATTTTCGGCTTTCCGCGTCTAAATCGTATTCCATTAATAGCTCGCTGTTTAAAAGTATGTTTGATATGGGCGTCTTGGTCTGATGGGAGATGTCTGATACCAGCGTTTTTATTTTATTTCTTTCGTCTGCGACTTTACGGCTTGAGATCTGTGAGCTTGAAAGGTATTTTGCAAGCTTCATTTCCAGTGATGAAAAACGTGTTTCGTCAAAGGTTTTCTCGTCGAAGATGTTGTTGATTGCGCTGTCTAAAAGGCGGTCAAGCGTGTCGTAGGTGCGCTTTTCACGAATTTTTGCCGTGATAAGCAGGACTGCGGAAATTGCAAGTAAAATAAATGAAATTACTGTTAAAAACAAGATTTGTTTCTCCTTTCGGTGTTTTGGTATGTCTTAGGTAATTATGAAACGTGTTCTAAACCGTCCGAATTTAAGCAAAATATACAAAAACGCGACTAGATGCTTTGCAATACGTCGCTTATTTTGTGTATTTCGCCTAAATTCTACGTTATTGAAAAAACTTTGAAAATGCTTATTCAGTATGTTTTAGTAATTGATAAACTTCTCTTCACTACATACGATATAAAATGAGCAATGTCTGGCACACAAGTCGTTGCGTTGATATTTAGTAGCGTTTTTTTGTATTTTTGCTAAGTTCAGATTTATTAAACAGACTTTCCAAATACTTATTCAATGCGTTTACATTTTCCAGCTATACCCCACGCCATATACTGTTTTTATGTAATCCTGAGCTGACAGCTTATCCCGCAATCGCTTTATTGATACTGACAGCGCATTTTCGTCAACATATTCAGCGCCGTCCGTCCATATATGGTCTATCAGAAACTCTCGACTTAATGTATTGCCCCTGTTTTCGACTAAATACCTCAAAAGCTTCTGCTCCGTTTTGCTTAGCTCTATCTGTGCGCCTTTGCAGAGATATTCCATATTGGCAAAATCAAAGCTGTAGCCGTCTATCTCTATTTTCGTGCATGAATGCCTGTCCTTCCTAAGCTGTGTATTCACACGTGCTCTAAGCACCGCAAGGCTGAACGGTTTGGTGATATAATCGTCAGCGCCCGCCTCCAAGCCTGCCACTATGTCTGTTTCCATATCGTTTGCCGTAAGTATTATGACAGGAGTGTCATATTTTTGTTTTATCTCCGACAGAAAATCAAAGCCGTTTCCGTCGGGCAGATTTATGTCAAGCACAACAAGCGCGTATTCGTGGTTTGATAGCTTATTCCGTGCCTCGCTAATAAGCCTGCAGCTTTCAGCATTGATTTCATCACCTGCAAGCGCCCTGCATAAACCGCCTGCAAGAGTGCTGTCGTCTTCTACTATTATGATGTTTTTCTGCATTGTTTGCTCCGTTTCTTTGTTGAGTTTTTGTGGTTGTTTTTTAGTTTTTGCATATTTTTTAGTATATACTATCAGATGAAAATTGCAATATGCTAAAATGCTCATGTGGTAAATGGTGGTTTTATTTCATATGTTCAACTTACCTCCAAAAAAATAGAACATATAGATTTGCCTGTCTGTTTTGGCTGTTCTATATGCTCTATTGCTTGTTATTGTACTAAGTTTTGTTTATAGGATTGTTAAGCTGTCTGCATTGTCTGACTTTCCAATTCTTTTACCATATCAAGAAACAGCTCTGTAGCCTTCGCTATTTCATCTAAAAGCATCTTGCCTATTTTTATTAAACAAATTGCTGTTTTTTGCCTTGTTCTGCTCTGACTCCCGCATCATATTCTCCATTATCTCGGACATAGCCCCCGCTCCCTTCTCGTCCTGTTTGAAATATCTTGCTCTTTTGGCAAGCGCGTCGTAATTCATATTATCTCTGGATGGCTCATGAAAAGTCATGTATTATATTTATACATGTTTTTAATATGCGCTATATTAAAATGTCTATCCTTTTATACTTTACAGCCTGCTCTGACAATGGTTCTGCAGTGTCAGCGGGAATTTCTGAGATGATTATGCTATCTGCTGCCCCAACGCTTTCCTCTGCTACGCTGTCAAGAGTTTCTTGCGGAGCGTCTGCGATTTCATCTATGATCTGTCCCATTTCCTCCGGCATTTCTGTCATCTGCTCCTGCATTTCCTCCATGCTTTCCGTCAGCTTGCCCTTGAACTCGTCTGTGCCAAGCGCCTCCTCGGCAATATCCTCGCGCCTCTCCTCGGCGGTCTTGGGTTCCAGTTTTTCTGCTTCCTCGGCAATCTTTTCGCCGATTTCCTTTGCCTCGTCCATTACGTGCCACATCTGCTCTTGATTGTACTGCTTTTTGACAGCGGCAATCTGGTCTTCGTATATATGGAATTTATCCAGCTTTTTGGCGATTCCCTCTAATGTACTGCACTCTATATTTTTAAGGCTCTCTTTCTGATTCTCCCAAAATGCAATCTGACTTTGAGCTTTTTGCTGCCGCTCAGCCTTGTCCTGCGTGCTTTTAAGCCCTGTCCGCTGCATCATCGGCAGACTGCCTGCAAATATTGAATTGGAATTTTTTGATGCTGTATTAAATATCGTAAAATTCATATAGCTGCTCCTTCCTATAATGTCAAGCCCTAAATCATTGATTTTTCAGGCTTTTCTTTAAATATTTACCTCATAAAACAG
>CANQSB010000036.1 GCA_947626435.1 uncultured Lachnospiraceae bacterium | reverse complement strand
CCTTGCATCCAAATGGATGCATATCCCTATGAGCATAGCCCAAAAAGAAAAGTGGTCCCTGCCCCGTATTTTCAGGTATTGCAGGCAGTAGTCATTCAGTACGCGGTCATTGACACGTTCACATGCTGTCCGTTCGCTGTATATTTTCCTGTATTCTTCGGAATCCCTTGGAATCCGTGGATGGAAGCGGAGGTCGCCGTGGTTCTTTATATAGACGGTGCGCCCATAGTTTCCGGGGGAACATTTTCCGGCATGGGGGCAGGAACCTATGCGTCCGCATTTCAGCGGGCAGCGGTATTTGTGTGCATCTTTTATGGGGTCATTGCCCCATGGGCACATTTTATGCCCGGCAGGACAGAGGGGATGCCCGGTTTTGTCAAAAGTGATGTCCGCGGGGGCATTTTCCGATGACTTTGCCCTGCCGTTGATGTCAATCAGGGCATTGATATCCCAGCGTTCCAGCAGTTCATAGGTTGGGATGTTGTCGTGTGCGGAGTCAAGGCAGATATTTTCCGGGGAAATGCCAAAGGCATTGCGCCCGAAATCATCTATGGCATAGAGGAAGTTTTTGCTGTCATGCCGGCGTGCGTCAGTGAATTTCATTAACAGCGGAAGTTCGACTTTCAGCGTATTGTTTCTGGCGCACAGCATGTAAAGGGTATGCCCGAAGTACCATGTTTTGTTATCGCTGTCCCATCCCCATGCGGCATCCGGGTCAGAATAGTGGCGTCCGCAGTCTTTCCGGTATGGGCAGGCTTTGCCACAGGAGGGAAGATGCCTGCCGTAAGGGGAAGCATGGGAAACAACGGCTGTGCCGTCACCGGATAAAGTAAGGTTTTCCGGACAGATCAAACCCAGCCTGACAGACGGCAGTATGGCAAGGATGGAAAAGATTTTCTGGAGTGCGGCTTCCGGATTATCGGCGGCAGGCTTCCCGGCCGTGATATCATTTACGATGTCCCTTACGGTAACTGTACAGGGGTCTTCCGGTTCCAGCAGTTTTCCATCGGCGCCAATAAGTTTTTTGGGCTTTTTGCCGTTTCTGCCTGCCGGAAGAAGCGCTGGGCGGGAACAATTATCCCTGGAGCCCAGCCAGAAGCGGTTCATAAAGTCGTAATAAGAGCCAAGGGGCGGCAGCTCTTCCGGGGAGGTGCATCCAATGAGGACGGCCAGGGAAATGGACTTGGGAAGGACTTCCCTCACCCATAAAGTAAGGCTGGTGCGGGCTTTGGTTTTATTAAAAAGCAGGACAAAAAGGATCAGGGAGCGGAGGATCTGTGCCTGGTTTTTTGCCGCCCGTCCACCGTTTGAATAAAAACCGGAGATGTAACCGACAAGTGGGTCAAGGTTGAGGTTTAAGAGTTTTTGGCGTTCGTGTTCATAATCGGCCCAGAGATATTTGGGATGGTTGCGTGAAAGCCTGCGGCCATAAGTATTAACAATGGTTCTATACTCGTCGTGGCTCTGCCATAATTCGGGTTTGAACATAAATGTGTCCTCCTTTGTTTTATCAGTGAAAGTGGAGAGTTGCTTATAAAACAAAGGGCCGTTTTCGCTGGAATCATCAGCGAAAACGGCCGCACATTTTTAGTTGCTTGTCAATAGTTTTTTATAAAAAAACAAGAAATTTTTTCAAGGAACAATGACTTGTGAAGATGGAAAATGTTACAAAATGAAAGTGAAAAATAGAGGTGAAAGCGTGATTTTGGAAATTTCTGAAGCCTTATAAAATAAGGGCTGGGAGTTTCCGAGAGCACACGTATAATTAGGTAGGGGATTGTGAAAAGGTGTTCTAAGACGGTCGAATTTGTGCGAAATATACAAAAACGCGGTGCGGTGCTCCGCAAGGCACCGCTTATTTTGTATATTTCACCCAAATTCTACTTTGTTGGATTTAGCTTTATGTATATTTGTATTTAATGATGTATGTTTTCGCAGTTGTCCGAATTTAGTCAAAATATATAAAATCGCGACTTGGTGCGCGATGCGAAGCGTCGCTGATTTTATATATTTTGCCTAAATTCTATGTTATCGACATAAAAGCTTATAGGCGTTTGTATTAAAAAGAAGGAAATATATTAGGTGAACGAGGGAGACGATGGTTATGATAGATTTAAAGGGTAAAAAGGTAATTGTTGTGGGGACGGGTAAGAGCGGCGTGGGGGCGGCTGTGCTGCTGGAGAAGAAGGGCGCTTTGCCTGTGGTATATGACAGCAATGTGGAGACGGATGTTGAGGCGGTGAGAAGGCGGATTAGTGATGAATTGGGGCGTGAGACTGGGGCGGAGTTTGTGGTGGGTGATTTTCGGGAGGAGATTGCTGAGGGTGTGGAGCTGGCTGTGCTTAGTCCTGGGGTGCCTACGGATGCGCCGTTTGTGTTGGTTATGAGGGGGAGGGGTATTCATATATGGGGCGAGGTGGAGCTTGCTTATAATTTTGCGGCGGGCAGGGTTTTGGCGATTACGGGGACGAATGGCAAGACTACGACGACTTCTCTTGTGGGGCAGATAATGGAGGAGTATTATGATGATGTTTATATAGTGGGGAATATTGGTAATCCTTATACGGAGGCGGCGCCTTTGATGAGTGAGGGGACGGTGTCGGTGGCGGAGATTTCCAGTTTTCAGTTGGAGACGATAGAGAATTTTCATCCGCAGGTGTCGGCGATACTTAATATTACGCCTGACCACTTGAACCGTCATCATACTATGGAAAATTATGTGGCGGCTAAAGAGGCTGTGACTATGAACCAGACGAGGGACGATTACTGTGTATTGAATTATGAAAATGAGTACACGAGGGATTTTGGTGAGAGGTGTCCTGCTAGGGTGGTTTATTTTTCTTCGGCGAGGCGGCTTGACGACGGGCTGTATTATGAGGGTGACTATATTTATCTTGCAAAGGGCGGAGAGAGCGAGCGGCTTTTGAATGTTAAGACGGATATGAATTTAGTCGGTATATGCAATATTGAAAATGTGATGGCGGCGATTGCGGTGAGCGTGAGCGCGGGCGTGCCTATGGAGAATATTCTTTCGACGGTAAAGCGTTTTGTGGCGGTGGAGCACAGGATTGAGTATGTGGCGACGAAAAAGGGTGTTGTGTATTACAATGACTCTAAGGCGACGAATACTGACGCTGCCATTCAGGGCATAAAGGCTATGGACAGACCGACTATTCTTATAGGCGGGGGTTATGACAAGGGCAGTGAGTATGATGACTGGATAAATTGCTTTGACGGCAAGGTAAAAAAGCTTGTGCTTATCGGGCAGACTAAGGAAAAGATAGCGGATTGCGCTGTGAAATGCGGTTTTCCTAAAAAGGACATCATTTTTGCGGAAAGCTTTGAGGAGGCGCTTGACATATGTGTGCAAAACGCCGAGAGCGGTGACGCGGTGCTTTTGTCGCCTGCGTGCGCAAGCTGGGGTATGTTTCCCAATTATGAGGTCAGGGGAAAGCTGTTTAAGGAATATGTAAATAAGCTGGGAGAGTGATAATGTGGCTGTAAGGGCAAAAACGCAACAAAGAATCAGATACGGCAGGCACAATATGGATTATGTGCTCTTGGCTGTAGTGCTGTTTTTGGTGGGATTTGGACTTCTTATGGTGTATTCGGCAAGCTCGTATGAGGCGGGGATTGAATATGGCGACTCTGCTTTTTATCTAAAGAAACAGGGATTTGCGACTTTGCTGGGGCTTGTGGTGCTGTTTTTTGTATCAAAGATAAATTACAAGATATGGCAGAGATTTGACTTGGTGGCGCTTGCGGCTTCGGTCGTGTTGATTTTGCTGCTGCTTACGCCGCTTGGCGTCACAAAGAACGGCGCGACGAGGTGGCTTGACTTAAAGATAGGTCTGACGCTGCAGCCTGCGGAGGTTGCAAAGGTGGGTATTATCATATATCTGGCGAGCGTTATCCAGAGGCTTGAGGAGCATGGAAGAAATATTATCCGCACGCCAAAGGGCATAGCGATAATAATGGTGCCGCCTACTATAGTGGCGGGGCTTATTTACATAATTTCGGATAACTTAAGCTCGGCGATAATCGTAATGGGCATAGCTGTGGCAATGCTTTTTGTCGCCGTTCCCGATTATAAATGGTTTATCGCGCTTGGCGCGGCGGCTGTGGCGGGTGTCGTATTGGTAGTGGTGATAGCGACAAGCGGCGATGCGGAGGGCGGCACTTTCCGTATGGCGCGTATCAGGGCGTGGCTTGACCCGGAGGCATACAGTACGGACAGGGCGTTTCAGACTATACAGGCGTTGTATGCGATAGGTTCGGGTGGCATATGGGGCAAAGGGCTGGGGCAGAGTATGCAGAAGCGCAACTTCCTCCCGGAGGCTCAAAATGATATGATTTTCTCGATAATTTGCGAGGAGCTGGGGCTTTTTGGAGCGATGACGGTAATACTGCTTTTCGTGGTGCTTATATGGAGCTGCATGGTAATCGCGAACAAGACGATTGACCGTTTCGGTTCGCTTTTGGCGGTAGGGGTTATGGCGCATTATGCTATTCAGGTAATACTTAACATAGCCGTAGTCACCAATTCCATACCAAACACAGGTATTACGCTGCCGTTTATAAGCTACGGCGGTTCCGCGGTACTGTTTTTGCTGGCGGAAATAGGGATAGTCCTGAATATCAGCAAAAAATGTAAGTGATAGGTAAAATACACCGGAGTCATGACATATAATAATATGATTTATAATTTTTTGACGGTGAATTATATATGGCTCAGTGTAAAAATAACAGCAATTCGATAAAAATGGAGGGTGGAAGTCCGCTGTGCGGCAGCGTGCGCATACAGGGCTCAAAAAACGCGACGCTTCCGATAATGGCGGCGTGCCTGCTTATCCCGGACAAATGTACGCTCAGGGGGTGTCCCGATATCACTGATGTGGCATGCATGGGCAGGCTGCTTGAAAGTACGGGGGCAGTCGTGGAAACAAAGGCAAGCCATTTTCAGACAGGCATTGACATAGGCATAAATGCAGGAAGCATAAGTAGCTGCAGGCTGCCGAGCCGCTATGTAAAGGCTATGCGTTCATCAGTAATACTCATGGGCGCGCTGCTCGGGCGCGTCGGGGAGGCGTATGTCGATTATCCCGGCGGATGCGTCATAGGCGAACGCCCTATAGACTGGCATTTGTCAGGATTGGAAAAGCTTGGCGCGCAGATATGGACAGAGGGAAGCCGCATACATGCATATGTTGATGAGCTCAAGGGCGCGTGCGTAAACCTTCCGTTTCCAAGCGTAGGCGCGACGCAGAATATAATTCTTGCTGCGGCTACGGCAAAAGGCACGACGGTCATAAAAAACGCGGCGAGAGAGCCCGAAGTTACCGTATTGTGTGACTTTTTAAACAAAGCGGGGGCTGACATCGTGCTTCCCGAGAGCTTTTGGACGGAGGGGAGGCTTATAATAAACGGCGTGCCGCTTAGCAGGCTTCACGCGGCAGTTTTTGACATGATACCCGACAGAATCGTAGCAGGCACATATATGTTTGCGGCGATGGCGGCGGGAGGAAACATAAATTTGGAAAATGTTCCCATTGAACAGCTATGTAGTGTCTGTGCTATAATAACAAAAATGGGCGGCAGCGTCGTATGCAATCCGGAAAGAAAGACGCTTGCCATTTCCGTACCCGAAAGGGATAAGCTTAAAAATATGGATTTTGTTGAAACGGATGTATATCCCGGTTTCCCGACTGATTTGCAGTCACCGCTCATGGCGGCGGCAGCCATAGCAAAGGGTGAGCTTACAATAAAGGAGAGTATTTTTTCAAGCCGCTTCAAGATAGCGGAGGAGCTTAGGCGCATGGGCGCGGACATAAGCATAAACGGCGATACAGCGGTAATAAGGGGCGCGGCTGCCCTTACGGGGCGCAATGTCATAGCACATGAGCTTAGGGGCGGCGCGGCGCTTGCAATAGCGGGGCTTGCGGCATCCGGCATAACCACAGTATCGGATATAAGCTATATAAACAGAGGCTATCAGGATATAGTGGGAGATTTGAGGTGCTTGGGAGCCAAAATAAGCTACGAGTGAAAGGGGTGAGCTGCACATTGGCATCCGAAAGGCTTCCCAATATACATTTAAAGGTTAAGATTATTATTGTACTTGGCGTGATAAATTTTCTTCTGCTGTCGTTTTACTTTGTGCTGGTGCATTACGCGGTCAAAAATGTGATAGTGGACGGCAACAAGCACTATTCGGCTGAAGAAATAAAGTCAATGATAATGACGGGCTGGCTTGGCGACAATTCGCTTTACCTTTCCATGAAATACAAAAACAAGGGAATAGATGATGTGCCGTTTGTGGAAACCATGGATGTGGTAGTGCAGTCAAACGACACTATCAGGATTTCTGTGTACGAAAAAGCGCTCGCGGGCTATGTGGAATACCTCGGAAGATACATGTATTTTGACAACGAGGGCGTGGTAGTGGAGGCGTCAAAGGTGACGACACAGGGAATACCGCAGGTGACGGGCATAAAATTCGACCATGTCGTGCTTCACGAAAAGCTGCCCGTTGAAAACGACGCTATTTTTCAGGATGTACTGACGATAACGAAGCTGCTAAACAAATACGACATCATATGCGACAGAATACAGTTTGATAAGGATTATAATGTCATGCTGGGCTACGGCGATGTGAAGGTAAACATAGGCAGGCTTGAAAATCTCGATGAAAAGCTTATGCAGTTGCCATACATACTGCCCGCGCTTGACGGCAAAAAGGGAACTCTTGACCTGCAAAGCTATACATCAGACAGGCAGAGCATATCATTTGAAACGGAATAAAACTAAAAATATTAAGAAATTAAGACAATAAAGTTAAAAATGTGTTGATTAATTTGAAAAAAAATTGTATTATAAACTAGTATAGGTTTAAAGGATTTTGGAGGAGGAATCAGACTTGGACGAGGTAAACTTTCAAAGTATGAATATAAGCATTGCTGAGGAGGACAACGCGGCTATGCCGGCAAGGATTATCGTCGTCGGTGTAGGCGGCGCCGGCAACAACGCAGTCAATCGCATGGTTGATGAAAAGATTGCCGGCGTTGAGTTCATAGGCGTCAATACCGATAAGCAGGCATTGAGGCTTTGCAAGGCTCCGAAGCTTTTACAGATAGGCGAGAAGCTCACCAAGGGACTGGGTGCGGGCGCAAAGCCCGAGGTTGGCGAGAAAGCCGCGGAAGAGAGCGCAGAGGACATCAAGGAGGCAATTAAGGGGGCTGATATGGTGTTCGTTACATGCGGCATGGGAGGCGGTACGGGTACGGGCGCTGCGCCTGTAGTGGCGGCTATCGCTAAGGAGATGGGCATACTTACGGTTGCCGTTGTGACGAAGCCCTTTAGATTTGAGGCGCGCCAGCGCATGACAAACGCCTTGGGAGGCATAGAGAAGCTCAAGGAGCATGTGGACACATTTATTGTCATTCCTAATGACAAGCTGCTTGAGATAGTGGACAAGCGTACCAGTATGCCGGACGCACTCAAGAAAGCCGATGAGGTGCTGCAGCAGGCGGTTCAGGGCATTACGGACTTGATTTATACGGCTGATGAGTCTGTCGTCATCAACCTTGATTTTGCCGATGTGCAGACTGTTATGAAGGACAAGGGTATAGCCCACATAGGCATCGGTCATGGTGAAGGCGACAACAAGGCGGCGGACGCGGTCAAAATGGCGGTGGAGTCGCCGCTGCTTGAGACTACGCTCAACGGAGTTACGGATGTCATACTCAATATATCCGGTGATGTAGGAATTTATGATGGAGATATAGCGGCAGAGTACATAAGGCAGATTGCGGGTGAAAACATCAATGTCATATTTGGCGCCATGTACAATGAAGAAATGACGGATTCCTGCACAGTCACCGTCATTGCGACAGGTATAGACCCCGATGGGGCGACAAACCAGCCCAAACGGCTTGGCGGAGGGCTGCCGGTACAGCCAAAGACCAACCCTACGGTTGTAAGGTCCGCAGGGCAGAGCATAAATAATCTGGGAATAAATAATAACCCGGTGAATCCGCAGCAGACAAGCCCTGTGGATGGCGCGAAGTTTATCAGCGGAATAAAGCCGCCCGTAGACATAAAACCTCAGATTAAGGAGAAGTCGATAAGCATACCTGATTTTTTAAAGAGAAATCAATAAATATGCCTGATTTTTAAGGATATTGCAGGCCGTAAAAATAAAATGTCGAAAAATAAACGATATTTAGTCCCACGCTTTGACAAAAAAAGCGTGGGACTTTTTGTATACTCATATATGTAATCGGCAGTAATCCCTAATTGGGGAGGTGATGAGGATTTATGAGATATACCTTGATGTTTATTTTATAGAAAACAGCATACTTGACGCGGCGATGCTGACGCTCACGCTGTTTATCATGAAAAGGAAGCTTGTGCCATGGCGGATATTCTGCGCGGCGGTTTTTGGCGGGATTTTTGCTGTGCTGGTGCTTGTCTCTGAGATGAAATATGGAATATTTTATATTCTTGCGGTGCTTGCAGCGGATTTGCTCATGCTTTTTGTGTCCTCCGGGCTTAAGGCGGGCGGACTTTTGATAGGAGTGTTTTATTTCCATGCGCTCGCGTTTGTGTATGCAAAGCTTGATGCCTGCATAGAGAGGTTGGGAGTGTCATCGGGAGTAAGGCTTACTGTGCTTATGACGCTGACTTGCATTAGCATGGCAGTGCTGCGGTATAGGGAAAAAAAGGGCAGGCGGCAGATTTATACTGTGAAAATCAGTGAAAACGGCGAAAGCCTTGAATTAAAGGCATTGTATGATACAGGTAATTCGCTTCTTGAACCGATAAGCAAAAGGCCTGTTTCGATTGTTGAGGAAAACGAGATTACCAGGCTGTGGCTGTCGCTGAAGCCGCAGAGGTACAAGGTGATTCCGTTTAGGAGTATAGGGGAGGAAAACGGCATAATGGAGGGAACTACGGTTGACGAACTTACAATCAGTCTTGGCGACAGGCAGATTGTCGAAAAGGATGCTGTGGTGGCTCTTTACAAGGGCAGGCTTTCCAAGGATGGCTCGTTTCAGATGATATTAAATCAAGGACTGCTTTAATCTGATGATATAAAAATCGGGAGGAAGACAAATGGTTTTAAAACTTTATTTACCAAATAGAATGAGATTGTCGGCAGGGAGAAATAATAACAGGTGTGGGAACATAAATATAAGCGATAAACAGGAGATACACTATATTGGCGGTTCGGAGATATTGCCGCCCCCGCTTGACGCGGATGAGGAAAACAGGGCGATAAGCGGTCTTGAGACGGAGCATGCGGATGAAGCTAAGGCGCTGCTTATAGAGCATAATTTGAGGCTTGTGGTGTATATTGCGAAGAAGTTTGACAATACGGGTATAGGCGTGGAGGATTTGATTTCGATAGGTACGATTGGACTGATAAAGGCTATCAATACTTTTAATCGTGACAAGAATATTAAGCTTGCTACATACGCGTCGAGGTGTATTGAGAATGAGATACTTATGTATCTTAGGAGGAATAATAAGACTAAGCTGGAGGTTTCGATTGATGAGCCGCTTAATGTTGACTGGGATGGGAATGAGCTGCTGCTTTCGGATATTTTGGGGACGGATGAGGATATAATTTACAGGGACCTTGAGAATGAGGTTGAGAGGAAGCTTTTGCAGACGGCTATATCCAGGCTGGGGGAGAGGGAGAGGACTATTATAACGCTTCGGTTTGGGATTGGAAGGGCTGATGATAGGGAGATGACGCAGAAGGAGGTGGCGGATTATTTGGGGATTTCGCAGTCTTATATTTCGCGGTTGGAGAAGAAGATTATGAAGAGGTTGAAGAAGGAGATGGCGAGTTAGGAAAAAGGCGTGTGGCGGGGGGCGCCCGAGCAGGGTTATATATCCCATTCAGACCTCGCTCGCGCTTGTGGAAAGCGTAGCGGACACTAAGCTCAACTGCGCTGCAAAAGGAGCTGCGCTTTTGCAGCTGGTTTCGCTAAGTGCCGACGCTTTCCAATGGTCTTCATGGGATATATAACCCTGCTCGGGCTTAGGTTGTTGCTGTGAACATATAAGGACTTAGGGGGGATGCTGGTTTTGATTTTTCACTATTTCTTGTACATATGTCGTGTGGGCGTTTTTTGTGTGCGCGCGGCATGGAAAAGGAGGTAGTGTATGATGGCTCAGGGTAAGGTGGAAATATGTGGTGTGAATACTTCGAAGCTCCCTATTCTCAAAAACGAGGAGAAGCAGGAGCTTTTTGCGCGTATTGAGAAGGGGGATAAGCAGGCTAGGGATGAGTATATTAGGGGGAATTTGCGGCTTGTGCTTAGTGTGATAAAGCGGTTTTCGCAGTCGAATGAGAATGTTGATGATTTGTTTCAGATTGGGTGTATTGGGCTTATAAAGGCGATAGACAATTTTGATTCGGGGCTTAATGTTAAGTTCAGTACTTATGCTGTTCCGATGATTATAGGGGAGATTCGGCGTTTTCTTAGGGACTCGAGCAATCCGATAAGGGTGAGCAGGTCGCTTAAGGATACGGCGTACAAGGCGATTTATGCAAAGGAGAATCTTACGAAGAAAAATTTGCGCGAGCCTACTATAATGGAGATTTCGGAGGAGATAGGTATTTCTAAGGAGGATATTGTCTATGCGCTTGACGCGATACAAAATCCGATGAGCTTGTATGAGCCTGTGTATACGGAGGGGGGCGATACGCTTTATGTGATGGACCAGATAAGCGACAAGAAGTGCAGGGAGGAGAACTGGGTTGAGAATATTTCTTTGAGTGAGGCCATGAAGAAGCTTGACGAGAGGGAGAGTGAGATTATCACTTTGAGGTTTTTTGAGGGGAAGACGCAGATGGAGGTGGCGGAATATATAGGGATTTCGCAGGCTCAGGTGTCGCGTCTTGAAAAAAACGCGCTTCATACCATGAAAAAATATCTTACATTCTAAAGAAAACATAGTTGTATTTTCGCCTTTGAAATTGTTTTTGCTGACTGTTGTCAAATATTGTGGAATTGGTGCATATGATGTTGACTTTGTTTGATTTTTAGGATAATCTATAATATGAAATTATGCACTGATAATGGAAAAATTGGTAATAGAGCAAAAATAAATAAGGGGGAATATCTCTATGCTTTATAATGATGTGTTCGTAGCTCAAAAGAAAGCGGAGGGAAAATATAATCAAGCTTCAGATGATTTGGCAAAAAAAATAATAGATAAATATGATACTTATGTCAATAAGTATAAAACTAAAAATGCGCAAAATGCGCATCTGTTTAATGGTTTGGTAGTTGGAAACGTACAATCGGGTAAAACCATGAACTTTTGTCATGTTATAAATAGGGCGATTGATGACGGATTTCAACTTATAGTTATTTTGTCAAGTAATAAGGACGACTTGAACATGCAGACTACTGATAGAATAGCAGTGGACATAGTAGGAGAAGCTAATCCGAATGTTCCTTGCATTACGTCATATAATAATGGTGGGAACAGTTTTATGTCATTTTATCAAAATACTCGATTTGTTGGAATTCGGGATTCCAGTGCGGTTAATTCGAATATAGCGCCGAATCCGTATCATTTTTCGGGTATTAATATTAATAATAGAACTCCAAACATATATTGGCTGACTGCATGTGATATGGGAAATAATGGCATTAGAAAGGTTGATTTTGATATAAATCATGGAGGAGGAAACGAAACATTAGATGATTTTATGCAGAATGATCCCAATGGGTGCTATATAGCTGTTGTTAAGAAAAATACCAACAGACTAAAATTATTGTATAATTTCCTCAGTGGGTCAACAAGAGTGCAAAGGCATAATATAAGGGCGTTATTTATTGATGATGAGTGTGACGAAATAACTGTTTCGGGTGTTGGGAAAAAACTAGGCAAATCAAGTATACAGATAGGAGACATACAAAAGTTGTTTAAGACGATGCCGACAGATTCCGAGCATAGTATGTATATAGAATATACTGCGACTCCTATAGCAAATATATGTGTGAAAAATAGAAACAATACGAGAATAGGTTTTCCTGATAATTTTATTGAGATTATGGATATAAGCCCTAATTATTGTGGATTTGACGCATATTCGAGGTATCAAAATATAGTCAATATAGAGGATCCGGCACAGAAAGGTGAAGTTTACCATATCACTACAGGAATTTGTCAAAGCTATTTGGATTGTAAGAATAATACGCCCAAGCTGTATCAAGCTATTTTGCAATTTATATTGAATTGCAAGATATTTGAAGAAAGACACAGAAATAATATAATTGATGATGACGCCACATCTATGTTGGTACATACTAATCTTGAAAAGGGAGTGCATAACCAAGAAAAGCAATATTTGGAGGATGCATTAAAAAGAATATCCGAAGAAATACTGGATGAATTGAATGACATATATACAAACAATGGTGGAAACTATACCAAAGGGAAATGGGAGATAATTGACGATATTCATGATTGTTTTGACGATATTCAAAACAGAATGAACATATGTAGTATAAATGGGTATTATGTACCAAACTCTCCTTTTGACGGGTGTGGAATAAATAATTATCCGTCAGGAGTTAATTTTGATTTGAAGCTGTGTATGGATTTAGTATCCTACGCGATGAACAAATTTCCTCAAAAAACATATAACAGCAACATAAAAATAAATACCGGCGCGAAAAAAATTCAAGTAATAGAGGTTAATAGTAACACGAAAAGTACATTGCCCAATACGGATAATTTTATTGCGGTCGGTGGAAATAAGATAGCCAGAGGATTGACGCTCCATAATTTGTCCGTTACATATTTTACAAGACAAACAGGAGCTCTGGATACTTTGACGCAGATGGCTAGATGGTTTGGATATAGAAAAGGGTATTTTGATATTTGTAGGTTGTTTATTGATGATTATGGGCCAATAAATGCGGCAGCAGGAGTGGAAAAGGTTATTCAAAATCAGGTGAAAGTACAAAATGGGAAATCAATATCGCCTAAAAATATGCAGTTGATTTTTTCCGGTAATATACCCCAAATGCTATCCGGTAAGCAGGTACTTCAAAATATTACAAGCATGGCAACAGACATATTTGAGACAAAGTATATATATGCGCTTAGGTATGCGAGGAATAAACGAATTATAGATGCCTTTTATGATAAGTTGTTAAACGCTAATTTTCAGCCGCAGCCGCAAGGGGGATATGGGCTTTTGAGTGTTTTGCCAAATTCAAATCCAAACCCGGGCAGGTATTGCTATATTAAAGATGTTGACTTCAACATTGTTGAAAAAGAATTGTTAGATAAATTTAATGCTGTGTCCTACAATAACAAGCAGCGCGGTATCAATATACCTGACATATTATTGGTTGCGAAGGAATTTATGAAAAAGAATAATACAAAAAAAGTAAATGTTTTGTTGTCGGGGCGTAATAGTAAAGGTATTTTTTCATATGGCAGGGGAACGCATACGGTAACAGTGACGGGTATGGCTTACAAAAGTAAAGCTACGAATGTGGTAAACAGTATTTATGAAATAGATTCGTTTGATGACTGCCCGGAGGATTATCTGGTTGATTATCCCACTCCATCAACATTAAACGCTGATTTTAATAAATCTGTTAACGGAAGGCAATTTGCTAATAATCGTGCCCCGGGTTATGCGAGTGCAATAAAGGACTTAGGCGCTTCATATAGAACAGAACCATTAATTATTATTACTCCTTTTGAGTTTATCAGTCAGGTAGGAATTAGTGGCACATTTTATTCTATTCAGATTGTTATGCCTAACAATTATATGCCGCTTCAAATGATGATAATTTAAGGAATGCGAAAGGACTGTCAAAATTCAAAAGAAGGGAAGAAGCCGTTATATGTGCGAATTAGTAGATAATATGAAGCTTAGTAATATTGTTGATGAAGCCGAGATGAGGCTGAAGGACATTTCAGAGGACAAGTACTGGTTAAAAACCGCGGTGCAGCAAGCAATTAACAAATTAAAAGAACTGCCGAAATTATTGGAATCCAATGAATATACTTTGGTTTTTATGGGGAAGCCGGGATGTGGAAAAACATCAACAATTACTTCGCTATGCAATTTGGTAACAGAAGAAGTATATAATGCGGATAAAAAATGCATTTTAAAGGATAAAGCTTCAATATTACCGGTGGGTTCTGGTGGAACTACTATGCAGGAAACCATAGAGATAATCAAATCTGACTCAGGAAATTATATTGAGGTGGAGTGCCGCAGCAGGAATGCTTTGATTGAGACAGTGAGGGATATTGTCGAAAAAAATTATTTTTTAGAACTTAAAAACCATATACCGGATGATGAAAAATTAGATTTTGAAATATCCAATATTCCTCGTGAAATAGAACGGTATATAGAAGGAATGTGTAAAAAAGCGCTGAACAGGGAGGCGGGCGAGCAGTCGGATAAGAGGAAAAAACTTGATCAACTGATTAAGGAAAAATCCAAGCAGCTAATTGAAAGCGGCAGTTGTAATGATATTTTGCTGGAAGAGAGGATATCTGAGAATGTTGACAATATAGTTGATTATATTATGTCTGAATTGATTGTTCTTGACAGCAGATGCAGCGATATTGACGATTATAAAGTCAGGATTGATATTGACGCTGCTGATCTGAAAAATGACTTAAGAAATAAGATGTCTGAAATTAATGATGGTAAAATGGAAGGTCTTTCGATTATATATAGCGTAAAAATATATTTGGAAGATACTGATTTTTTCCCGGCAAATGAAAAGTATGCCATCAATAAAATTGTAGATACAAGAGGGTACAGGGGTTCAAAAGACGGGAAGAAAGGTGAGGGCATTAGGTCGGATTACCAGAAATACTTGAGCAATGACGCTGTCAATACGATTTGCATATTTGAAACCAATTATAAAGACTGTTCAGGCGGCAATTCATCAGATATATCGGAGATAATTGAGTATAATGTAAACGCATCCTATAGAGACGGATTAAATGCAATCCTCATTAACTGGCAAACTGGAGAAGTGGGTGAGAACCGGGATAACTTAGAAGACATGGAAGATGAAGACGATATATCAGAGGAGGAATTGGTTGGTAAGAGAATAGGGCAAATGCAGAGTTATTATTATTTGCAAAGTGTACATAAGGGAAATGGCATAAATTTTAACAGTTCAAATATATTTGCATATAATGCCTTGGCAGGATATAAGGTTGAAGTGCCTGATGGTAAAACAAGAATGTTTATTACCCGATATGACAGGACTAAAGTAGAAAACAGCAGAAAACAGCTCATGAAAGACATTTTTTCAATGGTAGACAGGGAAAGAGAAAATATAAACCGCAAAATTTCAGAGAATTACAATATATTAAGAAGATTTATTGATTATGGCGACATACGCGCCGATGCTGTCAAGGAGAAGATTATTAAGGAATTATATGATAAATGTGAAAATTTTATTCAATTAGTGTGCCAAGAACTTGACAGTATGGAATTTTATAGAATATATTGTGAAAAACTAAAATCATTTCATTCAAGGGCTTACAAGCCGTTGGCTGTACATAGTGGAGAATATTGGGGCTGCGAGTTTGTTTCGGTTTCTGATATAGATAATGAAATGTACGAGTTTTATTCAAGGCATATTAAAAGATTGAATGGATTGTTGACAAAAGAATTGGATTCCGTCAAAAATAAGCTTGAAGGAGTCGAAGATACGGAAGGAATACGGAGAATCCTTGAAAATATTAAAGAAACCGCTATTGAAAGTTTGGATTCGTACTCAGAAGATATTGAAGGAAATTTTAAAAGTATAATTATGGACAATGCCTATTTTGGCAAGCTGTCAAAAGTTTGGGATAGGGCAAAAGAGAGGGCGGCAGAAGGAGGAAGGGGGGTTAATGCGGATATAAAGGATATATTGTTGGATAGCGTCGATCCCGCGAAAAAATTAAAAGCGTCACTTTATGGCAGCTTTAGTGATCAGTGCAGAAGCGCTCAGGATGATATAAATGAGCATTTAAAAAATATTGTTGATGAAAGCTTTGGGATGTAATAAGTGAAAGCGTTTTTGGCTACTGAAAAAATGCTGAATGTTATAATTTAATCATTGACGAAAATCAAGAAACAATTTACAATAGAAGATAAAGTAGTCTAAAGATTATGAAAGGATTTGTTACTTATGGAAAACGAAATTAAAAACGGGACACAGAAAAAACAACGCCGCTTTAGCGTAAAGCTTCTGATATTGTCTATCACGACCATACCGCTGCTTGTAGCGTGCGTGCTGATAGTATTCTTTGCCGCCCTTACAATCACTGAGGGCATGGAGAGAGAGACTATGGCGGCTTTGCGGGGGTTGACTTCGGGAGCGCTGCTTACGCTTGACGCGCTCGGAGGTGACATTACGCTTCAGGGAGAGGATGTCTACAAGGGCGATATTAATATTACCCAGAATATGGACATGGTTGACAGGTACGCGAAGAACAATGAGGCGGAGATTACCATATTTTACGGCAATGTAAGGCGCGCCACTACTATAAAGGACAGCAACGGCAACAGGGTGACGGGCACAACCTTGGATAATGCCGCTATTGAAAAGGCTGTTCTTGACAACGGTGAGGAGTATCAGACAAATAAAGTAGTGATTAACGGTGAGCGTTATTTCGGCTATTATATGCCTGTCAGAAATTCAGACGGCAAGATTGTAGGCATGATGTTTGCGGGCAAGCCGAGGAATGAGGTAAACGAGTACATCAACTCACGCATAACTTTCCTTATAGTAGTTTCAATCATTGTCTATGTTCTCTGCATAGGCATGGTTACGGAGGCTATAAGGCGCAGAGTGCTTAAGCCGATTGACACGCTTGCGACTGTCGCGCAGAAGATTGCGCTTGGCGATGTAAACCAGACTATCAAGAGGACTACAAACGACGAGTTCGGCGATTTGGCTGAGGACTTCGATCATATGATTAACAATATCGGCAATCAGGCGCATATCATGGAGCGTGTTGCGGAGGGCGACCTTACCGTAAACTGCAAGCCTGCAAGTGATGAGGATGTGCTTGGCAAGGCTATCAAGAGGATGCTGCGCGACAGCAATAAGAACTTCACCGTTATCCGCGACGCGGCGGCAAGGATGTCATCGGGCGCAAGCGAAGTGGCAAGCGCGAGCAATTCGCTGGCGCAGGGTACTACGCAGCAGGCAAGCGCTATTGAGGAGATTACGGCTTCCATCGAGGAGATTGCTTCAGGCGCGAAGGTCAACGCAAACGACGCCAATTCCGCAAACGAGCTTGTCCAGAGTACGAAGAACGGCGCTATTCGCGGCAATGAGCAGATGAAGAATATGATTTCCGCTATGCAGGATATAAACGAGTCTTCAGAGAATATCTCTAAGATTATGAAGGTAATAGACGATATCGCTTTCCAGACGAATATACTTGCGCTCAACGCGTCAGTGGAGGCGGCAAGGGCAGGCGTGCATGGCAAGGGCTTCGCCGTAGTGGCGGACGAGGTCAGGAATCTGGCAAGCAAGTCTGCGGAGGCGGCTAAGGATTCCGCAGAGATGATAGAGGATTCAATCAGGAAGGTTGAAATCGGTTCTAAGCTTGCGGTAGAGACGGCATCCGCATTGGAAGAAATACTTGGTTCTGTCGAGAATATAGCCTCGCTTATCGAGCATATAGCTACCGCATCGGCAAATCAGGCAACTTCGGTAAGTCAGGTAAATCAGGGTATTTCGCAGATTGCTGATGTAGTGCAGACGAATTCGGCTACATCTCAGGAGTGCGCTGCGGCGAGTGCGGAGCTTTCAAGTCTTGCGGGACAGTTACAGCATGCTGTCAGCAGGTACAAGCTCATATCCGCTAAGTCGCGTAAGTCAAACTACGATGAAGACTACGGCGATGACGGCGGCGATGATGAGTACATAGACAATGAAAGCATTATATCCTTAGATTCTGATTTTGGAAAATATTAATTGTATGCACCGGGGCTGTCGCAATAAGGATTAAATATACAAGATATGGCATTATATCCAAAGAATATGATGCCATATCTTATGCTTATGTTCCTTAGTGCGGCAGCCCTATATTTAGAATGAATGATAATATATGCGGTAAAAGCTGTTGATATAGATACGGCTTGCGGTGAAAATACTGAGAAAATTATAGCAATGCTTGACAGTGACAGGCAGAGCAGGCTTTCAGCCATAAAGCATAAGGACAGCTATGCAAGAAGCATATTTGCGGGACTGCTTCTGCGGTATGCTTATTTGGAGGCGGGCAATAGCGAGGCGAGGTGGCGAAAGGTCAATATTTCGCGTGGTGAATACGGAAAACCCTATATTGAAGGAAGCGGGGATTTTTTTTATTCTATTTCACATTCCGGGGATTGGGTAATATGTGCCGCAGATACTTCGACGATAGGGGCGGATATCCAGGAAATGCGCAGATGGAGTATAAATACGGCAAAGCGTTTTTATTCGCAGGAGGAGTATGAACGGATTATCAAATGCGGCAATGAAGCTCCAATGCAGCAGGAAACGCTTTTTTATAAGCTGTGGACGGCTAAGGAGAGCTGT
Source organism: uncultured Lachnospiraceae bacterium (assembly GCA_947626435.1). Lineage (GTDB taxonomy): Bacteria > Bacillota > Clostridia > Lachnospirales > Lachnospiraceae > COE1. Next base: position 9,516 of record CANQSB010000036.1, on the reverse strand, counting down.
GTGAAGCTTACGGGGAGAGGCATCGGCGCAGGGATAAGCGGATATGTAGTGGCTGAGGATTTTAGGCATATTTGTGAAAATGAAAATAATTGTTTTAACATAAAAATATATGACGCGATAGAGAATTATATAGCATGCGTCTGCAGTAAAGGGGAAAATTTTCCGACGGAAATTATAGAGGTCGGCTTAGAAAGGTTGTGGTGATTTGATGTTAAAGGATAACGCAAAGAATGCGGTGGTCAAAGGAGAAGTCATATTTACGAAAGGGGACGCCATCACGCAGGTGGGCATTGTGCTTTCAGGCAAGGTAATGGTACAGATGGACTATGTGCGTTTGGTGCGCGCCCAGGGCTCGTATCTTGCGCTCAACGAGGTGAATGAGGAGGCGTACTGCGCGACATATACGGCGCTTGAAAATTCTGTGATATACGCGATTCCGGTTACGGGCGAGGACACTGTGCGCAATATTATATCAAAAAATGCGGATTACCGCGCGATTATGATTTCATCACAGTTTAAGTATGCTGTGGAAATGTATAGAATAAAGCAGAGCCTTTTGGACAGGGCGGGGCGTCTTTTTGAGTTTGCAAAGAAAAGCTATGAGGATTACAAGTCGCTCTGCAACAGCTTCAGCCTGCCTGCGGTGGCTATTGACGAGCTTGAGGAAATGCAGATGTATAAGGGCATAAACGACATAAGCGCCGACAGGCTGCCTTATTATGAGGAGGGCGCGAAGATACCGCTGAGCGCGAATAAGCTTTATTTCTCGTACAGTGAGGAAATGGTTAATATCCAGGTGAACGAGATATCGGTGTTTGTGGCGTCAATTAAGGAAGACTGCGCAGCCATGGTGGAGTACATAAAAAATTTGCTTGAATATACGGCTTTTAGGCGCGGCAAAAACATATACGAGCTTCTCTGCGCTAAGGCTCAGGAAATAAAGAAAAAAGGCGATATGCCAATCGAGCTTCATATACTTTTGTCAAATATTATCAATGAGGTAAGTTTCCAGTATGACGAGCTTAAAAATCAGATGCCTGAAATGCCGGATTTGGATATAGAGGCTATGAGGAGCAAGATGTCGAGTCTTGCGACTAAGGAAATCAGCGAGAAGGAGCAGAAGTCAAAGGAAGAGCACGAGGCTGAGATTAAGCATGATGTGGCGTCTTTGAAGGGTTCTATGGCGCAGATTTTGAAGTATGGCGTAATCAGTGCGGAGGACGAGGTCACGCTCAAGGTAAATGTGGAGCATCTTGTGAAAGCGCCTGATCGCCTTTCTGTGGAGGACGATGTCAAAAAGGCGAAAAAGGCGATTACGCCTATCGTATTCAAGCTTTATCTTGCCTGCTACAGGAAAATCAGGGAGGGGCTTATCGCGCCGCCCAAGGCTGTCGAGCTTTTCATGAATTACGGTATGCTTGACGAGCGCCTGCTTGACGAGGAACATCTTGAATTTTTGTGCGGTATTGAGCCTGAGAAAAACGAGGGTCCTTGCAAGGTAGTCACGATGATGGAGTGGCTTGATATGATTCATGATGGTAAGCGCGAGCCGTCAAAGAGCGAGTTTGACGAAAATTATGAGGAAAATCTGCGCTCGCTAAAGAAGCAGGGCGAGATTACGGAGAAGGAGCAGAAGGCGCTGCTTGCAAATATGGATAAGCGCGTGGAGTATGAGGTCATGAATATGCAGATGAGCAATACCCGTACTCTTTACGGTCAGCCGAGCGCGTATATGCCGATTTTGTACAAGGAGGCTATTTTCGGGTATCTTGACAAGATTCTTGTGACGAAGAAGAAGATTAATGAGAGCGTTCAGAATCTCATGAAGGTTGACTACTCTGTGTTTTACAGGGAGGTTATTTATTCTAACAATGACTTGAAGATTATAAATGAAACTGTGATGAAGAATGTGTATCCTGATATTATTCTGTTTCCGCTGTATGGGCTTAATGCGTCTATGTGGCAGGAGGTTGGAAGCAAGAATAAGGGTACGCCGGGGCGGTTCTGCTTCCCGATTATGACGAATACGAATATTGACGATTTGATGGTTAAGATGTTCGGGCGGTTCCGCTGGGAGCTTTGCAGGTGTATTCAGGGTATGGCTTGGAATGATGTCAAGATTAAGTCGCTTACTTCGGAGTATATGGATTATATACAGTTTTATCGTAAAAATCGTGATTTGTCTGATGAGGCGAAGGAGAAGTTTAAGCTGCAGATTCAGAAGGGGAGGAACAATTCGCGGGAGGTATTTTTGATTGACTATGAGGCTTGGGTTAAGAATGAGGCGAATGGATCGATGAAGATGAATAAGGTGGCTCGGGAGCTTATTGCGACTTATGTGCCGTTGGAGAGGTCGATTAGGGAGAAATTGGCGTTGCAGAGGCCGTATGAGGTGGCTATGGCTAGGGGGAAGCGGAATGCGCAGAAGAAGAAGCAGGAGTTTGAGTTGAAGGTGAAGGCGCTGCAGAAGAATACGGCGGATGTGCCGGAGGAGATTATGGATACCTATAAATTTTATGCGGATATGTGTTAGATAGGTGTGTGGCAGGCGGCGCCCGAGCAGGGACATATACCCCCTGCGGGCAAATGGAATTTAGATTTTCTTAGGTATTGTCCTTTAATACCTTAGAAAATCTTTCCGTTTTGATTGCGTTTAGTGGGAAGCGTAGCGGACACTAAGCTCGGTGGCGCGTTAAAAGGAGCTACGCTTTTAACGCTTGTTTCGCTAAGTGCCGATGTTTCCCAAGGCCCTTAGGGGGTATATGTCCCTGCTCGGGCTTAGGTTGTTGGTGCTGGATGAAAGAAAATCCCGCTGCGGTTGTTTTGAGTGCAGCGGGATTTTTTGTGATAATGTAATTAATTAGTTGTTAGAGTTGGTGCTGTTAGCAGCATTGTTTTCGGGAATGTTGTTGGTATAGTTGTTATTGTCGTTATTATCGCTGTTGTTGTCGTCATTGTTGCTATTGTTGTCATTGTCGTTACTGTTGTCATTATCATCGTTGGTATTGTTGTCTGCGGGTTCACATTCGGGGGTGTCTGTAGTTTCAGTGTTTGTATTTTCTTCTGCTTTTGGCAGGAGGATGTTGACGAGCTCTATGCGGTTGTTGTTTACTTGTTTGGCGGTGAGGCGGATGTTGTTTTCTGTGGTGACTTCTTCGCCTTCTGTGGGGAGGCGGTCCAGGAGTTCTATGATTATGCCGCCGATGGAGTCGTAGTCTTCGGAGGAGAAGGTGGTGCCTAGGGCGTCGTTTATGTCGTCCAGTTTCATGCTGCCGTTGACTTCGTAGTTGTTTTCGTCCAGTTTTTTGAGGAGTTCGTCTTCGTCTTCGTCGTATTCGTCGCGTATTTCGCCGACGAGTTCTTCGAGTAAGTCTTCAAGGGTAATCATGCCTACTGTGGCGCCGTATTCGTTTAGGACGAGCGCTATGCTGGCGGTGATGCTGCGCATTTCAAGGAGCAGGTCGGCGGTTTTTTTGTATTCGTAGGTATAATAGCCGTCGCGCATGAGGTTGCGTATTTGAAAATTATCTCTGTTTTGCAGCAGTAGGAAGTCTTTTACGTTTATGATGCCGATTATGTTGTCGACTTCGTCTTCATAGACCGGTATGCGCGTGTACATTGATTCGCGGAATATGTTCAGGAGTTCGTCGTAGGACGCGTTTACGTCTACGGTGGTCATGTCTATGCGCGGTATCATGATGTCCTTTGCGACGGAGTCGCCGAACTCGAATACATTGTATATGAGCTTTTTTTCTTCCTGCTCTATAACGCCGTCCTCGTGGCTTACATCCACATAGGTTTTTAACTCGTTTTCCGTCATCATTGACCGCTGGGAGGGGTCGATGTGCAGCAGGCTGAGAAAAAAGCCTGATATTTTGTCCAGAATGAATATCGCGGGTGTGAGCACATACATTATTGCGTATATGATTTTTGAATAGGCGATTGAGATTTTTTCATTGTTGCACATTGCCCATGTCTTTGGAACCGTTTCGCCGAAAATGAGGACTACCAGCGTGAGTATGCCTGTGCCTATGCCTACTGCGGCGTTGCCCCATAGCCTGATGACTAGGGAGGTCATAAGCGACGAGGCGCTGATGTTGACTATATTGTTACCGATAAGGACTGCGCTTATCAGTTTGCCTTTGTTATCGAGGATTTTTTGAAGCGTGAGAATGCTGCTTTTGGGATTTTCCTCAAGTAAGGCGCGTATTTTTACAGTGCTTACTGTGGTGAGCGCTGTTTCCGCGGAGGAAAAAAATGCTGAAAGTATTAAAAGCAGCAGAAGAATTGCGAGTTGTATGACACCAGGGGTATCCAAAAAAACCACTCCTTTAATAAAAAATTGTGCCGATTGGTTATTTATTTAAGGGCACTTGCATAAATTATAACAGTGACGGTTAAATATTGCAAGTATAAAGAGAGGTTTTTGAAGCCGCCTGCGCGTGGGGCGGTGGATATATGCCTGATATTAAGGAATGGGGGATGAAAATGAAAGACGTCTTTAAAATGGAAAGGCTTATTGCGCTTATGAAATGTCTGGCAGCGTCATATTTTGTGACTGGCTTGCTGCTTTTGGCGGTGGCGGGGCTGCTGTACAAGTTTTCGTTGAGTGAATCTGTGGTCGATATATGCATAATTGCGATTTACTGCATATCTTCGCTTTTGTCAGGGATTTTTTTCTCAAAGGGAGCGGCGAGCAGGCGGTTCCTGTGGGGAATGGCGGCGGGAGCGTTTTACTTTTTTATAATATGCGGCGTTTCGGCGGTGGTTGAGCCTGATTTTAACCTGATTAGCAATTCGAGCATAACAACTCTCTGCATATGTCTTGGGAGCGGTATGCTGGGCGGTATGTTGGGATGACGACGGAAAAAATACAGGGAAATTTTTGAAAAAACTTTTTTCGACAAAAATCTTCACATAATCCTAAAAATATGGTATATTGTCTTTGTTGCATGAAAACGGGGCGTAGGCTTTAGGTTTTGTTAGTGGGTACATGGGATTAAACAAGGTACTCATGAATGGAGGATTATGAGGTACACAGGTAAAAGGATACTGGCGGTAATGCAGGCATTTATCATGGCTGTGATGATTTTGGCGGCGGCAGGCGTGTCGGAGCTTGAGGCAGAAGCAGCGCCAAAGGAAGTGGCGGTGCCTGCGATTGGTATTGACGTTTCGAGCTATCAGGGGTTGATTAACTGGGATATGGTGGCGGCGTCGGGCGTACAGTTCGCCATGATTAGAGTGGCGTACAGGGCTATGGCGACGGGCGTTTTGAGTGAAGACATATATGCGCGCTACAATCTTCAGGAGGCTCAGAGGGTAGGCATAAAGGTTGGAGCTTATGTATTTTCGTCGGCGGTAAGTGAGGCCGAGGTTTTGGAGGAAGCCGCATTTGCCTTGAACATAATAAGCAAGTACAAGATTACTTTCCCGGTGGCTTATGACTGTGAGGGTTACAAGAGCGCCGCGAACAGGCACTATGTGTTAGACAAGATGGCAAGGACGGCGTTGGCGGTGAGATTTCTTGATACTATGGCGGTAAATGGGTATACGCCCATGTTCTATAGTTCTAAAAATGATATGACGAACAGCGCGTATTGGGATATGAACATGCTCAACAGGTATAAGGTATGGGTGGCTCAATATGCGTCGCAGCCGTTTCCGATAACGCCTGCGTCTACATATACGGATGTACATTCCATGTGGCAGTATACGAGTGAGGCGGCGATTGCGGGAATAAACGGTGCGGTTGATATGAATGTTTCGTATTTCAGCTACGACAGCGTGGCGGATGCGAAGGATTCCGGCGGCACGCAGCTTATCACTGCGGAATCGGCGGCAAATGTGCAGTATACGGATGTAAATGAAGTGGTTATGGCAAATACTCAGGTAAACATACGCACAGCGCCTAATACGGACGGCGATGATACCATAGTGGCGCCTATGAATCCGGGCGATATGTTGTACCGCGTGGGGATAGGCAACAATGGTTGGTCTAAGATATTGTTTAATAATGAGATATGTTACGCATACTCATCTTATCTGCAAAAGGTGGCGTAAAGGGCAAAATGCGGTGGCAGCGCCCGATAATGTAAATAATGACAGACGGTTTACGAATATAAGCGTGAGCCGTCTTTTTTTGTTTTTATGTATTGACACAGGTGTATTTATATGCTATATTTACTACGACAGACATACTACGACAATCGTAGTAACGACAGACATAGTATAGATACAGGATTGATTATCGCTATAGTTTTTTTGTATGCGGCAGGAGGGAGGTGTGTTGGCAGAATATGAACAGTATCAGCAGTGATGCCATACGCGGGTACAATGATACGATGATTTTGTATCTGCTTTTGGAGGCTCCTTCGTATGGCTATGAAATTTCCAAACAGATAAAAAAATTGTCGGATGAAAAGTACATGATTAAGGAAACTACGCTTTATTCCGCTTTCACGCGCATGGAAAAGAACGGTTACATCGAATCCTTTTATGACGACGCGGAAAACGGCAAGCGCAGGACATATTACAGGATAACTGAAGCGGGTAGGGAATACTATCGTGAGAAGTGCGAGGAATGGACACTCACTAAGGAGATTGTCGAGAATTTTATATTAAAGGGCTGAATAAATGGTTTAATGAAAAAATAAAAGCGGTAACGCGGAAATGAGGAGAGAAATGGAAACGATAAAAAATTATCTTGAAACGATGTTTGCAAGGCTGCCCGATACGCCGGAGGTCGGAAAGGCAAGGGCGGAGCTTTGGCAGATGATGGAAGACAAGTATATGGAGCTTATAAATGAGGGAAAAGCGGAGAATGAGGCGATTGGCACTGTGATTGCCGAGTTTGGAAATATTGATGAGCTCGCCGGAGATTTGGGGTTGAAAGCGGCTGTGCCTGCGGAAGACATTAATTTTAACAAGGCAAGGCGTGTGTCCATGGACGAGGCGAAGGGATATTTGGCGGCAAAGGCATATGAAGGGTACGCGATAGGCTTGGGTGTGTTTTTCTGCATAGTGAGCTGCTGCGGGTTTGTCGCGGGTATCAGTGATTTGGTCAGCATTGGGCTTATGTTTGGGGCGATTGCGGCGGCTGTGGGACTTTTCGTGTTTTCAGGGCTTGTTATGGGCAGATGGGATTATATAAAGAAGGAGGCGTGCAGCATAGGCATTGAAACGCGGGAGTATGTGCGCAGCAGGCAGGAGAGCTTTAGGGCGGCTTCGGCGCTTATGATGGCGATAGGCGTCATATTGTGCATAATGAGCGTCGTGCCGGTTATTGTGGTGGGAGAGTTTGGAGCAGATGAAGGGTATTCGCTTGTAATGATGTTTTTTGCCATTGGGATAGGCGTGTTTTTGTTTATAACTGTGGGAGTGAGGTCAAAGAGCTATAAGACGGTGCTTTCGCTTGGCGGGGAGGATGCCGCGAATGGCGTTTATGAGGCGCTTGAAAAGGAAAAGGTATACAAAAATGAGAAGGTCAAGGCTGTGATGTCTGTGTACTGGCTGAGTGTGACCTGCATATATCTGATTTGGAGCTTTCTTACATTTGACTGGCATATTACATGGATTGTGTGGGTGCTTGCGGCGCTGGTGGAAAAAATTATTGAGAGTTTGTATGCGGAGGATTAATGGCGCTGTTTAGTTATGTTAGTGAATAGAGTTTAGCAAATGACTAAATGTCAGCGGTTTGAGGGGAGGAAGATTTATGCGTAAGATTTATATAGCTGTAATTTCGGTTGTGACGGTTATCTGTGTAATTATTGGTGCCGCGAATTATTTTAATGACGGAGTTTTTTGGGGTAAGGACGAGTATTGCGAGTATAGTGTATCTGAAAGCGATGGGGGCAGTGGGCTGGCTCGGTTTGACAGCATTTCGGCGCAGGTTGGCATTATGGATGTGACTGTGGCGGCGGGGGATGAGTTCAGGCTTGAATATAAGGTGCCCGCCAAGTCTAAGCCTGAGATTTATGTTGAGAATGGGACGCTGGTAGTGGAGCAGAAAGGGCAGAGGGAGAGGTGGTTTTCGCTTGGAAATGGTTTTAAGGAGCATTGGCTTGTGCTTACTGTGCCTGAGGAAAATGCATTGAATATGGTAGATGTTGTGTCAAATGTGGGGGATGTCAGCTTGAGCGGTATTTCGGCGCGGGATGTCAAGGCTGATTGTGATGTGGGCGATGTCAAAATGGAAGCTTGCGTGTGCGACGCTGTATTTGTTGAGAGTGAGGTAGGGAATATAGATTTGAAAGGCTGCGGGCTTGGGGATTTTTTTGCGGGTACGGATACCGGGGATATAAATGTTCAGGATTGTGAGGCGGCGCCTGCGCAGTTTGAGAGTGATACGGGAGATATATGTGTGGAGAGGTGTGAGCTTGGTGATGTGACGGTTAGTAGTGATGTGGGGGATGTTGGGGTTGAGGATTGCGTGTTTGGGAATGTGGTGATAGAGGCTGAGACGGGGGATGTTAAGGTTGTGGCGCGTGAAGGGCTGGATGAGTATGGGCTTGAGTTGATTACGGATGTTGGGAGTGTTGAGGTTGGTGGGGAGAGAGTGAAGAAGAAGTATATGAGGGAAGGGAGTGGGAGGTTTTGGATTAGGGTTAGTACGGATATTGGGGGGATTGTGGTTGGGGATTAGTTGATTGAGAGGGAATTTTGGGGTTGTGGCTGTGCGGACGAAACTGCCTGATATAATGTCGTGCTGCGCTGGTGGCTGCAAATGTGAAATTTTCTAATGCAATGCGTGTAGGTGTATCAAGCCGGGCGTGGTCGTCGGGAGGCGGCATCCGTACCGCCGCCCGACTAAAATCGGCGTCCATGCCGATTTTCCCACTTGGTTTCGGGCATTGCATAAGAAAATTGCACATTTGCGCCAAGGGCGCGGCACGACATTATATCAGGCAGTTTCTGTGTATTGGCGGAATGCTGAGGAGATATGTGAGATTGGGTGTTTGATATAGTGAAGTATATATTTTAGAGATTAAGTGGGGTATGGGGGATGTTGTGTCGAGCATGGCTGTACAGATTTTGACGCTGTCTTATTTCGAATGTCTTACTCAAAATGTTTAGTCGCACGCTGCATATTGAAAACAACAAAAAATGGTGTATAATATAAAAAGATTTCGGGATAGAGTATCGGCATAAGGAGAAATTACCCGATGCAGAGGACAAAATATGTATATCAGATGTATACTATGAAAATACAATAAAACAGAATTAAGGACATCATTTTCAAGGTTTGACGGATGAAGGGATGCCGGATATATGGAAATACAGATCGTAATAATGAGTATTGTTACATACTTATTATTATTCAATTGCTGTCTGACTTTTAGGGAAACGCTGATTAATACCTTGACCAACATTCCTAATTACCACCATAAGCCAATTTGGGGGTAATATCGGTATTAATGCCCTATAATATGCCCCTGTATCTCCATTTCCTTATGGGAATCCCCAAAAATGGGCGCACTTATGCCATACAGAAGTCCCTGCTTCGCCCAGCTCTGGCGC
>CANQSB010000035.1 GCA_947626435.1 uncultured Lachnospiraceae bacterium | reverse complement strand
AGCTCTGTTTTATGAGGTAAATATTTAAAGAAAAGCCTGAAAAATCAATGATTTAGGGCTTGACATTATAGGAAGGGAAAAAAATGACAAGCAAACAGAGAGCATATTTAAAAAGCTTAGCGATGAACATAGAACCTGTATTCCAGATAGGAAAGGCATCTGTAACTCCTGAAAACGTAGAGGCAGTTTCGGAAGCTTTTAATACGCATGAGCTGATAAAAATAGGTATATTAAAAAACTGCGCTGATGACCCAAATGAAATTGCAAATACTATAGCTGAGAGAACACATTCACAGGTAGTGCAGATTATCGGCAAAAAATTTGTGCTTTACAAACCGTTTAAGGACAAACCCAAGATAATTTTACCTAAATAATATTTAAAAAAAAGTCAGAAATTAAATTGGAAATAAAGTCAGAGACAAAATCGGAGATCTGAAAATGATTGGTATAATGGGAGGCACGTTTAACCCTATTCATAACGGGCATATTCGGCTAGCTGAGCAGGCATATAAGCTGCTTGGACTTGAGAAGGTTATTTTTGTGCCAAGTGGAAAATCATATATGAAGCAAAACGTGTTAGAGGCGAAAAAGCGTACAGCGATGGTAAAGCTTGCTATTTCTGATTTTCCGTATTTTGAGCTTTCACTCATAGAGGTAGAGCGCAGAGGAAACACCTATACATACGAAACATTAGAGGCGTTTAAAGCTCAAAATCCCAATGCTAAATATTGTCTGCTGATGGGAGCGGACGCTCTTTTTAGTATAGAGACATGGCGTAGACCCGAAAAGATTTTTGAACTTTCAACACTTGTTTGCACTGTGCGGGATGATTATGATATAATGTCAATACATAAAAAGGGTGATGAGTTGTCAAGGCTTGGTGCAAATATCATTTATCTGGACATCCCTAAATATGACATTTCCTCTACGGACATAAGAAACAGGGTTAAAAATGATCTTTCAATAAATGAACTTGTACCGAGGCAGGTAGCTGATTATATTGATTGTATGGGGCTGTATAAAAGAGAGCAGTGAAGTGTGGAGGGAATTAAGTGTGGAAATTGATTTAAAAAAAGTAAAAAAGTATTTAAAGAAACATCTCACAAAAGAAAGATATCATCATACTTTGGGAGTTGCGTACACTGCAATGTCGATGGCTATGCGGTATAATCCTAATACTTCCAACGATAATTTTGTTAAAAAAGCTGAAATAGCGGGTTTGCTGCATGACTGCGCCAAAAATATGGATAATGACAAACAAATTAAAATATGCAAGAAACATTCAATACCGTACAGTACGTTTGAGAAAAACAATCCATATCTCCTCCATGGAAAGGCTGGAGCTTATATTGCAAAATCAAAGTTTGGCGTTTATGACGAAGACATATTGGAAGCGATAACATGGCACACTACAGGCAGACCCAATATGTCCCTGCTCGAAAAAATAATTTTTATAGCTGATTACATAGAGCCATCGCGAAAACCTATTCCTGAACTCGACGTCATACGTAGGCTCGCTTTTGAAGATATAGACAAGGCAATGGAGAAGATACTTGGAAATACTTTAAGATTTTTAGAGGAAAAGCATAATCCCATTGACAATATGACAAGGGCAACCTACAATAGCTACAGAAACATGTTGGCACAATAAAAATAATAAAACGGAGGACATATGAATACGGAGGACTTAAATAAAATAAAAACTATCGTGAGCGCGCTCGAAGATAAAAAAGCGGAGGACATAAAAATTATTGACATCAGTGAAATATCTGTACTGGCGGATTATTTTGTAATCACTAATGGCACAAATAAAAGCCAAACGCAGGCGCTCGCTGATAGTGTTGAGGAAAAGCTTGCTCAAATGAATATATATCCCAAGCATATAGAAGGCTATAATGGCACCGATTGGATTTTGTTTGATTATTATGACATCCTTGTGCATATCTTTAACGGCAGAGAAAATCGCAATTATTATGATTTAGAGAGGATATGGCGTGATGGAAAAATCGTGACGATTTAATCTCCAAGAGTAAATTCCCCGCAGTTCTGCTGCGATGATTTCATTATGCCAAGTATATGCCAAGTAAATAAAAATTTTCCATCTTTAAAAACGTTGCAGCAAATAATAAAAGCTGCAACGTTTTTGTATTTATGTGCAGTTTAAGCATATATGAATTGTTTAATTCTTTAGAAGACGAAATACGCCATAAACCTTTCCGAGTATCTCTACATTATCAAGTATGATTGGATCCATAGTATCATTCTCGGGCTGGAGTCTAAAATGTCCGTCTTCCTTATAATATGTCTTGACAGTAGCGGAATCATCAACAAGCGCTACGACGGTATCGCCGTTTTGGGCGGTATTGCAGGAATTGACAAATATCTGATCGCCGTTATATATTCCCACATTTATCATACTGTCGCCCTTAACCTTTAACACAAATGACTCGCCCTTGGGAACCATTTCTGTAGGGATAGGGAAATAGCCCTCGATATTTTGCTCTGCCAATATAGGAAGTCCTGCGGCAACAGTACCTATAATTGGAATACTAACCATCTCGTGTCTTACCATCTGGAAGCTGTCGTCCATAATCTCAATGGCGCGCGGTTTTGTCGGATCTCTTCTTATATAACCGTTTTTTTCCAAGGTTTCCAGATGAGAGTGTACGGAAGAAGTTGACTTTAGATGTACCGCTTCGCAAATTTCCCTGACAGCAGGCGGATAGCCTTTCTTTAAAATCTCTGATTTAATGTATTCAAGTATTTCACTCTGTTTAGCCGTAATTTTACCATATGCCATAAAAATTTACCTCGTTTCTGTGTTGTTGTATTTTCTGTACATGAACATCATAACACATCTTTTACAAAAATGCAAACATATATTCCAAAAATTTGTTCGTAAATTTTTGGAAAATCTATTGACATGCAAACAATCGTTCTGTATAATGCATTATAAAACAACTGTTCGGAAAGTTTGTTTGGAAAGTTTGTTCGCAATATATATTCTGCAAATTATTGTGATGGGAAAAAGGAGAGATTGTTATGGAAAATGTTAAAAGAAATAATGCGTATTATGCCAGAGAAGCAAGAAGACGGTTGCTGAAGCGAAGGCGTCAAATTCAGATACGGCGCAATTTTGCATTATTAAGCCTTTTTGTCGTACTTACATTAATAGTAGCGGTCTTTTTTGTTTCAACCTCATCACAGGCTGGAAGTATAGACACTGCCCGGTCATGTAAATATTTTAAGAGCATCATGATAGAAAAAGGAGACACGCTTTGGTCTATAGCAAATGAAAATATAGATACGGAGCATTATAGCAACACATCTGAGTATATTAAAGAAGTTAAAGCAATAAATTCACTTGCTACAGACAAAATCGCGGCAGGCAATTATATTATAGTGCCGTATTATTCAGAAAAAATATATGCCAATTAATCTTTTTTTTCGCGCAGAGTGACAGCCTTTGCCGCCATACGGCGTCTGTCTTCCTCCAAAGCAGCGTAATGTTTTCTGGTGGTATTTACATCTTTGTGTCCTAATACATCTGCAACAAGATATATATCACCTGTTTCTCTGTACAGAGATGTGCCGTAGGTGCTTCTCAGCTTATGAGGCGTTATCTTTTTAAGATTTGTTACGAGTGATGAATATTTCTTGACAAGATTTTCAACAGCCCTGACAGTTATTCTCTTATTTTGCATTGACAAAAACAAGGCATTTTCGTGACCGTCTACAGGTATGATATGTTCGCGCTGCTCAATATAATCAAGCAATGCGGTTTCAACCTCGCTGCCAAAATATACGACTGCTTCATAACCGCCTTTTCTGCGGATTTTTATACCATTGTTGTTGAAATCGACATCTTGAATGTCAATGCCTACGCACTCTGATACACGTATTCCTGTACCTAATAGCAGTGTCAGCAGAGCTATGTCGCGTACTTTTGTTTTTTCGTGATATTGAAGCTGTTTTTTAGTGAGCTTTTCCCCATTTTCGACAGTGTCGAGCAATATAGCCACCTCGTCGGGGTCAAGACGTACAATTTCCTTTTCGTGCAGCTTTGGCATAGGTACAAGGGCTGCGGGATTTTTTTCTATCATTTCATTTCGATAGAAGTAATTGTAAAAGCTTCTAAGCGATGCGAGTTTCCTTGATTTTCCACGCTCATCATTCATATATTCTTTGCCATCTTTTGTATAATAGGTGCAATGCTCGAGGTATTCCTCTATATCAAGACGCGTAATCTGGTCAAGTATTTCCAGAGGATATTCCTTAATTGGAGTTTTTTTGAATATAGGATTGCTGTCGTGAAGGTACTCAAAAAAAACGCGTATGTCGTAAGCATAGGCTATTCGTGTCCTGGTTGATATATATTCCTGCATTCCCCTAAAATATTGCCCACAAAACTGAGGCAAAGTATCAAGTATTTCACGCAGATGCAGTATATTCTTTTTGTTGAGCTCATCATGATAGTTAAGGTTATTTTTGTTTTCTATAATTTTATTTTCCAAATCAAATTTTCCTTTCTAAAAATATACAATTAAGTTGTCCAATTATTTAACATTATGATATAATAATGATATAGCTGACGCAAATTTTTTTGTATTTTAACATCATAATATATTTTACATCAAAATTTAGAATATTCCAATATGATAGGAGCGTAGTTTTTTAAATTATGAAAAATAATAAGGATTATGTCAAATGGGGGCTTACAATTTTTTTGGTTTTTCTTGGAGGTTTATTAAGCTATTACCTTATGTTTCATCTTGAAAATGTTTCAGGAGCGTTGAATAGCTTATTTGTTATCCTAATGCCGGTAATTGACGGTTTTATATTGGCATATATATTAAGTCCGATTGTAAATGCTATTGAACGGCGCATTTTAAAACCATTTTTTAAGCTAGTTAAAATAAAAATCAAAAAAAATCATCAGCGTATGATAGCTATAATATTAACGGATTTAGTGGCCATTACTTGTATTTATTTATTTTTCTCAATTGTCATTCCTCAGATTTTCAACAGTGTAAAATCCATTATTGAGCAGTTTCCTGGCTATATAGATGTCCTGACTGCACGCGTATCTGAACTGCTGGAAAATAATCCCGTAATAGAGCAGAATGTTACCAGTTTGATAAATGAGTCATCTATTGACATCGAACAATTTATCCAAAACAGAATTTTGCCGCAATTAAATAATGTACTGGCTACGGTATCGGTAATTTCAACAAGCGTATTTTCTGTATTAAAGGGACTCTGGAATTTGATAATCGGATTCATAATTTCAATATATCTGCTTGCAAGCAAAGAATTATTTGCCGCACAGGCAAAGAAGATTATGTATGCTTTTTTTCCACTTGAAACGGCTAACCGGTTTATCAGCAATGTACGTTTTGCAAATAAAACCTTTGGCGGATTTTTTGTGGGAAAAATTTTGGATTCGTTAATAATTGGTGCGATTTGCTTTGCTGTAACAAGCTTTTTAGGAACGCCATTTTATGTGTTAATTAGCGTGATAATAGGCGTGACGAACATTATTCCATTTTTTGGACCATTTTTGGGAGCAATCCCTTCGACAATACTTATTTTGCTTGTTAATCCTGTTCAGGCGTTTTATTTTGTCATATTTGTCATTATCTTACAGCAGGTTGACGGAAACATAATAGGTCCTAAGATTCTTGGAAGTTCTACAGGCTTATCAAGTTTTTGGGTAATTTTCTCAATAACGCTGTTCGGTGGAATTTTTGGAATATTGGGCATGATATTCGGCGTTCCGGTTTTTGCGATAATTTTTGCGTTCTTTAAATCGCTTGTTGAATCAAAGCTAACCCATAAGCAGCTTCCGGCAGATACGGGCAAATATCTAAAACTTTTATATATAAATATGGACAATTGCGAATTTGTAAATTTTTCTGAAGACGAGCCCAAACCATTTAGTAATATAAATAAAATACTTATCAAAGAAAGAAATAAAAGCATCAAAATATTTGATATAAAATCATCACAGCCAAAACAAAATACAGACGACGATTTAAAATAAACATATACGGACACCTCCTTAAATACCGTAAATACTACATTAGCACATTTATAATAAGGATTAAAGCAGGCAAACAATGACAACTATTTGTTAAAGTTGTCTTTTGCGAATAGTTAGATGCCTATACCAAACACCCCACAGCTATATTTATCTTTTAAAAATAAAATATTTTTATCCTATCCATAAAAATGCAAATCAACCGTAAACACCAATTTCTTATTTTTCAGTGTTTACGGTTGACAATTATTCGTAGAAACAATATCATGTTCATAAAATCAAATCAATTTTTTACAGCAAGCAATCGCAAGCGCCCCCGGACCTATATGGCATGATACGCTGAGAGAAAGCGCGTCAACAAATAATATAGGATAATCAGGCAATTGTTCGTGCAGTTCATCCTTTAGAATATTTGCCGTTTCTTCATTCTGGGTATGTGCAATCGCAAGATATATCTGATTATCTGGCGATATGCCGCCAAAACGCTTTTCAATATCGCTTTTAATTGCGTTAATCATAATTGTTTTTGCCTGATTGACAGTTCTTGCCTTGGCAAATGCATCAAGCTTTTCACCCTGTATCTGAAGAACGGGCTTGAGCTTCAGCAATGTGCCGAGTGCTGCCGCCGCCGGCGTTATTCTACCACCCTTTTTTAGGTAATACAGTGTGTCAATCATAATATAAATGCTTGAATTAAATTTATCTGCCTCTAAAATTTCCTTTATCTCACTGCCGCTTTTGCCTGCCTTCGCAAGCTCTACGGCATCAATGACGGATCTTCTCTGCGTGACGGAAATACGTTGGTTATTTACTACATGAACCCTTCCGTCATAATCCTGCGCAAGCATGGCAGCCGTCTGGCATGAGCCACTAAGACCGCTTGACATGGGTATATGCACTATCTCGTCACATTCCTTCAAAAGTTCATCCCAAAGCTGCATTACGGACTCAGGCGATGGCTGTGACGTGGATATGTCGGCATTGTTTTTAAGTTTTTCATAAAACTCGTCCTGATTGAGAGTGATTTCCTCATAGTATGTTTTGCCGTCAATCATAAAAGGCATCGGTAGGACGCGAATCCCCATCTCTTCCGCCTGCTTTTGAGTAATTCCGCTGTTGCTGTCTGTGACTATCGTTATTTTTGACATAATATTCCTCTGTTTTTCAATATTTTTATAAGCAAATAGGCATCTGCTGAACAAATGCACTAATATGATTTTACCGTCAGATATTAATAAAGTCAACACCCGAAGATACATTATCTTCATAATAATGCCAAAATCCTTCATCTCCGTCAGGAGGCTGCTTATTGTTCTTGATATATGCTCCATAAAGCTCTGCAGCGCATTTCTGGGCGTTTTGCAAAATATCAGCATCCTGATATATGTCGCCTATACTGAAATGAAACTGTCCGCTCTGTCTTATGCCAAACAAATCCCCCGGACCTCTAAGGCGCATATCCTCCGATGAGATAAAAAATCCATCGTTTGATTTATTCAATACTTCAAGGCGTTCCGTAGCGTTTTCCTGATTTGAGCAATTGATGAATATGCAATATGACTGAAATGCACCGCGCCCAACGCGCCCTCTTAGCTGATGAAGCTGCGCCAGTCCAAAGCGTTCGGCATTTTCTACAAGCATAACTGTCGCATTGGGTACATTTATTCCTACCTCTATGACCGTAGTCGATACAAGCACGTCTATATTGTGTGCCGCAAAGTCCTCGATAATGCTGTTTTTTAATGCGGATTTCATCTGTCCATGAAGTGCCTCAATGCGCAGCTTTGGCAGTGCCGCCTTTAGCTTCCGGGTATAGTCAATCACATTTTCAAGAATCGACTCCCCTGCTATTTCGTCGTCGGGCGCCTCAACCATCGGACATATGACATATGCCTGTCTGCCCGCGTTTACCTCTTTTTCAATAAACTCATATGCTTTTTTTCTGTAAGCAGTGTTTACGACACAGTTTTTGATAGGCAGCCTGTCGGAAGGCATTTCTTTTATTACTGATATATCCAAATCACCATATAATATAAGCGCAAGCGTCCTTGGTATCGGCGTAGCGCTCATGACGAGGATATGCGGCTGTATGCCCTTTTGCGCGAAAGCTTCCCGCTGCTTTACCCCAAAACGGTGCTGTTCATCCGTAATTACAAGCCTTAGGTTATAAAAGTCCACATCATTCTGCAAAATCGCCTGAGTGCCTATTATGACATTTACTGTGCCAAGGCTTATGCTCTCCTTTAATCTGCGTTTCTGTTTTGCATCCAAGGCGCTTGTCAAAAGCACAGGTTTAAATGGAAGTCCATACTTTTCGGTAAGCTCAAGCACAGACGCGTAATGCTGGTTTGCCAAAACCTCGGTAGGCGCCATAAACGCCGCCTGGTAATGGTTCATAACACACATAAGCATTGAAAGGATTGCCAGGATTGTCTTTCCTGAACCCACGTCGCCCTGCACAAGGCGGTTCATCAAGTGCGTAGAACACATATCATCTTTTATCTGTGTCCAAACACTTTTCTGTGCGTCTGTAAGCTCATAGGGAAGCTTCGAAATAAGCTCTTCGCAGGCATCCACACGCATCATCGGACTATCGTTTACTTCACGCACAGCCATGTCTTTTAACACCATGACCGACACGATAAAAAATAGAAATTCTTCAAATACAAGACGCTGCCTCGCCGCAATCATATTATCACGACTGTCCGGAAAGTGTATACCCATAAGCGCGGTCTTATAATCCATAAGCTTATACTTTTGGCGGACAGCCTCCGAAAAATAATCCTCATCAAAGGAAACGGAATTTATTGCCAAACGCATTGCCTTTGATATCGCGTTTATCGATAAGCCCTTTGTCGTAGGATAAATTGGCGAAAGTTTGTGCACATTTCGTTCAAATTCCGCGAGACTTACAAGCTTTGGGTTTTCCATTGCCATTTTGCTGTTTTTTAAAGAAACGCGTCCGCGAAAGATGTATTGTTTCCCTACCTGAACACTATTCCTTATATAAGGCATATTAAAATAAACGATATCACAGGCTCCGCTTTCGTCTTTCACGCGAAATGATGTCACGCTCATGTTGCGCCTAACATGTACCGTTCGAGGTTCGCTAATGGCAACCGCCCTAATCGCGTTTATCTGCTGCGCCTTCAGCCCGCCAATGCCCACAATATCCTGCCATTCCTCATATCCACGCGGATAATGGGTTATAAGGTCATGTATGGTATAAATATTTAATTTTGCATAAAGAGCCGCCGTCTTTTCCCCAATCCCACTAAGCTCCGTAATCGAATCACTTAATTCCATAAAGCTCCCGCCAATAGTCTTCAACCACCTCAGAAAAACGCCGCCCTATATGGCGTTTTTCATAAACATTAAGAAAATCTTAGGTGACATTCTTTGTCGCCTTAGATTTTCTTAATGTTTTATTCGGCAGACACAATGTAAGAGTAAATCGGCTGCCCGCCATACTGCAGCTCTACGTCGCAGCCGTCAAAGTTAGCCCGTATGCGTTCAGCAAGCTCGTTTGCCTGGGCTTCCTCAATATTATCGCCGTAATACACGCTGATTAATTCATAATCATCTTTCATCATCTCAGCGACCATCTCATACGCAACCTTCTGCAAATCTGTTCCGACAGAAAGTATGCCCTTGTCGCCTATGCCCATAAAATCGCCCGAATGAATTTCCTTATCATCAATCATAGTTTCGCGCACAGCATAAGTTACCTGTCCTGTCGCCACGTTTGCGGCTTCCTGAGCCATTACGGCTTCATTTTCCTCTACAGATACGTCAGGTACATAATTGATAATCGCCGTAATGCCCTGTGGCACTGTCTTTGTAGGGATTACTATTATATTCTTGTCCTTCGTGAGCTGTTTTGCCTGGTTGGCTGCAAGTATGATATTTTTGTTGTTAGGGAAGATGAAAATATTGTCGGCATTTATCTTTTCAATTGCGTTCAGCATATCCTCAGTGCTGGGATTCATGGTCTGACCGCCTTCAATAATATAATCTACGCCCAATGAACGGAATATCTCATTCATGCCGTCGCCGATAGACACCGCAATAAAGCCTGTTTCCTTGTGTTCTGCGGCGGGCTGCGGCGCGGTATTTGCTGCCGCCTTAGCAGGCATTTCGGTGCTCTGCATCTGTTTCTCCATCATATCTGAAACTTTCTCGTCGCGTTCAAGACGCATATTTTCGATTATGATAGTCGTAAGCGAACCATAAAGAAGCGCCTTCTGCATAGCCAGACCCGGGTCGTTCGTATGCACGTGCACTTTTACTATATCATCATCGGCAACCACTACTATGGAGTCACCGATTGATGCAAGATACTCCTTAAAATCAAGCTCGTGCTTTATGTTGAAAGGCTTATTAAGCATAATGAGAAACTGCGTACAATAGCAGAATTTTATCTCCGCGTTTGCCTGCGCCTCTATGTTGGGCGCAATGCCTTCTTTATTTACGGATGGCTTCGGGGATGCCTCTATGCTCAGGTCAATCTCCTTGCCCGTATACATATCATATCCGCCCTTTAACACCTCGACCAATCCTTGACCGCCAGAGTCAACCACTCCTGCCTGCTTTAGTACCGGCAGCATTTCGGGCGTCTTCGCAAGGACAGCCTCCGCCTCCTTGATAATTTCTCTGATGAATACCTCTAAGTCCTTTTCGCCCGCTGCGGCAAGGTCACAAGCCCTCTTTGCCGCTCCTTTCGCCACAGTAAGTATCGTGCCTTCCTTTGGCTTCATAACAGCCTTGTATGCCGTTTCTACGGCCTTTTCACACGCAGACGCAAGAATCGCCACATTAAGCTCGTCATATTCCCTTATAACCTTCGTAAAGCCTCTGAAAAGCTGGGAAAGAATAACACCGGAATTGCCTCTTGCACCTCTCAGCGACCCGGATGACATTGCTTTTGCAAGCGATATCATATCAGGATTTTCAAGCGCAGCAACCTCCTTTGCCGCGGACATAATAGTCATGGACATATTTGTGCCTGTGTCGCCGTCCGGCACCGGGAAAACGTTCAGTTCGTTTATCCATTCTTTTTTGTTTTCAAGATTTTTAGCTCCCGCAAGAAACATCTTGGCAAGCATATTGGCGTCTATTACATTTAAACCCACTTCAACAGTCCTCCTTAATCAATCACTCGAACACCTTCGACAAAGATGTTGATTTTTTCTATTTCAAGTCCCGTAAAATTTTCTACCTTGTACTTTACGTTGTTAATCAGGTTGTCGCATACGGTTACTATGCTGACGCCGTATGATATTATCACGTGAAACTCAAGAAATAATTTGTTGTTGACAATCTCTACCGATATTCCATGAGTAATGCTGTCCTTCATCAGCAGCTTGACAAGCCCGTCCCTTACATTGACGGACGCCATTCCCACTACACCAAAGCACTCCACCGCGACGCTTCCCGCGTACTGCGCGATAACCTCAGGGTCAACATATATGTTGCCAAGATGAGTATTCATTGAACCTTTCATATAAAAATTCCTCCATTCTTAATACATCTGCGGATTCAGGCGCAAATATACACTCATAACCCAAATCCTCATGAAATGCCGCCCTTGGCATTTCCCAGTGTGAGATTTAGAAATTTTAAACATTATTGTTACTATTATAACCGTTTTTTGGAAAAAAAGGAATATGTATTTGCATGGAAATTTTAATGATTATAGACTTTTTATGTACTTTTTATGATTTTTATAAATTTTGTGAAAAATTACTTGCAAAACGGCGTTTTTTTTGGTAAGATACTAATGTTGTGAATGAGTAACTTTAATTAATTGAGGAGGTGCTAATTATGGCAAAGTGTGATATTTGTGGCAAGGGCGTTCATTTTGGCAATAACGTAAGCCATTCTCATAGAAGAACCAACGCAATGTGGAAACCCAATATAAAGAACGTAAGATGCAAGGTAAACGGCGCGACTAAGAGAATGAGCGTATGCACAAGATGCCTTCGTTCAGGTTTAGTTGAAAGAGTTTAGTAAAATTACTGGAAATAAGCCATAAAGAAGAACACCATTTAGGTGTTCTTTTTTTACGGCTATGCTTCATAATACTGTTTTTTGATGCTCTCATACTCTGCCTGTATGCGTATCAGGGTCTTTGTGTCGCCGCACTTATTGTCAGGATGGAATATTTTTAAAAGCTCCTTATAGCGTTTACGCAGAGCCAGCTCATTGTCCACGCCTCTAAAAAAGCTTGTACCATCCAAAGCGCCTGCTTCATACTGTTGGTATGTATTGGCGTTGTTTCGCATATCCGACATTTTTTGACGCCTGTATTTGCCTTTTTCGTGTTCAAAATTAAGGCGTTCACATTCAAGCGCTTTCCTGTCCAGTGCAAGCTGCTGATATGCGTCCTCTATTATTTTCTTTTTCTTTGCGATAAAAAGTTCATTGTCATCATAACGCTTTTTTAGATTTTTTTCTCGTATCTCAAGTATGCTTTTTTCCCTGTCAAGCGACCGCTTTAAATCCTGCAATTCACGTTTCATATCTTGAAGTTCATCACTCTGAGCCTGTATTCTTACCCGCTCCTCAAACAGCCATACTTTAAACTTCTTGATATTTTCCTCAGGTGCATCTGTATTTAAAAGCTCCTCGTCAAACTCTACCATATTATCCTCCATGGCCGCTCCGGCGGTTCCAATAATTTGTCAATCGCTGCACTGAAAAAGATTATAACCAACGATAATAAAAAGCGCAATGAGAATTAAGCCAATCCATACGCTGTTCAGCACAAGCATAAACAACATTCCAAAAGCAAAACAGAACAATGTATAACCTATAAGCTTTTTCATGACAGACACCGTAAAAGCTGCGTTGTTATAATATATGCGCCATGATTTCGTTTTAGCTTGCTTTTAGGCAATTTTAATTTTTGGCATTGTCGGGAAACGCCGTAGATATGGCTTCCTCGTCGCTTGGCATATCTTCCTTTTTGGATTTGAATCTGTCTATAATATCAGGCACCATATCGACAATTTTGTTTATCGTGTCTTGGTTTTTTATGTTTACAAGGCGTACCTGACCGTTTTTGATGACAAGCACTGCGCTTGGAGACATTTTGCCCGACATACCGCCCGCGCCTCCATTTTTTTTGTCCTGCGAAGATGCGCCCGCGCCTACCCCGAAGGTAACGTCCACCAGCGGAATAATGATAGTATCGCCTATCTGCGTAGGTTCCCCCACAACAGTCTTAGATGAGAGGAAGCTCTCCATTCCCTTCATCATTGTGCTTACTACTTCGTTAAAGCTATTGTCCGCCATAATCAAACCTCCATTAATAGTAATAATAATTTATCTTTTAAACTGCCTCAAAAGGCTTCGTATATTTTTGTCGAAAAACATGGCTGCCGCCGCGCGTACAAAAATAAACAGACTTATGCGACCCTTCAACGAAAAATCGCCTTCAATAACCGACTGCTCAAACTCGGGTACAATATCTATCCTGCCTTGGTGAAACGGATAAAGCATACCCCATATTGCCATAATGTCACCGAGCGTCGCGGGATTGTCAAATCCCAGATGAAGATTGACCTGAAATTTCTTAGGAGCAAGGCTCTTGAAAATTTTAAGTAGCTCGCCCTTGCATTTAAAGAACGCCGCCTTAGTGCTGTCCTGACGCAGCAGATTAATATAATATTCTATATTAGACCTTATGCTTGCTATTGTATCACATATCTTCTGAAATGTGTACTTCATATTTTGCACAAAATCAATCAATTTTTTAAAGGTTTTCCCTATCTTTTGAATAATACTCTCACTAGCGGCTTCATTTTCAGCCTGTGGTGTAGCTTCCATGCCAGAATCTGATGTGCTGTCAATAGACGCGACGCTTGCCTTAGCGCTTACTTCAACATCATCTGGAGCTTTTGGAGGTATAGAGGCAGCCTGTATTTCCTCGTCGCTTTTCCTACTAGCGCTTTCTTCACTGCTTTTTTCTTTTTTGCTTTTATTTTTCGCCTTTTTCACCTTTTTATTCTTTGGCGCTTTTTCCACCAGATTATCGAAAAGACTGAAAAATAACAGCTTGACCGTAATATGTGGCTGCCCTTTGCCGTCATATCCGAATTTTGCCGATATAAAGTGCATAAGCCATGTGGCGCGCATTGAAATATTTGCAGTATTTTCAATGTATGTCCCATCCGCCTTATACCGCACCGGTACAAATACCGCAATGCAGATTAATAAAAAAATTATACCTAAAATAACCAGCAGCGCAATGCCGATTATTTTCAGTATAGTCAATATTAACACGATATTCCCCCATTCCCTTCAAAAAAGGCTTTTATGTCATAGCCGTCAGTCGCTTTCCATACGTCAGTAAGCATATCGATTACCAACTCTACCGCGCTATGATAACCGCCTGCCACTCCTACTATGTATGGTGAGTTTTCCTTGCGGCGGAAATAGCGCTGCTTAAGCATAGCGCTGTGATATATCTCAAACAAATCACTATTTTTTGCAAGAGTTATCACATATATTGTCGGCTGAGGCCTGCCTGTCCTGAGCTTCCAGATTATCTGACGGCGTTTGTCCCTTATTGACGGACTCATATACAACTCTTTATAAAAACGCATAAAATAACCAGCCCCTAAAATACATTATATAACAAAACCTATTCTATCATATCGGAATAATATTTACAAACGCTATTTTTGCCCCCAAACGCTTAAAAAAGCGCCGCTGCTTTGGCGGCGCTTTTTTATCTTGGTTTTATCCACTGCTTATTCTTTTTAAGGTTGACATACTCTTGATAGGCTTGCTCAAGAATTTGTTTTTCGTTGGCAAATTTTAGCAAGTGATACGCCTCGTGATACTTATAATAACCCGAATCCACAAAAAATTCTTCACGCTGAGGCTTGCTGTAATAGCTATCTGCCATCATCAGGTACCAGTGCACCTCTTTCTCTACCACATCCTGCGGCACATTAAAAGAATATTCACTCTTGCCAATGTATTTCATTACAGTTGCCTTAACGCCAGACTCTTCGAAAACCTCACGAAGTGCTGTTTCAACGTGCTTTTCGCCACTTTCAACAGTTCCCTTTGGGAGAACCCACCCCTCATATCTGTTTTTAAAATTTTTGTATAAGAGCAAGATTTTCCCCCTAAAGATAACCACGCCTCCGCAGCTTGTAGCTTCAATCATGGCGTTTCCTCCTATATTGGTGCGTATCTGCTTATTTTATGCTCTCCATTATACTGATTATTTGATTTGTTTCAAAAGGCTTTGTAACAAATTCTGACGCGCCAAGCTTAATGGCGTCAAGCATTTTGCCCTTTTGCCCCGCCGCCGTTACCATTATAACCTTTGCATTTGCATCGTATTCTTTGATTTTGACAAGCGTTTCGATACCGTCCATGACGGGCATTGTAATGTCAAGCGTGACAAAATCAGGATTAAATTCGCAATACTTTTCGTACCCCTCCTGACCGTTTTCCGCCTCTGCCACTACCTCGTATCCATGCTCCGTAAGTATATTCCTCAGCATTGACCTCGAAGTCTTTGAATCATCAACTATCATAACTGTGCTCATATTTTACCCTCCATATTAATTAGCCGTTTGAATTGATGTAATTGCCGCTTATTCGTATACCTCAAAAACAGCCCTAAAGCTATAGCCATGAGCGTGAATCGGAATAACAAAAAGCTTTTCATTGCTAAGATAAGGTCCATCCTGAGAAAACTCAGGCGAATTCATGTCTATGGACACATCATCATAGCTTAAATTAGTCGCAAATAAGCCGTTTATACAGTTTATAAACTCCCCTACATTGTCAAGCGCGTCATCTGTCACCGTCGAATATGTATCGCCTGTAAAATGGTTAGCTATGGCAAGCAGACCGTCCCCCGGCGCGCTCATGTAAACCTTGATGTGCATATCGCCTATTATTGACTGGCAGGCATACTTGTCCAACTGCAGCGAACGCGCAGTGTATGCTTTTTCAAGGTAAACGTCAGAATCAATAAGTCTTCTTAGCGTCTGTACCATTGTGAGGGCAAGCTCTTTTAGCTGCGGTGACTTGAGCGGCACAAAAATATTGACGCACTGTGCCAAATCATCATGCACCAGCGCGCTCATCTGTTCATCAGTGAACTCGCTGTCTTCCTGAAAGCTGTCCAGCATTGGATTTATCTTTTCTAATGTAAGATAACCATTATCCAGGACAAGCTGAATGAACTTCATAAATGAATTTGACTGATACGTCAGTATCTGCTCAAGTTTCTCGTCGTCAATGCAGCCTGCCTCAATAGCTGCATCCCCAAACCTTGTCGTGCTTTTGTCAATGCTGTCCAACAGTTCCTGAGCCTCAGACGGCATAATCACCTTGGTAATGACCGCTATGGTTTCAACCTCAGCATTAAAGTCCTTGGCGACCGGAAGCAAATCGTCCAACTGTTGGGCTGTCAGGATATTCTTATCCACCAAGTAATTACCAAATAAGCGGTTAAGCATATACAAACTACCTCCTAAATTTTTGTTACAGTGCAAATGTTACTATGCCAAATGCACACCCTAATAATAATATACACCTTTTTTACAAAAATTACAAAGAATAATTGCATTTTTTTATAAAAAATATAATAAAAATTCAGTAAGCCGCCATTCTATGAAAACTGCCTTTATTTATCGGAATAATACTCGTCAAGCACGCGTCTTGCGACAGGTACGGCATATTCTCCGCCTGAGCCTGCGCCCTCCATAATGACTGTAATCTGCACAGGATAATCGGTATCATATGTGTACCCGGTAAACCATGCGTGAGAGTCCGAGTTGGTATTGTATTCGGCGGAGCCGGTCTTGCCTGCCGCACCGTATTCAAGCCCTTTCAAGCGGGTGCCGGTGCCTTCCTCAACTACTGCTTTCATAAGGCTGTCAAGCGCCGCGGCCTCGTCAGGCGTGACGGGTGTGCCAAGCTCCATCGGCTCGAACTGCTTTATAAGCTCTCCGTTGGCGTTTTCTACGCGGTCTATCATGTACGGCTTCATCATAGTGCCGTCGTTTGCTATCGCTGATGTAATCATAGCCAGGTGAAGTGGCGTTATCTGTGTTTTGCCCTGTCCTATTACTGTCTGTATCATGCTGCTGTCACTCTCTTCAATATCATCTGCCACTGCGCTTTTGTTTGCGGGCATATCTACGGGAAGGTCTGTGTTAAAGTAAAGCTGTTCAAGCGTCCGTAAAAAGCCTGTCCTGTCAAGGCTTAACCCGATATTGGCAAAGGATGAATTGCAGGATTTGGCGAATGACACAGTGAAGTCAACATTGCCATGGGTAGCCCCATGATAGCATTTGATGGTATTGTCGCCGCTTGTAAACTGCCCTGTACAGTTAAAGCGGTATGACATATATGTCGCGGGATTTTCGCGGATATATTCAAGCGCTGTCAGTATCTTAAATGTAGAGCCCGGCGGATACACTCCCTGCGTCACTCTGTTTACAAGCACTGAGCTTTCAGTGTCATTGATTATACTGTCCCATATTTCATCTATCTCATTTGGATTGAAGTCAGGCTTTGAAACCATGGCAAGTATTTTCCCGGTGGACGGTTCTGTCACAATGATTGCGCCGTCATATGCTCCGAGCGCGCTGTAAGCGGCTTTCTGCAAAGTGGCGTCAAGCGTGGTCGTGACAGTATTTCCCATATATTTTTCATCGGAAAGTGCGTCCTGTAATTTGTCATTGAGCGAAATGTTTGAGGACACCAGATAAATGTTCGCACTCTGCTCCACGCCCATTCTGCCCTTGTCCGCATAGCCTATGGCATGGGCAAAAATATTTTCATACGGATAATATCTCTCATCCGAACCGTCAAGCGTAGTCGCAAGCACTTCGCCGTCAGCAGACATAATATCACCGCGAATTGTCTGTGAGGCAAGAATATCCTGGCGCTTTGCGTTGTAGGAATTGTTTATTACCTGAGGGCTGTCATAATGGACAAAATGCGTCAGATATACGCTTATTGCCACAAATAAAAGACTGAACAGGCATGCAACCATATTCATCTGCGGTTCGGGCGTATAATAGGGGATATTGGAAGCATAGCTGTCGTCATTATAAAAAGCCTCTTCATAATCTTGAGAGTTTTCGCTATAATTGTATTGATATTGTGGGCTGTCGCTGTAATCATTACCATCATATTGAGTGTCATTATATTGCTGTCCGTATTCGTCAGAGTAGCTGTCATAACCATCATAGCCGTCATAATTATCATAACCATCATATTCATCATAAAACTCGGCAACATAATCTTTATTTATATAGAATCCCTGTATCACCGCGAACATAATCAATGTCGCCAGTACGGAACTTCCTCCATAGCTTATAAGCGGAAGCGTCACGCCGGTAAGTGGGACAAACTTGCTGTTGCCGCCGATAGTCAGGAAAAGCTGCACTATGTATACTATTCCAAGACCGTATACGGAATATTTGACAAACGGCTCAAGGCTGGTCTTTGCTATATGGACAATTTCAAGGAAAAGATTTACGCATATGGCGATAAGGCATATGCCGAAAATAACGCCGTATTCCTCACATATAGCCGAAAAGATAAAATCCTGCTCCACATACGGTATGGAGCTCGGCATACCTGCGTCAATCCCCATGCCAAACCATCCGCCCGTACCAATGCCAAAAAGAGACTGGGCAATCTGATAGCCCTTGGCGTCGATATCCGTCCATGGGTCAAGCCACGCCTGGACACGCACCCGAACATGTGCGAACATAAAATACGCCGTAATCGACGCAGCACAGCCGCCGACAAGCCCCAGCAGCATGTACCGAAACTGTCGCGTAGCGACAAAAAGCAATACGACATACACTGAAAAGTATATGAGCGCGCTTCCCAAATCCTTTGAAAACACAAGTATAAGCACATGCGCAGCCGCCAAGACCGCCGACAACGCGATATGTTTAAAATCTTTCGCCTTTGAAAGCATTGCCGCTATAAAAAGCACATAGATTATCTTTACAAACTCGGACGGCTGAAAAGACACGCCCATTATTGAAAACGCAAGCTTTGAGCCATTGCTTATACTGCCGCTTACAAGCACTGCGCCTAAAATGGCAATGCCTGATATTATATATATCCACTCGCATTTTTTAATAAACTCAATATGCTTCATAAAATACGGAATAATAAGCGCCGCTATCATAGATACTGCGATTATCACGAATTGGTGTATCGACCGCGTAATGGAAAGGCGCGTCAAAATGACAAAGCTTATGGACAAAAGCATTGCCGTATGATTCAATATGAGCCTGTTTGAACGCGGATATACGACACGCGTCAGCACGATAAACGCAAAAACCACGATTATCTGAAAAAACGGCAGAAACAGAAAGGTCATATCCTTCCTTGACGACAGCAGGACTAAGCTGCCTATCATATGATTGGCAAAAATAATTATATCCTGAATGACAAATACAGCAGAATGACGCCTGCTGTCATCACGCCGCAAGACTAAAAAGCTTAATATTGTGTATAGAAAAATATCAAACACCAGTATATATTTGGATAATTCAATTACCGCTTTTAACATTTATGTCCTCATTTCCTGCTTTAAACAATATTATTCTACGCCGCGCTTAAAGTGTCCGTTTGTAAAATCCTTTATCGGAAGCTCCTTGCCGTTTATGTAACATTCAAGGATTTTTTTTGCTTCATAGGCATTTTCGACAGTAAAATCAAGCCGCAATGCGCCAAAACCCATGGATTTGATGTTTTCCAATTGTCCGTAAAGCGACAAAGGCACTGTGTTGTATAAGATATTATAACAATGCCTGCACTGCTGTACTACCTGAAAAACATTGCCGTATCTGTCGGTCAGGCGGTATGCTTCAGGGCTGTCTGATAATTTTTCGTTTCCCGTACATCTGTCAACAGTTTTTCTGATACAATTTGCAGAATACATAAGCGGCATATAGCCGTATATGAGCATTTCATGCCGAGACTGCTCGCCCAGCGCAGACAACTCTCGGCGGTTGAGCTCTAACGGTACTGTGATATAGTCCGCGTAAGCTTTCAACACGCTGTCAGCCTCTGTATTCCACACATATACGGTATGGTCTAAAATTGTCTGACCACTATAGTCAATGCTAATAAGCCACTGTAATTCCTCTAAATTTCTTACAAGCACGCCGTCAAAGCTACCGGCTTCAAGGAGTCGCTGATATTCCGGTAAAAACTTATATGAACGCTTGCGCAAAATATAAGGCAGCGAAAGGTACAGCCGCATATTGCCCGTCTTTTTTAAATGTGTCATGTATTCACAAAGTTTTTTATCTGCGCATAAAATATCTGCATTCACATAAAGCCTGCTGATACCGCGAAAATCCGATACAGCTTTAAGCTGCTGCGCTGTTGATACTGACACTGCTAATAATGCTGTGCCATTATTAGCTTGAAAGTTACAGGATTTTTTATCAAAATCAAATGTGTTATCGGGCGTGTCTGATTTTGGTGAATTTTTTGATATTATTGCCGCTGCAAGCTTATCGCAGGCGAGGCGGCGAAGCTCATTCATAGCCTTGACGGGGACAAATACATTTTCGTCAGCGTCAACGGTTATGTCCTCCATATTGAAATAAGTATCGCCAAGCTTGCTAAAACGCTCTGCGATTTCTTTTTTCAAAAGCGGCCTGTTTTGGGCGAGGCTTGCAGGCCCGCCTTCGACTGAAACGGAAATATCCTTATATGATAATGTAAAACCCACAGGCTTTCCAACATAGACTACGGTATGCCCCTTTACATCAAGAAGCGGCTTTTTATCTAAATATTTACGCCTTATGCTGTTCAAAACTTCATCAGAGCTGCCAAGATAACCAGCCTCACTCATTGTCAGCATAGCCTTTGAATTGTGCTGCTTATAATATCCGCTGCATATGTCCTTTCTTATATAAAGCCCCCTGATAAGCTCTTCGTCCGTTTTGTCGACGCTGTATTTTTTATATGGTTCAGCCAAGTATTTGTCTATATACTTTCTATATATAGAAGTAACTCCCGCCACATATTCAGGGCTTTTCATTCTGCCTTCTATTTTAAATGAGTCTATGCCCGCTTCAATCAATTGTGGTATTAACGGCAAAGTGTACATATCCTTTAGGCTAAGCGGGTATGATGTTTTGCCGTTTTCGTCCGTATACGGAAGCCTGCATGGACCCGCACAGCGTCCCCTGTTCCCGCTTCTGCCACCGATTAAGGAGCTTAACAGGCATTGCCCTGAATATGAATAACACATCGCGCCATGTATGAAGCACTCTATTTCAAGCCCCGTTTGTTCCTTTAGCTCTTTTATCTCGTCAAGCGAAAGCTCGCGTGCCGGCACTATACGGCATACGCCCATATTCTTTAAAAACGCTGCCCCATATGCGCCCGTAACAGTCATCTGTGTGCTTGCGTGCAGCTTTAAATCAGGGAAATGCCTGTGCAAAAGGCTTAATACGCCTATATCCTGAACAATGACGCCATCAAGTCCGGTTTGATACAAAGGCTCTATATAGGGAACAAGCTCGTCAAGCTCGGTTGATTTTACCAGTGTATTGACGGTGAGATATATTTTTTTACCAAAAAGATGGGCAATATTTAATGCCTCTAGCAGTTCGGCATCGGTGAAGTTGCCCGCGTATGCCCTTGCCCCAAATTTCGAGCCGCCAAGATATACTGCATCCGCTCCCGAATTTATAGCTGCCATAAAGCATGAAAAATCACCGGCGGGTGCAAGCAACTCAATTCTGCCGTCAGTCATAACCTGTCTCCATTCAATATTCAAAGAGGTCTATGCAAAAACAGACTGTCAAGCGATTGACAGTCTGCGTATATCACTTCTTATTTTCTTTAAGCTCTGTTTCAAGCCGTACAATCTGTTTTGAATTTTCATTTAGCTCGTCCTGAAGCTCTTTTAGAGACTTACTCGTCTGTTCAAGCTTCATCTGCGCCGCGATAAGCTGATGCTTTAAGTCATAAATTTCATTTTCTTTGGCTTTTATATCCTGTTCCAAAAGCTCTATTTGATTTTTGGCTTTAAAATAATCATCAGCCATGTTTAATTGTATAAGAAGGTTCTGCCTTTCTGCTGATTGCCGTTTAAAGTCTTCTATTTTTTTGTATTCGTTGACTTTGTTATTTATGTACGCCGCAACCCTTTGAAGGTATTCTGCGCTCTCGTTGCCGCTGACAGTAATAACCTTGCCGTCGATTGCAACCTCTGTATCTGTTTTTGCTGACATAATTTTCTCCATTTCCTTAATGTGCTTTGATAAAGTCATATACAGCTTGTAAATTTGCTGTCTGCTCATTCAATTATACCAAATCAATCTGGAATTTCAAGCCCTAAATGGCGATAAGCAAGCGCGGTCACTGTTCGTCCCCGCGGAGTGCGTATGATTAAACCGTTTTTAATAAGGTAAGGCTCGTAGACATCCTCCACTGTGCCGCTGTCTTCGCCTATAGCTGCCGAAAGCGTATCTAAACCTACAGGACCGCCGCCAAATTTTTCTATCATTACCATAAGCAGCGCGCGGTCTGTCTGGTCAAGCCCCAGCTTGTCCACATCAAGCATATCAAGCGCCGTATTTGCAGCCTCTAAGGTGATGCGCCCGTCATAGCGTACCTGTGCGAAGTCCCTTACGCGTTTTAACATACGGTTTGCAAGCCTCGGCGTACCTCGACTCCTGCGTGCAAGCTCCATAGCTCCGCTTTCATCTATCTCTACATTTAATATTCTCGCCGAATGTTGTATAATAAGCACAAGCTCCTCGACAGAATAAAACTCTAAGTGCTGAATTACCCCGAATCGGTCTCTGAGCGGCGCGGTAAGAAGTCCGGCTCTCGTAGTAGCGCCTATCAAAGTAAAGCGAGGAAGGTCAAGCCGCACTGAACGCGCTGTTGCTCCCTTGCCAATCATGATGTCAATAGCAAAATCCTCCATCGCGGGGTATAATACCTCCTCGACCTGTCTGTTGAGGCGATGGATTTCGTCAATAAATAAAATATCGCCCTCGGACAAGCCATTTAAAATAGCCGCCATTTCACCGGGTTTTTCTATGGCAGGACCGCTTGTCACTTTGATATTGACGCCCATTTCGTTTGCGATAATACCTGCGAGCGTAGTCTTGCCAAGTCCGGGGGGACCGTAAAAAAGCACATGGTCTAATGAATCGTTGCGCTGCTTTGCCGCTTTTATGTAAATGCCTAATATGTCCTTTATTTTTTGCTGTCCTATATATTCTTTCAGCTTCTGCGGACGAAGACTTCCTTCAAGCTTGATGTCTTCTTCCTGCAGCTTTGTCTCAATAACTCTGCCAGCCATACAAAACCTACTTTCCTATAAAGCCTTTAACGCAAGCTTTAGAATGCTTCCCGAATCCATATCATCAGTAATTGGAGCTGAATTTATAGCCTTTAGCGCCTCGACCGGCGTATAGCCAAGCGCCACCATAGCCTCGACTGCTTCGTTTTTGGCGTCTGTGTCAATAGGATTGCTGCTGACGACGGTGGCGCTGCTATCATCGGGGACGGTTATGCGCAGGGCTACCTTGTCACGCAGCTCCAATATAATGCGCTCTGCTGATTTACTGCCTATGCCGGGGGATTTTGAGATAGCCTTGGTGTCACCTGAGACTATCGCATACCGCAGGTCGTCCGCGCTCATGGTTGACAATATGCTGAGCGCTCCTTTGGGACCTACGCCGTTTACCAGTATAAGCTTTTTATAAATTTCCAAATCGTCCTTTGACAAGAATCCAAACAGATTGAAAGCGTCTTCTCTCACGCTCGTATATGTATAAATCTTGACTGTAGAGCCTATGGATGGCAGACGCTGTATTACGCTCAGAGGCACTCTGATATTGTAACCGATATTGCCGCACTCAAGCACGATATTGTCCTCGGAAATGTCTACGAGCTCACCTTTAATATAAGCGTACATTAAAATCCCTGCTTTCTGCATTTCTTTATATCGTATTATATCACACATTGGCAAAAAAGAAAAGAGAAAAATAAAACATATGTTCACATTGCTTTATTTTTCTCTTTCTAATTATCTAACTCATTGCGTTGCCCACATAATATTTCGCAAATAAATGATATGATGTGCGGATAAAGCTGTTCAAACAATGATTAGTTGTTGATAAACTTATCTTCCTCATTGTTCCAGCTGTAGAGTTTGCGGATTTCTTCGCCGACCTTCTCAGAAGGATGCTCTGCGGCAAGCTTTCTCATGGCCTTGAAGTGAACCTGGCGTCCTGCGGGAGACATGTCAAGCAGGAACTCCTTGGCAAATGAGCCGTCCTGAATATCAGAAAGAATCTTCTTCATTGCCTTCTTTGTATCTTCTGTGATAATCTTAGGACCTGTGACATAATCACCGTATTCTGCCGTATTTGAGATAGAATATCTCATGCCTGCAAAGCCTGACTGATAAATCAAATCTACGATAAGCTTCATCTCATGAATGCACTCAAAATATGCGTTTCTGGGATCGTAACCTGCCTCAACAAGCGTTTCAAAGCCTGCCTGCATAAGCGCGCATACGCCGCCGCAAAGAACAGCCTGCTCGCCAAAGAGATCTGTCTCTGTTTCTGTTCTGAATGTGGTTTCAAGCACGCCAGCCCTTGCGCCGCCGATAGCAAGCGCATATGCAAGCGCCAGCTCAAGTGCCTTGCCTGTAGCGTTCTGCTCAACGGCTACGAGACATGGTACACCCTTGCCTGCCTGATACTCTGAACGAACTGTGTGTCCGGGTCCTTTTGGTGCAATCATAGTAACATCAACGTCTGCGGGGGGCTTAATGCAACCGAAGTGAATGTTAAAACCATGAGCAAACATGAGCATGTTGCCTGCTTCAAGGTTCGGCTCGATATCCTTCTTGTACATATCAGCCTGAAGCTCGTCGTTGATAAGAATCATAATAATATCGGCTTTCTTAGCTGCTTCTGCCGCTGTGTAAACCTCAAAGCCCTGCTTAACAGCCTTGTCCCAAGACTTGCTGCCCTCATACAGGCCGATGATGACATTGCAGCCTGACTCCTTTGCGTTTAACGCATGAGCGTGTCCTTGGCTACCGTAGCCGATAATTGCGATTGTCTTGCCCTCTAATAAAGAAAGGTTGCAATCCTCCTGATAGTAAATTTTTGCTTCTGACATTTCTATTCCTCCTTTTAATTATAAAAAATTATCATAGATTTGATTAAGGAGGAATTTTCCTCCCTTTAATATAAAATAATATAAAAAGCACAAATTTTTTTCAATAACATAGAATTTGGGTGAAATATACAAAATAAGCGACGTCTTGCGAAGCACCTAGTCGCGTTTTTGTATATTTCTCACAAATTCGGACTGTTTAAAATACATTTACCAATTAGTCAAGAAAAACAACATCCTCCGTACCGCGTCCCAATCCTACTATGCCAGTCCTTGCAACTTCAAGAATTTCATAATCCTGCAAAAGTCCGATAAACGCCTCAATCTTTGTCTGATTGCCTGTAATCTCTACAATAAGACTGTCTACATTTACATCAATAATCTTAGCCCTGAATATATCTGCCACTGCTATAACGCCCTGACGCTTTTCAGGCGTGGAGCGTACCTTCACAAGACATAGCTCCCTGTATACACTCTTTTCGGGCTTTAGCTCGCGGACATCTCTAACATCGACAAGCTTGGCAACCTGCTTTTCTATCTGGTCAAGTATATCCTCCTCGCCCGACGTGACTATCGTGATGCGCGTGTATTTCGGATCCGCCGTCACGCCTGCTGTGATGCTTTCAATATTGTAGCCGCGCCTTGAAAAAAGCCCCGTGATACGGCTCAAAACGCCTGCATTATTGTCAACCAAAAGCTGAAAAACCCTATTCTGCATATTTTCACCCATCCTTATATGGTTCTCTGTAGCTGTACGCCAAAATCTGCATTTAATATTTTTACCGCATATTATTTTAGCAACTCTTATGTTAATTGTCAACACATTTTGGCAAAGCAAGAGTGCCAGTCCTTGCGACCTCCACTATGCTGATTGATTTCAGCATATCAAGCATTACCTTTATGCGCTCGGGCATGTCGCAAATCTGGATTATCATCATGGTGTTTGAC
Source organism: uncultured Lachnospiraceae bacterium (assembly GCA_947626435.1). GTDB lineage: Bacteria > Bacillota > Clostridia > Lachnospirales > Lachnospiraceae > COE1. The sequence goes on along the minus strand of CANQSB010000035.1, from coordinate 2,016 downwards.
ATGTCCACTATATCAGCTTTCATAATCTCGCATATTTCCATAATGTCGCGGCGCGTGCCGCGATTGTACTTTACCTTTATAAGCATCAGCTCGCGGCTTATGCTGTCCTTTTCCTCAAAGGTCTTTACTTTGATTACGTCGATTTTTTTGTTGAGCTGCTTTTCTATCTGCTCGATTGTGCGCTGATTGCCTGAGCTTACGATAGTCATGCAGGAAACCGCCGGGTCTTCCGTCTCACCTACCGCAAGGCTGTCGATATTAAAGCAGCGCCTTGAAAAAAGCCCCGATACCTTGCAGAGCACGCCTGCCCTGTTCTCTACCAATACTGAATATATTCTTTTCATAACAAGCGCAAACCTCCTCTTATACTAAGTCCATAGGATCGACAATGCACTCCATGAGCATTGTGTTGTCTTCCTTGAGGAACTCTTTGATTTTTTCCTGCGCATGCGACATGTTTTCAACCCTTATGTAAGGAATGCCGTAGGCGGCGGCAAGCTTTTCAAGGTTTGGAGTGCCATCTTTTATGTCCACTACGGAATAGTTGTCCTTATAATTAAAATGCTGGAACTGGCGCACCATTCCGAGGTAATTGTTCTTTATTACGATTATCTTTACCGGAATGTGGTGCTGCATTATGGTGGCAAGCTCCATCATTGACATCTGGAATGAGCCATCGCCGCACACTGCCACTACCTGCCTGCTCATATCGCCGCGCTTTACGCCCATTGCGGCAGGGATAGAGTACCCCATTGTGCCCATGCCGCCTGATGTAAGGAAACGTCCGTTTTTAACGATGTGATAGTTGCATGACCAGATTTGATTCTGCCCTACATCAGCTACATATACGGCGTCGTCCTTCATTTCCTCTGAAAGCATTGTAATAAATGCCGCGGGGTCTACATAGTTTGGATTGGGCTTTCTTACCTTTACCATTTCCTCGCGGTAAGTCTCGAGCGTCTTTATCCATTCCTCATGCTCACATTCAAACTCCTGATTTGAGAAGTCGTTGAAAATGTGCTTGGCATCGCCTACGAGCGGTATCGTCGGTCCCACATTTTTGCCTATCTCGGCGGGGTCTACATCTATGTGTACAAGTATTTTGTTGGTGATGATGAGGTCGGGCTGGCTTATCGCGCGGTCCGCCACTCTTGCGCCCACCATTATGATAAGGTCAGCCTCGTTCATGGCGCGGTTTGCGTATGCCTTGCCGTTGTTGCCTACCATGCCGAAATACATCGGATCGTCCGTGCGCATGACGCCTATGCCCATCATAGTGTTGACTACGGGTATTCTGTATTTGTGTGCAAAGTCCCTAAGCTCCGGTACGGCATTGCTCAGATGTACGCCGCCACCTGCGCATATGATGGGGCGTTTTGCCTTTTCAAGCTCTTTGATTACCTTTTTAATCTGTACGGCATGCCCCTTGATTGTGGGCTTGTATGTGCGGATATTTACTTCCTCGGGATATTTAAAGCTTTTTATCGTCGCCTCCTGGATATCCTGCGGCACATCTATAAGTACGGGACCTTTTCTGCCTGAGTTAGCAATGTAAAACGCTTCCTTAAATATGCGCGGAATGTCCTCAACATCTTTTACCAGATAACTGTATTTGACGAACGACTCTACCGCGCCTGTGATGTCCGCTTCCTGAAATACATCGCTGCCCAGAAGCTCGCTCTTTACCTGACCCGATATGCAGACCATCGGAATACTGTCGGCAAAGGCCGTTGCTATGCCTGTGATAAGGTTTGTGGCACCCGGTCCGCTCGTTACGGCGCATACGCCCACCTTTCCTGTGACTCGCGCCTCTCCGCTTGCCGCGTGGGCGGCATTCTGCTCTGTCCTAACCAAAATCGTCTTGATGCCTGATGATATTATGCTGTTGTAAAATGGGCAGATTGCCACGCCGGGATAGCCGTAAACTGTAGTAACCCCTTCATTTTCAAGACATTTAACCATTGCGTCAGCGCCAACCATAATGTTCACTCTCATCCTTTCAAATATTGTATAATT
>CANQSB010000034.1 GCA_947626435.1 uncultured Lachnospiraceae bacterium | reverse complement strand
ATGTCATTTATTGAAAAGCGAAAAAACGTCCGACAGCAGCTTTTATGTTTTCCCTAAAGTTAGTGCATATGGGGTAAATTCCCCACAGCTCTGCTGCGGAGAGTTTCATTGGTAGCGGGTGGAAAGGGGTGTTAGTGCAGGAGGAGCATGGTGGGGATGAGGATTACGAGCATGGCTATATTTCCTGCGGTGAAGTATAAAAGGTATTTTGAACGCAGCTTTGGATATTTGTGTGCTACTTGTTTGTATGAAATGAGGCTTGCCATGGAGGCGATTAGTGTGCCTAGTCCGCCAAGGTTGGTGCCGATTATGAGGGCGTTCCAATTGTGGCTGAAGCCTGAGAGCAGCAAGGCGGCGGGGACATTGCTTATTATCTGGCTGAGTGCGATGGCGACTGTGGATTCGTGGCCGATTAAAATGCTTTCGAGGAATGTGCAAAATTCGTCGATGCGTCCCATGTTTCCGATGAATATGAAGAAGCATATAAATGTGCCGAGCAGGGAGTAGTCGATTTTTTTGAAAAGCGGGCGGTTTTTGACGAGCAGGAAAAGTGATACGGTTATTGCCGCCACAATTGCTCCGAATACCTTTGCCACGCACAAAAGGCAGATTAGGAAGCCGATGACATAGCACGAAAACATTTTGATGTCAAGTGTTTTTTCGGCGGCTGTTGATAGGCGGGGGATTTTGTCTTTTTTTATGAAAAATATTGCGATTAAAAGGCAGACTGCCGCTGTAATGCTGTATGGGAGCATGAGCGCCACGAAATCGGCGGGCGACATGCCTGATTGCGCGTAAAGATACAGGTTTTGCGGGTTGCCCATTGGGGTAAGCATGCTGCCGAGATTTGCCGCGATGGTCTGCATGACGACAAGCGGGATGACGAGCTGTTCGCGGTTTGCCATTTGCAGCACGATAAGTCCGAACGGTACAAAGGTAATGAGCGCGACATCGTTTGTAATCAGCATGCTGAAAACGAACGGCAGAAACACGAGTATCAGCAGCATTTGCCGAGTATTCGAGATTTTGGACAGCAGGCTTTCGCCTATAAGCGAGAACACGCCAAGCTGTTGGAAGCCTGCCATCACTGCCATAAGGCTGTACAGCAGCAGAAGCGTATTCCAGTCTATGTATTCAATATATCCGCTGTCGGGCGGTACGATAAACGCCGATACGACGGCAAGCACAAACGCCGCCGACAGGACGGCTTCTTTTTTTACAAACTCAACCAGTCTGTTAAGCATAATTTACCTCATTTCCGCGCTGGCAATAACGCAAAATACAAATAGCGCACAAAGCTTATTATTTTCAACGATACTAATATATAACAAAAATAAAAATTTTTCCATATAAATTTTTATATAAATCTTACGCAGGCTTCCGGTGTTTTACATAAAAAAGCAAAAGCAATGGCAAAAGTAAACAAAAAAAGCGCGCGTATGCATTATAAAAAGCTCACAAACTTTTATTTTTTGCGGATTTTCTCTTTTATTTTGGAAAAAATTAGTGTTAAAATAATCAAGCTGATAAAAAATATTTGTGCGAAGTAATGAGGAGGAAAAATTTATGCCAAGAAATCAGTTTCAGAGAATGTTTTTTGCGTTTGTTACGGTTTTAATCACCGTACATGCGTATGTGTTTTACAGTCTGTATGTCGTAAACGGCGCGACGCTTATGCAGGTAAACGGCGCTGACAGCGTGATTGGCGCAATCAATGCGCAGGGCGGCGTCTATATGCTGGGGCGGTATGTGCCCATTTGGTGCGTAGTTGTTTTGGAGTTTGCGTTTGCGTATCTTCTTGAAAATGTGATGGGAAGCCCTTGCTCGTTTAAGCTTGCTTGCAGGGTATTTAATCCGCAAAAGGACCACCATATGCTTTTTGAAACGGCGATAATCTGCGCCACCGTAGGGCTTATGTGCCCCGCAATGAGCCTGATAGCGGCATTTCTGTATTATCCGTATTATGCGGGCTTCAATATATTTACGCTGCTTGCAAACTGGCTTAAGCTGGTGTGCCTAAATCTTCCGTTTGCGTTCTTTTCGCAGCTTTTCTTTATACAGCCGCTTGTGAGGACGATATTCAAGGCGGTATTCAGAAAAGACATACAAAAGCAAAGCGCGGTGCGGCAGCAGAGAAGCGGGCTTGCGGCATAAGGGCTTGCGGCATAAAACTGAATATTGTGAAATTAAAAAGTGCTGCGAATATGTGGCACTTTTTTGTTGAATAGATATAATAGATATTATTCATATTTTAGAATTTTCAAAAAGAATAAGATGTATGCCGCCATAAAAGCCAATTATCTATTTGACATATAATATGGCTAAAGCCTATAATGATTGTTATAGTATAAAAATTTTGCAAAAACTACAGCTTTATGTATAAACGGACGGTGGCATATGTTTGAAAATTGCAGCGCGCAGCAAAAGCGTGGAATAAAATTAATAATATCCGCGCTGCTTGCGTTTGGCGGAGTGTGTATTGTATCGGAATTAAATTTTGCGGGCGGAGTCTATCCTGCGGAAGCTTCATATGAAAGTCTAAAATTTACAAACAGTATCTTTTCGGTAATTTTATGGCTATGCATATGGAAAGGATTATATCAGGCGCTTGCAGCGGGATATTCGGGTGGGACAAAGAAGTGGCTTGTTCCCTGCGTGTTTTCAGTATTATTTGCAATATGCATGATGTTTGGCAGCAGTCTTGAAAGCAGGGGCAGCGTGCAATTTACCGGCATAGGTCTGTGGATAAGGATTGCGGTTTTAAGCGTTATCAGCGCGATAGCCGTCAGGTACATTTGGGACAGGATTGTGTGCCGTAAGGCAAAAAAGTAAGCTGGAGCAGCAGAAGATAAAAGCTGTAATGAAAGCAGCACGGCAAAAACATTTGTATTAAATGCGGCGTTGATTTTTTTGTGCTATGTTCCGTTATTCCTTGCCGTATATCCGGGGTTCTTCGTCTATGACGCGCAGGATGAGCTTATTCAGGTGATTACGCGGGAATTTTCAACGCATCACCCGCTGTTTCATGTGCTAATGCTCGGGGGCGTTATACAGCTTGTATATAAAATAAGCGGTTCATACAATACCGGCATTGCGTGTTATATATTGTTTCAAATGCTTGTATTTTCATGTATTTTCTCGTGGGTAATATGTCGATTGAAGGCGGAAGGAATGACAGCGGGGAAACGCATTGCCACAGCGTTGTATTTTGGACTTTTTCCGGTGGTAGCCATGTTTGCGCTGTGCTCCGCAAAAGACGGACTGTTTGCCTGTGCCGTGCTGGTTATGACAATATTGTTGCGAAAAAGTGTATCGGATGAGTGCGCTGAAAGCAGGGATAACACATTATTCAGTGCAGCGGTGATTTTGATGCTTCTGCTGCGTTACAATGGATTGTATGCTTTTTTGGCGTACGCCATTATCGTGTTCAGAAAGAAAAAATTAGTCTGGGCGATAGCCCTTATTGTATTGGCGCAGGTTTTAAACAATGGCATGGCTTTGGTTATGCACGCGGATAAATCGGAAAATCAGGAGATGCTTACAGTACCCATTCAGCAGCTGGCAAGGGTATATAACAGCGACAAGGACAGCTTCTCGCCGCAGGAGCTTGAAACACTGTATGAAATCCTGCCTGATGAAGCGCTGCAGAGATACAGTCCAAAAGTTTCAGACGGCGTGAAAGTGCGCTTTAATAATGAAAATTACAGCAAAAATCCTGCCAAATATCTGAAATTGTGGCTTGCGCAGGGTTTAAAAAATCCGTTTTCGTATTTGAACGCATGGTTTATGACATCTTACGGCTTTTGGTATCCAGACGCCGTGATTGATGTCTACCGCGGCAACAGCGTATTTACATTTACATATGAAGACAGTTCATATTTCGGATTTGAGGTAGAGCAGCCGGGAACAAGGCAGAGCTTTTTCAAGCCTCTTGAAGAAATATACCGCAGAATGTCATTGGAGCTTTTTCAGCAGAAAATACCGGTATTGTCCATGCTGTTTTCGCCGGGGTTTTTATTCTGGGTATATGCTTTTGTTTTAGGCTTTTTTGTATATTGCGGGGATATCGGAAGGGCAGTGCCGTATCTGTTCTTGATGCTTATATGGTGTACGGTTATTTTAGGACCGACATATCTGGTCAGGTATGTGGTGTATTTGTGGTTTGCGGCACCTGTGCTGCTGTATGATTTTTACTCATGTTAGCGTTCGCGCTTTTGCTTTTCGGAAATTAAAAATCAGGGTGCAATGTCCTGCCTATAGAAAGATTATCGTGAGGGACGGTAGCTGGGAAGCATCGTCATAGATGACTTGCACTTATCTCCGAAAAAATATGCGTCAGAAGTGCCGGAATATAGATAGCGCCACAAATATGTGGCACTTTTTTGTTGAATAAATGGCAGGATGATATATAATAGAAATTATTAGAAACTATTTTGTGTTCAGATATAGATTAAGGAAACGAAAAACTTTACAAAACTGAAATCAATAAAGAGGAGAATCAAAATGGGTAAATTAGAAGCTACGGGCAAAACAATAGACATACATGTTGACAAGCTGTACCGCAGGCCGCGTATAGCCGAGCCATGTTTTATAGGCATACCGCTAAAGCAGGGTGAGCTTTTCGAGCTTGACGGGGTGGAGGTATTGCAGGATGGCAGACCATTGCCGATACAGAAAAAAGTGACATCGCGGCACAAGGACGGCTCTGTGCGTTTTATGTTTTTGAGGTTTCTTGCGGATTTGCCCGCAAACAAGGGCGTCGTCTTAAAATGCGAGCTGTCGTCGGACAAAAAATCAACCGCGGAGGAAATAAAGGTAAACCAGACATCTGACGGCATAAGCGTAGATACGGGTGCGATTTCGTTTGAAGTAAAAAACGACAGTCACCATATCTTTTCAAGTGTCACAAGCGGGGGCAGGCAGTATCCGAAGGAACGCTTTGTCGGGCCTGTCTTGACCGACGCTGAAAACGGCAGATACGAAATGAGGATAGGCGGCTGGCGCGTAGTAGAGACAGGCGCGGTCTGCACGATTTTGAAGGCGAATGGCACAAACGAGTCTATGAACGGCAACGGCAGGCACGCGGACTTTGAATTGAAGCTTACGGCTTATGCTGGCAAGCCTTGGGTTGAGGTTTCATACCGCATTATAAATACGGACGATAATCCGCTACAGTTGTCGTCACTCGTATTTAACATGAACCTGAAAAGTGACAGTAATGTCATAATGGTAAATCCTGATTTGCAGACGACATATAAAACCGAAGGAATATCAGAGCTTGACAGCATTGAAAAAATGACACCTGTGTCACAAACACGCACCTGCGTGGCAAGCTCAAACTATAAGACGAATTTTGAGATAGGCGCAAACGGCGCGGGGCTGTATAGGGCGGTAGACGCGCAGGACTTGGTGAATGAGGCGAATGAGCATTTTGCGGAGGTGTTTTACGGCACATTTTTTGCGGACTGTACGGACGGCGAGGGCGGCGTGTGCGCGACGATTTTCCAAGCGCAGCAAAATTACCCCAAGGCGGTTGCCGCCGACGGCAGGGGCATTGCCGTAATGCTTGTGCCCGAGGGCGTGGGGAATGTCGTCATGGAGTCCGGAATGTCGCGTGAGCAGCGTTTCCTGCTCCACTTTCATGCGGCTGATGAGCCGCTTGCCGAGCTTGACAACAGAAGTCTTATTTACCAGATGCCCGACAGGCCGTATGTGCGGCCGGAGGTTCACGCCGAGTCGGGGGTTTATATTGATATGTTTATGGACAGCGCAAATGCGGGCGACGCCGAGGTGGAGCAGGCGCTTATCGCCAAGGCTGACGGTCATGCGCGCGCATACGGCATGCTCAATTTCGGCGACTGTCCCGACATGAACTACACGACGCAGGGCAGGGGCGGCGGAGACCTTGTCTGGGTGAACAATGAATATGATTTCCCCCATGCGTGCGCCCTGCTCTATGTGCGCAGCGGAATACGGCGCTTCCTCGATTACAATATTGCCGCCGTAAGCCACTGGATGGATGTGGATGTGTGCCACTACAGCAGCAACCCGATTTTCATGGGCGGCCAGTGGGAGCACACCAATGGGCATTGCAAGGGAAACATAAGAAGGCGCGAGGATTTGATGGTATGCTCGCACCAGTGGGTAGAGGGTTTGCTCGACTACTATCATTTTATGGGTGATGAGCACGCGCTTGAAACGGCGGAAGGCATTGGAGAGAATGTCCTGCGCCTTTTGGACCTGCCGATGTATTCTCAGGTCGGCGAGATAAACGCGCGCGAAACAGGCTGGGCGCTCAGGACGCTTACGGCTATGTATGTGGAAACGCATGATGAAAAGTGGCTCGCAAAAACGGATAAGATTATCAGTGATTTCAAGGCGTGGGAGGAACAGTACGGCGAGTGGCTCGCGCCCTACACGGACAATACGGTTATACGCACCGGCTTTATGATTTCCGTAGCCGTAGGCAGCGTGATGCGTTATTACCGCGAGTTTCCGAGCGAGGATTTAAAGCGTATGCTGCTGCACGCGATTGATGATTTGGTTGAGAACTGCTATATGGAAAGAACGGGACTGTTCTATTACAAGGAGCTTCCGAGCCTTAGCCGCAACGGAAACAATACGCTGCTTTTGGAGTCGCTTGCGATTGCCTATGAGCTTACAGGCGATGAGAAGTACCTCGCATACGGCGAATATACATTTAAGCGCGCGGTAAGCGACACATCAGGCGGCGGTCTTGGCAAAAAGACGATTTACGGCGACGCGGTGGTGGCGGGCAGCGGCAGCACCAAGAACTTCGGACAGAGCTTCATACCGCTTGTGACGTATTATAAGGCTGTGTATGACGCATGGAAAAAAAGGGAAAATCAAGCTTTATAGGCTGTGCGTTTTATGATAAAGGGAAGACTGGCATACCCTCTCTTTGTCGGTTAAAGCTGAAAAATGCTTTATATAGTGGCGTTCGTTTTAAATATTTGGATTAATTCAGAGAGTTTAGAACACGTTTCGCAGTCAAATAATAGATACATAAAGCGAGGACTGACATTAGTTATGGAAGAAACAAAAACTATAAATAAAGGGAAAAACGCCATATTTGAGACTACGGCAATCCCAAAGGCGGTAGCCACGCTCTGCATACCCACTATCATAAGCTCGCTTGTGATGGTGCTATACAATCTGGCGGACACTTATTTCGTGGGAATGTTAAACGACCCGGTGCAGAATGCGGCGGTAACGCTTGCGGGACCTGTGCTTTTGGCGTTTAACGCGATAAATAACCTTTTCGGCGTAGGCAGCTCCAGCATGATGAGCCGCGCGCTTGGACGAAAGGACTACGAGACGGTCTACAAAAGTTCGGCGTTTGGCTTTTACTGCGCCCTGTTTTGCGGCATCATCTTCTCGCTTGCCTGTACCGTAGGGAAAATGCCGCTTCTTAGGCTGCTTGGCGCGGACAGCGTCACCATGGAGGCGACAGGCGCGTATATGCTGTGGACAGTGACCTGCGGAGCAGTGCCTGCGATTTTAAATGTCGTTCTGGCGTATCTTGTGCGTTCCGAGGGCGCGGCACTCCACGCAAGCATCGGCACGATGAGCGGGTGTCTGCTGAATATCGTGCTCGACCCGCTTTTCATACTTCCTCAGTTTCTCGGCATGGGAGCCGCAGGCGCGGGACTTGCCACATTTATATCAAACTGTGTAGCGTGCCTGTATTTCTTTGTATTGCTCTATGTAAAGCGCAAAAGCACATATGTCTGCATACGGCCTGATAAATTCAGCCTAAACTCCTACATAGTCCTCGGCATATGCGCAGTAGGCATACCCGCCTCGATTCAGAATTTTTTGAATGTGACAGGCATGACGATTTTAAACAATTTCACTTCAGCCTTTGGCGCTGACGCGGTAGCTGCAATGGGCATAACGCAGAAAATAAACATGGTTCCGATGTACATAAGCATGGGCATTTCACAGGGAATAATGCCGCTTATAAGCTACAATTACGCAAGCGGAAACCACAAGCGCATGAAGTCGGCGGTAGTGTTTTCTGGGACGGTGAGCGTCGGCTTTATCACGCTGGCGGCGATGTTTTACTATATCGGCGCTGGTGCCGTAGTGCGGTTTTTTATGGACAATGAAGCGATTATCGCATACGGCACGCGGTTTTTGAGGAGCTTCTGTCTGGGACTTCCTTTCCTGTGCATGGATTTTCTTGCCGTCGGCGTGTTCCAGGCAGTCGGCATGGGCAAGGAAGCGCTTATATTCGCGCTTATGAGAAAGGTCGCGTTGGAAATTCCCGCGTTATATATATTAAATTACTTTTTCCCGCTTTACGGTCTTGCATACGCGCAGTTTTCGGCGGAGCTGGTGCTCGCGATAGCTGCCGTCATAGTGCTTTTCAGGCTCTTTAAGCGCCTTAATAAGAAAAAAATGGACGAACTTTGTTAAATTTTCTACACAAAACGGAAATAATATCGTATAATGAAAAAGATAAAAACATTAGTGAACTCTAAGGCGGCAAAAGACACCGCCTAAGACTTCCCAAATGTTTAAGAAAAACGCCAAGGGCAGGCGTTTTTTATGAATGCTTTACGCTTCTGTGGGGCAGGCTGGTGTATGGGGAGCGTAATGGGAAATTTGGAGGATTTTTATGACTTTTTTTGATTTTTTGTCTATGATTGGCGGACTAGCCCTGTTTTTGTATGGCATGCACATCTTGAGCGAAGGGCTGGAGAAGGTTTCAGGCGGTCGGCTTGAGCGCGTGCTCGAAGAACTGACGAGCAGCAAGTGGAAGGCAGTGCTTTTGGGCGCAGGCATTACGGCGGCAGTACAGTCGTCGTCGGCGACTACCGTCATGGTGGTTGGCTTTGTAAACTCCGGCATCATAAAACTTTCCCAAGCTATCGGGGTGATAATGGGCGCAAATGTCGGCACGACTATCACTTCATGGCTTTTGAGCCTTTCGGGAATAGAGAGCGATAACTTTTTCATACAGATGCTTAAGCCGTCGTCCTTTACCCCCATACTCGCCGTAATCGGCATTATCTTCATAATGTTTATGAAAAACGGCAAAAAACGCGACCTAGGCACTATTTTCGTAGGTCTTGCGATTTTAATGTTTGGCATGGACGCAATGTCGGACGCAATGTCTCCGCTCAGCAATATGCCCGAATTTACAAGCCTGTTCGTAATGTTCACCAATCCTGTACTGGGGCTTCTCGTAGGCGCGCTGCTCACAGCCATAATCCAGTCGTCAGCGGCATCAATCGGTATCCTGCAGGCGCTGTGCAGCACAGGCACAGTCACATTTGCCGCGGCAATTCCTATTATAATGGGACAAAATATAGGCACCTGCATCACCGCGATGATGTCAGGAATCGGCGCAAGCAAAAACGCAAAACGCGCGGCGACAGTTCATCTTTTATTTAACATAATCGGCACAGCTGTATTTATGGTGGTGTTTTATACGCTGAACGCGTTTCTCAATTTTAGGTTTATGACAGAGCCCGCCAACAAAGTCGGCATAGCAGTAATACACTCCGCATTCAACATAGCGGCAACAATAGTGCTCCTGCCCTTCTCAGGCCTGCTCGAAAAGCTTTCCCTTATCCTCATAAAACCCGACGAGGAGGAAAAGAAACTCGAACAGGAAAAAGCAAATTTCGTCAGAATAGACGACCGTTTCCTCGCCACACCGTCCTTTGCGCTCGAACAGGCAAATTCCCATGTGATCGAGATGGCAAAAATCACATATGAGTCACTAAAGGACGCAATCTCACTTTTATTCAAATATAAAGACACAGTAGCGGATAAAGTAGAGCAGCGCGAAAACCTCGTAGACCATTATGACGACGAAATCTCAGGCTACCTAGTCAAGCTTTCAAGCAAGAACCTAAGTGTAAAAGATTCAAAAAAGCTGAACTTCCTCCTCCACAGCATAGGCGACCTGGAGCGCATATCAGACCACGCCATGAACATATCCGACTCCGCGCGCGAGATGAACAAAAAAGAGCAAAGCTTCTCGCCCAAAGCGACAGAAGAACTCAAAATATTCTCCCAAGCAGTGCTCGACATAGTCCAATCGTCAGTAACCATATTTGAAACCGAAGACGAATACGCGGCAAAAGACATAGAGCCATTTGAGGAAGCAATCGATGTAATCCAAAAGGAAATGAAAAAACGCCACATGAAACGCCTCAAAAAAGGCAAATGCAGCGCCGAAATGGGCTTCGTCCTCTCCGACATCACCAACAATTACGAGCGCATAGCCGACCACTGCTCCAACCTCGCCATAAATGTAATGCAGCTCTACGAAGACGACACCCACGCCCACGAATATGTAGACACCCTCCAAAAAGGCGAAGGCAGCGAGTTCCGCCTAAAATACAACGAATACCTCAAAAAATACGAACTCCCCAACAAAGGCGACAAATAGGCAGATAATATAAAGCAAATATTTTTACCAAAATAAAAGCCAATCAGCGAAACATATATAAAACTTATTATCAATTTTAATCTTTCAGGGTAAATTCCCCGCGGTTCTGCTGCGGGGAGTTTCATTAAAATCAGTAATTAAGTAAAATTTTAAGCATTTCAAGTTTAATCCAACATCCTAGCCCGAGCAGAAAAATATACCCCATGAAGACCTTGGAAAGCGTCGGTACTTAGTGAAACAAGCTGTAAAAGCGTAGCTCCTTTTACAGCGCCGTTGAGCTTAGTGTCCGCTACGCTTTCCACCAGCGCAAGCGAGTCTGAATGGGGTATATTTTTCTGCTCGGGCGACCTATAGCAAATACACCATACAAATACAAAATGTACGACATAAAGCACAAGAGTAGTAAATTATACCAACCAAATTCAGTAAATTGCACAAAATTCCCCCCCACAACATATTTTTGTTGTACATCAAAAAATTTTCCATTATAATAAATATGTTGGTTTAGCGCGTCACAGCGCCAAAATATATAAAGTTTATAAGGACTAAGGAGGATACCAAAATGTCATATGTAGATGAAGTATTAGAGCTTGTAAAAAAGAAAAACGCAAGCGAGCCTGAATTTCTCCAGGCAGTTGACGAAGTCTTAAATTCATTAAGACCCGTAATCGAAAAAAACGAGGAAAAGTATAGAAAAGAAGCGCTCCTCGAAAGACTCACCGAGCCGGAAAGACAAATCAAGTTCAGAGTACCCTGGGTAGACGATAAAGGCCAAGTACAAGTAAACACAGGCTACAGAATCCAGTTCAATTCCGCAATCGGACCCTATAAAGGCGGCTTAAGACTCCACCCGTCAGTAAACACAGGAATCATCAAATTCCTCGGCTTTGAGCAGATTTTCAAAAACTCCCTCACAGGACTTCCCATCGGCGGCGGCAAAGGCGGCTCAGACTTTGATCCCAAGGGCAAGTCAGACAGAGAGGTAATGGCATTCTGCCAGAGCTTCATGACAGAGCTTTACAAATACATCGGCGCCGACACAGACGTACCCGCAGGCGACATCGGCACAGGCGCAAGAGAAATCGGATATATGTACGGCCAGTACAAGAGAATCACAGGACTGTACGAAGGCGTACTCACAGGCAAAGGCTTAAGCTACGGCGGCTCACTCGCAAGAACAGAGGCAACAGGCTACGGCTTACTGTACCTCACGGATGAAATGTTAAAGGCAAACGGCAAGGACATCAAGGGCAAGACAGTAGTAGTTTCAGGCGCAGGCAATGTAGCAATCTACGCTATCCAGAAGGCGCAGCAGCTCGGCGCTAAGCCCGTAACCTGCTCAGACTCTACAGGCTGGATATATGATCCCGACGGCATAGATGTAGCGCTCTTAAAGGAAGTTAAAGAGGTTAAGCGCGCAAGACTCACAGAGTACAAGGCAGCAAGACCGAACGCAGAGTATCACGAGGGCAAAGGCGTATGGACAGTTAAATGCGATATCGCACTTCCCTGCGCTACACAGAACGAGCTCGACATCGAGGACGCTAAGACACTCGTAGCCAACGGCTGCTTCGCAGTAGCAGAAGGCGCAAATATGCCTACCACATTAGAGGCTACAAAATACCTTCAGCAGAACAAAGTGCTCTTCGCGCCGGGCAAGGCGGCAAACGCAGGCGGCGTTGCCACATCAGCCCTTGAAATGTCACAAAACAGCGAAAGACTCAGCTGGACCTTCGAGGAAGTTGACGCTAAGTTAAAGAACATCATGGTAAACATCTTCCGCAACCTCGACGACGCGGCAAAGAGATACGGCGTAGAAGGCGACTATGTCGCAGGCGCCAACATCGCAGGCTTTGAGAAAGTCGTAAACGCCATGGAGGCTCAAGGTATCGTATAATATCTGAAAACCAATCGCATTAAAAGATAATATTAAAAATAAAAAGGAAGCTGTCGCACTAAGGAACCTTAATCCTTATTGTGACAGCTTCTTTTTCATCCACTGCTTTAATTTCCAATTTTTCCTATATATTTACCGTAACCCACCTAAATATCAGAATGTCAACCGTCCTCTGCCCTGCCGTATCCCGCCAAAAACACGCATAGACAGCACATGACGCAAAAGATGTAAAATATGCCATCAGAAAAATGCAAAATTTTTCCCATAAAAATTCCCTTTAATTATTTTATATAGCAGCATATAGCGGTTCAAACAACTAATTTTAAAACTAAAGCTGCATAACAAAAAAGTCAATCGAACAAAATAAAAAAACGAAATATACCATAAAATTTTAATTCACTGTTCGGAAAAACGACAAATAAGGCACAGATATGCATAAAAATGTAAAAAAATTGTAATTTAACGGTAATTTCAATAATTGTATTTACTGAAAATAAAATGTGTGATATATTACAATTGTGTTGGCAATGACGACAATAATTGCGGCAGACAAAAGCGCCGGCTTTAAAGAATAGCTATTCTTTACCGCGGCAGCATGGGAGGGCGGCTTGAAATGAAAAAGAGCGCAAAAGAAGAAAAAAAAGCCAATCCCTCAAAAAGCAAAAACACCTTCGGAAGATTTGTCAGAGGCGTATTGGCAGTCATGCTCATTGTGATATTGACAATCGGACTTATAGGGATTGTTGTTTATAAATCAGGCGAAATGTCCCTGAAAGCCTCGACAGGCACACAGGAGCCAAGTTTTGCGATAGATGAAGCGGAGGTAGAAAAAATAAGGGAAAGCCTTAGTTACAGCAATAGCGTGGCATGGCAGGATAACTGGATCGTATACGAAGATAAAATTTATGAATACCGCGAGGACACGCTTAATTTCCTGCTTCTTGGAATAGACAGGCGAGGGGAGCTTTCGAGTGAGACAAGGCTGGCCGACTGGAAGGCAGGGCAGGCGGACGCGATTTTCCTGCTGTCGCTGTGCAAAGAGGATAAGACGCTCAGCGTAATAGGAATACCGAGAAATTCCATGGTGAATGTGGAAGTATTCAATAATAAAAGTGAATGTATAGATACAATCTACGATGAGATATGCCTTCAATATGCTTATGCGGGCGGAGGAGAGCTGGGACTGGCAAAAATGACAGAAAGCGTGTCAGAGCTTTTTGAAGGGCTGCCGATACATGGTACATGTGCCGTAAGCTACGACGCGGTATCGGAGGTTATAGACCGGCTCGGCGGCATAGAGGTCACAGTGCCTGATGATATGACCGCATATAACCGCGCTTATGTGCAGGGAAGCACACAGACTTTGACAGGAAAAAATGTAGTCAACTACCTGCGCTATCGTGATATGCATACACTTGGAAGTCCTACAGTGAGGCTCACGCGGCAGAAAGCGTTTATGAAAACGGCGGCGACGCGCGTGCTGCAGGAAATAAAGACTAATCCCGCTTTTGTAAAAGAAACATACGAAGCGGTAAAGCCTTATATGAACACAGACATATCAATAGATGAAGCCGTATACATAGCGGCGCACGCGCTTGACTGCACATTCTCGGACGGTTCATTTTACCAGCTTTCGGGTAAGGACAAAGAAAAGTATATAAATGATAAAGGCGATTATTATAATGAATATTACCTTGACGAGGAAGCTCTGAAAAGCCTTATGATGAAAGTTTTTTACAAAGAGGTTAATTTAGACGGATGACCACACTTGACAGGCATTCTTATAAGTGCGGCAAGGTATTCAAATGATATATAAAGCAATTTATATATAAAAATTAAAAGAGAAAAATTCCTATGCTCATACAAGGGCAGCAGCGTTTTTTCTGAAAAAGAAGGAGGAAAGGTGGAAATGAAAAAGAAATTTATAGCAATGAGTTTGGCGGTCGTACTTTCGTTGTCAATGTCATTTACAGCGTTGGCGACGAATGTGAGCCCCGGTCCTGGCTCGGGTGAAAATCCCGGCACAGGTGAAACGGATAATTCTGATGATGAGGACACGACAACGGAATCATCAGAAGCTTCCGACACCACAAGCTCAGCCACAAACACTGCGACAGCGCAGCCAAGCACAACCACAAATACTGCAGCTGCCGCACAGGGTACAACAATAGCGCAGGCGGCACCGGGAGGACGCGTAGCGCCAAGCACAGTAAGTGTGGCGGTGGCAAACTCTGACGGCACAGTGTCAGCGGTCAGCTTGACGACTGTCATCAACGAGGTGCAGAATACCTTGAAGGAATCAGTGGCATCTGCCGCGGCAGCGGCGGCTCCGCAGCAGGCGGCGGCTACAGTGCAGGCTCTTATGACGACAGCGCCGACAGAGTTTTTTGCAAGGACTATCGAAGCGCTTGCTGAAATCAAGGGCTCTGAAATGGTAGTAAACGACTGCGGCACAGTTAAGACGGCGGCGGTCGCGGCAGACCCACTCGGCAACAATATAGCTTCCGCAGGCGTCGTTCCCCATGTAACAACGGGGCGCTGGTTATGCTTATGAGCGTAAATGCGGACGGTACGATTGAGTATGTCGAGGGTGTTGTCGATCCTGTGACAGGTGCGGTGTTTGGCGCATTCAAAGGAATGCCGGTTACACTTACGGTGCTGGTGTTAGCATAATTCCTGAATGACGGAGAAAAAGGGAAATTGAAATGCAAATGGATATTTCCCTTTTTATTTATAAGGGCGATAAGGTCTGCCGTAAAAACAGAATGAGGGATACATGGATATATGGTAAAGATGAGGAGAAGGTTTAATTTGGCTAAGCATATATTCCGCGCGGCGCTGTGCTGTATGTGCATGCTTGGCGCAAGGGCATACGCGGCGGAGGATGACGGTATTTTTGCGGACGCCACAGCAAAGGTGCATACCGCAATGTCGGAGGATAGCGATATTACAGCCAATCTTATTGTGGGCAGCGGATTTGAAGTGTTGGACACACAGACAGATGATAATGGAAACACATGGTACAGGATAAAAACCGATTTTGGCGCGGAAGGCTATGTGAAATCGGAAGCATTGGAAAGAGTGACTATCGAAATGCCGGAAAATAGCGGCAACGCGATTGAAAATAATGCGGATAATGATATATTGCCGGGACAGTTGGGAGAGCTTAATGTGCTCGAAACAATAAATCTTAGAAGACAGCCCTCAACAGCTTCGGAAATTATAGTAAAAATAGAACGCGATACAAAGCTCCCATATTTTGATGAATATGTCAATGAATTAGGGGAGGTATGGTATCAGGTATCATATGAAAATATTATGGGATATGTGACAGACAGCGCAGTTGCCATTGTACAGCAGGCGCCGCCTGATGAAAATATGCAGTCTGATGAGGGAGAGCCATCTGAGGAAGATGAACAGTCCGGGGAAGACGGGCAGCCGAATGAAGGCGAGCAGTTGCCTGACGAGGACAATTATGACGAAACGGCATTGACGATGACAAATGAAAACCCTGCACAAAGTCAAACGCAGGATAATGTGCAAGCTGCCGATAAGGGCGCTGACGCTAAGGCGGATACCGATATCGTGGCGTCATACGAGCCTGCGGCGGATATAAATGCCTTGTCCATATCGGAGGGAAAAAGCCATCACATAAAGCTTGATTTGTTGATAATCGCCTGCATACTTGGAGATATTTTGGGAGTGGCGATGCTGGCATTACTGATAAAAAAGATATATAAGCTTGTAAGAATTTCAAAGACCGGCAAAAAAGTAAAGAGACAGGAGAAAAGGAATAATGTATATAGATAATAACGGCAAAAGCAGTCGGGAGGATACGCAGACTTCACAGATATATCTTCATATGGAAAATGACGATGACGAGCAGCAGATAGATCTTCTCGGAGTAATAAGCCACATGAAGGTGAGAAGGAAGCTGTACCGCTATATTCTGTTGTCGGCAGTATGTATAGGGGTGATAGTAGGCTTGGAGCTGATAGCTGTGGATCACATAAGAGGAGAGGACGCGTATGCGCGGGCTGTCATCAGTTTTCAATATGAAGGGATAGAGGAAGGGCTTGACCCCAACGGAGCGGCGTTTGACATAAACAAAATCAAATCCCCCGCGGTAATAGAGAAAGCGTTAAATTCTCTCGGCATTACTGAATATACTACGGAGCAGATTAGGGAAAACATTTCGATAGAGGGTG
This sequence comes from uncultured Lachnospiraceae bacterium, assembly GCA_947626435.1. GTDB lineage: Bacteria > Bacillota > Clostridia > Lachnospirales > Lachnospiraceae > COE1. The sequence continues at coordinate 11,797 of CANQSB010000034.1, read as the reverse complement.
TAGTTCCGGAGGACGCGGTAGAGCGTATTACAGTGATAAAGGAGATGGCGCTTGAGGATGTCTCAAATTATGAAAAAATACTTGATGTATCCTACTTCCCGTCACAGTATATCGTATATCTGCACGACAGGCTTGGAATGTCATCTGAGGAGTCTGTTCAGATATTGAATGCCGTACTTGAAAGCTACAGGACATATTTTCTTGACACATACGCAAATACTAAAGTGCTTACGGTCACAGGCAATCTGATAGACTATACGGGCTATGACTATGCGGAGGCGCTTGACATGCTTGAGGCGCAGATAGATATCATGCTTGCTTATGTAAATGAGCGCGGCGCTCAGGCTCCGGAATTTCGTTCCGCGGCGACAGGGCTTTCTTTCAGCGACATATCCGCGGCGCTTGACACAGTAAACGGGGTAGATATAGCAAATTTAAGCTCTTATATAGAAAGCCACACTCTCACAAAGGACAAAAACAGACAGCGGGAATATTATGAGTACAAAATCAAGAAATACAATATGGACATTTCGGAGCGCCAGGTAGAGCTTAATAACATACAGTCCGTCATCGACAAATATCAAAAAGACCCTGTCGTCATTGTAAGCTCTCAGGAAACAATGCAGCAATTTACTCAGACAAATGACTATTATGACAGACTGCTGCAGCAAAAGCTTGATCTGTCAAATAAAATCGCCGAGCTTAACACAGACCTGAATGAGACATATGCGCGCCTGACGGCAATCAATAATTCAAATTCGGTGAACAGCCAGGACGAATATGATTACGCTGACGGATTGATGGCGTCGATAGCGCAGACGATATCTGAGTGGGCGAATCTCACAGAACAGACAACAGAGGAATATTACACGACTACGCTTTTCTCAAATGCGTACAAGATCGGCGTGCCCGCGCAGTACAAAGCGGCAGGCGGCATCCTGACAGCAGCAAAAAAAATTGGCGTGCCGGTGTTTGTAATGGTATTTGCTGCATTTATGCTGTGGTGTATAGACGGACTTTTGTGCGAACTGAAAACATTAAGGAAATCTAAGGCGGCAAAAGACACCGTCTAAGCTTTCCTAAAGGTTTAGGAAAAACGCAAGGGCAGCATTTTTCTTGGGTATTTGAAGTCCGGCGGAGTGGAATGGAGGCAGTGTGAAAGAGGATTTTCTTTTAAGGCTTATGCGGGCGCTTATTCCGTTTGGAAATATTATGATATTCTGCTATGTGTGGGCGCTGTATTACAATGAAAAGACATTTGCGGGCTTTTGGTATCAGGGGATGCTTATATGCGCCACGCTTTACATACTGATATATTACGCGTTCGGCAGACTTTACCATGCGTTCAAAATAAACATTGCGGGAACGAGTGAGCTGATGCTTTCACAGTTTCTTGCGATAGGAATGTCGGATTTTGTCATGTATATGGTGTGCTATTTGACACATATGCGGTTTGCAAATCCGCTGCCGGGGCTTATCGCGGCGGCGATACAGCTAATGGTGACCTGCTTTTTGCTAAAAGTAAATAAAGCCGGCATTGCGAAATATATACCACCGCAGCCGGCAATCTTTATATATGGCGCCAAAATGCAGCTCAGAACAGAACATATTGAAACCTCCGCGGAGCAGCTTATGAATAAACTCAAAAAGAAACATTCCGACCTGTTTGATATACAGGAGGTTTGCAATGATATGCAGGAGAGTTCAGAGCTTGTCGGAAAAATTGCTGATTATGAGGCTGTGATACTCTGCCATGTCTCACAAAAGCTGCGGGCGAGGCTGCTTGCCGCATGTGCGGAAAAGGGCAAAAGCGTGTATGTCACGCCAAAGCTTGAGGATATTCTGCTGATGAATTATGAGTACAGCAGCATGACCGATACGCCGCTGCTTATGCTTCCTGCAAGACGCGATGGTTACAAGGGAAAAAGGCTTTTCGACATAGGAATGTCGCTGCTTATGCTGCTCATATTTTCGCCGTTTATGCTTCTTGTGGCATTGTGTATAAAACTGGAGGACGGAGGCCCCATACTTTACAGGCAGCGGCGCGTCACGCTGAATGGCAGGGAATTTGACATGCTTAAATTCCGCAGCATGGTTGTGGACGCGGAAAAACAAGGATATATGCCTGCTTCACAAAGGGACAGCCGCGTCACAAAAATAGGGAAGTTTATCAGGGCGACGCGTTTGGATGAAACGCCACAGCTGTTCAATATATTAAAAGGCGATATGTCCATCGTGGGACCGCGCCCGGAACGCATAGAGCATGTACAAAAATATACGGAAAAGCTTCCCGAATTTTCCTATCGTCTGCGTGTGCGCGGCGGACTGACGGGCTATGCGCAGATATACGGCAAATACAACACCAGTGCGGAGGACAAGCTCAAGATGGATTTAATGTATATTGAAAAGCAGTCACTCCTGTTGGATCTGCAGCTTATTCTGCTGACGGTGAAGGTGATATTTATGAGGGAGAGTACGGAAGGGTTTTAAGCTGCTATATGAAAAAAATACTGATAATGGTAAACAGGGATTTTGTCCTTTATAACTTCCGGCTAGAATTGGTGCAGGCGCTCTTACAAAGCGACGCGAAGGTATATATATGCCTTCCGTATGGCGGGCGCGTGGATGAGATGGTGGATATGGGCTGCTGCTTTATAGATGTCAGTATTGACAAGCGCGGCAAAAATCCGTTTAAGGATGCTATGTTAATAAGCAGATACATAGGAATTTTTTCAAAAATCAAGCCTGACATGGTGCTGCTTTATACCACAAAGGTGTGTATATATGGAGGAATAATATCGGGCGCGACGCGCATTCCATATATAGTAAATATTTCAGGGCTGGGGACAGCGGTGGAAAATAAAAGCCTGATACAGCCGTTTGTGCTTTGGCTGTACAGATTGGCAGTCAAAAGGGCTAAGTGCGTATTTTTTCAAAATGCCCCAAACCAAGATTTTTTCAACAAACACAGGCTTTATAATGGCAGACAGCGGCTGACGGCAGGTTCGGGGGTAAATCTCGACAGGTGGCGGCTTATGGAATATCCAAGTGACAGCGGCGGAGTGGAGTTTTTGTTTATGGCGCGCGTCATAAAGGAAAAGGGCATAGAAGAATATTTGAAGGCGGCAGAGGAGATAAAAAAGGAATTTCCGAGCGCGGTATTTCATGTGCTGGGACCATGTGATGGTGGTTATGATGAGGTCCTGGCGGACTATGAGGCGCGGGGCATAATCAAATATCATGGCATGGTAAAGGATACGCGCACATATATGGCGAAAGCGCACTGCACTATACATCCGTCATATTATCCCGAGGGAATGTCAAATGTCTGCCTTGAAAGCGCAGCGTGCGGTTGTCCTGTCATCACGACAGACAGAAGCGGCTGCCGCGAGGCGGTAGATGATAATGTTACGGGGTATATATTTGAGGCGAAGAATACGGATGCGCTTATTTGCAGAATAAGGCAGTTTTTAAGCCTGACGAATGACGAGCGCAGGCAAATGGGGCTTTGCGCCCGCGCAAAGATGGAGCGCGAGTTTGACAGGCGTAAGGTGACGGCTGCTTATTTGGAGGAGATAAATGGATAAGTATTTAAAATCAAAAATTAAGCTTCAAATATTAAAGCTGTTTAACTGGATTCCTGACAAACAGATGATATGCCTGCAATATTGGATGAAGACAGGGCGCAGGCTTAATCTGAAAAATCCTAAACGCTATACGGAAAAGCTGCAGTGGTACAAGCTTTATTATAGGAATTCTTTAATGGCGCAGTGTGCGGATAAATATGAAGTCCGCGCCTATATCGAGAAGAAAGGTTTAGGAAATATTTTAAATGAATGTTACGGGGTATATCAATCAGAGGACGATATTGACTTTGATGTTTTGCCGGAACAGTTTGTGATAAAAGCTACGAACGGCGCGGGCGGCGTGGGTATTGATATATGCAAGGACAAGTCACAGCTTGATATTACAAAGCTGAAAAAGGAGCTTCATGAATGGCTGAAGCCCCAGAAAAACGGCGGGGGACGTGAATGGGTATATTACCAGTATAAGCCCAAGCTGATGATTGAAAAATACCTTGCACCAGGCAAAGGGGAAAACAGCCTTGTTGACTACAAATTTTTTTGCTTTAATGGAGAGCCGTACTGCCTTTACGTAATGAATGAACGTTTTACAGAAGGCGGCGTGCGTCAGAATATCTATGATTTGGATTTCAATGTTATGCCGTATATGCGTGAAAAAATCAAACCGATACGTACCAAAATCAATAAACCTGACAATTTTGATGAAATGATAGAGATAGCCCGAAAATTGTCCGGGGATTTTCCGTATGTCAGGGTGGATTTGTACGATATAGACGGCAGGGTATATTTTGGCGAGCTGACCTTCTTCCCTGAAAGCGGATATTATGATTTTGAGCCTGATGAGTTTGATTTTATATTGGGGGAGAAGTTTGAGATTAAAGAACGGGGGCAGAAATATAAAAAAACACATAATGAAATGTGATAATAAATTTTTACAGCAGCATAAATAAAATGAAGCACTATTATCATACTTATATTAGAGCCCTAAAACAAATGTTTTACTAATTGAATTTGCAGAATAAATGCAAATTCAATTGACAAAACATTAAAAATGGGATTAATATGAGTATATATTAATGATGGAAAGGGTGTTGAAAATGCTGTTGGAGTTTAAATGTTCAAATCATAAGTCAATCAAAGAAAAGGTAAATTTTTCAATGATTGCAGGGAGCGATAATACATTTGGGGAGTTGTTAAAGGAGTATGGTAATTTCAAGGTTTTGCGTTCCGCAATCATATATGGTGCAAACGGATCAGGAAAAAGTAATTTTATCAGCGCTCTGGCGTTTATGTGCGAGCTGGTTGGTAATAGCATCAATCATCAGCCAGGGCAGGGAATATTTCAGGCACCTCATAAATTGAGCGCTGAAGATGCTCCAAGTGAGTATAACATTCAGTTTGTAAAAAACGAAGTACGATATGCATATGGCTTTTCTGTGAAAAAAAATCTGATACAAGATGAATACCTGTATTATTTTCCCAAGGGAAGACAGGTAAAGATTTTTGAGCGTGATGGAATGACGATTATGCCTGGGGATAGATATAAAAATGCTTTTGAGGTAAGTAATGGCATTTTAAAAGATAACAGGTTGTTTTTGTCCTGTGCTGCCAATTACAGCAATGTAAAGGAAATTGAAGAAGCATTTATGTTTTTTAACAAGGACATGGTAATATACAATCCTGAAATTAACAACTGGACAGAGTATTCCATTGATTTAATGCAGAACAATGCTGCGATTAAGGAAGTGTTTGTAAATATTCTGCAGGCGCTGGGAACAGGTGCTAGGGACGTAAAGGTTAAACTTGAAAAAGTAAGGCTATCGGATTTACAGCAGGAGCTGCATATACCAGATACATTAAAGAGCTTAATAGGTGTTCAGGAGGGAAAAAGGGTAGAGGCAAAAATAGTATATGATCAATTTGAAGTGGATTTAATGACTGAGGAATCGGCGGGCGTAAAGCGTTTGTTTCAAATGATTTGCCCAATAATTGATATTTTAAAGAATGGGAAAATACTTATCTGTGACGAATTGGAAAATAGTCTGCATGAGTCCGTAATTTTGCAATTGGTACAGTTATTTCAATATTACCAAAGGGATGAATTTGCGCAATTGATTTTTTCAACGCATGACACAAGTCTGTTGGACAGGGATATATTTAGGCGGGATCAGGTGTGGTTCACTCAGTTGAATGATGAGCGCGCGACAGACTTATATTCTCTTGCTGAGATAAAAAATGTCCGTAAATCTGAAAATTTGGCAAAAGGTTATATTTCTGGTAAGTACGGTGCGATGCCTATGCTTAATAAAAATTTCTTTCAAGAATTGCGAGACGGAGTATGGGGATAGGAGGATTACCGTATGGAAAAAAGAAATCTTGGATTAATGCCAAGAAGTGAAAATACACGTGATAAATTTCACACAGAAGTCATTCGGTTCGGGTTGGATCAAATAATTCAGCATTTTACGGAAACGATACAAGCTGTATACGCGCAATTTGATGTGGCTGATGAATTAATTGAAATTCACAAAGCATATGAAGCGGAGAATATTTGGCGTGCACAGATTATATTTTTGGCAGGTGCTCTTGATTTTTATATGCATGAATTGACAAAATATGGTTTATGCGAGATTTATAGTGAAAGATGGAAGCGGACAGAGAAATATGACAATCTTCAGGTGGATATGAAAACTGTAGAAACGGCATTGAAATCAGGAGAAGATATCGATTGGTTCCTCGAGTATGTAAATGGTTATTATCAAATAATGACAATGGTGTCATATGAAGCTGTAAAAGATCAGCTTAATCTGATTGGTATTGAATTGCAGTCTGTTGCCGATGGCGCTTTTTACCAAAGAGAAAGCCGCGAAAAAACAAAAGATAAGTTAAAAAGACGATTGAACGAATTATTTGACAGAAGAAACATCATAGCACATCAGACAGACCGCAAGCACACAGATGCAATGGTAAATAATATTACCAAGGAAATAGTGCAGGAATTTATACGCGATACAGAAAAAATAGTAAAAGCGATAGATGCTGCGGCTAGATGTAAATAATGATGAATTTGACTTATGATAAATGAAGTTGTTAAAAAGAGGAGTCGAATAAGGTTATGGAGGTGCATGATGAACGATGGAGAGTAAGATGTCTAAGATTGTGTTTATTGTACCTTATTATGGAAAACTGCCAAAGTACTTTGATGCGTGGTTATTGTCAGTTGAATATAATCCGACAATAAATTTTATTTTGGTTACAGATATCGAATTAAACCAAACGTTTCCTCCAAATGTAATGGTTCTAAGATGGACATGGGAGGAGCTTATAAATAAAATACAGAAACCGTTTGATTTTAAGGTAAATGTGAAGACACCTTATAATTTATGTGATTTCAAACCAGCGTATGGGCTGATATTTAAGGATTATATTAAAGAATATGATTTTTGGGGCAATTGTGACATAGATCAGGTATTTGGTGATGTGCGTAAGTTTATGACTGAGGATATATTAAAAAATAATGACATTATTGGATTTTTAGGTCATTTTTTATTGTACCGTAATATCCCTGAAATTAGAGAGATGTTTAAATTATACGGAGGCTTATTTGACTATAAAACAGTTTTTTCAACTGATGAATGGTATTCATTTGGGGAGCGTACAAGCATAAAACAGATTGTAGAAAAAAATAACATTCCGCATTATTATAAGCAAAAATATGTTGCAGATATTTCTGTAATGCATAAACAAATAAAAATAGGAGGGAAGCAGAATTATAAGTATCAGGTTTTCTATTGGGAAAACGGGAAAGTGTATCGCGCGTATATTGCGGATAATAAAATTCATCAGCAGGAATATATGTATCTTCACTTCCAGAAAAAAAATCCTGTGTCTCGTTTTAATATCAGCAAATCAACGAAGGCGTTTTATATATTTTCAGATGCTTTTGTTGAAAAGAAGCCGGGTATGCCTGAGATAAAAGACATTGTAAGCAATTCGCATTGGCGCGGGCGCGGGTATGAGATGTATGAGTCGGCAAAATATTATGGAAATAAGTTATGGACATTCGTAACACTAAACAAGGCGCAGAGGAGCGTATGGATTAAGCAAAGACTGTACAGGAGAAAAACAATAATAACTGGCGGGAAATGGGATTAACTTATATTGATTTGTGGAGATGTTCAAATTCGTAAGTGTATTAAGAGTGGAAAAGAACCACAGCACTGTACATTGACAATTTCATACTTAAACGGTGACAGGAAAAAAATCATATAGACATTGACAAATGTATGTTCGCATAGTAAAATAAAAGCAAACATACATTCGAGGGGGCTATATGGATAAAATCAAAGGAAGCATGGAAGCACTAAATTCATTTCAACTGACGGAGGACATGCGGGGGCTGGATGCCCAAAGCAAGCTGCTGTTTCACAGCAGGGAAGTCCTTGCAGTCATATTGCAGGGTGCTGTTCGTGAGTACAAGGGTTATTCAAAGAAAGAAATCATGGACTTCATAGAAGCCGATTCAATCAGCGAGGACACCGAGGTGTCCCCAGGCAGGACGAACACGACAATAACGGGCGACAATGAAGAGTATATGCTGCTCAATGAGAAGGCAACCCTGTTTGATGTCGATTTTAAGGCGCTAAACCCTGCCCTGACGAAAGCCAGTATTACAGTGAAGCTGCATATTGACATAGAGCCTCAGAAAAATTACTCGCTGCCATATCCCGTCGAGAAAAGGGGCATATACTATCTTGCAAGAAAGCTCTCATCACAGCTTTCATTCATGACGGAGCAGACCGACTACGGTCAGCTTGAAAAATGCTACAGTATATGGATATGCAGGGATAATATCCCGAAAAACGAGCAGTACAGCATGTCAGTCTATGAGATAGTCAATACCCATAACACAAGCATGGAAGAAATACCAAAAGAAAATTATGATTTATTGACTTTGGTAGTTATCAAACTCGGAAATAGGGTGTATAATGGGAAAAAAGGGGAGGCAGACTACGATTTGCTGCATTTTCTAAATACGGTAATGTACCCTCACAAGGCAGACTTTATAAAAATTATATCGGAATATATTGACTTCTCGGAAACAGAGGAGCTGTGGAAGGAGGCGTCGGGAGTGACAGGACTGGGACAGTGCGTGTATAATGACGGTGTGGAGGAAGGAATAGAGAAAGGCAGAGAGGAAGGAATGCGCTTTTTTGTGCTTGATGATATTGATGAGCATGTGACAAGAGAGCGCAGTATAATCAAGCTGCAGAAATATTTCAAGCTGACGGAAGAAGAAGCGGAACAGTATTACGATATGTTTGCCAGTGAGGCGTAGGACGGCAGGACACTGGCAGAACCGCGGCAGATGACAATTGAATATCATAAAAGTAAAGAAATCCCGTTATAAGTATGAAATGGTTAATTTTATGTTATAATGGGATTTTTTATCCGTTTTGAGATAAGGTATTTAAATTAGAAAAGTAAGATACAGAAAAGAATGGTAAAAAAATTCGCCTTTTAACGTTATCAAAGACTGGTGGTGGAATGAAAAATAATTTTTTAAAAAATGCGTCAATTGTATTCACAGTAAACAGTGTATGCGTTGTTATAAATGTGCTTGTAAATTTTATCATACCGATTTTATTTGGAGAAAAGCTATACGCATATTATCAATTGGAAAATTTATACTGTACATATTTATGGATAATTTCATTAGGCTGGCACGAAGGAATATACCTTCATTATGGTGGAAAAACAGAAGCGGAAATTAATAAAAGCGAAATTGCGACACAGTTTTGGCTGTTTGCAGGATATATGTTTACCGCTTCAATAATAGTATGTATTTGTGGAATGGCGTTTGTGCAGCAAACAGATAAGCAGGCTGTTTTGGCGTTGTCTGCAACTAGTATTTTTATTGAGGCGCTTAGATACATTTATTTTTACTATTTAATATGCACAAACAGCATGAAAAAATATTCCGCATATTTAATTTTTGACAGGATTTTATACATTTCATTTTTGGCAATTTTATGTATTATAGGAACAAATGACTATAGAATTTTAATCGGTGCGGATATATTGTCAAAGATGATAGTATTATTAGCAATATTAAAAAATAACCGTATTATGTTTTTTAGAAAGCTGCTTCCAATAAAAGCTGGATTAATTCATACGAGGGAATTGATATTTTCGGGCATTAACATTACATTTTCAGGTTTTGTAAACGGTATGGTTAAAGGAACGATACGTTTTGCGATAGAAGCATATTGGGGAGTTCTCATATTTGGAAAAGTGTCATTGGCTTTAAGTATCTCAAATATGTTTACACAATTTGTCCAATCTGTCAGTACAGTGTTATTCCCTGTATTGAGAAGATTTGATTATAAAGATAAAGAAAAAATATATTGCTATTTGAGCGATGGATTGGACAGTCTGATGTCAGTGATTTTTTTGTCATATCTTCCCGCTGTCTGGATATTAAAACATATCCTGCCGCAGTATGAGGATGGGCTTAAATATATGGCGGTACTGTTGCCGCTATGCTTATATGATGCGAGAAATATTGTTATAAACAATACATATTTAAAAGCTCTGCACAAGGAGAAAGCTATATTAATATCCAGCCTTATCACAACAGGATTTAGTTTTATGCTGGCATTTCTGGCGGTTTATATCTGCCATAATCTGGATATGGCGGTGTGTGCGCTGGTTGTTTTGGCTGTTATTAGAAATATAGTCAGCGAATATCAATTATCAAAGTGCATTTCAATTAAAATGGGAAGGAATTTTGTGGGTGAGATTGTATTGACACTTGCTTTTATATCAGGAAATTGGTATATAGGCGGCATATACGGCACACTTTTTTATTTGGTAATATTACTGTTGTATTTATGGTTAAAGCGAAAGCGAATAAAAAAATTATTCATATATTTAAAAAGCAGTATTTAGTAATACACAAAAAAACAATTTGCGGAGGAATGTAATATAATGGTAAGGATATTGCAAGTCACGAAAGAACTCGGTTCAGGCGGAATAGAAGCGGTAGTCTGCGGCTGGTACAACAATATAGATAAGGGAAAAATCGACTTTGATTTTGCATTGCACTGGCATGGCAGAGAAGGTATGCACGAAGATGAAGTACTGCAGAAAGGGGCTAAAATCTATAGGTTTAAAACCCTTGCAGAATGCGGAAGTATGCGCAAATACAAAAAACAGTGGGCAACGTTTTGGAGAGAACATTCGGGTGAATATTCAGTTGTGCATATTCATTATATGAGCCATGCTGCTTTAATTGCCGATGTTGCTAAAAAGTATGGGGTGGCGACAGTCATACATTCACACAGCACGTCGCCGTACAAAAAAAGCATCGATTTAAAAAGCCTTATATCTAAATTTTTAAACAGGAAGCTGCATACGAAAGCAGACATTATGCTGGCATGCTCACAAAAAGCGGGAACGGACTTCTTTGGAGATGTTTTTAATTCGTGCGGAAAAGTCATAAAAAATGCCATTGATATTAACCGATACAGTTATGATGAAACCGTCAGAAAAGCATTGAGGCATAAGTACGATTTGGACGATAAGATAGTTATAGGTCATATCGGGAATTATACAGCTCATAAAAATCAGGATTTTATGTTAAAAATATTTTCTAATATTGTAAGCATTAATCCGAATGTACACTTAATCTGGGGGGGGGGGTATATGACGCTGGCTTGCGTCATATTAGGAATATAATAGACGAGTATGGGATCAATGGGTATGTAACATTGCTGGGCGTATGCAAAAATGTTGACGAATGGATGCAGGCGTTTGACGTATTTTTGTTTCCATCATTGTATGAAGGATTTGGAGTTGTTTTGATTGAAGCCCAAGATGCAGGGCTGAAATGCGTAATTTCAGATACGATTGTGCAGGAAGTAGACATTACTGACCTGATAGTAAGATGCAGATTAGATGCTTCAATAGAGGAGTGGTCCGAAGCTGTATTAAATCAAGCAAAGTATGAGCGCAGAGGACGTGAAGATGATATTAGAGCGGCAGGATATGCTGTTGAAGAAACGGCGGATGAGATAACAAAGATGTATTTAGAAGTTATATATAAAAATAATGGCGGCTGTCGGAATTATAAGTTTTAATGAAACAGTATAAATCCCCCAGCGGAGCTGGGGAGACTAACAGATGCCGGAGGCGGTGAGCAGAGTACCAAA
>CANQSB010000033.1 GCA_947626435.1 uncultured Lachnospiraceae bacterium | reverse complement strand
AAAATAGAGGTGAAAGCGTGATTTTGGAAATTTCTGAAGCCTTATAAAATAAGAGCTGGGAGTTTCCGAGAGCGCACATACTGATAAAGGAGGTGTTTCTTATGGCAACTTCAAGCATCACGAAAAATTTTGTCATTTCCGGCAAGGAACAGGTAGAGATGTTCGTCAATGCGATTGAGGAATCCGCCAAAAACCGTCCTGTTCATATACCCGTAGCCGCAAGCGAAATAAAAGAGGAAGCAGAGCTGCTTGAATTTATGAGAATGAGGAAAAATGTGAATGGCAGAAGATAAAAAATATAGAATTATCAATATCCGCCGGTATATTGGTAATGAAAATCCTGAACTTGGAGAGGATGAGCTTCTTCAAATCCTCTCCGAGTTTTCTTGTCCGGTAAATCCTGATGTTGAGAAATTTTTAAAGTGCAGCTCTGTTGATTTTACAAAGAAAAATCAATCTGTTACATATCTTGTGTTTTCTGCGGTTGGCGGAAAGTTGCTGGGGTATTTTACTCTTGCATTAAAACCGTTGACAGTTCGGGGTGAAACAGTAAGCAATACTGTCAAGAAAAAACTGCTACGGATTAGTGAACTTGACAGAGAATCGGATACATATACCATGTCGGCGTATTTGATTGCACAATTAGGGAAAAATTATTCAGAAAGTGATGGGAAAATGATTACCGGTGCAGAACTTCTTGAACTGGCATGGGATAAAATCAAAGAAACCCAGTATGAGTTTGGCGGAATGGTAGTGTTTTTGGAGGCAGAAAACGAGGAAAAACTGTTATCATTTTACCGTAATAACCGCTTTTCACAGTTTGACACCAGACAAACAACATCAAGCAAAGATGAACCGCATGAGCTTGTGCAGTTGCTGAGATTGCTTTAAGTAAAATTTAATAATAACTAAAGGTGCACAATAAACAAAAAGAAGTTAGACGGCAGATGGAAAACTTCATCAGAGAAAGTAAATCCGGTTTTGATTTCGCGTCCGTTTATGATATTTTAAGAGTGGGTATGGGGGTAATGATGGAAACGGAGTTTTACGATCAGCAATAGGATTTACTTTATCAAAACATGTATATTATTGAATAAAAAATGACTGCCAGCCGATTAAATGATATATTTACTGCAGAGGCGGGATGTGTGGTTTCTGCCGGATTATATGTTAATCGGCTGGCAGGTTGCGTATATTGATAATAGTCGGTTAAAAGGTTTTGTAGTGTTGTTATATAAAAGGTATTTTGGTTTTGGAAAATTTATCCATGAAAAATCATATTGGTAATTGTCATTAACAGATATATAACGGAATGGGAGATAAAATCACGATTATTTTAATAAAATATTTATAAGCAAACAAAAGCTAATGAGAAATATTTTTTATCTCATATAAAATATTGACAATATGTTCTAACTGCTCATCATTGAATGAATTAAGCGCTTCTATGCCGGCATCTTTATTAAATCCCTTTTTGTGTCCAAGAACTATATAATCTGCGGAAATATTGCATGCGGTGCAGATTTTGAATAATGTTTTGGCAGTCAGGCTTTTCTGACCGCGTTCGATGTCCGCGAGAAAGCCCGGAGATATATCGCAGGCCTCGCTGAACTTTTCACGCGACCAATGCAGGGCTTCACGAACCTCTCGGATTCTAAGCCCGACCATTAAATTATAATCTTTATCCAAAGTCATAATAATCCCTCCAATTACAAGCAATATCAGCCGGTCTGTACTGGTAAAGTACCTTTATATGGTAAGTGTAGCGAGATATAAATTACACAAATATACTCTATAGAGTATAATATTTAACTCTATAGAGTTGACAAGAATCGAATAAAAATTTATAATGAATATGATTTTATAAACATTTGATTTGTTATTCCCCCAAAGTGGGTGAGAGGAGAAAGGCTGTATGTCCGGTTTATCTGACAGTGAAATCCTGTTTTACGGCGGGATAGCGGTTATGGCGGTTTCAGTGGTTCTGATTATAGTATGCGCAGTATTTTTTTCTTTCAGGTGGAAAAGACTTAAAAAAAGACTTGAGCATGAGTACGGAGTTTTAAAGCGTTGATATATTGATACAAAGAAGCTATGCAAAATCAGGGAGGACAAAAAATGTCTCAGGTAATTGCCGGGATATATGAGATACAGGAGAAGATAGGCTCAGGCGGCGGAGGAGTCGTCTATTTGGGACGGCACGTGCGCCTGAACAAAAAAATAGTGCTTAAAGCGGATCGGCGTAATTTGAGTACGGGCGAGGAAGCGCTCAGGCGAGAGGTGGATTTGCTAAAGGGTTTAAGCCACACGTATATTCCTCAGGTATACGATTTTGTGCAGGAGGACGGCGTGGTTTATACGGTCATGGATTTTATTGAGGGCGAGAGTTTGGACAAGCTTTTAAAAAGAAATGAACGTCCTGCTCAGCCTGAGTTGATTAAATGGGCATGCCAGCTTTTGGAGGCGCTCAGTTATCTGCATAATCGCCCGCCGCATGGCATTTTGCATGGAGATATCAAGCCTGCCAATATTATGCTGCGTCCAAACGGTGATGTGTGTCTGATAGATTTTAACATCGCCCTGGCGTTGGGTGAGAGCGGTGCTGTAAAAGTCGGATTCAGCAGGGGTTACGCTTCGCCGGAGCATTATGGACTGGTTTATACAAGCGAAAGCAAAAAAAAGCAGTCCGGGCACAGTATATTTTCTTCATTGAAAACAAAGACGAATATTAAAGCGGATGCAATGGCGTCTGCGAGTACGTTGGTGATGCGTGAGGATAACGATGCCGCCGGAATATCGCCGGGGGAGGAGTTTAAAGGTAAGGCATCTGATACGGAGCTGACAATTAAGACAGAGCGTATGACCGAGACGGAACTCGCGACAGAAACAGAGCGCATGACCGAGACGGAACTCGTGACAGAAACAGAGCGCATAACCGAGACGGAACTCGTGACAGAAACAGAACACATGGCAGAAACGGAACGCATGGCAGAAACAGAGCGTATGACAGAGGCAGGGCAGGCAGGCAAGCCGGAGGTAAAAACGGGAACAGGGTCTGCCTCCTCAGGCAGTTCGCAGGAGATTAGCCGTCCGTACACGATAATGCTTGACGTGCGCTCTGACATATACAGTTTGGGTGCGACCCTGTATCATTTGATGTCAGGAAACCGCCCGCCTGAGAATGCTCCGGAGGTGGCGCCGCTTGGCAGTGACGTATGCAGCCGCGGCGTATCTGAAATAATACAAAAGGCGATGGCTCCCGATGCGGCCATGCGTTACCAGTCGGCGGAGGAGATGCGGGAGGCGTTTCTTGGGCTGTATCACACCGATATACGCGTGCGGCGGTTTAAAGCACACAGAAACTTGACATACGCATCGCTTGGCGCTTTGTTTTTTATCGGCGGGGCAGGCGCTTTTACAGGCCTAAAGCAGCTGGAACAATATCAGGAAGCGCTTGCACTGGCGGAATATTCGGCCAATGAGCTGTCAGAAGGTGATGTGACCGAGGCGGTCAGGCTGGCTCTGCAGGCTGTCCCGGATAAAAAGAGTATATTTTCGGCAAAACCTTCCGCGGAAGCGCAGATGGCTTTGACTGATGCGCTCGGAGTATACAGGATGAATGACGGCTATAACGCGTATGATACAATTGCACTGCCGTCCGCGCCGTTTGATATGGATATTTCTCCGGACGGTTCAAGACTTGCGGTGACATACGCTTATGAAGCATCTGTGTATGAATTGGAGGATCAAAGACAAATCGCGGTGCTGCCTATACAGGCTTCGGCGATGTCAGACATGCGTTTTATAGATGAAAGCAGAGTTATATACGCGGGGGAAAATGGGCTGACAACGTATGACTTGGACAGTCAAAAAACCCTGTGGACGGGAGAGGAAGCGACGGTAATCGCGTTGTCGGGCAATCGCGAGATAGCGGCGGCAGTAAACCGCGCCTGTGACAAAGCGGTAATATATCGGGTATCGGACGGCGCAATATTGAAGGAGCTTGCGCTTGACGGACTTTCGCCGCATGCGGCGTCGAACGATGTCTTTGCCGATGCCGGAGATTATATATTTGAGCTGAATGAGGACGGAAGCATGCTGGCGGCAAGTTCAGGCGGAGGGGGGCTTGCGGTTTATGACCTGCGGCAGCCTGACGACGGCATAATTATTTATGATGAATCGGATTGCACGCATTTTGAAGGCGGCTTCTGCGGCAGGTATTTTGCGTTTTCAGCGCAAAAAAGCGGAGAGACGGAATTCGCCTTTATAGATACAGAGGAAGCGGAATACGGAGGCGGTTATACGTCGCAGGATCCTGTTATGGTAAAGACTGACCGGGAGGGCATTTATTGTGCGGACAAAAATCTGCTGGTAAGAATAGATCCGGAAGCGCAGACGCAGGAAGAACTGGCTTATACAGACAATATAAATATCAGCGTCTTTGGCATTAGCGAAAAGCATACTCTGACAGTGACGGACGACGGAGGTTTTTCGTTTTATGACAACGCAGGCGGCCTAATGTCCTCGCAGAGCTGTGGCATAATCAATGATTTCGCGCTGCTTGCGGGAAATTTTGCGGTGCTTGGAAACCGCAATGAGCCTGAGCTTAGGCTTTTAAAGCTTGAAAACCACAGTGATTCGCAGCTTGCGTATTATGACGCGCAGTATGCTCACTCTGAAGCGCGGGTAAGCGGCGATATGCAGACGGTCATGCTTTTTGACTATATGGGATTCAGGGTTTATGACAAAAGCGGCGGCTTTATAGCGGAGGTAGAGCTTCCCGATGCGGAAAATATATATGACCAGCAGTTTAGGCGCGGCGAGGGCGGTTCGGCGCTTGAAGTGATATGGTATGACGGTACGGTGCGCCGGTACAGTGCGGAGGACGGTTCGCTTATCTCGGAAACCATGCAGGACGCGCCTGACAGGATGCTTTATGAGGAATTTTATACGGATAAGTACAGGATTGTCTCAGAGCTTCATTCTGCGCCGAAGGTATATGGGACGGATTCGGGAAAATTGCTTGCGGAGCTTGAGGAAGAGTCGTATCTCACATATGTCACCCAGGTGGGGGAATATATAATTACGGAATACATAAATACAGAGGATCAAAGGTACGGCATTTTGTTGAATGAAGATTTTGAAAAGCTCGCGTATCTTCCGGGGCTTTGCGATATTGTAGGAGATATGCTTGTATTTGACGATAACGCCGGGAATCTGCGGCAGTGCCGCTTGTATTCCCTTCAGGAGCTTACCGCTCTTGGAGAGACATATTTATCAACACATTAATGAAAGGAGGATTTTATGGTATGAAATCCATAAAACGAGGTTTGGCGGTATTTATGGCCTTGCTGCTGATGATACCGTCGATGCCTGTAATGGCAAGTGAGACTGTAGGTGAGCCTGCAACTCAGAATGCCGATGAAGCGCAGCAGGACAATGAATCGACATCCGGTTCTGACGAGGATTCAGCGACTGATGACGAGATAACTCCTGCTTCATCGGAAGAAAACGAGGAAACGGAAACAAGTACAGAAACGGGAACAAGTACAGAAACAGAAACAGGCACAGAAACGGAGACAAGCACAGAAACAGAAACAAGTACAGAAACAGAAACGAACACAGAAACAAGTACGGAGTCGGAAGAAGAAAAGACTGAAACAGATGAAGAAACTGAAACAGAAGAGGAAACCGAAACAGAGGAAGAAACTGAAACGGAAGAAGAAACTGAAACTGAAACAGAAGAGGAAACTGAGACGGAAGAAGCTGGGATAATAGCATTTGAGGATATTGAGGATGTAGTGACATACAACACAGGCAAAGCTGAGATAAATGTCATTCCAAGCGACTGTTTCAGTGATGAGTTGTATGAAGCGTGCGGGAATGATGGCATTGTAGTCAATCCGTTTGATGAGGATGGCAGCTTCACAATTGATGTCGAGGCAGACGCATTTTTCCCGTATGAAGTGCAGTTTAAGCATGACGGAAATACGGAAAGTAAATGGTTTATGACACCAAATGACAGCGTCGAGATAAACGGACACAAATTCCGCATTCATTCAGAATTTAGTGGTGATGCCATTACACAGATGAAGCTTAATGTAGCGGGCGATATTATCACTGTATATCCCGAAAAGAAGAAATTTACGAATGACGGAAACGGGATAGCGACAGTTTCGCTGCTGCCGTTGAAAAAAGACACTCTGCAGACGGTTGATTTATCTGCATATACGCCGGTTGAGCTGACAATGGTGTCAATGACAGAGGTATTTACGGGTGAGCGCCAATTAAAGGATACTGACAGTATAGCGTGGAATCTTAAGTACTATGATACAGATGGGGATTACACTATAAGCCAAAGCGGCGATAAGTTGGATTTAAGCGTGGAAACTTATTTTGGCGACTATGCACAAGATTGGGAAATGATTGTGGGAGCGGCTAATCAGCTTGCAGTTTCTAATGTGCGTTATACTGTGCCTATAAAGACAAAAGCTACAGAAAAATGGCTAACAACTGAAATTTACAAACAAGGCTCTCAAGGAGAACGCACGAAGATAGAAACCGGAAGCTGTGAATATCATGATTATAACAGAGAGAGCAGGGAACTGAGGATTGAGGCATCAGATACGCTTGCTAATGGTGAAAAGGCTTATATCAGCTTTTGTATTAATTCGGACTCTTATCCGAACGCACCTAAAATAGAGATTTATGAGGGAAAATATAAGACAGCGGATGAAGCAAAGAAATCAGGAAAGGATATCACTTCTCAGATATACAATAATCAAAAGATGGCTCAACAAGGTGAAGGGTATCCAATAGGAAGATATAGCCAAGATTTTACAATGGTGGCATATGCGTCCAACGGCGAAGTTATAGGTGTTATGCCGTTTTATATACGTTTATCATTGAGTTCAATTCCGTCACTCAGTTTTGGCAGTATGTATAAATTGGACAATAACGGGAATAGAGAAACTGATATAATAGAAACTCGGAATTCAACAGGGACTTCATCTGGTATAGGCAGTAGTGATTATTATACGGTGATATTATATGAAGAATACCCTGCAGATGAAGAATATTATTATGTATTTGATGACGATGATATCAGTTTAACAGCCGCATATAAGGGCAAATATAATACAATAGATGAGGCAAAGAACGCACAGGCGGAGGATATAACGGAATATTGGTCAAAAACTGACGGGCGTAGCGGCAAAGGTTATAAAGCCGATTATAGCAAAGGTGTTGATTTTACAATTTTTTGCAAGAATGATGAAGGCAAAAATTATGTTTATCAAAGAAATATAAAAACGATTAATGGCGCATCAAAATTGGAGGAAACACTTAGCAACGCTACAAGTGTTCAATTTGAAGGAATCAATGACTCAAATGAACAGCCTGTTAAGTGCTATATAGCTTCATATAAAGATGATTCATACGGAGAAAATAATTATATAACCATTGTGGTAGACACTGATGTGGATTTGACTAATCTCGCTCCGAGATTTAGTCTGGCTAGCGGAATAAGCCTGTACACAGGAGAAAAGACAGAGGTTGAAGTCAGCGGTGAAAGCTTCCACGATTTTTCAAAGGGTCCTGTCCAATACAGTGCAGGCGCAGAGAACAAGACAGATTTGAAGAATTATTGGGTACAGGTAATACAGGCTGTGGACGGTCAGAAACTGTACATAAACAGTCTTAAAGATGACAATGCAAAAACAAGAGAAGAAAACGGAGTTACATATTCAACAAGAGAAGTAATGCTTGACAGCTATCACAGCAAACATCATGATATTTTCTTTACCAATATTGGAAAAGAAGATATTGCCGATATTAAAGCAGAGCTTAGCTCGGATGTGCTTGTATTGGATGGCTATTGGAATTTTAACGGAAATTACAGTTTAATGGGATATAACAATGGCGGTACTGCGGATGATACTTCAAGCTATTATGATGATAAGCTTGAGCTAAGCAATGTAGCGAAGATACGTTTAAAGGCAAAGGACAATGCGGCAAATGTCAGCAGTGACAATTTAGGCACATTGACTATAAAATCAGGCGATAAGACGCTTATGGTATTGACGCTTACAGGTACGGTAGGCAATCCAAGTATTGTTACAAATTCACCGCTGCCTAATGCCGTAAAATATGTTCCATATGGTGTAATGATACAAAACAATAACAAATACAGTTGGAATAAGCCAAGCTATAGTCTGTACGAAGGTACGCTGCCGGAAGGTATGCAGGTCATGCCCAACGGTGAGTTGTATGGTGTGCCTACTGAGACAGGAGAATTTACCTTTACGGTAATGATGAAAAACAGCTACAGCTCGTTTGGAAGTGTGCGTAAGGAGTTTAAGCTGACAGTATTGGACAACACAGATGAAAACGTTGAAAATGCGACAGATGAAAACTATAAGTTGACGCAGCGCGTAGAAAGCTTGGCTGACATAACAGACACAGGTGAGCAGACATTAGTTTCAGAAGGTGAATTCCAGACCTTTACTGCGATTTACCTTGATGGTGAAAAGCTTGAACCGGACGTAGATTATACAGCCGAATCAGGCAGTACGAGAATAACAATCAGCAATCAGGTGCTTTCAAGAAAAGGAAACGGAAGACATACATTAGGTATTGAGTTTCGTGAAGGTGAGAAGAAGGAATTGAAGCCTGCGGCGCAAAACTATGTCATAGGAAGCGATAACGATGACAACAGTGACAGCGGAAGCGGCTCTGATAGCGGCAATAGCGACTCAAATAGCAGTAATTCAGGTAACAACAGCTCAGGCAGCAGTAGCACAACTGGCAGTACATCTAAAATAACGACATCTGAGGATGTTCCGGTAGAAGTAGTTCCGGTAGAGGGTTTTGCCTTTAAAGAAGGATATACCGTATCACAGATTGACGTAACACGCACAAATATGTTAAAAGCGCAGCTTTTGAACAAATATTACGGTCAGTTTATGTATTTAAATGCAATCTTTGGAGCAAGCTTCGGACTGACAATAGACATGAGCACAATGCCGGCACAGACAAATGACATAGCGCTTGCGTACACAATGGCGCCGGAACCTATGCTTACTACAGAGTTTAACGTAGTTCATGCTATTCCAAATGCAATAAAACCGCTTGGATTCAGCGCAGTATTTAATTTTAATATTGGGGTGGAATACATCGGAAAGAGAGCATACCTATACGTACTCAATGAGACAGGCACAGGTTATAACCTTGTAGGCGATATGATTGTCAATGAGATTGGCAATATCGCTTTCAGCTCAGAAAACGTTACAGACGTGATTATATTTATAGAGAAGTAAAATTTGCATTGGGAAACGCCTTAACAGGCGTTTCCCGTTAGAAAGCCGGCATTTTAGAGAAGAAGTTTCATAAAAAACTTAAAAATATGGGGGTACAACAGTGAGCACGATACTGACGGTATACAGCAGCAAGGCATTTAAAAGGTTTCTGCTTCCGACAATTAATGACGCGGATTATTCAGTGTTGCTTTTCAGTGGATTGTTCAATTCTGAAAAGGATATTGAACTAAAGATGGAGGTAATGGATCATAGATGGACATTTCTTCCGTCAGACGATTATGAGCTTCGTTTCCAGAACGGATCACTGCCATATGGCACAGGTCTGTCAGATGGGGATATTATTAAGCTGAGTATAGACGGACAATATGTTATTTCAATTATTGTGACTTTGACAGACAAATATTTTTCAGTATATGAAAAGTATAGCCTTAAAGGGATAACTCGCCCGATTACGATAGGTTCTGACCTGTATAATGATATATCATATTCGTCTAATCTTATATCAGCGCATCATGCAAAAATCATTATCAATGAAAATAGCGCTCATTTTGAAGATAGCGGCAGTCCAAACGGAAGTTTTGTAAATAATGTCAGGGTGGACGGCGCTGTGCCGCTTTCATTTGGAGACAGTATAGACTTATATGGGCTGCGTATCGTTTATCTGGGTGATATGATTGCCATAAACAGCAATGACAATGATATAACAGTACGTAAAGATGTTTTAAAAGCTGTGTTTGTGTCGACAGAGCCGCTTGCGACTGTTCGCAAAAACAGCCTGACAAAAACATTTCACCGCTCACCGCGCCATATTGCAAAGATTGTTTCGGATACGATTAATATAGATGAAGCGCCACAGCCAAAGAATTTAGAGCAGCCATCAATGTTTATGGCAATCGCGCCGACATTGACTATGGCCCTGCCAATGGTGTTGGGATGTGTGTTGATGGCATATTCATCAAAGATATCCGGTTCCGGAGGTGGTCTTTATCTTTATACAGGTCTGATTACATCGGTTTCATCGGCATTGATTGCGGCTATCTGGGCTGCGGTAAATATAAAAAGCGCACGCAAAAAAAGTATTGAAGATGAAGCGATACGCAATCGGAAATATAGAGAATATTTGAATAAAAAAGAGGATTTAATAAAGGAAAGATACAACAGAAACGCTATGGCAATGCTTGAGCGGTATAAGCCGGCGAATGAGTGCTGCAGTTATACGATAAACAGTATGGAGTTGTGGAATCGAAATGCCAGTCAGACGGATTTTCTTAACCACAGAATAGGAATTGGAGATGTACCGTTTCAAGCGGAAATCAAGATTCCAAACGAAAAGTTTTCACTGATTGACGATGAACTTGTGGAGCTTCCGGGAAAACTCAAAAAGAATTATGCGATGCTGCATAATGTCCCTGTCTGCATAGATCTCTTACAAGAGAGGTTAATTGGTGTTTTGGGCGGGAAAAATATGGAAGGCGCAGTGAATGTAGTGCTTAACATTATCGCGCAGATAGCCGCTAATAATTCCTATACTGATGTTAAGCTTGTAGTGATTTATGATGAAAAAAAGTCGGGCTTGAATGATACATGGGATTTTGCAAAATGGCTCCCGCATGTGTGGAATGAAACGAAAACTTTCAGATATGTCGCTTCCAATAAGGAGGAAGCAAGCGATGTGTTCTATGAGCTTATGAAAAAAATAAGGTTCATCAGCGAAAATGCCGATGATAAACAGAGCACTGACAAAAAAACCTATGTGGCAAAACCGTATTATGTGATTATAATTGCAAATCCCGAAGCATTGGAAGGTGAGCTGATTTCCCGTTATATTTTTGATCCTCAGCCACTTTACGGAATTACCACGCTGTATATGACGGAAAGCTATGAAAATTTGCCCAATGAGTGTGAGTTTGTTGTAGAAAACAGTGAGAATTTCAAAGGTGTTTATCGTCTGACGGATGATTTGGAGGATAGGGTTTCGGTAGCGTTTGATCCTGCTTCTCCGTCGCTTTTGGAGCGTTTAGCGGAAAACCTGGCACATATTGAAGTGCATGAAGTGGCGGCGGGCGGTGATGTGCCCAATGCACTGACCTTTTTTGACATGTACGGAGTACAGAAGTTGAGCGATTTTAATGTTCTTGAGAGGTGGAAGAAAAACAGGACATATGATTCAATGAAGGCGCTGATTGGTGAGAAGGCTGGCGGAATCAAATGTTATCTTGATGTGCATGAAAAATATCATGGTCCACATGGTCTGGTTGCAGGAACCACAGGCTCCGGAAAGTCAGAGACTCTGCAGACATATATTCTTTCCATGGCATTAAATTTCAGTCCTGACGATATCGGATTTTTTATCATTGATTACAAGGGCGGTGGAATGGGAAATCTTTTCAACGAGCTTCCTCACATGATAGGTCAGATATCAAACCTGTCAGGCAATCAGATACGGCGTGCGCTTGTGTCAATTAAAAGTGAAAAGGACAGGCGGCAGCGTATATTCAATGAATATGGAGTAAACAACATAAACAGCTATACAAAGTTATATAAAAATAATGAAACAAAAATACCTGTGCCGCATATGTTCATCGTAATTGATGAGTTTGCTGAGATGAAAAGGGACGAGCCTGATTTTATACAAGAGCTCGTATCTGTGTCACAGGTAGGGCGAAGCCTTGGAATACACCTGATTATGGCTACACAGAAGCCTGCCGGCACAGTGGATGACAATATATGGTCCAATTCAAGATTTAAGCTCTGTCTGCGAGTACAGGACAGACAGGATAGTATGGATATGCTGCATCGTCCTGACGCTGCTTATATTACTCAGGCGGGAAGATGTTATTTGCAGGTTGGAAATGACGAACTGTTTGAACTGTTTCAGTCAGGCTGGAGTGGAGCCCCGTATTCGGAGGATCCTGCTGACAGCAGCATGGAAGTGGCGAAAATGCTTGCTGTGAATGGTGTGCCTGCTTTGGAGGGAAGCAGAGCTAAAGTAGAAAGAAAGCTTCAAAAGCGTAAGGAATGGATAGAAACCCTTTTAAAGATTATTGAATTTAGTGAAAAGAAGCTAGGTATATCGCTTC
Source organism: uncultured Lachnospiraceae bacterium (assembly GCA_947626435.1). Classification (GTDB taxonomy): domain Bacteria; phylum Bacillota; class Clostridia; order Lachnospirales; family Lachnospiraceae; genus COE1. The sequence goes on along the minus strand of CANQSB010000033.1, from coordinate 16,954 downwards.
AGGAATCTGAGATAAGCACAAACAGCCGAGGAGTGCTGCTTTCAGAGGTCTTTGACATTTGCGTCCGGCAGAAAATTGAATATCCTCGCAATGAATACAATGAAAAAGGATTGTTAGTATTGTTTGACCTTATCAGGCAAAAAGGGGCTGACGCAGATAAAATTATATCAGAGGCTGATATGTCAAACAGGAAGCTGCCTGAACAAGCGGAGCTTACTCAGCTTGATGTAGTAATTGGGTATTTGAAAGAGCTTGCGCTTTCTAATGGATTTACACATGATTTCAGTTTGTTTTTGCCGCTGCTTAGCAACAGGATTTATTTAAACGCGCTTCCGCAGCAGACTCTGCCATTTGATGAACATAATACATTCAATGGTGTAAAATGGCCTATACATTCCGGAGAGTGGAGCCTTGCGGTGAGTATGGGACTTTATGATGATCCTGAAAATCAGCGACAGGATACATATGTAATCGATTTGGCTAGTACAGGTCATATTGCCGTATGCGGAACGATAGCGACAGGAAAGAGCACTTTTCTGCAGACGCTTCTCTACGGATTGTTTAACAGATATTCGCCCAATGAGGTGCAGGCATATATTATTGATTTCAGCGCTAAAATGCTGTCAGCCTTTGAGAGTGCACCGCATGTAGGCGGTATTATGTATGAGGATGATATAGAAAAAATAGCAAAATTTTTTACGCTTGTAAGACGGATGCTTGATGCCAGGAAGAAACAGTTAAAAGGCGGAAGCTATGAACAGTATTTGGCGGTAAACGGTTTGGGTTCATTACCGGCAGTATTGATTGTTATTGACAATTATTCAGCGTTCCTCGCAAAGGGTGGCATTACAGAGGAAATGGAGGATTTTATGCTGCAACTGTCAAAGGAGGGCATTAGCTATGGAATATTTCTTGTTGTCACAGCAGGAGGCTTTGGAAGCGGAGAACTTCCAAGCAAGGTGGCTGATAATTTCAGGACGACAATCAGCCTGGAAATGAATGACTATATGATTTATACGGAAATTATGAGAAAAATGCACCTTGATGTCTATCCGGAAACGGATACGAAAGGAAGAGGAATCGCGTATGTGGGAGATCGTATACTTGAGTTTCAAACAGCGCTTGCGATTGAGGCAGAAAGCGATTATGCAAGGAGTGAGGCGATTAAGAGTATCTGTGAAAAGATGAGTGCATTATGGGATGGAAAACAGGCAAGGAAGATTCCGGAAATTCCTGAGAAACCGTTGTGGAGCGATTATGCACTGCTTGATGATGTAAAGGATATGCTTGATACTCCCAATTTGCTGCCGCTAGGTTATGATGCTGTTTATGCAGATGCTTATGGCATTGATCTTTCAAAAATTTATACATATACGATAAGCGGCATCAAGAGAAAAGGCAAGACAAATACATTGAAGCTGCTTGCCGCCTCGGCGCATGCGAAAGGTGGCAGGACGGTAATTGTTGATTATTCCGGTCAGCTCAGAAAATTTGCGGAAATGTTTGACAGTGAGTGTATTTCAACGGAAGCAGAATTTTACAATTTCCTTGCCGGTTTTCAGTCGGATTTTGAAGAGCGAAATGAAAAGAAACGCGCCCTTGCTGAGCAGGGATTGGAGGAGAATGAGATATTCGAGGCGATGCAGTCATATGAGAAGATATACATATTTATAGATAATCTCCCGCAATTCATTGAAACGGCTTATGCGCCAAAGGAGGATGAGAATGTAGGGGAATACGCCGGACTTTTGGAGGCGATGATTGACTTTGGGGTCTTCCATAATGTATTTTGGTTCTGCTGCCTAAACAGGAAAGAAGTAGGAATGGCTGACAATTACAGATTGTATGAGTTGTTTACCAGGGATAAGAAAGGCATCCATTTAGGCGGTATGACGGATGATTCGCATATGAATTTTGACCATCTGAATTATCATGTGCGTGATCAGGTTATGGCAGTGGGCAGAGGTCTTTTGCCGGTGGATAATGAGGATAAGGTTACAGAGGTTGTGATACCTTTGATAAAAGGTTCAGGCGTATGATATCAGTTATTATATACGATTGTATTCAGGAAGAAATGAGATATGTGTCATGTACCATAAAAGACATCATAGCTTTAAAAAGTCCGGAGAACAGCCGTATAGATGCCTGCAGCAGCCAAGGTGAGCTTGCTGAGATAATAAAGTGCTTAGACATAGAAGATTTTGCGTGTATAGACATATGTGAAAAAAATGGTACGGCTGTAGCTGAAAACATACGGAGCAGATATCCAAAGATACGGATACTGCTGATTGCAGATGCCTCGATGTCTCCGGAGCGATATATAATACCCTCTATTATGGCATCTGCGCTTATCCTGCGACCATGTACAAGGGAAAATATGCGTGAAAAACTGGAAAGCTTTATGATTTCGGCGTTTGGAACATTACAGAAGGACGCAACAGATGTATATGTGGTTGAGACGAAGGAAGGGATAACAAATATTCCGTATCAGCAGATTTATTTCTTTGAGTCGAGCAGTAAGAAGATTTTCATCAGGCTTAAATCGGAGGAGTATAGCTGTTATGATACAATGGAGCATCTGGTGGAAATTTTGCCTGACAGTTTTGTGCGCTGCCACAGGAGCTTTATAGTAAACAAAAACCGGATTACACATTATGCTGCGACGGATAATACCATACGGTTGGACGATGGGACAGAGCTTCCTGTATCGAGAAGCTATAGAAGCGATATTAGGGATTTGGTGAAAAGATGATAGCGAATAAGGCAATTTATTTAACTCTGGCGGAGTTTTATATTCTGCTTGCGCAGAGAAAATTTTTGGGACTGGTTATATTTGAAGAGATAAAGAAATATACGCCGAATGTTCAGGATATAGCGCAAGGAATGTTTTCGCTGACTGAAAAAGGCATACTTATTGCCGCAGAGGATAAATGCTATCATATGTCGCAATATATAAAAACAGTATTGGATATTTTAGAAGAGGCAAAAAGCACATTTGTGGTTAATGGATGTTTGTCATGTATTCCTATGCAATGTCTGTATTTTGGCAGGGAGAAGTGCCTGTTATTGCAGATGGATGATTTTAGAGATGGCATCATACGGATTGAATTGACAGACAGACCGGGTGCGATAAATGGTTTTCTCGACTGTGAATTTATGCCTGATGCAGATATTCTGCGCTTTGAATCAGAAGAAAGCGATGTAATGGATGGGATTGAATTGGCGGAAGAGTATTTGGATCGTACAAATACGGATCTGCTTTATGATGAAGCTGTGTTGATGATTGTGGAGCGTTATTTGGTAAATTCATCAGTGCCTGATAAAAGAGCAATAGTTTTTTCAGCAGAAGGAAACTACTTTTTGGCAGTTGCTACAGATGAAGAAAAGCATGTGGGAATGTTTGGAACTGAAGCGTTTTTCAATTTATTCTTGGAGTGAAAATATATATGCTGCATTGTCAAAAGCGGCATGGGAGGATGGGTATGATTTTGGTTGATATATATGTACCGGCAGTTGATCAGGTCTATAATTTCAGTTTGAGTGATGATATTGAAGTGTTTGCGATTATCAATGAGATTGTGGGAATGATATCGCAGAAAGAGCAGACGGAACTGAATGGCAGCCAGGATGCTTTAAACCTCTATAGTGTCAGGGATAGGGCAATACTGCCAAGGGAGAATACACTTGCTGATTGCAGGATTATGACAGGTAGCTGTTTGATGCTGGTGTAAGGTTTCAATATTGAAATGTCATTCATGGCATTTGAACGGTCGTTTGTCAGAAAATGAATAAATGGCGGATTTTTTATGCTAGTATAATCTCAACAGAAAGGAAGTAAGCCATGGGAACGAGATTTGATATTAAGCCTGCACGCGTTAGAGAGGCTCATTATGAAATAGATTCATACTCGAAAAGTGTAGAACAGGTTGGTTATGAAGTCTTGGAAATATCTAAGCGGCTCAGAGGTATGTCAGGTATGGATAAGGTATGTATTGCGCTTAGGCATATATCCGAGGACGCACATATGGAAGCGGCTTCGCTTGCCAAAGTATCAGCCGCCGCAGCCCAAATCAGCGCTTTATATGACAGGACAGAGGATAATATTACGATAAATGGAGAAAAGTGCAGGCAAAGATTTGCCATGCATACAGTAGTGGCATTTGCTACATCCAGTTTCCCAAAGTTTCCGTTTGAAATAAAAATTTTATGATAAGGAAAGGTGTGCGAAATAGCTTATGAACAGTGAGATTGCAAATAATCTGAGTACATTTAAAAATCATATTGAGGATTATGACAGAGGATATAGAGAGCTTGTCAGAGATTTTGAAGCTGTACAAACTCATATGAAAGCTTTAAACAATATGTGGACGGGTGAAGCCCACGATGCGCTTATGAAGAGATTTGAGCGTGACAAAATTACGACTCAGGAGATGCTGGACTACACGCGGCAGATTTTGGAGGATTTGCAGTTTGCCGACACAGAATATATAAAGTGTGAAAATGCTGTTGCCGGAATTGTGGATTCTATCAGAGTTTAAGAAGGAGAAAAATAATGGGAGCGGTTATTAATTTAAAGGTGACGCCTGAACAGCTTCAGCAAAAGGCGAGGGATGTTTCTGAAGCGGTATCAAAAATGAAGACTGATTTTGCCAAAATGAATACGGCTGTCAACAGCACTCACAGTTATTGGATAGGGCAGGCGGGTGAACTGCATAGGAAGCTTTATAATGACAAGGCAAATGAAATAAATGAGATTTTACAGTTGCTTGGCAGATATCCAACAGATTTGTTAAAGATGGCAGGCATATACACAAAGAGTGAAAATCAAAATAAGGCAGTTGCAGCATCATTGACGAGTAATATTATTCATTAGATGTCGTTGTCTGCAGAAAGGAGAAGTATACATGGCGAAATCACTAGATGAGATTAGGATGAATTTCAGGGTTGCCAATGCAATGGCGGAGCGTCTGGATGCGTTGGCAAAAGAGATGAATAATCTTGCCAATGAGCGTTTTTATGGAGCGCTCAGGAGTATTAACAGCAATTGGAAGGGTGAAAACGCGGAAAAATATATACACAAAGGTGAGACAGTCAAAGGCAAGATGCAGCGTACCGCGTCGGATTTACGAGCTGCGGCTTCTACTGTGCGCACGATAGCGAGGAATACATATGAAGCGGAAATGAGGGCATACAACATTGCAAATACAAGAGGCTCATGACAGTATGGTTCTACTTACTAAGTATTGAAGCCGGTTTTTACCGGTTACAATAAAATGCATTTATTAAATAATAAGGAGGAAATAAAAATGCAAACAATTGTTGTCAAAGGTTCTGCACAGTTGCAGCAGGTAATTACGCAACTTACAAACTACAATTCAAAGTTCCAGTCGAAGGTTACTGAGCTTTGCAGCACACAAAAGAAATTGGACTCTATGTGGGATGGCGATGCAAATACGGCATTCAACAATAATTTTAATAAGGATAAAGCGCAATTTGATGAATTTTACAGAGCCATAGCGGATTACATTAAAAAGCTCCAGACAATCAAGGAAAACTATGAAAATGCGGAGACAAATAACAAGCGAATCGTAAGCGATTAACAGTGATAAACGGTATTGTAAGAGAGGAGATAAAAAAATGGCAACTATAGCAACAGCGTTAAAAGCATCGGTAACTGATATTAAAACGGCATCCAATAAATTTGGCACATTGGCTACGGATACAAAAAACTTGACAGACAATATGCTGAAGCTTGTCAATGATACAAGCAGCATATGGCAGGGCGAGGCTCATACGGCATATGTAAAGAAGTTTGAGGAACTGCGTGATGATATGCAGAAGATTTTTAAGATGATTGACGAGTATCGTACAGACTTGTCTGAGGTCGCAAAGAACTATGAAGCGGCAGAAACGGCAAATAAGTCGGCAGCACAGGCGCTTAATAGCAATATTATTAGAGGTTGAGCGATATAAAATAATACTGATGGTTAAAAGCCAAGTATGATGCCACTATAAAGCCGGAAACGAGCGCTTCCCGAATATTGCTTCCGGCTTTTGTGGCGTATGCGAAACAAATGGTAACGAAACAAATGGTAACAATGGAGTAAGAAATGAAAAAAATAAAGAGAAGATTATTATATATCATGTTTATGTCTGCTATGTTGTTTTTGCTGCGTCCTGTGGCATATAGCGCATATGCGGCTGAGGAAACGGAAGAAAGCAGTGATATGAGTACGACGGAGCCGGATTTGAGTAATTCGGAAGTAAAATTCAGGCAGGCCGTTGCGGATGAAAATAAAATAAAAGTGTATATAAGGGGCGCTGACACATCACAAAGTATGTCGTATCAAATTAGCAGTATTCCCGTCAGCACAGTTGAAATATATAATGTGAATGAAGACAGAATTCCCATGCGTACATTGATAATGCTGGATAATTCCATCTCAATACCGTCAGGCTCGCGGAGTAAGATTACAGAGCTGCTCAATGGAATTGTTGATGCGCATAATGAGAAGGAAGTATTCAGGCTTGCAACCTTTTCCGACAGCATAAGCTATCTGTCTGATACATATTCCGATGATTATACTGTACTGAAAAATGCAATCGCTTCAATATCATATAAGGATCAGGAAACATATTTGACGGATGTGCTGTATGATTTGGTAGATGATCTCAACAACGAAGCATATATGGGATACACCAGAGTGATTATTGTATCAGACGGTGTGGATAATAAACAGTTGGGCGTGACAAGGGAAGAATTGAATGCAAAATTGAAAGAAACACCATATCCGGTATACACAGTGGGAACACTTACCGGAAAGAATAATGACCAGCTTGAAAACATGTTTGCGCTTTCAAGGCTTACGAATTCAGAGTATTTCGTGTTGGAAAATGCAGATACATCTGCAATTGTTTCAGAACTGTCAAAGGATTCGCAGATGACAGTGGTAGAAGCAGTGATTCCGGATGCCGCAAAGAACGGCGGAAAGCAGAGCAGTAAGCTGACATTTTCAAATGGAACGCAGCTTGTATTTGATGTTCATATGCCTTTTCATGTCCAAGCAGTTCAGCAGGAGCCCATAAAAGAGGAAGTTGAAAGTGTCCCTGAACCTACGCAGCCACTGACAGAGCCGGAGGAGCCGGTAGAAGAAAAAGGAATTTCAACAGTGATGATAGCGGGAATTGCAGGTGCTGTGCTGCTAATTATTGTTGTGGCGGTTATCGTAGTCATTGTTGTAAAGAAAAAGAAAGCGGGTAATGACGGCAAAGGAGAGGCAGACACAGCAGGCGAAGATGTCCCAACCGAAACAGACACAGTAATTGTGGGCGGCAGCGACGATAGAGGAGGCATTCTTCCGACGAGTGATGCCGCAAAAAGCAGGTATAGAGTCAAGCTGTACAATTCAGGTTTGTCACAAGTCTATCAGTGTGAACTCAAAAATTCAATTAGTATCGGTAAAGCGAGTGGCAATGACATTGTGATTAATGCCGCGACGATTTCAAGGCGGCACTGCATAATGACAAACAGAAATGGACGAATTTTTATTCAAGATTTGAACTCTACCAACGGTACTTTCGTAAACAATGAGCGGATTAATTTCGATACAGAGATTTTCTCAGGAGCTACGGTACGGCTTGGCAGAGAAGAACTTACTGTGAAATTTGAACAGGTGTAATAAATGAAGTTTAATATTAGGGAAAGTCATATATGTGAGCAGGGACTTGTGCGAAAAGAAAACCAGGATTCGTTTTTTCAATATGTTGGCGCTGATATAGGCGTTTTCTGTGTGGCCGATGGTATGGGAGGACATGAAAACGGTAAAAGGGCATCAGATTCGATTGTAAATGGTGTGCGAGAATGGGTTGATGAGTTTTACATTGAGAAATATCATGGGGGTTTTCTTGAAATCTTGGATGATTTTGAAAAAAAGCTTGACAGTGTAAACCAACAGCTATTCAGGTTTTATAATAATGGACAAATATGCGGTTCAACATTGGCGGCACTTATTTTGTTCGGAGAATATTATGCAGTGTTCTCAATGGGAGACAGTCGCGTGTACCAAAAAAGAGGACTGAGTTTTTCACAGCTTACAAAGGATGACACATGGGAAAACTCTGATCAGATTCCTGCTGGGCTTTTGCCTGAAAACATAAAACGCCATAATAATTACGGTAAGTTGATACGCGCAGTTGGGACGCAGGAAGCTTTTATTCCTAATCGAACGACAGGCAGGCTAAAAGCAAGGGATGTATTTCTGCTGTGCAGTGACGGCATCTATAAGCATTGTGACACGAAGACAATGATGAGGGTGTGCGGAAGACGACTGATAGAATCAGAAGACGCACTAGACGACAAGTTGTGGCTGCTGCGAGCGGAGGTATACAGCAGAGGAGCATCTGATAATCTAACGGCTATTCTTGTCAGCGTAGGGTGAGAGAATGGTAGGAATGGAGGGATATTATGCAGTTTTCGGTTAGTCCGGGAAAAATTAAGGGGTGTATTTCCGAGATTGACAGTTTGGAACATGATTTTAGGAATATAGGAATAGCCCTTGATGATATTGTCAATACGAACGCAATACAAATGGATTCATACATATGGGTGCGAAAAGCTATAAAGGGTTGTCGGCAGAATGTGGATAGTATTTTGGAGAATACGCGTCAGATGGGATCAGGCATAAAAAACGCTATGGAAGAGTATGAGGCGCATGAGCAGAATATTATTGAGAATGCAGGGCGTGGAGGAGCAATACATTCGGGAAAAATCGTTGATATTCCAACAATACCGGGGCTGCCGTTACCTTGGTCCGCAATGTTTCCTGCATTTTCATGGCTGGCACCATTAATTTCGCCTAGTTGTGGTGGGATAGGCATCAGCATATTGAATACGATTATGGATATATTTATCAATGGATATGATGACAGCTCAAGTAGTAAGATTAGCAAGTCTTATCAAGGCGGAAAAACAGGTTTGCATTATGATATAGATGGCAATGATGTCGGTTATGATGCAGAGTACCATTTGGCTCATTTTACTGTAAGTAGTGAAGAATCCTCCTCATGGGATATTGAAAAAGGAAATGCTAAGGCAGGAATAAGTGGAAAAATAGGATTTTCGGCGGTTGATGGTAAAATAAGCGAAAATATCGGCAACGGCAAGGTATCATTAGAAGGCAGCTTGGGTAATTTGGCGGCAGAAGGAGCTATAGGACTTTCGCTCTTTTCAGATGGGAAGTTTACGCCGTCTGTTTATGGGGAAGTTTCAGCCAAAGCAAATGTGGCAAGCGGCAAAATATATGAGCAATATGGTACAGATGATTTTAATGCACATGCCAAGGCCGATGGGACATTGCTGGGGGCAGAAGCAGAGGCAAAATTTCAGGCAGGAAGAATAGTGGATGATGATGGAAGCGTAAAATATGGGGTAAAAGGAAAGGTTGGAGCGGAAGCTTATTTGGCGGAAGGTTCTATAGGCGGAGGCTTTACGCTGTTCGGAATAAAGTTTGATGTGTCCGTAAAAGGCAAAGCAGGAGGAGCCGGTGCCAAAGCAGGCGGAGAAGTTACTACAGGAGCAGCAGAAGGTGAGCTTGGAGTTGGTCTGGGGGTAGGAGTCGGAATTAAATTAAAAGTTGATTGGACAGGATTTAAGTGGCCGTGGTAAAATATATTTAGTTAGTATATGCTGAAAACAAAAAAATTCTAAAATTAGTATTAGGAGGATATAAAAATGAAAAGAGATTTATTGCCAATAGGAACGGTGGTATTGCTTAAAGGCGGAGAGAAAAGAATTATGATATGCGGACGCATACAGACAAAGGCGGGTGAATCCACTATTTATGATTATTCTGCATGTTATTATCCGGAAGGAATTGTAGACGCAAAGCGTATGTTTTTCTTTAATAATGATGCGATTGAAAGAATTTTTTTCATAGGCTTTCAAGATCCGGAGGAATTGTCATATCGTGAAATGTTGAACAGCATGGGCGAATTGACAATTAAAGATGGAAAAATTGTGCCTGTAAATGTTGAAGATAACATAGAAAGCGATAAGTGATTATGGAGCTTGTAATTAGGCAGATAAAAAAAGACCTGTATGACGCGTTTTTTGAAATACAAAAGGATGGTATAAAGGCAGGCAGTATTGTTATGCAGGGCGCATTAGGCTCGAAGGAAGGACGCTTTCAGATACAATATGGAGGCTTCCAAGCGCAGATGTTTCCAACAAGCCGCAAGGAAGCATCTGCGGCAGCAGGATCTCTGATAAGGAAGTCGCCATTTAGACCGTATGTGGTTATGAATGATGGCTCCAAAGGAGTAATGTTTCATGATCAGATTAAAACGGGATTTATGAAAAGCGCAGGATATCATTTACTGTCTTGGGAGAATAATGCATATTATTTATATTTTGTTGGATTTGGCGAAAAAGGTATTTGTGCTCCAATATACAGAAATGACAATTGTATTGCAGAGATACACAAAGATTGCATTGTTAAAGACGACCTTCATGTATTGAATATTTTTTTAAATGAATCAATGGATATATTGCCATTGTTGTTTTTGAGTAGTTATATGTATGTAATAACCTACTATCAGGCAGGAGAAAAAGTATCGCATGGAATACAGAAGAGGATTATTTATACGAAAAATGATTATCTTTTGTCAAAATGTAAAACATTGCTTGGAGATGCGTCGCTTTCAGAACTTCAATAAGAAAGAAATTTCTCGTACCAATAAGAGATGTCGAGCCTTGAAAAGTAGGCGTATCTGTTTTTTAAAAAATAAGGGCAGATATGTCAATATTAAGCCATAATAATATATCAGGAGGATGCACATGAAAAAAACAAAAATGCTTATTATGTTCATTTTATTTGTAGCTGCCTTAACAATCTCAAACAAAACTGCGTATGCGGAGGTAGTACAGTTGGAAAACGGGGCGGTATTTGATTCGGATTATTATGCGGACTTATATCCTGATTTAAAAGCGGTTTTCGGGTATGATTTTGACGCATTGCTGAATCATTATCTTACTTGTGGGATGCAGGAAGGCAGGGTGGCATCTGATGAATTAAGCTCTTTAATGCTGAATGCGGAGCCTTTATTGACACCAATAGATAAGCTTGAAAACAGAAAAAGCCTGCAGAAAAAATGCACTGATGAAGAATTTCAGCGGGCATATAATGAGGCGGTTAAGATTGTCGCGCCATTGGCAGGATTGAGCAGAGAAGAACAATTATATGGAATTGCGACACAGCTTAGAGCAATGTTTGATTACGGATATGTAATGTACTCGACGGATATTCCGCATTACAATGACCCATATGGGTATTTGGTTTTGGGAGTGGCGTCATGTGCGGGCTGCACCAGAACTACCGGTTTGTGCCTGAACATGCTTGGTATCTCATACGAGCATGTAAATGAAAACCAGTGGCAGCATCAATGGTGTCGCGTTAATGTTGACGGAACATATTGGATTTGTGACGCATACGGTTTATATGTGGGACCTGAGCCCGCGCCATATAGCCATCCAACTTTTTGAAAATTTAAGCCTGATGTGTATGGCGGTAAATATTATATGAATAATTCAGGATAAAAATAGTAATGGAAAATAAATGAAGAAAGGCGTTTGAGGCATCTGTGAGTGAATTGTCATTTTATGGCGGTATAGCGATGATGGTGTTTTCTGTAATACTAATTTATCAACACATTAATGAAAGGAGAATTTTACGAGATGAAATCCATAAAAAAAGGCTTGGCAGTATTTATGGCTTTATTGCTGATGATACCGTCAATGCCTGTAATGGCAAGTGAGAATGTGGGTGAGCCTACAACTCAGAATGCCGATGAAGTGCAGCAGGACAATGAATCGACACCCGGTTCTGATGAGGATTCAGCGACAAATGACGAGATAACACCTGCTTCATCGGAAGAAAACGAGGAAACGGAAACAAGTACAGAAACGGGAACAAGCACAGAAACAGAAACAAGTACAGAAACGGAGACGAACACAGAAACAAATGCGGAGTCAGAAGAAGAAAAGACTGAGGCAGAGGAAGAAACTGAAACAGAAGAGGAAACTGAAACAGAGGAAGAAACTGAGACGGAAGAAGAAACTGAAACAGAAGAGGAAACTGAAACGGAAGAAGCTGAGATAATAGCATTTGAGGATATCGAGGATGTAGTGACATACAATACAGGCAAATCAGAGATAAATGTCATCCCAAGTGACTATTTCAGTGATGAGTTGTATGAAGCGTGTGGAAATGATGGCATTATAGTCAATCCGTTTGACGAAGATGGCAGCTATACAATCGAAGCGGAAGCAGACGCATTTTTCCCATATGAGGTACAATTTAAGCATGATGGCAAGACGGAAAGCAAATGGTTTATGAGCCCTGATGACAGCATTGAGATAAACGGGCATAAGTTCCGTATCCATTCGAGCTTCAGTGGCAATGCCATCACCCAGATGAAACTCAATGTGGCGGGCGATATCATAACAGTGTACCCTGAGAAAAAGCGGTTTACCAATAACGGCGGGGGTATAGCCACGATATCGCTGCTGCCATTGGAAACAGTAAAGCTTGAAGAAATTGATTTGTCATCATACACGCCGATAGAGCTTACCATGGTTTCGATGGCAAAGGTATTTACAGGCGGAAACGAATTAAAAGATACCGACAAAATAATGTGGAAATGTGATGAGCTTGATTATGGCGATTATAATATAAGCGGCGACCAGATTGATTTGAGCTGGATGTCAAGCGGCACGCATGATTTTGAGATAATTGTAGGTGCAGCCGACCAGCTTGCGTCATCCAATAAGCGTTACAAAGTGCCGATAAAAATAAAATCAGAGTCAATATGGCTTGATGCGGAAGTATATAAACAGAATTCGGGCGAACGCGCAGAAATTCCTGTCACAAGCTGCAGTTGTATCCCTGTTTGGTATAGCAAATATGATTTTATCAATAAGGACAACCGATTTAATCAGCTGTCAATTGACTTGGATTTGCCGCTGGATTTCAATGAGGACGACGCATATATCAGCCTGAAAATCAACCCAAGGCTTTATTCATCCAAAACATCCACGATAAAGGTATACTCAGGGCAGCGTGATGCTGATGAAATAAATTCAGGAAGTGAGATTACATCGCAAATATATGGGAACCCGAATATGAAACAGCGTGATGCGGGGTATCGTATCGGCAAGGGAGATGGAGGAAAATTTGGATACAGCAGCATTACTATGGCGGCATATGATTCCGGAGGAAAAATCATAGGCTGTCTCCCGATGCAGGTTTATGTGTACGGGGCAGATTCTGACTATTACCATCCAAACTTATCAGGACAGTTTGATATGGGCTCGATGTATAAATTAAATGGGGACGGCAGCAGGGAAGGCATATCAAATACGGTTAACAAGGATGTAAAAGACGGTGTTACATATTTTACGGCAGCGTTGTACAAGGAATATCCGGTTAATGAAAAGTACTATTTTAGCGTACATTTGAAAGAAGGAAAAGTAAGCGCCGCTTATAGAGGAAAGTACGCGAAAATAGAGGAAGCGGAAAAAGATAAAGCGGAAGACATATCGGCGGCTTTGGCAGATGGCAGCGGTTATGGAGCGGATTATAGCAAAGGTATTGATTTTACCTTTTTTGTGACATATGACAATGGCGAAAGCGATGTTCTCTATTGCAATATAAAGACAACGGCAGGCGAGGCTTCAAAACCTGGCGCAAATGTGTCAGGCGTCAATTTTACAGGGCTTAATGATGCCGAAGGCAATCCAGTAACATGCTATTTGGCAGAGGCTGATGATGATTCATATGGGGAAGAAAATTATGTGACCTTTATAGTGGACACAGCAACAGATGTGACAAAGCTTGCACCCGTATTTGAATCAGGCGCGGCAAGCTTGTATGTAGACGGACAGGGAATCCAAATAAGCGGCAGGAATACGCAGGATTTTTCAAAAGGTGCAATACAATACAAAACAAACGCCGGTCATGAAAGCGGTTCTGAAAATGAAAAGGATGAGAAAACATACTGGGTTCAGGTAATCAAGAAAGGTGAGGGAAGAAAGCTGTATATAAACAGCCTTGGTGCTGTTGAATCGAACACCTATACAGAGGCGGGAGTCATATATTCGACAAGGGAAGTAATGCTTGACGAGTATCATTATCGGTATCATGATATTTTCATTGCGAATATAGGAAACGAGGATATTAATAACATTACGGCAGAGCTTAATTCAGACACGCTTGTAAAGGATGAGTACTGGTGGTTTAGCGGAGACTCTTCACTGCCGGCGTATACCGGCATGAAAGACGGCGGGGATGGCAGGCAGATTCCAAACAATATAGCAAAGCTGCGCTTAAAGGTAAAGAACGGCAGTGCAGACGCTGACGGCGATTTAGGAGAATTGGTGATAAAGTCGGGCGCTGAAACACTTATGGTTCTGAAGCTGACAGGTACTGTGGGCGAGCCTGCCATAACTACGGAAAAGCTTCCTGATAAGGCGGTAAAATATGTTCCTTACAGCACAATGATACAGGACAACAACAAATACAGCTGGAATAAGATAACCTACAGTCTGTCTGATGGAGAGCTTCCCGACGGAATGCAGCTGTTTTCTAACGGCGAGCTTTATGGCGTGCCTACGGAGGCGGGAGATTTTACATTTACAGTGGCAATGAATAATAGCTACAGCCCGCTTTCGAGTGTCAGCAAGACATTTACATTGACAGTAAAAGATAATACTGACGAGAATGTTGAGAATGCGACGGATGACAGATATACTATTACGCAGCGCGTGCAGGATATAGTATCCACATCAGATACGGGTGTACAGACGATAGTTTCGGAAGGTGAGTATAAAAACTTCAGGGCGCTTTATCTTGATGGCGATGAGCTGGAGAGAGATGTGGAGTATACCGCTGAATCTGGCAGTACAAGGATAACAATTCAAAATCAGGTGCTTTCAAAGAAAGGCAGCGGAAAGCATACGCTTGGTATTGAGTTCCGCGAAGATAATGAAGGCGATAACTTAAAGCGCGCAGCCCAAAACTTTACTGTAGGTGGCAAAGCTTCGGACAGTGAAGGCGGCAGCGGTGACGATAATGGCGGCGGTAATAATAACGGAAGCAATGATAATAATGACAGCAGTAATAATGACAGCAGTGATGATAATGGCAGCAGTACTAATAGCAGCGGTATGAGCAGCGTCAACAGCAATGTGGTTAAAGAAATCGGACAAGCCGGTATTCCGGTGCAGGCAGTTCCTGTGGATGGTTTTGCTTTTAAAGACGGTTATGTTCTTTTGCAGGTCGATGTGTCGCGTGATAAAATATTGAAAGCAGAGCTCTTAAACAAATATTACGGACAATTCGCATATTTGAACGCGATTTTCAGCGCAAGCTTCGGACTGACGATAGATATGAGCACCATGCCGGCACAGTCAAATGACATAGCGCTTGCGTACACAATGGCGCCGGAGCCTATGCTTACCGCAGAGTTCAATGTAATACATGCTATTCCCAATGCGATAAAACCGCTTGGCTTCAATGCGGTTTTTAATTTCAATGTTGGCGCGGAATATATCGGAAATAGAGCATACCTATACATACTCAATGAAACCGGCACAGGCTATGACTTTGCGGGAGACATGATTGTCAATGAGATTGGCAATATTGCTTTCAGTTCGGAAAAGGTTGCGGATGTGATTATATTTATCGAAAAGTAAAAACGATAAATTTTTAAAAATTCAAGCCTGATGCGTATGACGGCAAATATTATATGAATAAAATATTAATTAAAAGGTGTTCATTTTGGACACCTTTTATGTTATTATAAATAAAAAGCCGCAAGCAGGGAGGCAGAATATGTCAAGGACCGTCGCCATCGGTGTTCAGGATTTTGAAACTGTCATAACAAACGACTACTTTTATATAGATAAGACACATTTCATAAAAGAGTGGTGGGAGAGCGGTGACAGTGTGACGCTAATCACGCGTCCGCGCCGTTTTGGGAAAACGCTCACCATGAGCATGCTGGAAAAGTTTTTTTCGGTGAAGTATTCAGGCAGGAGCGATTTGTTTGAAGGATTATCTGTTTGGAACGATGAAAAATACCGCGCGCTTCAGGGCACATATCCGGTGATAAGTTTGAGCTTCGCGAATATAAAAGAAACAGATTATCAGACGACAAGGGAAAAGGTATGTATGATTTTGGCAAAGACTTATTCACAGTATGAGTTTTTGACAAAAGAAGAAACGCTTACAGAAGGAGAAAAAAAGTATTTTAAAAGCGTGTCGCCTGATATGGATAACACTACGGCGACTATGGCGTTATACCAGTTGTCGGATTTCCTGCACAGATATTACGGAAAAAAAGTAATAATATTGCTTGATGAGTATGACACGCCAATGCAGGAGGCATATGTAAACGGGTACTGGGACGAAATGGCGGCTTTTATGCGAAGCCTTTTCAATTCAGCCTTTAAGACGAACCCATGGCTTGAGCGCGGCATAATGACAGGCATAACGCGTATCAGTAAAGAATCAATTTTTTCCGATTTGAACAATTTGGAGGTAGTAACTACAACAACGGAGAAATATGAAACGGCATTTGGCTTTACGGAGACTGAAGTATTTGCAGCTATGGACGAGTGCGCCATGGAGGGCAAGGACAAGGTAAAAGCATGGTACGACGGCTTTACCTTTGGAAATACGATGGATATATATAATCCATGGTCGATTTTGAATTTTTTGAAGCATAAAAAATTTGCAGCCTACTGGGCAAACACAAGCTCAAACAGTCTTGTGGCAAGGCTGGTAAGCGAAGCCGGTCCCAACATAAAAGAAAGCTTTGAAACCCTGCTGTCGGGACATACAATAAAGAGCCAGGTTGATGAGCAAATTGTGTATAATCAGTTGGAAAATGACGAAAA
>CANQSB010000032.1 GCA_947626435.1 uncultured Lachnospiraceae bacterium | reverse complement strand
CTGCGCGCATTGATGCGCGGCCGTATTCTTTCAAGGCTGCTGTCAAAATCTTCATTGCCCACTGCCTTGATAAGCTCGAAAGCAGGCGGTATTTCGGTTTCTACCACAGCTTCAAACGCATATATGATAAGGTTTTCATATTCCTTTAAATATGGCAAATCGTCTTTCTCTATTTCAATATCAGGGTTTTTATAGTCGGCATTGCCACTGTCGATAAATGCGTTGGTGTATTTTTTCTTAAAATATAGCGCAAGCAGAAAAAGCTTTGCCCTTGGCGTGTCCTCATGATACTGCATAGCTTTGAGCAGCATATCATTGCTGTAGTTACCGTACTCTAATTGATTTATATGATGACTGCCTATAGGAAAGCGCTGTTCTATATAATGCGCCGCCATTATCGCCAAATATTTGCACTGTGCGTCTTTCGTAAACCATTGTCCTGCATTGATGTTGCCTGCAAAAGTGCGCAACGCATTATCGCATGTCGCTTTGCCGAGCGCAAACAGGACATCCGTAAACCTGCGCACGGTTTCCTTTCCGCCGTTAAAATATAGTAAAGGTCCGTACGACATTGTCGAAAAGCCTATTGACTTTATTTTCAAAAAGTTTCTGTAGTTAAGCTGTGATAGCGTCTCCTCGTCCGCATCTCCCATAAGGTAGTTCTCCACTATCGTCGCCTCGTCCTGCGTGAGATTGAGCGGGGCAAGCCTTGAAAGCATCTCCTGCACCAAAGCTCCATCCTGCTGTGTTCCGTTCCGCTGCATTTTGTTTTCCTCCGTTTCTTTGTTTAAATTCTCCTCTTAGTCCATTAAAAATGGGCTTTTTATGCGTTTTTTCATGATGAAATATATTAAAATTTTACCATTATATGCGTCGTTTCACAATGGGATTTTGCACGAATTTCCAATCTGACATAATAAAGCTTTTATCCGCAAAGCCCCTTGTCCGCCTTATGGTTAAGTGCCTCGTGGAAAGCATTGTCATTTTACTGCTTTTCATCAAAATAATATCCCGCCGTCCTGTCATATGTGATTTTTTCCCTGCATATGTAAAGATATTCCTGCAAATCCGCATACACCCGCGCCAAATCGTCTGCCTCCGCTTTAGTTCTGTGTCGCCGCGCCATAATTTTGTCAATTAGACTTCCAAGCAAATATGACAGATGTGTCATTCCATATTGCATACACAGGCTCTTAATGGAATCAAGCTCCTCCAGCGTGCTGTCATGCACTGTGTCAAACCCGCTCTGAAACAAATCCTCAAGCTGCGCCTGAGCGTCAGCCACAAGCGCCTCCAGCGCCTCCTCCTTATCATTAAATGCCATCTTCGTCCAGCTCCTCTTTTTCAAACACCGTAATCGGGTACATCCTCATTCGCCCGTCTCTCATATACAACTTGCCAAGAAAGCAGGGCAGCTTTTCATTTGTAATGCGTTCAAGGTAGCGTATGCCTCCTGATTCCTTCTGGGAATACTCCACCTCCACTATAAGCTCGCGTCCCATTTTATCATATAAATTCATAAAAAGCCTCTGCTCCGTCTCCGAAAAATACGCCTTTTCGCAATACTCAGGCCGCACAAACACAAGCTTTATATCCTGCCCACTGTCGCTGTCCTGCTCCTTCATCCAGTTTTTCGGTGCGCTTATCTGCTCCTCAAAAAGCCTTGCAAAATCATCATAATACCAGCCTTTTATATCCTCCAGCCCCAGCCTGTTTACCTTTGTCCTCTCGCCCAGATATTCCCCCTTCGTGTCCTGACTTGACGAAAGACGTTTCCTGCTGTCACACTTTGCGCCCGTAAGATGTATCTTCGCAATCGAAAGCTTTCCAATCGGTATCGGAAGCCCCCAAGGCGCCTGCTCCCTCTGCGGTCTTCTCTTTCTGACACTACTGTCATAAAACGTCGGCCGCGCCGACGTGTAAGTGTACCATTCCTTTGTATTCTGCTCCAGAAAATATACCGTCTCGCCCGCATAGCCGTTACCGCTCACAAAGCTTTCCATTGCTATTCCCAAAAGGTCAAGCCTGCCCACAGGCATATATTCCGACCTGAACTCCCCCGCAAGCGCAGCGGCAGCATCACTGTCCTCCGCCTCCATCAAAAGCCCCGCCCTGCAGTAAAGCCTTGTAAGCTGTTCCACAAGCTTCTGTGCCTTAAACGAAGCCGCGCGCTTCATATATTTTTCATATCCCGCCCGCAGCGACCTCCAATATCCCTCGAACCTCGCAAGCTCCGCATTGTGGCAGATTATCGCAAGCCGCTCCATATAATCAAGCAAATCAGGCGAAGTCCTCGAAAGCCCCGTATTTAAAAGCTCCTCTATAAACTCCCGCATCTGCCGCGCCACAGCCTTTACATTCTCAATATCAAAACTCGGACCGTCCTCACTCCCCTCCACAAGACCTTCCGCCGCCACAACCTTGTCCTCTATCTGACACCACAATATAGCAGCCGCCTTATGAATACACATCTCCTTTTTATGGCACGTACACGAAGAATATTCAAGCGGCGATATAAGCTTTACCGTCATATCCTGCCTTGGAAACCGCACCGTAATTATACTTGTGCGCACTATCTCCGGCTTTTCCCCCGATTTAATCTGCCCAGCAATATTCTGCATCTGCTTAACCCCAATCACCTTCTTCAAGCTTTGCAGAGGATATGCATCTATCTCACTTTCTAATGCCTCCAACATTCCCCCATTCTCCGCAACATTTGGCACCTTCTCATCCGCTAACGCATCAACACTCCCAGTATCACCCTTTCCTGCCCTAGCGTCTGTGCCTTCTAACTCCCCCGTCATTTCTGACATTCCTGTCATTTCTGACATTCCTGCCACTTCTGACACTCCCGTCACCTCTGACACTCCTGTCATTTCTAACGTTCCTGTCACTTCTAATATTCCTGTCGTTTCCGACGTTCCCGTCACTCCCGCTGTCCGCTCATCTATCCCAGACACCTCTGCCTTACCGCCCGCAAATTCCTCCTTCAGCACAATAATCCCCAACACAACATGCCGACATATACTCCTCGAAGGACACGAACACTGACTCTCCGCCAACGGATTTTTAATGCGCACAGTCTCACCGCCAACCTCGACCACAGCCTCCTCATCCGCAGACACCACCCTATATCCGCCCTCCTCCTTATCCTTATAAGCCCGCTTCAATATACCTTTATTAGAAATACCAACAAGATAATCATCATCCACAGCACTCAACACCGCACCCCAATCGCTCATACCCACTCCTCATTTTACCAAATCAATAACTAATTACAAAATGTTTTCCAAACCATCATAATTTGTGCGAAATATGCAAAAACGTGACTAAATGCTCCACAAAACGTCGCTTATTTTTCATATTTCACACAAATTCGACGTTACAAAATAAAATTTCACAAACACTTAAATGAAACTCCCCGCAGCAGAGCTGCGGGATATCAGCCCGAGACTCCCTCCACTCGTCATTAGCTTATCACGCAGCAGATCCACTAGGAATTTACCCTGAGATATAAAATCCATTCCCACAAATCCCAATCCAATAACGTAGAATTTAGTCAAAATATATAAAATCAGCGACGTTTCGCATCGCGCACCAAGTCGCGATTTTATATATTTTGACTAAATTCGGACTCCTTAAAGAGCCTTCGCAACAACCATATTATTTTTAGCAATATCCAACAACGCAGAATTTGTGTGAAATATACAAAATAAGCGGTGCCTTGCGGAGCACCGCACCGCGTTTTTGTATATTTCACACAAATTCGACCTCCTTAAAAAACCTTCTACAAAACCCTGCTAACAAACTCCCCCAACTCCTCCGGCGTCATAGCCCCCACAACCGCCCCCATCTCCGCCAACATAGCCGCCGCCTGCCTGTCATAATTCGGATTAGCCTCCATATCCAGCGCCGTAAGCACCACCATCTTCGCCCCACTCTCAATGATCCCCTTACTAACACTAAAAAGGTTATTATACCCCCCTCCCTCATACAAATCCGACACCAACACCACCATAGTCCTATACGGAAACTCAATCAGCGACTCACAATACGCCAGCGCCCCCGCAATATTAGTCCCGCCCCCAAGCTGCACACTCATCAGCACCTCCACAGGATCGCCCACATACCCGCTCAAATCCACAACATTAGTATCAAAAATCACCAGCTTAGTATCCAGCATAGGCAGCTTTGCAAAAATCCCCGCCATAACCGCGCTGTGAATAACCGAATCCAGCATCGAACCGCTCTCATCAACACATATAACAACGCGCCACTGATTATACTTCTTCATACGCGCGCTAAAATACACCTGCTTCAACAAAAGCTGCCCATTCTCCGCGTCATAATTCTTCAAATTCATACGTATAGTCTTTTTCATGTCAAGATTCCGCGCCGAACGCACAGGGCTGCTCTCACTCCTGTTAAGCCTCCCAAAAAACGACTTCCTAAAATCCTGTTCAAGCTTTTCCATAAGCTCATCGGCAATCCTTTTAACCAGCTCACGCGCGACATTAAGCGCCTCGCCCTTCATAAGATGCTTTAAGCTGAGTATCGTCTTTAGCAGCTCCTTATTCGGCTCAAGCTTTTTTAATACCTCAGGATCGGACAGAAGCTCCGTCATATTATATTTTTCAAGCGCATGGCGCTCCACAATCTCCACAGTGCGCTTAGGAAAAAGCGTCTTTACCTTCGCCAGCCACCCAGGCACGGAAAGCTTTGAATTCTCCCTGCCGCCGCTCCGCTCCTTCCTTATCTCCTGCTCATCGCCGTACTCCCTCGAATACAGATAGTCAAGCGCCTGCTCCATATCCACAAGCCTCAAATCGTCCGAAAAGCTTATCTGCTCCGCCGCATATCTGCCAAGCGCAAGCCGCCACCTGTTCATTATCTCCTGCTCGTCAGCCATCATCCCTCTGCCACCTCCTTAGGACAGCAAATATCAATTCTCCACCATAGTCGTTATCCCAGCATCTGCGCCTTTGCATACTCGTCAAGCTGCCGCCCGTACTCATACCACTCTGGCAGCACCTCATTAAGCTCTGTAATATCCTTCTTCTCTTTCCCATGAAGCCTTGCTGCGCTGCCCGCTATCTTGTCAATCTCGGCAGGCGTAAAATAAGTAAACGCCAGCCTAAGCTGCGGCAGAAGCTCCATAAACTCACCGCTCCCCACAGCCCCGAAAAACTCATCAAGCAAGCCTACAATGCTGTCCCCGATAAACACCAAGTCCTTTGCCGTACAAAACAATCCCCTGAAAAATACCGCCGTCTGCATAAGCTGCTCCTTTGTCCCCGTCAGATACCCTCGGCAGATATTTTCCACAGTCCCAGAGTCAGCACGTCCGCTGCCGTACAAAATCCCGTAAATGCACCCGTTCAGCCCCGCGTTTATATTCTGCACCCTGCACATTTTGTCAAGCGCGTCAAAATAATCCTCCCTCTCCTGCCCCATATCAGAGGCTTTC
Source organism: uncultured Lachnospiraceae bacterium (assembly GCA_947626435.1). Classification (GTDB taxonomy): domain Bacteria; phylum Bacillota; class Clostridia; order Lachnospirales; family Lachnospiraceae; genus COE1. The sequence goes on along the minus strand of CANQSB010000032.1, from coordinate 24,033 downwards.
CGCCCCGTAATTTGGTACAAAAGCTTCAAAGCGTCCATACATTCCGTCAGGGTATCGTCCTGAATACACGCCATGGAAGGCAACAGCGAAATAAGCTTTCTCACAGCCGTATGGAGCAGAGCGCCAAATTCAAGCCCTGTCTCATACAGACCGCCAAGCTCGTCAAGCATCACAAGCGACCTGAGGGCATCCGTTATCGAATAAAAGTCCGTGTCCTGCAGAATAAGCTCATGCACCCTGTCATACACGGCATCAAGCTGCTGCGACAAGCCCATCTCAAACACCTGCGTAAGAAGATATGCCGCATCGCCCGCGCCGTTTGCTTTTTTCAGGCGTTCGCCCACAAGGCTTGCAGACGCCTCCTCCACAGTGCCGCCATGCACTGAAACATCTATCAGCGCGGAATGGACATTTATGCTCCACTTGTATTTCCACACCTCGCGAAGAAGATTTTTGTCCTTTTTCAGCTGTAAGTTCGGTCCTTTGACGCGCCTTGCAAATTCCGTGTCCAGAAAAGTCATTCTATGCAGGAACATACTAATCTGCCTGTGTTTTTTCCCTGAAAAAATAGAGAGCGTCAATTCATTTTCAAGCGCCGTATCGCATTTCAGCCCAAATCTTTTGCACTGCATGTTAAAATCCGTGATTATAGGCGGCACATCAGCTCCGTCACAAAGCTTTCCCGAGCCGCTGCCTGTCATAAGCCTGCGCAGCGTTCTCACAGGCATATCGGCAGCGATATTGTACTCACCTTTCACATATGATGCCAGCACAGCGTCAAAAAGCTCATATGCCCCCGCCTCGCGCTTGTTTCTAAGTTCGCTCAGCCCACGCGCCATCTGCAGGGCGCATATCTCATCATATGTGGAAAGACAGTCTTCGCTTTTTCTTACTTCCTTGCCGACAGCCACTAGCATATCAAGCACTGCCGCCTCATACGGCTTTGAAATGGCAGCCTGATTTTTAATGCCGTTCCATATTTTCAGGTAAAAGCCCGCAAACGGCATACCGCTCGCATAACCGTTAAGCGCGTCCGCAGCCTCCATTGAGTAGGGCATCATGTAAACGCTCTGGTTTTTGTCTATGTCGCTCTTTTTCGTCCTTTTTGCCTTCGCGCCCGCTTTAGCATTGTTTTCCTCCGACAAAAGCTTTGCAAGCGCAGGCGTATGAAACCCGCCTGTCACTACAAGTATGCGCTGTTCTTTTCCGTCTCCGCATTTATGCTTGTCCGCCCACTGTATTATGCCCGACGCCATGTGCTGCTCACGCGCAAGGCACCCCTCCTGCGCAAGCTCCTCATCAGGCGTATTCTCCCTCGCAAGCGCGCAGTATGTGAGCAAATGCGAAAACCACGTCTCGCTGTCCTCATAAAGTCCGTTTATCTCAAAAAATTTTTCCCAAAATTCGTCAAAGCTCCTAAGCCCTGTCTTTTCGCAGAGCTGTTTTAAGTATTCGTTTCTCGTGAGCAGATAGTCGTCATTGTAGCTGTTTTTGGCGTCATCCTTTAAAAGCCCTCTGCCCTGGGCTGATGCCGCAAGTATTTCCCCATAAGACAAATCTATAAACGCGCTGCTTATGCCGTTTTCGCCTGCCGTGCGCAGCGCCTCCAGCTCTGGGGAATATTCCAGAAACGGATAGTAGCACTTGTAATGCTGTTTGTCCTCGGATATGATGCCTGTCTTGTCATGATAGGCATAGTATATCGCAAACGGCGCATGCGTTTCCTTATCTGTCATAATCGGGATAAGCGAATTGGCATTGTCTGGTCCTTCTATCAAGACGGCGTCGGGATGCCATTTTTCTATCACGTCCCTTACATGGAAAGCGCACGCGGGGCTGTGATGGCGTACTGGCAGAAGCCTTATTTCAGCCATTTCCTTGCTTCGTAATACTCTTTCCATAATCCACCCTCTTTGGCGCTCTTGTCCTTGATTACCGTGTTGAAATATCCCTTTACTTTTTCCAAATCCTCTTTATTTTCCTTGGAAACGGCTCCCACCAGATTTTGCACAAGACAGTCAACGCTCATTCGCGAATCGCCGTAATAGTAACCCGTAAGCATTGTCTGATAGTACACCGATACAGCCTCCGCCGTGCTCATGACCGATACGGGCTTGTCAATCCTGTGTCCCATCGAAGATATGCCCTCCCTGAGCTCATGGTATGTAGACGCAAGCAGCTCCGCCACGTCCTCGTCCGCCTCCATTTTTATGTTGTTTTCGTCGGCAAGCTTTGCCACTTCGTTTAAGATAATTTGCTTTTCCATTGACGCCTCCCTTACGGGCATGACCGTCTCGAAGTTAAAACGGCGTTTCAATGCGCTGCTCATCTCGTTTACGCCCTTGTCCCGCGTGTTCGCCGTGCCTATCACGTTGAATCCCTGGCGTGCAAAGAGAAATCCGTCGTCGCCAAGCTCTGGCACATTAAGCACTTTGTCACTGAGCACGCTTATAAGGCTGTCCTGAATTTCCGCGGGTGTCCTTGTAATCTCCTCAAAGCGGGTGAGTATTCCTCTTTCCATTCCCACATAGAGCGGCGACGGCACAAGGGCTTCGCGGCTCGGTCCTTTGGCAAGCAAAAGCGCGTAGTTCCACGAATATTTTATCATATCCTCCGTAGTGCCTGCCGTGCCCTGTATCGTGTTGGTGCTCACTCCGCTTATCGCCGCGGACAAAAGCTCAGAAAGCATCGTTTTTGCAGTGCCTGGCTCGCCCACAAGCATAAGCCCGCGGTTGCCAGCAAGCGTGACTATGCAGCGTTCCACAAGCGCATCGTTGCCGAAATATTTCTTTTCGATTTTGTATTCCTTTCCATTGTACTCAATAGGCTTTGGGCTTCCGAGGATAAAAGTCCTTACCGCCTTGGGCGACATTTTCCAGTTTTCGGGCACTCTGCCTGTGTCAGTGCTTTTCAGAGCTTCCAACTCCTCCTTGTACCGCTCCTCTACGGGGGGTTTGATTGTTTCCTGCATAATTAGACCAGTTCCTTCCTATAATTTATTTTTTCATGCGTCTGCAAAAATCCGTTTAATGACGCAGCATCAGGACTGCCTTTTACAACTGCCCATTTTTTCTGTCAATACACCAAAAGCAAAGTGACAATCCCCGCCACAGCCCCAAGCATTGCGGGCTGGACTATTGTTATCGCGGAAATGATAATGCGATTCCGCTTATAAAACCTGTTTTTCTTAGCGTCAATCAGCGCCTGTGCCATTCCTTGCAGGGCGCACAAAAACACTCCCGCAATCACCGTATAATAAACCGGAAATGTGACGCTCCTTTCTCTTTTGTCTGTTTTATTTTCCGCTGCCCCTATGCGCCTTATGTCAAGGCTGAATGTCGTTTTTCCAGTCATATGGGGCTTTAGAGCTTCAAAAACCTCTTCCCTCGTCAATCCTTCAAAGCCTTCGCACTCCTCCATATACTCCGCAAACCACGAATACGCCTCCTTTTCAAAAAGCGTACCATAAAGCGCCTCATCAACTATACGCGCTGTCACTGCATCGCCGTCCTCATAAACTGTGATTAAATTTCTCGAACTGCTGTCTGTGAAAGCGTCCGCCAGTTTCCGCGGCAGCACATAACCGCACTCCACATCGCCCGAAAGCACAAGCCGCTTTACCTCGTCCTCATTTTCACACATGACAAAGCTCACAAGTCCGTCATATGCCGAAAGCTCACTCTCAAAATTTCCCGCCTCATCATACACAGCCGCATATATGCGTGTCTGTGATGCCCTTTCCGCCGACGCCACAGCCGCCGATGCTGCCACAGTAATCCCAAGGCACACCCAAAGGCTTTTTTGATGCATAAGTCTCTTAAATAATACAAAAAACAACGGTGCTTTAAATGACACACGTGTCACTTTATGTGCAGGAATTAAATCCTCCTCACTTCCCAAGTAAGGCATTGTCGCCCAAGCTAAGAAAAAGCACGCCGCGCACCATGCCAAAATCCCAGTGATAATCTCCGAAAACCTGTCCATATTTCCTGTAAAAAGCATTGTAAAGCCTGTCCTCAAGTAAGATGCCGGCAGATATTTCCCTATTCTTATAACTATGTCAGGCAAAAGCGACACAGGAATAAAGCACCCCGCCATATACCCCTGAAAAACCGCCGATATGCCAAAGACAACAAGCGCCTCTTGAGCCTCATCAACAAGCTGGTACACAAGCTGCGCATAAATCGCGATAAATAAAAGGCACGCCAGCCCTACAGCTAAAAGTCCTGCCGCATTTTCTCCCGAAAACGCATACGCTAGCAAATCCCTGACCTTTGGAAAAAGCGGCAGCAAAAATGGTACTGCCAGTATAATCAAAACCAACGGCATCGCAGCCATAATACGGCATAAAAGCTGCATTATATATGTCACGCAAGCGCGCCGCTTTATCATTCGCTGCTGCAATCTTGGGCGTTTGCTAAAGCCGCCAATAAACATACCTGCCAAAAGCGCGTACAGTGAAAGAAACGCTCCTGCATAGTACACTGCATAGCTGTTGTTTTCTGTGGCAGATAAAAGCCTTCTTTTAAAAAGCTTTTCCCTGCCGCCCACCAGTCCCAGATTAAAGCGGTTTATATCGTTATATATTGACTGCATACGCTCACTCTGTCCGAAGCTGGCGCTTAAATCCGTCGCCGCGTATATCTGCGCCTGCGCCGTCTGCAGCATGCCTACCCCGGAGTTTGCAAGCTCCTCAAAAATCCTGCTGCCTGTAACATTTTCCCCTGCTCCATTCGCTGCGCTCTTGGGAAGATAGACTGTAGCAGGCATGTTGCTCCCCGAAAGGATTTCATTAATCACATTTTCAGGCAGGACTATAAGCGCTGAAAGCTCTCCTTCCTCAAGCCTTCTTTTGCCCTCGGGCTCAGTCGTTTTTTCAAGGCTGCAGAGGCTTTTGACTGATTCCATGCCCTCCACATATGAGACGGCAAGCCTTGTGAGCATATCGTCATCCGCGACGTATCCTATCCTGACCAAAGGCTCACCGCCGCCATCCCCGGCTTTATTGAACGCACAAAAAGCAATCATACCGATTATCGCCAAAAAAACAATAATTGGTATAACTGCCTTTTTCAAAACAACGGGCAGCGTTGACGCCGCCCGCCCGTATTCTGTTTTCAGCCAGATTAAATCAACCATAAAACCGTTCATTTTTACTGCCGTGCCTAAAACCGGAACGATAAAGCCTTGAGATTACCCTTATATTGTCCCGCATTAATAATAATTACTTCCAATGTCATATAATGCATTATAAATAAGCCCATATATGTCGTCCTTTGTCATGTCAAATACCTTTACAGAGCTTTCGGGTATCTCTATATCCCCGTCAAAGGGCTCTACTAAAAGGCTGCCTGTCAAAATCAGCTCCTCGCCATCGGCGCTAAGCGTCAGATTGTCAAGGTCAAGCGTGTAGCTCTCGCCCTTTGTAATATCCGTAAACGCGCCATTGCCCGTGATTTCAATGGAATCATAATCAGCCTCCATTTTAATGCCAAAGTCAAATGAATCGTCCGAATACGTCCAATCATTCCAGAAAGTCAGCCCTAAATCATCGTCACTGCCGTCACTGTAAAGGTCAATGTCTATATCGTCACTGTAATTTTCATCCGTGACCTCTGCCGATCTGGTTAAGCTTATTCCAAGCTCCTCGCCGTCATCCGAACCAAAGATTATATCTATGCTTACATCGTCAAGCGTGCGCTCCTCGCCCTCGAAGTCTGCCGTAAACTCAAAATATCCGTAATTCTCCGACATATCCGCCCTGTCGCACATTATCTGCAAAATGCGTCCTTCCTTGTCGAAGTACACGTTTATGACAAAGTCTTCCTCAAGCTGCATGCCAAGGAGCGTTTCCATAACCTCGTCTATCTCATCCTTATAAGAGTCATAGTCGGCATCCTCGCCAACATAATCGGCTATGGATTTCTCAATCGTTTCAAGGTAGTAATCGCTCTCCATGATGTCGTTCTTAATGCCTTCAAGAAATGCGTTTGCGTCGTCCTTGGCTATTGTGATGGTGATACCGCTGCATTTCACGGTCTTTCCTCTTACTTCAAATTCCTTTTTTTCCTTGATTTTGGCATACTGCATTGTTTCCTTTATCCCCGACATGCGCTGCGAAAGCTTGCTTATAAGCTCCTGCTCTGATTTAGAGAAGCTTGCGCCTGACGCAGCTTTTTCAAATATTGCCGCGCCGTAGTCCTCCGGAATCTCCTCGCCGATAAGCTCACTCCAAGCGGAATTATTATAATCCTCAACAAATGTCGCGCCGTCAATGCTGTAAACGTCATCCGAAAGCATAGGAACGTCAAGATATATAACAGTATCGTCAACCGTAATATCCGCTATGGACATATTGATACCCGCGGCTCCCGCGCTTATGCTGCAATTGCCCTGTTTATTCTTTACATCTGAAACGCCGTCCAGCTCAATGCTTACATTTTTAATATCCTCTGAGGGCAGGCTGAATGACACGTCAAAATTTACATGCGAGGGCTGCTCGCTAATCCTCTTCGACAGCGCCTTGAAATCAATTTTATCAGAAATCGAGGTAGTGTATGCCTTCATTTCCTCCGACATATTGTCCATGCCCGCCTTTAGCATATCCTCGGGATTCTTACTGCCAAACTTCCCTACAGCGACTACTACGATTCCAATTATAAGCACCGCCGCCAATGCGGCAATAATGCCAATTATTATGCCTGCCTTGCTCTTCTTTGGCTGCTGATACTGCATTGCAGGATTAGGCTGCGGCGCATATCCGCCGTATTGGGGCTGCTGAGCGTAACCTTGCTGTTGCGTCTGACCATAGCTGTACCCGCTATTCTGTTGCTGCTGATACTGCATTGCAGGATTCGACTGCTGTGCATACCCGCCCTGCTGCTGTTGGAACTGCTGCGGCTGACCGTAATTGCCATTCTGTGGCTGAGGCTGCTGTGCCTGTGCAGGCTTTTCCAAGCTTACGCCACTGGATGCCGTTGTCTGCTGTCCGTTTTCCGTTACATTTTTGTTTTCTTCCACTTTTTCATTTCTCCTTTTATTTCTGAACATTAATTTAGGTAGTTGTGAATTTAGTCAAAGGTCCTGCAATTATATGTTGACAATCGGTTACTGAATTTCATACAGTAATTTTTCCCCTCTAAGGCTTCTGTCTATCTCCTTACAGCCTCCCCCTTTAAGGGCATAAATCCTATCACATATATCAAGGTCGCTTTCCTCGTGCGTCGCAATCAAAATCGTGCCTCCCGACTGCCTGTAGCCTGAAAGCCACCCCCTAATATCCGCCTTTGCAGGCAAATCAAGCGCCGCAGCAGGCTCGTCTAAAATTAAAACAGGCGGATTTCCCGCCATGGCGCAGGCTATGCTCACGCGCTTTTTCATGCCGCCCGAAAGCCTTCCCGCCTTCATGCGGCACATCTTATCTATGCCAAGGGTCTTTAAAAAGCCCTCATTTATCTCATGCTCCAAAAAACGCCTGTCGCGGTACCATATGAGCAGATTGTCCTTTACGCTCAGCTCCGGTATCAGATTGCTTTCCTGCGGCACATATCCCGTATAGTTTTTATAAGCCCGCCTGTCCGCCCTTACTCCGTCAAAAAATATCTCGCCTCCGTCCGCGTCGCGAAGTCCTGAAAGAATATTTAGCAGCGTGGACTTGCCGCAACCGTTTGCGCCTACGATTCCTACGCACTGCCCCGCGCCCGCCGACAGGCTTACGCCGTTTAGGACTACCCTCCTGCCGTATGCGCTCACTATGCCGTCTGCCACAACACGCTCCATCAAATCCAAGCTCCTCCATGTTTTCCAAATACGCCGTCAAAAAACCGCCCTTTATCCATTTGACAAAATCTGCTTTTCGAGATCGTCAAAATCCATCTGCGAATACAGGTTTTCTTCCTTTTTCTTTGAACCCTTCTTCGCCGTGCCCGTCTGCTCATTTTCCTTTTTCTGCGCGCCCTCGTTAAAACCGTTTTTAAGCAGAGTAAGCACATAGCCTACCTTGTTGTCCGCCTCTTTTTTCATTGTGTATGAAAGTATCTCAAAAAGCTGCTCTCGCGTGCGGCCATTTGCCTTCGCGGTGCGCAGGATGTCCTTTGCCTCCTTTAGTGAACAGCCAAGCACATCGATAACGTCCTGCTCCTCCTCGGTCGCGATAAAGGATTTACCGTTCTTGTCTATTGTTTCGTACTCTACTATTGTCCTGTTGCGCTTTTCCTTCTTCACCTTGAAACGCACAGCGCCTATACTGCGTTGTCCGCTTGGCAGCTTTTCATATATCAGCTCATACTCAAAGGAAATATCTGTGTTGCCGTTAATCTCCTCATAGGACTTGTCAAGCATCTCACGCTTGACGTTTCCGTTTGCATAGGAATCGGGGATCTTCATCATTTTCCTCAGCTCGTCAAAGGAAATAGTAAATGTGCCTCCGTTGAAATTCTCCTTGTCCTTTAGCAGATAGTACAGCCTTTTTGAATATTTTTTCGTCAGGTTCAGCGGGTATTCGATGCGGTAATACGCGCCCTGCTTGGCAGACATTATCATTTCCTTTACCTCGGGGTGGAGGTCAAGCACTATCTTGCTGCGCCCCTCGTCTCCGCGCTTTTTCTGGTATTTTATCTTGCTGAACCAAGGGTAATATATGTCTGTACCCTCGTCCTCCTTTAAGCGGAAGCCAAGTCCCTCAAATTTCTTGACTGCTTTCTGCAAATATGAGTAGGCGTTTGACTCATCCTGCAAGTTATAGAGGTGCTTGACATCGCTGATGTTTATCTCATAGCGTGTATTTTCCTCCGTATCATCACCCTCGCCGACTATGCCAAGCAGAATGTCAAGTATGTCGTTCTGTCTGCGGTCCAAATCATATCTCGCCTCTATAATGGTCTGTGGCCTGAAAGCAACCTCCGTACCGCCCATCTTTTTCTTACGATTCATTTACTCACCCGTCCCTTAATGCTTAACCAAAAAGGCTTTTGCCCTTCCTTAATAATAATCTAAATTGCAGTTAAAGGCAAATGTTTTTTGTATTTTGTCAGCATTTCTCAAATAGTCCCAAAAATTTCTCAAAACATATGCCAAACTATTAAATTTATGTTATAATTTATCAGACAGCAAAAGCACCGTTCACCACGAATACTATGCATGCCGCATAGCGCTTATTTTTAAAGGAGAAATGATATCATGAGCATTTTTGCGCAAACCTGCGGAATCGTATTGCTTTTAGTCCTTCTTGTTTTTTTCCTTAGACATAAAAAAGTCGAGCTGCGGACAGAGCAGGCATTCTTAGCCTGTCTGCTTATGACGCTTGCCTGCCTTTTTCTGGACATATTTTCAATCGTCGCCATCAACCGCATGGATATTTTCCCACAAAGTTTGGTAAGCTTCATCTGCAAGTCCTACCTTGTTTCGCTTGTCGGGGAATCGCTGTTCCCGCTTTTATATATCTGCATCGATATCGACAGCCTGCACTCTGCCCGCCATTTACGACGAAAGCTTTTTTTCATCGGATACGCCTGCGTTTTTGTGGTTTTAATTTACTCTCTTCCCATTTATTATTACTATGATAACGGAGTTGTGCAGTACACCTATGGGCCGAGCGTAATGATTACCTATGTCGGCGCGCTTAGTTTAGTAATATCAAACTTCGTCATAATGTTCCGCCAAAAGACGCGCATCAACGCCATGCGGAGAGAAGCCGTCATGCTGTGGATGCTTTTGTGGGTGTGTACGGCTCTTATACAGTTGTTGAACAGCGCGCTCCTCATTGTCGGATATGGCAGCGCGATTGGCATTATGATTCTCTATCTGAACATTGAAAATCCCGAATCCAACCTCGACCGCCAGTCCGGAATGTTCAACCACAACGCGCTTTATCAGTATATCCGGCAGAAGTATCAGACAGGGCAGCGTTTTTCCTGCCTGACAATCATCTTAAAACATTCGCTTGTTGATATGCTTCACAGCCAGACCGAGACTTTCACAGAGATTGAAATTGCCAAGTACCTCCACTCCATCCCGGGCGTCAAGGTATTTAAAGACTCTGAAGACAAGATTCTCGTGCTTTTCAAAAACGAGCAGAATGCTCTGGAAAAAAGCGAGCAGATACGCGAGCATTTTGAGCAGGAATGGGGGCGTGAAAATGACATGTATGCGCGCTGCGACTGGGTTTTCATTTCCGATTCGCAAATGGTGGAAAACGAGGACGATTTCCTATACCTGCTGCTCTATGTGCGCCAGGAAAACCTCATACGCTCTGACAGCTCGTATCTGAAAGTCGACATGCCTTTAGTGAACAGAATGTACGAAGAAAAGCAGGCAGAAGCCATGCTGCGCGATTCCCTTGCGGAAGACAGGGTATCCGTTTTTTACCAGCCCATCTACTCAAACCGCGAAAAGCGCTTTACATGTGCAGAAGCATTGGTCCGTATTACTGACAAGGACGGAAACATCGTGCCGCCCGCAAAATTCATCGGCATTGCTGAACGCAACGGCATGATTCTCGCTCTTGGCAAGCGCGTATTTGAAAAGGTATGCGAATTTTTGCAACGCGTTGACATACAGGCGCTGGGTCTGCAATACATTGAAGTCAACCTGTCCGTCGTCCAATGCGGTTACAAGCATCTGGCGAATGATTATATAGAAATCATAGAGCAATACCATACTGACCCCAAGCAGATTAATCTTGAAATTACGGAGTCAGCCTCTGTCGGTGCAAAGCAGGTGCTCTTAAAGAATATGGATACCCTGCGAAAATACGGCATCAGCTTTTCACTGGACGATTTTGGGACGGGACAGGCTAACTTGAATTATATCGTGGATATGCCGGTGGATATTGTAAAATTTGACCGCGATATGACTACGGCTTATTTTGAAAACGCACGCGCAACCCACGTCATGAATGCTGCAATCCACATGATTCATGGAATGCAGCTTCATATCGTGGCCGAGGGCATTGAGACGAAGGAACAGTTTGAGGCAATGGATAAAATTGGTATTTCCTATATTCAAGGCTACTATTTTTCAAAGCCTCGGCCTGAAAAAGATTTTATCAGCTTTATTCGGGAAAAGAATTTGCCGGCAGAGGCGGAAGTATAAGGCTATAATCCACATTCAACGGTAATCCTACTTCCGTCTTTTGTCTTCACGACCTTAATCTGCTGCGGAATGTTTTCCATAAGCTCCTCCCTATGACTGATGATTCCCACAAGTTTGTTGCTTCCGGTAAGCTTTGCCAAAATTTCCATTGCGCTGTCTATCGATTTTCGGTCAAGTGTTCCAAAGCCCTCGTCTACAAAGAGCGCGTCCATCTGCACACCGCCAAGATTAGAGGACACCTTATCAGACAGTCCCAAGGCAAGGCTAAGTGAAGCCTTAAAGCTTTCTCCTCCGGAAAGATTTCCCACAGGTCTTCGTTTTCCCGTATAATTATCCAACACTTCAAGGTCAAGGAAATTATTACTTCTCTTGCCAAGGGAATCCTCCTGGCGGTACAGTTCGTACTGTCCGTTGCTCATCGGCTGCAGCCGCCTGTTTGCAGCAGCGATAATACCGTCAAATCCTGCCGCCTGTATGTACTGCTCCAATGTAATCTTTCCTTTTCCGGTCGTACCTTTGACAAGGTTGTAAAGTCGCTGACAGATGCTATTCTCTTTACTTGCTTTTTCTAATTCTTCCTGCCTGGCAAGAATACTCTTTTGCTTGTCCTCATTCGTATGCAGTCTGTTTTCGCTATTGCTGTAATTTTTCCTGATTAAATCCACATTTGCGCTCTGCTCATCACACACAGCCTTCAACGCGGCAATATCTATAAGCTTTTTCCCCTTTGCATCCGACTTGGCGTCCGAAAGCTGTTTCTTATTTGTCGCAACAGACTGATTGTATTCGCTAATCACCTTGTCCGACGATACGATATCGTCTTCATTTGCCACATACTTTAACATATCCTCCACAGAAGAAAATCCGTTTGCGCTGACCTCATTATCAAGCTTCCTTTTTAAATCGTCTTCGTCCTTTTCCTGCTGTTCCCTGCTGCCGTTCAATGTCTTTAACTCTGACATGACAGCGGTAACGTTGTTGTCGGCTTTTTTCTTTTTCTCCTCTGCCTTCAGGATATCAGTCGATATCTTATTTTTCCTCGTTTCTGCCTGATCTCTCTCTTTTTTTGCTGCTTCCCAATCAGGAAAACTCAACTTTTCAAGCGTCCTCAATGTAGCTTCTATTTTCGCCAGTTCCTTTTCGATATTTTGCCTGTTTTTATCAAGTTCCTCTTTTCGGGCATTAAGTTTCTCGATTTCTTCTCCCTGTGCAGTTTCCAGAGCCTTTTCGTTTTCATTTAGTCGCTTGCAATCCTTGACAAGAGAATTACACTTTTTGATATTTTCCTTTGACATGGTCTCAACTCGAGTTTTTGCTTCCTTAACGGTCTTAATCAACTCTTCAAGAGCTTCTTCCTCCATATCCATACTCAAAAGTGGATTTTCAATGCAATCCAATATGTTTATCCTAAGCTGCCCCTCAAATTCTTCCAGCGATATCTTTGCTTTTTCCGCTTCCGTATTTGCCTTGTTCTTTTTCTCCTGAAGCGTGGCTTCTTCTTCCTGAAGCTTTTTGAAGTCATCCTCTGAAATAAAAGCCTCTTTAAGCTTAGCTGGCTCCGGGTGATGTACGGACCCACACACAGGGCATTTTGCTCCCTCCACCAATTTTTGCGCCAAAATACCGGCTCTGCTGTCTTCGAGAATATGCTCGGCTTCATTTCTCCTGTCGCTTGCTTCTTCGCATTTATCACGCGTAGCCAAAAATGTTTTCTGCTTTTGTGACAAATCCTTCTGCCTTTTTTCTCTTTCGGGAATCTGTTTGTCTATTATTGAAGTCAAATCCGTCAAAAGCTTTGTCAGCATTTTACCTTCATTTTCTGCCGCCGTCCGCTCTGCGGGCTTATCTTTCAATTCCTTAACCGTCCTGCTGAGGTTATTTATCTTCTCTTTAAGAGACTTCTCACATTCTTTTAAGTCAATTACTTCTTCACCTATATTTTTACCTCGTTCTTCGAGTTCTTTTCGTTTTCCTTCAAGCTCCTCCCTTTGCTGGTATTTCTGCTCATCATCATTAATCCTATTTATTTTTTGCTTTAATTCGTCAATCTCAGGCTCAAGCTTTTTAACTTCATTAAGCATGACCTCAGCCTGGCTTGCATTCGCCTTGGCTTTCTCCAGCTTGGATTCTGCCGCTTTAATCTGCTTTTGCGTCATGGATACCTCGTCATGCTTTTTAGTCCACGCGGCATAAGACGGATGCACATTGCGGGTCGCTTTCTTTTGTTTGTCCAAAATCAGAATTATTTCGTCAATTTCCGTCTTTCTTTTTTCAAGCTCCTCTTTTTCCTTTTCAAGTTTGTCTCTTTTCTCAATAAAGCCATTATTTGTCTTGGCAAGCGCGAGCTCATCGTTCTTCTTCTTTAACTCCGCTTCAGCTTTTTTCAAATTCGCCTTGATGCCCTTTAATCTCTCTTTGTCCGATGATATCAGACGCTCCATCACATCTAAGATTTCATCCAGATTCCATGTGCTTCCGGAACGCCCGGCTCTGCCTTTAAGCTCCTCCAATTCATCAAAAAGCTCGTCTTCTTTATTTGCCGATACATCCTCAAAATGCTGGATAATACTGTTCTCGGCTTCATCCTTTAGCTTTTTGCTTGCGTCCATTCGGTCTTTCAGTTTATATTCTATGTTTTTATAGCCGTTCGTCATAAATATGGTGCGCAATATCTCCGTTCTCTGCTCTGTTTTGGCATTCAACAAATCCCAAAATTCCCCTTGGGCAATCATCACAATCTGTTTAAACTGCTTCTCGTCGATATGCAGCAGCTCCTTTATGGCGTTATTGACCTGAGTTAATCCTTCTATAGGCGCCTGTCCTTCTTCATAAAAAACCGCTTTTTCCTTTTCCAATATAACGCCTGAACCGCGTTGTTTCTGCCTTTCATAGGACGGCTGCCTCCAAACATGAAATTTACGCCCCTGATGTGAAAAGTAAAAGTCCACATAGCTCTGGACGGAATCAGCGGCATATTCGCTTCTTAAATTTTTAGTGTCCCTATATGTCCCGCTCGTCGTCCCATACAGTGCAAAACATATGGCATCAAATATCGTGGTTTTTCCCGCTCCCGTATCTCCCGATATCAAAAACAATCCCTTTTCTTCAAAAACTCCAAAATCTATTGCCGGAATCTCCCCTGCATAGGGGCCGATTGCGCTTATAATCAATTTAATCGGCTTCATTTATAACACCTGCCTCTCGTGCCGCCATCCTCATTACATCCAGTTCTTCTTCCGTAATCTCACAGCCATATATCAGCCTGTAAAAGTCTCCGATTAACTCCGTAAAAGATTTATTGTCGGCAATTCTGCTGATATCTACATGCTCGAGCTCTCTTGTATGCGAGTTGTCGTAGTCGATACGAACCGTATTCGGATATATCTGCCTAAATATTCCCATCGCGTCATTGATAACATCCTCATCCGTCAGGGTCGCATAGATGAAGTCATCCTGCGCTTTTACATTCTTTTTGTCAAGCAGTTCTTTCAGTGTCCCTTTTATATGTCTCATATCACGTATCGGCTTTAGCGGAATAAGCTCTATTGTAACCTTTTTTGCTGCCGATACTGTAATAAGAGGGACTGACTTATCATTGTTTACCTCGCTAAGCGAATATTTAAGAGGCGAACCTGAGTATCGAATCTCGTCCCTGCCGACTCTCTGAGGCGAATGAATATGACCTAATGCCACATAGTCAAAATCGTCAAAGCAGTCATATCCGATTTTTTCAACCATGCCGACATTTTGCGTCCCCACGCTTTCGGAGCCTGCAAGCGCGGGGTTCTCTCCTTTTCCCGCGACAAATTGGTGCGCCACCAGAATATTCTTATTTTTTTTGTTTATTGGCGTGTTTTTTATAATGGTTCTGACAGCGTCGGCGTAATCCTCTATATTCTCGTCCGGGAAATAGTGTCTTACTTGGGAAGCTTTCACAAACGGGAGCATGTATATGTCAATTTCCGTATCCTTATCTGAAAGGCTCTGCTTATGAAGCGTACCGTCAAATACGGCTGATATGAATATCTGATTGGAGGTAAACAAAGTACTTCCGTAATCAAGGCGTTCATCCGAATCATGGTTACCGCTTACTATGAATACTTTTATTTTCCTTTTTGACAGTTCTATCAGGAAATAGTCCAAAAGTTTCGTAGCCGCTTCGCTTGGAATAGATTTGTCATAAACATCTCCGGCGATAAGTATGCCGTCTACGGATTCTTTGTCTGCGATATGTAGGATTTGATCAAGGATATGCCGCTGGTCTTCGATTAAGTCAAAATCGTTCAGCGATTTGCCTAGGTGTAGGTCACCTAAATGTAGAAAATTCATGGTTTTTTCCTTTCTGGTTTGTATTGGGTTTGTTAGAATGTGCTCTGTCTTGCTTTTTGGCTTATCTGGAATTTCCATTTCCAATACTGTTGGAATTCAAACCTCTACAAATACTTTTTCAGTTTGAATTCCGTCTGCTCACCCTTTTTCTCACTAACAAGTTCAAATAAATTATCACTTGTTGTAAACAAATTCTTGGGATTTCTTCCAATAATTAAATACTGATTTTTATCATCAGTCGAAATATACTTTCTTGTATCATCATCCAACAATACATCAGCATTGTCAATCACAATAAGCTTTCCTGTTTCACCAGCAATGAGTTTCTTTATATCTTTCTGATAATCCTGATAATTAATGCAAACGATATCAGGATTCACTGCCATACACTCTCTCATAAAAGAAAATGAAGCTGTTTTCCCTGTTGCGGATAAACCGGTAAGAATTGTAATATTGCTTGTAAAATCAAAATTTACTATATATGAGGTATGAACTGTTGAGAAATGCTCCATAACTATTGGCTTACTCTTCATTATTCCACCACTCTTTCAATTCTTCATAATCTGAAATAACTTTCACTCCATTTTTATCAGACACCTTAACTTCATTCATGTCAAATGGTATTATCGCATAATCACTATATACTGCACCAGTTTCTAATCCGTACAATATAGCCAACGCATTATAGCCACATTCTTTCAGACAAAAAACCTTGTCAGGAAAATACAGCACATTCAACACCGTTTTGCAACCAGTTGATAAGCAATCAATATCTAATGTAACACCATTAAACTTTGATTCCATCTTATATTTTCCAATCAGCTTGGAAGCATCTATTTTCTCGACAATAGCATTTGCTCTATCATCTAACTTTGAGGCTGTATTCTGGTTAAAGAACACATCATTAAGCTCAACATAATCCAGATTACTCGGTATGTCTTTTTTAGTTTTAAATATAGTAATCATGCCGGCATCTCCAATCCGATATTTTTAAATTCACTATATAATGATGTTCCTAAATAAAAGCTCTTCATTTTCTCTTTTATGGTAAGTCTCGCCTGATCCAATCCGCAGATATCATCTTCTTGTCTATCTGTCCACTCACAACAAGTCTTTCTCCAGCATTCTCCCAAATCACCTTTTGAAACCTCAAATCCCGTATTCCTTGTAAGATCAAATAATAACTTTGCAGATAACTGCTCAATATTGTGATTGTCCAAATTGCTGTCATAATCCATTATTTCCTGTATTGCCTTATAATTTACCTCTCCTGATTTGATAATTTGAACCAGCTTTTCTCTTGCATCAATAACACGCGCGCGTTTTTCTCTAAACTCATCCTTAGGTGCATAAACCCAGTCAATCAATTTATCAAATTCCAACAATGTATATTCAAAGCATATAAGATCTAGCAGAAATACATTTGCTCTTTTACTTGCTGCTTCTTTCAGAATTTTCTGTTCCATGTAAACCTGCGCATTATCAAAAGAATTATCTAACGCAATTATATATTTGTTTTCCTTATCTGTTAATCCTTTAACTGCTTTTACCAATTCTCGGTTATTAATTTTACTTTCAACAATTACTTCCGGACATAATTCATGCATAAATGTTGTCCAAAATTTGTAGCTTGCTTTTCCAAGACGGTCTTCTATCCATAAATATGTCTTCGCCGACATCTGTTCACCTACTTTTGTTATTTGTATGATAATTTACCATGATTCCATGTTTTGTAACTTCCGACTTGCTTATATTATATTTCGACAGCGGACCGTCATATCTGGCAATACAATTTTCCATTCATACCAAATCTTTTTTCTCTTACGCCGCTGTCGCATTATCATTTATGCTTTCTATAACCCTCCGGATTCCCAGCCAGATATTAAGATCCGTAAATATCTCGACTACGCTTCCTTGATCCGTGAACGGGGATTCTTGGAGAACGGACAAATCTTTCATCATTCCGTTATGGACGATATACTCAACAATCTGGTTCACAAAGTATATCTGCCGACTGTCGAGATTATTGCTCTCCAGGTACTCTGAAAATGCTGCCTTGGCTGCATTCATGTCAAGACCGACAATTTCGCGAACGAGCTCGCCCAAAGGCTTAGAGCCATATTCCTGCTCGTATTCCTCCTTGGTGCCAAGCTCGGACCAAAGAATCTTTTCCAGTGCCTCTATATCGCCGTGTGTCAAAGGAATGTTGGACTTAAGTTTCTTAATCGCCTCATTATTTTGGTGTTCTCGGATATAATATTCTGCTTTTGCCTTATAGTTCTTTAAATCATCGTTATCAAGCTCCGACTCATTCCAAGAAACATCAAGGATATCATCCTCAAAGTTCGTATCGTAACGAAGCTTGGCGTGAGGAATATACTTCATGAGATTACGCAGTTTTTCCCTGATTTCCTCGAACTCATTAATGCCGCAATTGTCGATATAATCGGTATGAAGAATCTTATCGATCAGTTCCGACTGCACCTTTATCTCTGGGATATTTGCAACACTTGCGATACCCTTAACACGCTTGAACAAGTCACTGCGGGCTTTGCCATATTTCTTTCCTGCAAGGTATGCAAGCTCTATACCGTACATAAGCGCATCAAAACGCACTGCGCTTGCCTCATCATCGTTTGGAAGGATAAGTGGCGCAAGTTCTTCCCGGACAATCAAAGTATCTTCATAAGTCAGCGTCTGATAATTGACCTCTGCGGAATACAGGTCTACATATTTCAGATGCTGTCTTACCGCAAAGTTTTCACGCGGAAGTTCCTGCACTTTTCCGGTCAATGTTTCTACCAAGGCATTACGATACGCTATAAGCCTGTCTACCTGATATTCCAAATCCTGCAGCTTATAAGCAATCTCAAATTGAAGATTAAAAATCGCCCCCTGAAGAGCAATCATATTTGCAGTAGGTTTACCTTTGCTCATACGGAAAAACTCGAAATTTCCACAGAAATCAAAAATATAAAACTTGCTCTTATCTTCACCGTCAATAAGCCCCGGGCAGAGTCTGGTGCCACGCCCGATCATCTGCCAGAACTTGGCATAACTCATTACTTTTTTAAAGAACACAAGGTTCAGCACCTCCGGTACATCGATGCCGGTATCCATCATATCAACGGATATCGCTATTTGAGGCAGCTTATTAGCCTCAGAAAACTCGTCTATAAGAGTCTGTGCATAGTTAATCCTATTGTCGATTACCTGGGCAAATCCGTTCAAATTAGAGTAATCTTTGTTAAAAATCTCAAGAATCTTTTCCGCATGATCATGGTTCTTGGCAAAGATTATTGTCTTTCCAAGCTTCTGACCATAATCTATCTTGATGCCCTCGGTCATAACGGTATGCAACGCCTGACGGATGGTATCTTCATTGAATATCCATGAATTGAGCGCAGACGAACTGATGGCTTCCGGAACATCTCCGTCTTCCGTCTCAAAGGTGCTTTCATAAATTGCTTTATCTTCATCGGAAAGGTCCGCATATACGATTCCCTGTTCAATGAACTTAAGCTTTGTTTCTACAGACAGGAAATCCACAAGATATCCGTCGGTTACAGCCTGTCCGAGTTCATATCCATATGTCGGAACTCCGGGCTCCAGTTCAAATATCTCATAAGTATTCTTGTCGATATCATCCTTAGGCGTAGCCGTAAGACCTACAAGCAGCGCATCAAAGTAGGTGAAAATATCTCTGTATTTATTATAAATGGACCTATGTGCCTCGTCACATATTACGAGGTCAAAATGGCCACCGGTAAACAGCTTCTGATCCTCAACCTTTACAGAATCAATGCAGTTCATCATTGTCTGATAGGTAGAAAAAACACAGTGCGCATTATAGTTATCTTTCTCTTCACAAAGGTTTGTTACCGAGAGTGAATCGTAATTATTCACAAACGCCCTTTTCGCCTGGGTTACAAGGGAAGTCCTGTCTGCAAGGAAAAGAATATTCTTAATCCATCCGGCATCAAGAAGAACATGGCACAATTCGATTACGGTTCTTGTCTTGCCTGAACCCGTTGCCATGACAAGAAGCGCTTTACGGCGGTTATTTTTATCAAAGCTATCACATATCGCCTTAATAGCAGCTTCCTGATAATAACGCCCCGCAATCTGCTTATCTACATTTATATGGTCAAGGGATGTCCTCATCCTTCTAAGATTAAACATCTTTTCGAGGTCTGCCTTGGAATATATGCAGGCGACCTTTCTCTCAGGATACTGTCCATCTATAATTCTCGTTTCAAATCCATTGGTTAGGAAAATGCACGGTCTTCTCTTATACTGCTTTTCCAAAATATCGGCATAAAGCTTTGCCTGTTGGCGCCCTTTTGATAGGTCGACGCAGGTCCTCTTTGCTTCGATAACGGCAAGCGGCTTATGTGTATTGTCGTAAAGAACATAATCTGCATATCCGACTTCGGATTTATTAGGCATTCCCGGAAGTTTCACCTCATTCATCCAGTCGGAACCTTCCTTCCAGCCCGCATCCATGAGCATGGCATCAATATAAATCTTACGGGTTTTATACTCGGAAAGATCCAGTGGCTTCGGTACATAAGTCTCTGCCTGCTCCTTGCGGCGGGATGTCAGTTCTTTCTTTAATGCAGAGTTTTCTGCAATCAGCTTTTCCATATCAACATCAGGAAAATCCTTTTTTACCTGCTCGTTTTCATCTTTTACAAGCAGAGACTTGTCAAAGGTATGCTCTTCATATTCATCGGCATAGCAGTAGCATACAAAATCAAAGAAAATCAGAAGGTTCTCAAGGCAAAGAATCGCCTGGTCATCTGTAATCTTCTTGCCGGAATGGGCGGCATTGTTTCCCATCTTGCGGATGAAGTCCATGCGCTTCATAAGGTCTTTATCAATGATATTCTTAAATTCCTCTGTGCTCATAAGACTTATCAGATTATCCTGATAGGGCTTGTTAAGGGAGGCATCAACCGAGTACATCCATTTAACGGCAAACTCCATCGCTCTGCGACAGTTGAGGACGCAGGAGGCAGAATCTATATATAGTATTTTCTCAGCCGCAATTGCCACATCGGAAAATGTGTTGAATTTTGGCTCTTTTTTCAAATAATCAAAATTGGTCATATCACTACCTCCGTTCTATTACATCAGCCAAAGTATTCTTGCATCAAACTATCAAAAAGAGTTTGTGTTTCTTCTAGGGATTTTTGAACAATAGCTTTTAATTTGTCCACTTGTTTAACAAAGGCAGCGAACTGTTCCTGCACTTCAAGTGGCGGTAAACATATCTCAAGCTTTCTTATATCCCCAAGAGAAATAAACTTCTGTGTTCCTCCTCTTACTTTACTTATTACCACTCTGTCAAAATAGTCTGATTCAAGCAGTGCCTTTACGAATGTATTAATTACTGTTGAATTCTCTCTAAACTTAATAAGAGCGACATTTTTTATCACAAATTTAGCTTCAATATCAACAATTACTGGGTTTCCAACTGTCCCAATCATCGGCATTAATATATCACCCATATTAACTTTTGAGCGTTGATTAATCTTGTTGTAATCTTCTTCACATACCAAACTACAATCTGAAAAGTCAATTTTTCCTTCAGTGATATTTTTTGAAGTAACTAAAGGGTAACCTTCAGTAAAATATTTAGGAGAATCATGTGTTCCATCTCTTACATCGCATACCTTTCCTAACAAACTTTTATCCCAGCTATTAGGATTAATAACCATATCACCAAACATCTCCACAAACCGTGATTTGACAAGCAAATCAAGTTTCAAAAGAATTTCACTAAAATCGGAAATCAATCTTGTCAAAATATCTAACTTTGAAACTATTTTATTTTGCATTTCAAAAGAAGGAATTACAATTTCAACTTTTCCCAAATTTTTCCTGCTTATTCTTTGGCGTGTTGTACCCGCCACACTATTATGTAGTTGATTATAATAACCTGACGATTGCAAAAAATAACATAAATATCTCGGAAGGATTAGTCTATCATCTACACGACAAATTGTACAATCGACAGCCGTTATCATCCGTTCATTTTTATTTGGAACAATGCAAGCCCTTCCAATGGGATCAGGCAAGCGTGAAATCAATATATCACCTCCATAAATTTCTGTACATTTCAAGCGTTCAAAAGTAGCTTCGGAAATATACTTTTCTTTGCCTTCTTTTTCAAGAAACTGCCCATTCCCAACATTTCCCGTCTGTATTAACCTTATACCTGAATGAGATTGATCTTTGCTTTCAATCCAATCTCCATCTATGAATAATCGACATACCTCTTCTAACTTCATATCCCACCCTATAGCTTTCTATTGGCTCTACAAATCCCCGTTCATTTTACTGCGTCCCGAAGGACACTACACTTACACATTCAAAAGCTTTTCAAGCTCATCCATTTCCTGGCTTATCTGCTTCTCAATTTCTCTGATATTTTCCATAATCTCTGATGTCGGCGGATATTCTACTGCAACATATTCAACCTTTTTGTACTTGTTGATAGAGAGATCGTAGTCATTATCAGCAATTTCCTTCTTAGATACCATGAAGGATTTGTCTGTACGCTTTCTGTCCTTTTCAGCCTCAAGATTCTTGAAACGGCTGATAATATCAGGGATATCATTATCCGATATGGGCGTTCTTTTATCATCAAGGCTGAACCCATCAGCAGTCATATCGTAGAACCATACATCATCTGTTCCGCCATGATTGGTTTTCGTAAATACAAGGATTCCGGTAGATACCCCGGCATATGGTTTAAACACGCCTGAAGGCATGGAGATAACTGCTTCAAGACGCTGTTTTTCTACGATTTCCTTCCTGATAGCCTTATGTGCGTTGGAAGATCCAAAGAGCACTCCGTCAGGAACGATACAAGCGCACCTGCCGCCAATCTTCAACATTCTCACAAACAACGCCAGAAACAAGAGCTCTGTTTTCTTAGTCTTGCATAACTTCTGCAGGTCTGTTGATACGGTATCTGCATCGAGGTTACCCTTAAACGGCGGATTTGCCAAAATAAGGGAATACATATCCTTATCCGGGTTCTGATCCGACAAACTGTCACGATACTCAATAAATGGATTCTCCACACCGTGAGTCATCATATTCATGGCACCAATACGAAGCATCGTTCTGTCCATGTCATATCCGTGGAACATGTCATTCATGAAATGATTTCTGTTCTGCTTATCGAGAAGCACTTCCTTCTTGTATTTTTCTCTTAAGTAATCGCCGCTGGCAACAAGGAATCCAGAAGTGCCGCAGGCGGGATCGCAAATATAATCCGTCGGCTTTGGATCCATCATCTCGACCATCATACGGATGATATGCCTCGGCGTTCTGAACTGACCGTTGACGCCTGACTGAGCAATCTTTGAAAGAAGATACTCATATACATCACCACGAATATCCGTCTGATGAAGCTCTTCCATCATAGAATAGATTTCATCCATAGCATCGACTATCTTGGAGAGCATCAAAGGAGTGTTTACTTTAAAGATGGCATCATCCATGTATTTGCTATATGCTGAGTTCTTGTCTCCGTGAAGATTCTTTATAAACGGAAATACCCATTCCTGAACAACGGAATACATTCTCTGTGCAGGAAAGTCATGAAATGTAGACCACTTAAGCTGATTGCCATCCACCTTGCGATCACCAATCTCGACTTCATCAGCGAAGATGCTCTTGTAAGAAAGTCCCAACATGGCAGCTTCCTTTGCACGAAGATTGTCCGTATCGTCAAGATCCTTTATAAACATGAGGTATGTCATCTGCTCGACAACATCAAGCGGATTTGTGATTCCTCCGTTCCAAAAAATTTCCCATAAACTGTCAATCTTATTACCAAGTTCTCCGGTCATGATCGTTCTCCTTTATTCCTTATCTCTGTTCCAAACATATTTTGTATATCTGCCGCCACCTATCTTTATAATACTTTCCGACGAAAGAAGTTCTGACAGCGCTCTTTCTACCGTTATACGGCTGATGTCGGGGCATTTTTCCATAATCTGTGACTTTGTAGTCTCGCCGTATGTGTTCTTTATGAGTTCTGCCACACGCTCCGGCTTCGAAAGACCGCTTGCAACCAATGCCTCTACTCTTTCAGAAAAATCTCTGTATGCCGCAACTACGACACCGAGCATATACTGTACAAATGGAACATAATTATTCTCTTCCTCATGCCAGTTAAAAGAGCTTTCCTGTAGACATTCATAGTACGAAGTCTTGGTTTTTTCAATCAGATGCTCGATACTGATATACTTTCCTACGCTGTATCCGGCTCTATACAGCATCAGCAGAGTAAGCAATCTGCTCATTCTTCCGTTACCGTCATTAAACGGATGAATACATAAGAAATCCAATGTGAACATCGGAATCAGAAGAAGCGGATCTATTGTTCCGATTCCGAGAGCTTTATTAAATTCATTGCAAAGGTTCTCAATTGACTCTGGCGTTTCCCATGCCGGAATCGGTCTGAATCGAGCGAACTTGTTACCCCGCTCATCCTCTTCGATGATATTGTCCGCAACTTTATATTTTCCACCGATATCATAACCTTCAAATTTGTATAAATCTCTGTGAAGCTGAAGTATCATATTCGGTCTG
>CANQSB010000031.1 GCA_947626435.1 uncultured Lachnospiraceae bacterium | reverse complement strand
TGCCTCCTATGATGCTACTTTAATTTTCTCAAGTATGCAAGCATTCTTTTCAACTTCTTATCTTTTGCATACGCCTTGTAAAATTTCAGCCTCCACATGCTTACCACCTCCTTTACCGCCCGCTTCTCTTTTTAGGGGAATATTCCGCCTTTTCAGGCTGTCTTACTGAAATCTCCGGTCCATCCTGTGAATCACACTCGTCAAGCATCCCTTCCACACTCAGCGACATAACCTTATCTGTATCACCGCCATTTTTCAGGCATTTAGCCGCCTCCATCATTTCCCACGGATACAGGGTGTGCTTTACGGACATCTCGCAAATCTGTTCTGCCAGCTTTGTCCCATACTTCTGGCTTACCCTGTAAAGTCCCTTGTAAAAAGCGTCCAGCCATTTCCCTACGGCGACATCCTTATCAGATACCGGATTAAAATCAGGGAACTGCCCCATTTCAAAACATTCCTCCGCAAAGAGAATCCAGACCTGCACGGATTTCCTGCTGCATTCAGGGAGCAGCCTGATTAAAGATTCCTCAAATGTTTTCTTATCCATTTCATTCTCCTTTCATCGCCTTCCTGCCGCCACGCCTGCCATCGTCAGCAAAATCCTCATAACCAGTGCAAGCAGGAGCAGGAACAGTTTTACGATACCAAACACCAGCTTCAATGCCACAAGCACCGCCTGTAATATCCATTTCAATATGGTAAGAAGTACCACCCCGGTCTTTCTTAAAACTATCCCTGCCATAAAACATTCCTCCTATCCCCAGTTGTCAACCAGTTCCATCATGGTTGGATCATCCGGTTCCTTAGTATCGTCAGCCGTTTCCACCGCTGCAGCATCCATGCTGTTCCTGCCCGTGGGTGCTACAGCCACCCTCACGCCCCCGGCTCCGAGTGCCGCCCCAAGAAGCATGATGATTTCATTCTTGACTTCGCTTTTCAGCTCCGCCAGTATGCTGTCAAGGTCATCCCTTGAAATGTACCCTGCATTTTTCTTCGGTTCCGCCGCATCTTTCACAAGGCTTTCATCATTCAGGCTGCGGATATAGAAATCCACCGCATCAACTATGAACTGGTTTACCGATTTGTGTATGTCCGTATTCAGCCCCGCCAGTATCTTGTGTACCCTGCAATGCTGCTCATTATCAAGGTTGAGCCGGACACTGTGGTAGCAGATATTTGATTTTGCCATATGTCCCACTCCTATCCTATCTGATTACGATGCTTTGCAAGGAAAACCTTGCCAAGCTGTTCATACCCCTTTGCATTTGCCTTGATGTCCTCAATGTACCGGAAATTCCCGCCGTCATGTGAACCGAACAGCCTCATAACTGCCGCCCCACCGCCTACGAACACAATCGGTATCACATCGAGGTTGTAACCGTGTTCTTTCAGGGTATTGTAGACTTTCTGTGCAAAATCACGCAGGCAGTCCTTTACAATGTTCATGTACTTATCCGGCAATGCTGCCTCTCCGGTTGCCATGACCTGCTGTATCACGTTTTCCTCAAGTTCCTGCCCGATCTGCCTGTTACATTCCTCATTGATTATTCTCATGCAGCGGATAAGTCCCTGCTGGCTTGTGATACATTCCGCCTCATTCGGCTTGCCATTCTCTATCGGCATGATGTCAATGGTCCAGCTCCCTATATCCACCACTACCACACGCCCCGGCAAAGTTCTTAACTGCTCTGCAACCGCCGCATAGCATTGTGGGAATACGGACACCCTTGCTATCCTTGCCGTGTACTTCTCTTTCTCAAAGCGGAAACCGACTTCTTTCTTCCTTGACAGATAATCAATGAAGTCCTGCTTCTCTGCGCCGAACCTTGTCAGAGGAAGTCCTACTGATAAAAGAATATCCGCATTTCTCATTCCC
Organism: uncultured Lachnospiraceae bacterium; assembly: GCA_947626435.1. Taxonomy (GTDB): domain Bacteria; phylum Bacillota; class Clostridia; order Lachnospirales; family Lachnospiraceae; genus COE1. The sequence continues at coordinate 29,689 of CANQSB010000031.1, read as the reverse complement.
CGTCTGTTCAGTTCCTTTGCTATTGCCGCAAGGGTAAGCAGGTAGAAGTTGTCATTCTCAACTTTTGTGTCCCTGACCTCAAGCCGTTTCCCACCTACCTTGTAATACTTTCCGTCCAGTTCCACCACATCATCGTAAAATGCGGGTTCCGTTGTAATCTCCTTTACCCCTGTCGTAAAAATCTGTGTGGCTGTTTTCATGTTCGACCAGCCATGATCGATCCCGATTACTTCAATATGTTTTTCCATTCTGTTCTTCCTCCATAATTTATTCATGTTGATTTTCCCTCCGTCCTCTCCAGCAGCTTTTTCATGCAGGGGAAACAGTATTTTTCTGTCTGGTTATAAGGACAGCCGAAACACTGGCTTTCCCTGCTGACCTCCGCTGCCAGCGGATTCTCTGACATTTTCACGCATTTACTGGCAATACACTGTCTGCTGTTATGGAAAAACCTGCACCGCATACAGCTTCGTATGTCCCTTTCCAGTAACGCTTCTGCCGTAATAACATCCTTTGCTTTTGGGTATTTCCTGACCTTTACGTTAATTCCCATCCAAGCCACCCGCCTTTCCTGCGGCGGAAAGCCTGTTCAGTTCTTCCATCTTCCTGTCTGCCATGCCTGCTGATTTTGCAAGCGATAAATAAAACACAAACACTGCTGCTATTATAATTCCTGCCACTACCTGTATCATCTGCCGCCCCTCCTTTTCTGCTCCGCTTTCTTCCTCTGTTCCGCTTCCATCCGCTCTACATACTCACGAATGTCAATCAAATCCTCTAAGTCATAGATTTTGGAACTCATGGCACGGTCAACATTTTCAGGAGTACATTCGCCGTGCTCCGTCAGTGCTGCTATTACTTTCTGCTTGATTTCTTCCTGCACTGAATCCGGCATTGCTGCTATATAGTGTGGCGGCAGCTTTGAAACTTCTGTGATTACCTCCTTTTCGTATCCGTAAGTCTTTTCAAAGTCACTTAGGAATTTCTCTTTTGCCAATACTGCTTTTGTCTTGTTTTCCTCACTGGCTAACTCCACCAGTCCGTCTAAGAACCGAATCAGCTCTCTTTTTGTAAAGCCCATCTGTAAATCCTCCTTCTCAAAACAAAAAGGTAGGACCAGATTAGCGTTGCACAAACGGAATATCCGTTTTGAGAGCTAATTTAGTCCTACCTAAATCTTAATTATTCTGTTTCACCTCGCATTTCATTAAAGCCATAGAATGACCGTATCAGTAATCGACCATTATCTGACTTTCGTAATGTAGGTTTTCGATTTTGTTCAGCGCTGTCCTAATCTCGACCTAAAATGGGCTTAAAAAAATAGGACTAAATCAGTGCAAACCCTTGATTTTACTGGGCTTCTCTTAATTTAGTCCTATTATACCACCAGCAAAACCTATAAATACCTTATTGTATTCACTCCAGTTGTCGGGGACTGCATTCTCCAGCTCTACAACACGCAAAGCTTCATCGTCATGCTCGCGTGATACCCGGCTGTCCCGATTTGTCCAGTCCAGATCGTCAGAGGTATAAGGTTCTGTCGGCACCAGCTCAAACAAATCTCCGCCTGTAGCACCCGCTATATATTCGGCAACCGCCTCGGTATTGCCTGTGGCGGAAAAGTACACCACCAGCGTTTTGCCCCCATCTGTTTCATCCGCTTCAACCGAACTTGCAGTTTCGGCGGCTGCTTCAGAAGAATCCATATCCGTTGATTCACCAGACGTTTCTTTCAGCTCGGGACTGCTTTCCGGCATCGTACTTTCTCCGGCAGAGCTGCCCGAGCTGCTGCTTCCCCTATTCTGACCAGAACAGGCTGCAAGGGAAAACACCATCATCACACTTAACAAAACTGCAAAAAATTTCTTCATAAATTTCATTCCTTCCTTCTATCTTATAAAATTATATTGACAGCCATTCCCGTAACAAACGAGAACAACATCACAAACGCGAGATACAATAAAAACCGTTTCACGCCCAGCACAATTTTCAGCGCCCCCAAATTAGTAATCTTCGTTGACGGACCTGTGAGCATAAACGCCGCCGCACTTCCCATGCTCATTCCGGAATAAAGCCACTCCCGAATCAGGGGGATTGTCCCGCCGCCGCAGGCATAGAGCGGGACACCAATCGTGGCAGCCATCAGTACGCCGAAGCCTTCATTTGCCTTTCCAAACAAAGCTGCAAACCTGTCTGCCGGAACATACCGCTGAAACAGCGCCGACAGCAGCACACCCACAAGAAACAATGGTCCGGTAGCTTTAATGTTTCTGCCAATGTTCTTGACAAGCCGCATAAAGAGGTTCGGATCGGTATCATGATTATGAGGTTCGTCAAAGCCTGTAAAGTTGAAAAATGGCTTGTTCTTATAAAAAACCCGAATGAAGATGCCTGCCATGCAGCCGCAAATAAAGCAGGAAACGATCCGCACCGTTAAGGCGACGCTTCCCAGTGCCGTACTGTAAATGATAAGCTGGGGATTTAGCAGAATCGAACTCATCATAAATGCCGCCAGCCAGTCATCCCGGATGCCGCTTTTGGAGAAAGACGCTGCAAGCGGGATCGTCCCGTACATACAAAGCGGCGAAGCGATGCCGAGAATGCTTGCCGGAATGATGCCAAGAACGCCGAGTTTCTTATCGCCCATGCTGCGGAAAAGTCCATGAATTTTATCCTTGACAAACACGGAAATGACCGAGCCTAAGACAATGCCAAGTGCGTAATAGAGAGCAATCTGCCTAAGCTGCACGGTAAAGTAATACCATACATAAACAAATTCACGCTGCAGCACTTCCACTATCTGTCTCAAAGCCGCTCACCCCTTCCGTTTGGTTATTTTTTATTCGTCTACGCTTTCCAGCCGGTATGTCCGGCTTCCAAGACCGATGGCTTCACCGGCTTCCAGAACATGTTCCGCATGCTGTCCTTCCATTCGGCGTATAAAACTCTCGTTTCCCTCTGCCTGATATATCAAATCGACGCAAGCCTGATCCAGCGCTACCGGATCGGCAGAGGCAAGAATGCCAATGTCGTGGATATCCGGTTCGGACGGGTTGCCGTCGCAGTCACAGTCAATGGAAAGACGGTTCATCACATTGATAAACAGGATATTGCCGTCCAGTGCGTCTACTACCGATTTCCCTGCATCAGCCATGGATTCCAGAAAAGCATCCTGATCGCCGCCCCATGGACTGGTGTGACTGTTTCCGGCGGTATGAATCAGGCATTTTCCCTCCTGAGAGCCGATGCCAATAGAGATATTTTTGATCGCTCCGCCAAAGCCCGCCATGGCATGGCCTTTGAAATGGGAAAGCACCAAAAAACCGTCAAAATCACCAAAATGTGCGCCCACATAATTTTCGGAAAGCTGCTGACCGCCCTCCACTGGAAGTATCATACTTTCGCCATCCTCATCCATAATGAGAAAGCCTTTTCCCAAATCGGTAAACCCGTGATCCTCCGCCACTTGATAATGCATAGCCGTCTCTGAACGAGAGCCGCCGTAGGCTGTGTTGCACTCTACGATAGTGCCGTCTACAAGCTCCACAAGCTCACGGATTAAGTCGGGATCTAGGTAATTGCTGGCGGGCGGCTCGCCGGTAGAGAGCTTTACCGCAATATTGTCACCGTCAAGCTCCACGCCCAGCGCCTCGTAGACTTTCATCAGCCCTTCTGGGGAAATATCCGTTGTCATATAAACTGTCGGAGCGTCGGCGTCGGCATCTGTGTCAGCATCTGTGCCGACATCAAACGCTTGGGCATCCACGCTTTCTGTACTGCTTTCTTCCTCGCTGACCAAGCCCTGCACGGCATCTGTTGTCTGAGCCACAGCATTGTGGCTTGTCCGATCTGTTTCAGAGCTTTCTGCCATACTGGAACTGCCGTTTCCGCAGGCTTCGAGGGAAAGCAGCATAGTAATACTTAACAGCAACGCGATTATTTTCTTCATGTCATATGCTCCTTTCAAACTGCTTTTTGTTATTTTTATTATATTATAATGAAATCAAAAACGGTAAGGAAGTCTCTATCCGTTCATCAGTTCATACCAAAAGTTATAACTGCTTTACATTTGCTGTTCCCAAAATGCCACAGCGTCGTTTATCCAGCCTTCGGCTACAGTTCCCGTACCCAGCCCGAAGCCGTGGGAAAGTCCTTCATAGGCGTGAAACTCTGTCGGTATGCCCGCAGCGGACATCGCATCAAGCCTCCTCTGCATCGTGCACCAGTTCGCAATGCCATCACTTGTTCCTACGCAGACGTATGTGGGCGGATCGGTTTTCTGCCATTCACTGTGGCCTGTGTACTGCATAACGACGCAGCCGGCTTGCGGCAGGTCATCACCGCCGAAATAAGCCGTACCGTAAGAACCCACATCGGCTGCCATCCGTGCGCCCGCCGAACCGCCCCACAGGGAATAACAGTCAGTATCCACCTCCAGTTCATCCGCGTGTGCAAAAATAAAGCTGATCGCCCGCGCCAGATCCTCCATTGCCGTATCCCAGCCAGGACGGTAAATCAGCGCAAAGGCGTTGTAGCCCATTTTTGATAGTTCCAGCGCATGTGGAAAGCTGTCGTGCATCGCGCCCACATAGGCAAAACCGCCTCCTGCATTACACACGGCAAACTTTGCACCAGGATCTCCCTTGAAAAAGAACAGTCCCGTATCATTTTTGTCAGGATCTGCCGCTTTTTCCTTGTCCGTATAAATATCATAAAATATTGTCTCACCCGCCTCCGCGTGGGATTTCATGTAGTTTGCGATTTCCACTGTTTTATTCGGATCAATATTTGAGTACCACGTCAAACGAAGGTCGCCCAGCGTCTTTCCGCTAAAATATCCAGTATCCACAGGGAAGATAAGCCGTCCATACTCTCCAAAAGCCGGATCATTTATAACATCTGAAATTGCTGTGTCGGTTGTATAGGACTGACTATTTGCCAGCATATTTTCTGAAGTATCGTTTTTCTCCCTGAAAAACAGCGGGAGCGCATTGTAGAGGTACTCCTGCACGGCATTAAAATCATGGTAGCCGCCGTCCTTCTGATAAAATACATAGTGATCCGGCGTAAAAATATCCCGTGACAGCATTTCCTCCGCCATATTGATCGACTGGCTCTTTACCGCGTCCTCTGTGCCGACGGCGTGATAGATAAAGTACCCGCGCTCGTCAAGGTTTTCATCTTCAATCAATTGCTCGATAAAATCTACATTCTTTTCAAACTGGAAATCCCCGTAAGTCCCGTAATACCAGCAGGAACCGCTCATGGGAAGAAACCAGCGGATATAATCGTAGTCATAGCAGAACTGGAGCCATGTTGTGACCGATCCGAGAGAAAAACCGCCAAACGCCCGATGGTCGCGGGAGGCTTTCAGATCTTCCATTGAAACAGACTGCGCGTAAGTATGAAACCTTTCTTCCACAGCAGGCATCAGGTGTTCTTCAAAATCCTGATGAAACGCCCGAAATTCCTCGATAGAGCTGCCAAAATCCGTGCTACTGTTTTCGTTATAGAAAGTCGCTGACACGATGATGAGCGGCGGGATGTCTCCGTTTGCAATCAGATTGTCAAACATATTCTTTGTTTCCGTAAATTCAAAATATTCTCCAGCGTGACCGCCCCAGCCGTGCATGAGATAGAGGATGTTGTACCTTGTCTCTGTGTCTTTCTCATCATAGCCATAAGGCGTATATACATAGGCTGTTTTTGTGATGGCGGAACCGTCTCGGACATAATCCTCAGATTCATAGTCAAGACGGACGACACTGCCCTGTTCATCGGCTGCCTGTGTATATTCTGCCGGTACTGCTTTTGTCCAGCCTGTCTGTGAAATCTCCATATCACTCACTCCTGATTTTTCGTTTGCGGCAGCTTCACTGCTGCTTTCCAGTTCTCCTGTGGCTGCTGGAGGAAGGGCAGAGCCCGCAGGCTGCTCCTGCACCACTGGTTTCTCTCTGCCACAGGAACAAAATAAGAACATAAGGAACAATGCAGCCAGACCTGCCTCAAAAAACCGTTTCATTGACATCACCTCTGTATTTTATTATAAAAAAACCGAGACTTCCAGAGAAGTCTCGATTCGTTTATCAGTTATAACCAGAGGTTGCAACTCAGACCAGCACCTTTTCCACTGCGGAAAGGAAACGGTCTACAACCTTCGTCGGCTGCGGAGAATACAGAATACCCACAGGCATGACATGCTCCCACTCCACTGGTATCACCTTCATCAAAGGATGCACCATGCTCCAGCTTTTAATTACAACCAGAATATCCTGATTTTGTTCACACTGATTGAAAACGCCCACATCATACAAATCAAAATTTACCAGATTAATCTGTGGATGGTGTTCTGTAAGGTCGTCGCGCAGGTCATCCATGTGACGGCACCACCCCCTGTGAATCATCATCAGATCCTGCCCGTACAGATCCTGCACTGAAAGCTTCTCCTTTACCGAAAGCGGATGGGAAATCGGCACTGCGCAGCAGATAGGTTCATTTTCGATCAGCAAACCATTACAATTTCTCTGCCCCATCAAAAGCTCGTCCACGAAACCAGTCACCACATCAATATTCTGCCCCAGATTTTTTAATATTTCCCTTGCATTGTCCGAAGTGTTTTCAAAAGGAACCAGCTTAAAGCTCACATCAGAACAGTGTTCATGAATTTTCGGCCACAAATCCATCAGCATCTGCGCTGGCATAATGGGAGACGTGCCAATACGGATCACCTGTTCCTGCGCCCGTTCTGCGCTTCTGGCACGGACAACCGCTTCCTTGCAGTATTCCGTGATGTACTTCGCATCTTTATAAAGCGACTCGCCCGCCTTTGTCAGCTTAATCCCTCTATGAGTCCGATCAAAAAGCCGTATTTCCAGATCGCTTTCCAGCAGGTTGATCTGCTTTATCAGCGCAGTGGATGTGATGTGCAGATCCTCTGCCGCCTTGTTGAAACTTCCAGCCTCCGCCACACGCATAAACGATGTAAAATTGATATTATTGATGTTCATAGGCAGCCTCCACCTCTTTTTATTTTAGTAAAATTATAATTATTTTGATTGTTAAAATCAAGATAATGAGGCAAAATGGTTGTAAATTGCATACATCAACCGCAAAGGACACGCTTACAGGACGTTTATCTTTTCCCATACCTCCTTAAAGCTTTTCTGATTGATGGTTCTTTCCCCCATCGTTCTCCTCCTTTCAAAATGAGCACAAAAAAAGCGCCTATTCCCCATTTTTTGTTACATTTTAATACTGCCATTATTTTAACCTTTTTCCCTAGAGAAATCTTTAATCTTAGCATAAAAGTCTTCCAGTATGAATCTTGCATCTATGCTTTCGTACACCCTGATAGGTCTGTGTAATCCATTATGAATGTAATGCATGCTGTCATCAAACTCCGGCGCAGGCATATAGGACCATTTCCCACAGTCCGGGAACATCATAACTCCGATAGACGGCGAATCTCCAAGAATCCTGTACTCTGCAGGTCTTGATTCCCATTCATTATTAAATGCCACAACATTTTCCGCAAGGTATTTCCCTATCTCGCCGTATGGTCTTACCCTGTCATATAATTCCGCAAATGTAACAGGCATCATGCGGTACACGTTTCTTGGTATCTGCCAGACCTTCATATCCGACTTGAACAATACATTCGCCGCGCATACATCATTTTTAAGGTTATATTCCCAGCCGCCCGCCGGATAATCCCTGCCGCCAATCCATACAATGGTCGTGTTCGTGCTGCATATTTCCGGTTTTAAGAGGATTGCCGACGCTATATCCGTAAGAGTAGCCAGTGACGCTATGTACAAAGGTCTTTTGTCATCCTTCATAGCTTCTTCAATGATAAGCCTTGCTCCTGGAGAATCCATTGGCGTTTTTTCGTCCGGCATAGCCTTTGGAGCGCCGTTTTCAATCCTCACATTTCCAGTCATTCCCATCTTTTCGAGAATAAGCATTCCTTCTTTGTAACTGTCCTGCTGGCTGGTGGCAGACTTCTCCTCGCCAAAATGGGCAGGAATGATGCCTCTTAAATCAAAAGACTGTGTTAAGATGGCATGAACCATCGCAAACTGGTCATCTACTTCATTCTTTAAATCTGTGTTAAGGATTACCCTGATTTTCTTTGATTCCGGTATGTTAAAATTGTACATTTATGCCTCCATTTCTGTGCTTGCCATTAAAAAAGCACCTATTCCCAATAAATTGTTTATCTGCTTTGGCTCGCTGATATAGTATTCATAGGAGCCGTCCCTGTATCTGCCGCCGCCAAGCCCTGACACATAAACAGTTCCTTTAAGGTTCAACATTCCATTTTCATCAACTTCAATAAATTCCCTTATAATGCCATAATACGCCTTTTTGGCAATCGGCACATACTCACTGCCAATATACCATTTGCGCACAGCTTTCATAAGAAAATATACAAACATACATGAACACGAACACTCCGGGTAGTTGCCATATTCTGAATATCGGTCAGGCACCTGATACCACAGCCCGCTCTGCGGATGCTGTACGCTTTTTAACCCCAGAGCCAGATCGCCAGCCATCTGTATAAGTTCCCCACATATCTTCCCATCGTCAATGTAATCCAGAGTATCAACCAAAGCGCATGCATACCAGCCTATCGACCTGCCCAAATACTGTGACGAGCAGCCCGTATCTTTATCCGCCCAGAACATTGACCTTGTCTCATCATAGCCATGATACAGCAGATGCGTTTCCGGATTTTTCATATTCTTTTCAATCAGTCGGAATTGAAGCATAACATCCGAAAAATCTTTTTTGTCTTCAAATGCGGAAATATATTCTGCATAAAACGGCTGTGCCATATACAGACCGTCAAGCCACATCTGGTTTGGATACATTTTCTTATGCCAAAATCCGCCATCCATACAGACCACCTTCTGGTAATCGTATTCTTATCAGAAGCGTTTTCCATGCTTCCCCTCCTCCCCTTTAGTATATTTTTGTTCCATTTTATCTTAATTACGGTTTTATTTCAATTAAACATATCATACCAACATACCGAAAAGCATGCCTACCAATGCGCTCATTCCTATCACAATAATCGGGGGCTTCTTTTTATAACACAGAAAGCCTGCCGACAGCACAATCACCGCACTGATAAGATTATCTTCCGCAAACAAATCTCCCATATCAAAAACACTCCGCGAAGCAGACAACAATGCTGCCGCAATCAGAGCCACAACCGCAGGCTGCAGGCCTGCCATAACGCTTTTAATAATGCTGCTGTTCTGAAATTTATGATAACACCCTGAAATAAGCAAAATGATAACAAAAGAAGGAAAAACAACCCCGAAGGTTGCGCATAAAGCCCCTCCTACACCGGCAGTCCTCATTCCTATGTAAGTAGACATATTTACTGCCAGCGGTCCAGGCGTACTCTCACTGACCGCAATGAAATCAATCATCTGTTTCTCCGTAATCCAATGATTTTGGGTAACAGTCTGCTGTATTAAAGGGAGCATGGCATATCCTCCGCCAAAAGTAAACATGCCAATCTTAAAAAATTCCCAAAACAATCTTAAATATATCATCTGCCCTTCCCCCTTTTTGAATAGTGATTCCATATAATTCCTGACAATCCGCAAAACACTAACGTGAAAATCGTATTTATATTAAAGAAATATGTCAGCAAAAAGGCGGCAATCAGGATAGCGGCAGTAAACGCCCCCTTATGCAGCCGATGGAAAAGTGATATAAGGGCGCTTCCTATTAATACAATAACGCCTGCCCGAATCCCTTGAAAGGCATCCTTAACTATTTGAAAATCTTCAATCTGCAAAAGAAGCTGCGATATGCATAATATAACCAGAAAAGACGGAAGCACAACTCCCATAGTGGCAGCAAGCGCTCCTTTTAAGCCGGCAATCCTGCTTCCCACAAAGGTTGCCGAATTGACTGCCAGCGGTCCAGGGGTAGATTCTGCAATCGCAATAATGTCAAACATTTCTTCACTGGTAAGCCATTTTTTCCCATCGACAACCTCCCTCTTGATAAATGGTATCATTGCATATCCGCCCCCAAAAGTAAACGCGCCAATCTTAAAAAATACAAAAAATAATTCTTTACATGGTTTCATATTCATTACCAATCGCCCCTTTCCATGCAATATTAAATCCCTTAGTCCAAAATATATTTTCAACAGCAAATCCACCCATTCCGATGCCTCCAATATATTTTAATCGAACGGCAGATATGGGCTGCCACGTTCAAAAACTTTATTGCATTATTTTTCCAGCTCGCTAATGATATCCTGTATCTCAAGCGTGGCATTCACTGCCCGCAGTTGGACTTCTTCACTCCAAAATCTGCTTCCGCCAGATAGTTCGTCAATCAGGTTAAAGACAGCTACTGCATCTGCGACAGGTATAAATCCACTTGATTTCCACTCAGGCAAATTCTCATTAAGATAATTCACAATGCCTGCATAAATCTGCTCATTGAAAGAATCCTTACAGCGTAATTCTACTAATAATCCCTTTTCGCCTACAATCATATCATAAAAACCCACTTTAACACCACCTATATAATTTTGTTTCTAAGACAATGAATATTCTAACATATAAACCTTTAAATGTCATCCCTATCCATACGATTAAGTCAAGCTTTTTCATGCAATACTTATCTCAAATATTTTCTCAATTTGATACAGATGCCAGCGCTCTTAGTAAATATGCACCTTACAGCCATTATGACATTTTATTGTCATTACTATTTCATTGTGCATATTAACCAATAGGATTTTTTCTGTCTATTTGTATCAATTTGATACAAACGCTCTTAACTCCAGTATTTATGCGGATTGCGGCATTTATCAAATTTAGGTTTCAACTTATTTGCTGCATTATTTTTAGCATAAACATATTTCAAACACCATAATTTTCAACAGATTTCGCCGATTTACATTTTTTTGTGAATTATTTTTTGCGCAAACAGATTGTTATATTAAAAAATTTAATGTACAATAGGTTTAAATCATAAATCAATCTGTATCAAACATTAAATTCTCAATTTGATACAAATGCCGACTTCTCCAGTATTTTCAAGGCTTTCAGGGTTTATGGCAAATCATTATCAAAAAAATGTGAGGTAAAATTATGGCAAAAGTAATAATGATAGGAAACCAAAAGGGCGGCGTGGGAAAAACAATGATTTCCCATGAACTGTGTGCTTTGTTTGTAAGACGCGGCAAAAAAGTGTTGGCTATTGACATTGACGGCCAGCGTGATTTGTCAAGGTACAGCGATATCTCCTTTACAAAAAAGATTCCCACAATACGTGACGTGCTTCTGGCTATAAAAGAAATTAAGGAACAGTCAACACTGGGCGAAGAAAATACGGAAACTGCCGACTATGATGATTTTGAGGATAATGACGGTGATATTCTTGACAAGGCAATCCAACACACTAAGGAGAACTACGACATAATCATCGCATCGAAGAAGCTGGCAAATGCGCCTTCCGATTTTGGCGAGCCAAACGACATCTACCTGCTTCAGGAAATGATCAGCACATTAACCGATGATTATGATTATATAATTATCGACTGTGCACCCGCCAGAAGTCCTCTGTTGTACATGAGCTATGTTGCATCAGATTACTGCATTTGCATAGCCGAAGCAGATGAAGGCTCCCGCGAGGGAGTAAGACAGACATATACTGATATTGCCTTATTAAAGGAAAAAAATACAACCAAAGTAGTTATGCTGGGAACATTATTAAATAAATTCAAGGATGCAAACGTACAGGTAGAGCAGTATCAGGCGTTATGCGAACTTGGACAGGCTACCAATGCAATGCCATTTGATGCCGCAATACCGCTTGGCGTAGCAGCGACAGAAGCAAACAACAAACATATGTGCGTTTATGAATATATGAAGACTGGCAACAGGGAAACAAAACGCAAGGCAAAATCCCTGGTAGAGCAGTTCAATAAACTTGCAGATGAAATTGAAGAAAGAATTGCTGCCCTGGAAGGTTAACAGGCAGAAATCTTAATGCCGCCATGCGGCAGAATGGGAGGAAAATATGGGTAAAATAAACAGGCTTAACTCTATCAAGGCAAAATATAATTCAGATACGCAGGATAAAATCCAGACTGACAGCCATGCAAAAATTGCAGATGACGAAATGAGTCCGCTTGCGGAACTTGTCAGCCAGCTTGACGCAAAATATGATACTGACAAAATATATTACGGCAATCCTGATGAATTCAAGCTTTATCCGAATGAAAAGATACGCCTGAAGCCGCATACGGGGGATAAAAAAGAACTCCTCCGTGAATCAATAAAGCAGGACGGTGTGCTCGATCCAGCCTTAGTATGGATAAAGGGCAGTGACAAGATTATTCTGGCAGGCCAGAACAGAAACATCATATGCAGGGAAGAAAATATGCAGCTGCCGTATATAGTCAAGGAAATCCATGACGAAAAACAGGCTGACAGGATAGTGGTAGTGACTAACCTGCATAACAGGCAGCATAATGAAATGCTCCCAAGCGAACTGTGCAGCATGCTTTCATGCCTTATAGATTCGTATGATGAGACTGCATATAAAGGTGACATCATAAAGGATATAAGCAATGAATTCAAGCTTGAACGCAACCAGATATACCGTGTCCTCAGCTTCAGGAAGCTTGTGCCTGAGCTTATCCAAATGCTTGACGAAAAGCTTATGCCAATGTACGCCGGATATACTCTTGCATCAGTAAGCCATGAGAAACAGACAGCCCTGTGTGAATTTTTAAAGGACAGCAAAATTGAAAAAATCAGCAAAAAAAATGTAGATTCCCTTATGGCAAGACCTGAAGCAGTATGGGATCTGCCTTTTCTCCGTAAGGCATTCGGGCTTGAAAACATCGAAAAGAAACGGACAAAGAAAAATACCATAATAGACAATTCAAAAATACAGGCTTATCTTTTTGAAGGCGAGCAGTCAAAGGCACAGGAAACCATTATTAAGACTATGGATATGCGGTATAGGATTAAGAAGAAATTTGAAAAGCACAGTATGGAATATTCACCAGAGGAAGTCATGAAGGCAATAGACATTTATTTGATAAACAGATAACATTTATTTAAATAGTTTAAGTAAAAAGTGGCTTTTAAAAACAGAGCCATTTTTTATTGAGAAAATACTTATATTATTATCTTATACATATTTTTATAACAATAATTATTCTATTATTGCAAAGCAGAAAGCTTAATCCCCTTGATACTCCGGGCTTGGAAAATTTTAAATTTGTGATTGTTTTCTCTAAAATGTTTATTTTTTTATAAACAATGTTGATTTACTTCACAAAAATTGTTGATTTTTTTCAAAATAAAAGATAAAATCCTAATGCGGCAGGGCAGTAGTGTGAGTTAAATATGCCGAAAAATATGTTTTAACAGTACACTGTCTGGGAAAATTATATATGTCTTAAGAAAAAGGCACAACAAAAAGACCTAGGATTAAACAGAAAGCAATTCAGGTTCATTAACAGGTATATTTATGACAGCACTGCGCGCTTCCTTAATGGTATTTCGTATTACGGTTAAGATAAATGCGCCGATGTTTTGTATCAGCTCATGTTTTGTGCACATTTGGATTCTGTATGTATCGGCAAGCGCGTTGTCCACAGTTTTCTGACCGTATTTGCAGGCCATTTTTGCAAGCGTATCAGGGACGTCCTTTATGCCTGATTTTTGGAACAGGCATGGGGTGTGGACATTAACGCCATTGTATGAAAAAAAGCGGCTAAGCTCTTTTGGAATTACTGTTGACGGTGTAATTTTTCCTGTTGATAACACAAAACTGTCAAGCTTGTCCAAAAGTTCAGTGTAGTGCTTGGCATGGTCCATATGCTCCTGACTTGTCTGGAGCTTTAAGTCAAAGGCTGGGAAGAGTTTAAATGTAATTGAAGCGAGCTTAGGGCAGATGTCAAATATTTTCTGCCGTTCTTTTATTTTATCATTAATTATGGAACGCCGGCAATATTTGGGGAGATAATGAAGGATTTCTCTGTATGATTTTGTCGTTTCCGTTTTTATGTCGGTTTCAATGAATTCACGCATTATAATACGGAATAAAACAACAGAAGAAACTCTGGACAACTCTGAAATTACCTTATCTGATATTTTTATGTATCCGGCTCCTCCGTCACGTGCGCTTGCGTAATATGTATGGTAATCAAGAAGGATGACATTAACTGTATTGCCGGTGCATATGTCATAATGAATATAACCGGCCTTTCTTAATGCCGTAAGGTTGTTTTTTATGGTGCGTTCATGGACCTTCAGATAATCAGCAAGCATAGAAATGCTGACGCCTGATATGAAGCCTGATATGTCAGGCGCTTGGAGGTGCAGAAGCATAAAGACAAGGACGGCGTTCTTGTTCAGGCGGGGTTTAGAGCCGTAACGTCCTTCATAAATGTATTTCGCCGATAGACGGACGTCATTAATGTCAAAGCATCTGTCGCCGCATTGCGTACAATGCTCTTTCATCAGATTAAATCCTGCTCCTGCATTGGTGTTTGCAATGGCTGCTTTAAGCCATGGACACTTGGAGCAGTGAGAGCAGTCGGGGATGCATTCGGTGTCCAGTATGAGACGCTTATAATTTTCCTGTATGCCTATTAGCTGATATAAAACACCCTTACCGATATTAGCAGTCATTATTGCCTCCATTAAGTATAATGTTAATATTGATTCCGATAGGTTTATTATGCAAAAAAAAAATAATAAAAGCAAAACAGGAAAAACCCAAAAAAAAGCGTTACGATTTAAAGAAAGAATACAAGTATGATATAAAAAATGTGGAATTTAGGTGGATAGTAAAAATGTATGCCCAAGGAAAAGCGTTACAAAAAAAATTTTTATTTTTTTAAAACAAAAACCCCAGCAAAAAGCGTTACAAGTTAAAGTGAAATTAAAGGAAGACCTTGTATTTCGCGGTTATTTATCACAATGACTAAGTTAGTCAAAAACAAAAACCCCAGCAAAAAGCGTTACAAAAATGTTAATTAACGCTTGAGACAATAAAAACCCCAGTAAAAAGCGTTACAAGTGAAAAGTATATTAATAAAAACCCCAGTAAAAAGCGTTACAAAATGCAATATGACTTATTAAGTTAACAATAATTTGAAAGATTATAAGTCATAAAAAGATAAAATAAAGATAAAAACCCAGTGAAAGGCGTTACAAAAAATAGAATAAAGATAAAAACACAGTGAAAAGCGTTACAAAAAATGACAAATTATGACGAAAACCCAGCAAAAAGCGTTACAAAAGACAGATGACTTTACAAGTCACGAAAGAAATGTTTTGAAAAACCCAGTAAAAAACGTTACAAAAGATAAAATAAAGATAAAAACCCATTAAAAAGCGTTACAAAAATAAACAAATCTGACAAAACCCAGCAAAATGGTTAAGAATATTTTATTATTTGGAGACCCACTAAAAAGCGTTACAAAAAAATGACAGCTTTAAAGGCTGCCATTGATGTAAGTTTCAATAGGGGTAGGAGAGGAGCTGTCACTGTCGGAAGGCATATGGTTTTTAAGCCATTCATGATAGTATTCAATGTCGTTTCCATCCAGCGGAAGGAAATCAAGATGAAACAGGTTATTTTCGTACCTGTAATTTTTGATGATGACGTCGTTGTTGACATATTCATCAAGGCTGTCCTCAATTATTCCTATTTTCTTTTTGTAGCTTTTAGTGTTGAAATAAATGCTGTCCTCAAAAAAATCCAAGCCAAAGGATTTTTTCATGCTGTCGGGGCTGTCGCGGTGCAGGATGAACCTCTGTTCCTGCAGTGCATGTATGAAAGCGCGCCCGTTTGAGGATGCGTGAAGCTTTCCTTCGACCTTTTTTGATATGCTTATGATGTCCTTCTGCAGTATTGAGTCTGAAATGACCTTGCCGAGCACCAGCCTCATTTTGTTGTCGTCATTTTCGTCAGTGATTTTGGAGTCAACCAGCACATAGTCAATCTTAGTGTTGCCGTCAGAATAAACAAACCTTCTGTTTGACAGCTTTTCAATGCTGTCACGCACTCGCTGTATTCCCTTTTCCCCAGCATCGTAGCCGAATATCTGTTTTGATATCTTGTAAAAGCTTACGTCAACAAGTACGCTCCCATCGCGGACTTTTGTGTTTGAGCAGGCAAGGCGGGTAATCTCCTGGTACACGCTCAAATCGCATTTGTCAAGAGTGGTGAGCTGAGTGTCTGATGATGATGTGGGATACATTGTGAAGGTAGCGCCTTCCTCATCATTCTTAATTATGTTTTGCATTATTCCGTCAATTTCTTCAAGCGTTATTTTGGTGCTCCTGAGCGAAAAGAAAGGCTTGGACACAATAGGAGTCGGGAGCGATTTGGAATTTGAGCGCATATCATAATTAAGTTCTTTTATTATGTAGTCGCAAGCAACGTCAAGAATGTCGCTTTTAAGTGCATCCTCTTTGTTTTGGGGCTTTAGGATTGAGATGGCAGGGTATTCGGTAAATAGTGAATTTCTGTTTTCCTTCCATTTCTTTATCTGGGCATTTTTTTCCGCTATTTTTGCGCTGATAATTTCGGATTCATCCAGGTCCTGGTATTTTTGGGCAAGCTCTCTTGGTCCCATGGACTGCAGTGAGCAGTATTCGCTGAAAATAGGGTGTGCGGGATCCGAAACAGGGTAGGAGAGGGCGTTTTCATATTTTTTAATCCAATCGTACTTTTTTTTCCGCAGGGCATTCCGTATTTTTTTTGTATGGTCGCTCAGTTCGTTTTCCATTATGGCGCCGAATGATTCATCTATAATTCGCTTTATGAACTGGTCTAAGGTTTCGTTTAAGGCAAAATGGTAATGGCGGTGGACTCCCCAGTATTCCAAGGCGTGTTCGGGAAGCCGTTCTTTAATTTCCATATAAAAAGAATTTTTAAGCTGCATATCTTAACCTCTCTTGTCAGTATGGAATTATTATATCATACATTTTTGGTTTGGAGTAGGTAAAAATAAAATTGCTGCGGTCTGGAATAATTAAGAAAAAAAATAAAGACCTCATTACTCCATTAAATCGACAAATGCCTGAAATATCTTTCTGCTGTTTATGTCGGTTTTA
The DNA here is from genome assembly GCA_947626435.1 of uncultured Lachnospiraceae bacterium. Lineage (GTDB taxonomy): Bacteria > Bacillota > Clostridia > Lachnospirales > Lachnospiraceae > COE1. The sequence goes on along the minus strand of CANQSB010000031.1, from coordinate 12,560 downwards.
TATGAAAATTCAGGGTGCCATTGTACTGCCCATAGGAATTTCTGCGATGGCATATACAGGGCTTCTACAAGCCCGTCAGGGGAATACGCCATTACTTCAAGCCCTGGGGCGGGGTTTTTTACTGCCTGATGGTGGTAACTGTTTACGGGCAGAATTTCCGTATTAAGGCATTTGTGCAGCGGAGTGTCTTTTTTTAGTTCTACGACATGCACAGGCACATCATACGGAGCGTTTTGGTGATGTTCAATATTTGACGGGTGCTGTGTAGGCAAATCCTGATATAAGGCGCCTCCGAGTGCGGCATTGATAAACTGGATGCCGCGGCATATTCCAAGCATGGGCTTGTCCAGCTTCATAGAGATTTTTAATACGGCTTTTTCCATTTCATCACGCTTTTCGCAGCAGGAAACAAGCCCGTCCAGCGGCTTTTCTCCGTACAGTGAGGGGGATACATCCTGTCCTCCTGTAAAGAGGATGCCGCCGCATATGCGGATAAGGTGCGAAAGCTCATCTTCATCGCTTGTAAGTGGAAATATGATTGGTATGGCTCCCGCCTGTGTTATCCCGTCCATGTATCCCGGGAGCATCCAAATGCTGTTTTTTGTTTCGTCCCATAATGGCATGATTCCGACAATAGGCTTCATTTTTGTGTACCTCCATATAAAAAAGACAACGCTGCCTTTTTTGGCACCGTTGCCTGTCTATAGATGATTATATTCCTAAAATGTGAGAAATTCAATGAATTTTTTATATATTGATTGAATCTATCTCATCCCGCAGTGCCGATATGCGTGACCTGACATTTTCGCTTAATGTGAATCAGCGGCAGGTTTGCTATGGTTGAATCGGAAACAAAGATATTCCTCAAGCTGTTTAAAGCCGGAGGTGACAGTATTTACGCCGGCAAAGAACGCCATATCGACATGTATTTGAGCGTGAGCAATACTCTATGATAAGTAGCTTACCGTTGATGTAAAAGCCATTCCAATTCGTTTTTTCTCTCAATGCTGATTTGATGAACGCCGAAAGCTGCATAAATATTAAGTGTAATGGCATTTGTATCAAATTGAGAAATTTATATGTAACAATATAGCGTTAAAAATCTTATTGCATCATAGCACTGTCATCATTCCCAAGTTTTTTATATACAGAGAAATACATAGTCATAAAGCAGGCTATTCCTCCTATGGCGTTCGATATCGGCTCCGCGATAAAAACACCGTTTACGCCGAGCCCGGCTCTTGGCAAAATCAGTGTAAGCGGCACGACGATGAACGCTTTTCGTAAAAGCGAGAAAAATATCGCGTGCTTTGAATATCCGAGCGCCGTAAACGACGACTGTCCAGTAAACTGAAAAGCCATAAAGAAAAAACCGAAAAAATACAATCCGAGCGCTTTTGCGCCTGTTTCAATGAGCGCTGAATCCTCCATAAAAATAGATATCAAAAATGCAGGCTCCTTTACCACAAAAAGCCACGCGGCAAGAGTATATGCAACACCGAGTACGGCGGTAAAGCGTATCCCCTGCCTGACACGCCCGTATTTTTGGGCGCCGTAATTATAGCCAATTATCGGCTGGGCCGCGTTTGAAAGACCGCTTACAGGAAGCGACAGTATATCGCGCACTGAATTTATAACAGTCATTATTCCGACATACAAATCCCCACCAAATGTTTTGAGCGTTGCGTTGCACACCACCTGGACAAGACAGTTTGTACCCTGCATAATGAAGCCGGCAAAACCCAAGGCGGTAATTTCTTTTGTAAGCGAGGGATTTATTCTGATATATTTTCTTCTTATCTTCAGCAGCACTTTTTTCCCCGTAAGAAACCGCAAGACCCATACGGCAGAAACCATCTGGCTCAATACGGTGGCAAGCGCCGCTCCTCCTATGCCCATATTCAGTGCGTATATAAAAATCGGATCAAGCACTAAATTCAGTAAGGCACCGATAACGGTAGTCATCATGCCTGTCCGCGGAAATCCCTGAGCATTTATAAATCCATTCAGGCCTGTTGACAGCATGACAAACGGCGTGCCAAAGAGATATACTTTCAAATAAGCGTCCGCATAAGCATATGAGTCGTCGCTTGCCCCGAAGACATAAAGCACAGGCCTTCTGAAAATATAGCATATGACAAACATAACTGCGGAGCAGGCAAGCAGCAGCGTAAAAGTATTTCCGAGTATTTCTTCCGCGCGCTTTTTCTCCTTCGCGCCCCTTGCTATAGCAAAAAGAGGTGCGCCGCCCATTCCAAACAAATTTGTAAACGCTGCGATAAGCGTGGTAAGCGGGAACGCAAGCCCGATGCCTGTCAGCGCAAGGCTGCTTGCTCCGGGCAGATGCCCTATGTACACCCTGTCAACCACATTGTATAGGAGTTGTACAAGCTGGGCCAGTATAAGCGGTACCGCCTGCACCATGATGCTTTTCCATACGCTTCCCTTTGAAAAATCATTTGTATTGCTGCCTGATAATGCCATGTTAACCACCATTTGATTATTATATTTCCGACTAAAAGGCGGTTATGCAGTCAGTGCTCGCCTTATAGCCTTATGATAATTTTATCAGCATTTGTACCCGCAGGCAATAGTGAGATTTTCGAAGACGTTATGTCAGCCTTTTTATAGATAAATCTTTGAAGTCCTATGAAAATAAAAGTCAATAAGCAGATTAAGATTCTTAAACTCTTTTTGTATTGTCCGTAATATGTTATAATACTTGATAGGAAAACCCGAGCAACGAGTGTTTAGACATCTGAAATTGAAAAACAAACACAAAATCAGGCAGGTGATATTTTGATGGGCAAAAAATTCCTTTTTATCATAATGTTTACGCTGCTTTCACTGTGTGGCTGCAACGCAGGAAGGGAAACGATAGATTATTATGGCGCGGCTGGCGACAGCGCATCGAAAAAAGACATAGGATATGCCAGTGTACAGACGGATATTACTTACAGTTTAGATAACATACCGGCATATTCAGGACAGGCATATATAGAGCTGGAAGGCGGCATGCCTGTTTTTTCAAAACAGGATAAAGAACTGACGCAGCCCTTTGAATACTACAGCGAATTGGACAGCTTGGGGCGGTGCGGGACGGCATATGCCAATATATGTCCGGAAATCATGCCTACGGAGGAAAGGGGTGCCATAGGTCAGATAAAGCCGAGCGGGTGGCGCACTGAAAAGTACAATGGCCTTATTGACGGCAATTATCTTTACAACAGGTGCCATCTGATTGGCTATCAGCTTGCGGGAGAAAATGCCAATGAAAAAAATCTGATTACGGGAACGCGGTATCTGAACGTTGAAGGGATGCTTCCGTTTGAAAATATGGTGGACGATTATGTGGAGGAAACGCAAAACCACGTATTGTACCGCGTAACGCCGATTTTTGAAAGTGATAATCTTGTCGCTTCAGGCGTGGAAATGGAGGGCTGGTCGGTAGAGGATAAAGGTGCAGGAATCTGCTTTCATGTGTACTGTTACAATGTTCAGCCCGGAATTGAGATAGATTATGCCGACGGGGAAAGCCGCAGAGCGGAAACGCCTGCCGAAAATAAGCAGCCGGAGGTCATTAAAAATGGTGAAGGTGAAGAAAATTCGGGGGAAACAAAGGTCAGGGAATACATACTCAATACAAACTCAAAAAAAATCCACCTGCCGGACTGTTCAAGCGTAAGCAGCATGGCGGAGAATAATAAAGAGGAATATACCGGAACTATTGAGGAACTGAAAGAGAAAGGGTATCAGCCATGTGGGAATTGCCTTACGGAATATCGATAGAAAATGGGCTGAACGATGGCGTTCCGTTTTGTCGTGACTTTGATATGGTCGTGTTTCAGGAAAAGGAAACTTTTTTGAACATAGAATGTACATTGCAAAAAAATAATTGACAAAAATTCATTTTATATTTACAATAAAGCCTATAGATATACTATGAGAAACGAAATAATTTGCGGATGCACAGCATCCGCAGTTTTTCTATATGGGCGGCGCAAAAGGCAGTTATTTAAGACGTAGCGCATATGTCATGCGAATACATAAAATATCGGGGAACATAACGCAATGAATATCAACCAGATAAAATACGTGCTTGCAGTAGCAAATTCATCCTCAATGCGGGAAGCATCAACAAGATTATATATCTCACAGCCAGCGCTTTCAGCAAGCATTCACGAGCTTGAAGAAGAACTGGGAATACTGATTTTCGAGAGGACAAATAAGGGAATCTCCCTGACTGACGAGGGAAGGGAGTTTATTTCCTATGCCCAAAAAGCGGTAGGGCAGTATGAAATTCTGGAGGACAGGTATCTGTCAAAGGACAGCGGCAAGGAAAGATTTTCAGTATCTACGCAGCATTACAATTTTTCCATAAAGGCATTCACTGACACCATACGGAGCATGGAGCCTGAAAAATATGTGTTTTCCATACATGAGACAAAGACAAAAGAAGTGTTAGAGGACGTGCAAAGCTTAAAAAGCGAGATAGGCATTATATCGTTTTCCAGCTCAAATGAAAATGTGATTAAGAAGCTGTTTAAGGATTACCAGCTTGAATTTGTGCCGCTGATGAAGCGCGATACATATATTTACGTATGGAAAAACCACAAGTTTGCCAGCCGCAAGACGATATCGCTGGCAGAGCTGAAGGAATATCCCTGCGTTTCATTTGACCAGACGAATGACGGCAGCTTTTACCTCACTGAGGAGGCAATGGCGGATTATGACTTCGACAAGATGATAAAATCTGACGACCGCGCGACCACGATGGAGATTATCGCGGAGCTTGGGGGCTACTCTGTCGGCTCGGGAATGCTTTCGGGTGACGACGCGATTTTGAAAGGGCTGGTGTCCATAAAGCTCAAAGAGGAGGATCCGCTTATCATAGGCTACATTACACGGAAAGGAATTGCATTGTCCGCATACGGGAAAAAATATGTTGAGGAGCTTTTAAAGTATAAGGAATTATAAATACATATCGAAAATATGAAAATATTTAAGGCTGCTAAGAAAAGCAGTCTTTTTTATTTATGACAATAGCAAATTGGCATAGTGTGGCTTTTATTGTTTATGATGACAGAAAATGCCAATGCATATTGCTTTGAACTGCGATAACAAAAATTTATCACTAACGATAAAATCAACCGAATTTTCAAAACCAAATCTTAGTGATATGATAATCACAACAAAAGCGAGGGAGGTGCAGATTTTGAGAAATACATGTTTTTGTTGTATAAAGGGTACAGCATATTAGACAGAAAAAATATCATTATAAAAGAGGAAAAGAGGAGAGCATTATGAAAAAGAATATTTTCAGGAAACTTGTTACGGGAGCGCTGACTTTGGGAGTAGGAATATCCGTACTCACAGGCTGCGGACAGACGCAGACTCAGGAAGCGGACAATACAACAGACGCTCCAAACAAGGTTTACAGGACCGTTGACGAGATTAAGGACAGCGGCGAGATTAATATCGGCGTTTTCTCAGACAAAAATCCCTTCGGATATGTCGATGAAAATGGCGATTATCAGGGATATGACGTGTACTTTGCCAACAGAATCGGAGAAGACCTTGGAGTAAACATCAATTATGTATCGACCGAAGCGGCAAGCAGGGTTGAATATCTTGAAACCGGCAAAGTGGACATTGTACTTGCAAACTTTACAGTGACAGATGAGAGGGCGGAAAAAGTTGATTTCGCGCTTCCTTATATGAATGTGGCGCTCGGCGTTGTTTCACATGAGGACAATGTTATTGAAGATTTAGACCAGATTTCAGCTGACGACCAGATAATAGTGATTTCAGGCACAACGGCGGAAACATATCTGGAAAAGAATTATCCCGACATAAAGCTTCAGAAGTTCGATACCTATGCTTCCGCCAAGACAGCATTTGAAAACGGGACCGGCGTAGCATGGGCAAACGACAACACAGAGGTAATCGCATATTCACTTGAAAATGAAGGCTATGTAGTAGGAATCCCATCGCTCGGAAGCCAGGACACCATAGCCCCGGCCGTTTCAAAGGGAAACAGCTCGCTTCTCGAGTGGCTGAACAGCGAGATTGAAGCATTAGGCAGTGAACAATTTTTCCATACTGACTATGAAGCGACGCTGCTTGATACATACGGCGCAGAATATGAAGATACGCTTGTCGTAGAGGGCGGAAAGCCCGCTCAGTCCGATACTTCAGCACAATCATCAGAGACAGAAACAGCCGCGCTTGACATTGTACCTGGCAACGGGGAGACTATAAAGATTGCCGCATCACCCATTCCGCATGCGGAGATATTGGAAAAAGCGGCGGAAATACTTAAAAATTACGGATATGAGCTTGACATAGTGGAATTTGAAGATTATGTCCAGCCAAATCTGGTAGTGGAATCTGGAGAATTTGACGCAAACTACATGCAGCACATTCCTTATCTGGAAAGCTTCAATGAGGAGCAGGGGACACATATCGTGAGCGCTGGAGGAATCCACTATGAGCCTTTTGGAATATATCCTGGTACAAAGAAAAGCTTAGACGAGATATCAGACGGAGACAAGATAGCAATTCCCAATGACACCACAAATGAAGCGAGGGCGCTTCTTCTCCTGCAGGATAACGGGCTTCTCACATTAAATGACGGCGCAGGGCTTACAGCCACGGTAAATGACATCAAAGACAACCCGCACAATATCGAGTTTGTGGAGCTTGAAGCCGCGCAGGTTGCAAGAGTTATTGATGAAGTCGAATACGTCGTATTAAACGGCAACTACGCGCTTGAAGCGGGATATTCAGTAAGCAAGGATTCCATTGCATACGAGGCAAACGACTCCATCGCGGCGCAGACCTACGTGAACATTATCGGAGTTAAGGAGGGAAATGAGAATACAGACAAGATAAAGGCATTGGTTACGGTTCTTAAATCCGACGACATTAAGAAGTTTATTGAGGACACATATGACGGAGCAGTAATATTCTTTGAGGAACAATAATGAAAAACAGGGAGAGGCGTAAAAGTCTCTCCCTATTATATAAGGTGGTGGGCTATGGCTGCAGTTGAGATAAAAAATCTTACGAAAAATTTTGATATAGAAGGGCATGCCGTCACGGCGCTCAGCAACGTGAGCCTGACGATTGAAAAGGGAGATATATTCGGAGTTATCGGAATGTCGGGCGCGGGGAAAAGCACCCTTGTGCGCTCCATCAATTTTCTGGAAAAACCGACAGACGGAAGTGTATATATTGAAGGCGTTGACCTCGGGACTCTCTCGGAGCGGGAGCTGCGCAGGATGCGCTCACGAATCGGGATGATTTTCCAGAACTTTAACCTCCTCGAGCAGAAGAACGTTATCGACAATGTATGCTTTCCGCTCGAGATAAACGGTACTAAGCGCAAGGAGGCAAAAAAGCGGGCATTGGAGCTTTTAGGGCTTGTAAAGCTTGAGGATAAGGCAAAAGCTTATCCCTCCCAGTTATCGGGCGGGCAAAAACAGCGTGTCGCGATAGCCCGTGCGCTTGCGACAGATCCGCAGCTTCTCTTATGTGATGAGGCGACAAGTGCGCTGGATCCGCAGACGACAGGCTCTATTCTGGAATTGATAAGGGAAATCAACGAAAAACTTGGCATAACCGTAGTGATCATAACGCATCAGATGTCCGTAGTGACCGACATTTGTAAAAAAGTGGCGATTATAGACAACGGAAGGCTGGTTGAGGAAGGGCTTGTGGAGGAAATCTTCAGCGCCCCGAAATCAGATGCCGCCAGAGAGCTTTTATCAGGGAAAAAGGTTTCTTACAAGCCTCTGGAAAAGCTGGAGGAAGGGCGCAGGATAAGAATTGTTTTCAGGGAAAACTCAGCCTATGAACCAGTGATCGCCAATTTGATCCTAAAGCTGCAGATTCCCATAAATATTCTTAAAGCCGAAACCCAAAATGTCGGCGGCAAGGCAGTCGGCGAGATGATTCTCGGATTGCCCGACAACAGCAATCAGCAGGAGGATATTATCCTTGAATTAAAAAATGCGGGACTTACCGTGACGGAGGTGCATGAAAATGAATGAAAACGTAATAGCAATGCTTATAAGCGGAATAGGAGAAACCCTGTACATGACGCTTGGCTCCGTAATCATTGGATATATTATCGGGCTTCCGCTTGGGATTTTATTATATGTTTCGGGGAAAAACGGATTAAGACCGTGCATGCCGCTCTATCGCGCGCTTGATTTTATATGCAATATTATAAGGAGTATTCCGTTTCTCATTCTGCTTATATTGCTGATTCCGTTTACAAGGCTGCTCGTGGGGCAAAGCTACGGCTCAACGGCTACGATCGTGCCGCTCGTCGTGTGCGCCGCGCCATATATCGCAAGAGTGGTGGAAGCCTCCCTGACCGACGTTGACGCGGGCGTTATTGAAGCGGCTAAAGCCATGGGAGCAAGCAATATGCAGATTATCTGCAAAGTGCTTCTGGTGGAGGCAAAGACATCACTGATTACGGGCTTTACAATCACGACAGGGCTGCTTTTAGGATATTCGGCAATGTCGGGAACTGTCGGCGGCGGCGGTCTGGGAGATATCGCAGTCCGTTACGGATATTACAGATGGCAGACGGATATTATGGTTATCACGGTAATTCTGCTGATTATAATTTTTCAGATCATACAGACTGCCGGCATGAAAATATCAAAAAAACTTGACCACAGAAAGCGGTAATATTCATGAATTTAGATGTTTTGATTTCGTATTTTCCAAGATACGCCGAGGCGTTCCTGCTTACATTAAGAATCGGCTGGCTGGGGATTTTATTATCGGCTGCGATAGGGATTGTTTCAGCATTCACAATGTATTTTAAGCTTCCTGTGCTCTCGCGCATTGCGGGCGTATATGTCGAAATATTCCGCAACACGCCGCTGCTGGTACAGTTGTTCTTTGTATATTTTGGAATGCCTAAGCTGGGCTTTGCCATTTCTGCCGAAACGTGCGGCATTGTCGGCATTGGGCTTCTTGGGGGCAGCTATATGTCGGAGGCTTTGAGAAGCAGCCTTAATGCAGTCCCCGCTTCACAGGCGGAGAGCGCCGAAGCGCTCGGAATGACACATTTTCAGGCTTTTTGGCTGGTAATATTCCCAGAGGCTTTGGTTTTGAGCGTGCCTGCAGTCGTGGCAAACATAATTTTTCTGTTAAAGGAAACCAGTGTTTTTTCGGCAATCAGCCTTATGGATCTGATGTTTACGGCAAAGGATCTTATTGGGCTATACTACGATACGACGGAGGCGCTTTTTATGCTTGTCATATTTTATATCATAATGCTTGTTCCCGTGTCGGCGGCAGGCAGCGCGCTGGAAAGAAAAGCAAGGCATAAAATGTTTGGAGAATAAAAGATGGGATTTGAAGTATTGTTAAAAGGAAATAACATGATAAGGCTTCTTGGCGGGCTTGCGGCCGCGCTTAAAATCAGCCTGATATCTGTATGCATAAGCCTGATTATGGGGACAGTGTTTGGAAGCTTAATGAATGACAGGCATCCGCTGATTAAAAAAATCTTGAGGGCATACCTTGAAATTGTCAGGATCATGCCTCAGCTGGTGCTGCTGTTCATCGCCTACTTCGGGACTACAAAAGCTTTGGGCGTAAATATCTCCGCGGAGGCAGCTTCAATAATTGTATTTTCCTTTTGGGGATCTGCGGAAATGGCTGACCTTGTGCGGGGAGCGCTTTCGGGCATATCACCTGCCCAGTACGAGAGCAGCCTTGCGCTTGGACTGACTTATCACCAGACGCTTGTTTATATTATCATTCCGCAGATTATAAGGAGAATGCTCCCGCTGTCAATTAACTTGATTACCAGAATGATCAAGACGACAAGCCTGATTATGATGATTGGCATTGTAGAGGTCTTAAAGGTAGGACAGCAGATTATCGAAGCAAACCGTAAAAATTATCCAAATGCGGCTTTTGGCATATATTTTACCGTATTTGTCCTGTATTTTGCCGTATGCTGGCCGATCAGCAGGCTTTCAAGATATCTTGAGAAAAAGTGGGAGGCATAGTATCTGCCGGGTGCGTCAAGAATGGGGGACAAGGGCTGTCGCACTAAGGAACATAAGCGCATGATATAGTATCATTTGATTCAAGTATAATACCATATCTTGTATGCTTAGTCCTTATTGCGACAGCCCCGCAAATTCGCTGGTGTGTAAAGAATGGGTGATTAAGATGAACGAAATTTTGAATATCAATGGCATTAGTAAAAAATATGGTGATCTTGTCGTGTTGGATAACCTGAGCCTAAAGGTCAAGAGCGGTGAAGTAGTAGTGATCGTAGGTCCGTCGGGATGTGGTAAAAGTACGCTTTTAAGGTGCATAAACGCGCTTGAAATAATAGATGACGGGGAAGTGGCGCTTGACGGAAAAGCAATCAATCCGCATGACAAAAACCTAAGCAAAGTTAGAGAGAAAATAGGAATGGTTTTCCAAAGCTACGAGCTGTTTCCGCACAAGACAATCCTGCAGAATCTTGTACTGGCGCCTGTCAGAGTGAAAAAAATGAACCGTAAGGAAGCTGAAAAGGAAGCGCTCCACCTTCTGGAAAGAGTAGGACTGCTCTCAAAAAAGGACAATTACCCAAGACAGCTTTCAGGCGGCCAGAAACAGAGGGTGGCAATCGTCAGGGCACTCATGATGAATCCGGAGATTTTGCTTATGGACGAAATCACGGCAGCACTCGATCCTGAAATGGTAAGGGAGGTATTGGAGGTGGTGCTGGATTTGGCAAAAGAAGGGCGTACAATGATTATTGTAACCCATGAGCTTCAATTCGCAAAAGCTGCAGCAGACCGCATGGTATTTATAGACGGCGGCAGGATTATCGAAGAAGGAGAGCCAAAGGAATTTTTTGAAAATCCCAAGACAGAAAGGCTGAAAAAGTTTTTACATTCGTTTACTTATGAATAAGAAGCATCCTCTGAAGTCAAAAACACATAGCATGGCGATACTTCGCAGGGCTGTCCCGCGCGCATCATCGGCACCTGTGATGTCTTGCGCCCGAAAGTTGTGTTATTATGGCTACTTTGTTTTTTTACTGTATGAATCTATTTTTTCTACTCCTGTACGCTATGCCATATCATTGATACCATATGCAATTCACAAAACGGATGTGAATTGCATGTGAGTTTTGGCAATACGTTAACACAATATTGTTTCTCCAGAATGAAAAATATGAAAAAATCTCGCTAAATCAGTTAAAGCTGGATATCAAAGGCTGACATTAGTTTTCTAAAAGTGTCCTGTCCGTCAAGGCAGGTATCTGTCAGATAACCCTTTTCACGCTCCCACTCCGAAAGACCACGGTAATAAAACAGCTTTTTTGAGTCCTCAATGATGAATGGAACGATGCCATGTCGCAGACACTCCTTAAATGCTATCAGCCTGCCGACTCTTCCGTTCCCATCCTGAAACGGGTGTATGCGCTCAAATTCATAGTGGAAACAGATAATGTCGTTTATGTTTACATTATCAATCGCCTTGTATTTTGACAGAAGCGTATTCATGCGTGCGGAAACCTCATTCGGTTGTGCTGTTTCATGTCCGCCTACCATGTTGGCTTTCCTTTTGTAGTCACCTATGGCAAACCATTCAAAAGATGAATCCTTAGTGCTTTGTTTCAAAATTCGGTGCAGCTCTTTGATGATATCCTCAGTGAGGGGCTCCTCCGCGCAGTCAATTACATAGTCAATCGCCCGAAAATGGTTGACTGTTTCAATGATATCATCAACGGGAACGTCTTCTGGCGCATTAATTGTGTTTGTTTCAAAAATAAGCCTTGTCTGGTCTTCGCTGAGTTTGCTGCCCTCTATATGGTTTGAATTATATGTCATGCGTATCTGAAGCTCATGGTAAATCCCGCCCGGCATATGAATGCTTTTCTCGTCGCGGAGCGTTTGTAGCAGGACATTATCTGAAACAAATCGACAGAGCCCGTCTGCAGGACAGCCAAGAAAATCGGCGATTTTTTTCAGCACGCTGTCCGCGATTTTCTCTCCGCGTCCTATTTTTGCAACAGTTCTGGAGGAAATGCCAAGCTCTGTTGTAAGCGCAGTCCTCGTAAGATTTCTTTCCGACAGCATAAGCAGCAGATTAGAATATGAATACATATTTCCACCTCTCTATTTCCCTTTACTTATCATACCCAAATAGGCCAAAAAAGTAAAGGCATAATTTAAAAATAAAGAAAAAAGTAAAGGCAAACGTTTGTATATAAATAACGGCATTGAAATAAGCCACGTAAAAATGCAGGTTGCATATGACGGGTTTAGCAATGTATAATATATGTTGTCGGATGTTCAGATTATTTATGTTCTAAATATGAAAAATTGATATATCAGGCATATGGCAGGCAATTATAGCATGTGCCTGATAACTGGAGTATATGCAATGAAGATTATAATAGCAATGGATTCACTAAAGGGAAGCCTGTCTTCGCTGGAAGCTGGGCATGCTGCCGAAAAGGGCATAAAAAGGGTGTATCCTGATGCGGATATTTCTGTCCGCGCTCTTGCAGACGGCGG
>CANQSB010000030.1 GCA_947626435.1 uncultured Lachnospiraceae bacterium | reverse complement strand
ACCCTGCTGTCGGGACATACAATAAAGAGCCAGGTTGATGAGCAAATTGTGTATAATCAGTTGGAAAATGACGAAAACGCCATATGGAGCTTTTTGTTAGCGAGTGGATATCTCAAGGTTGAAAAGGCAGGAAAATTTGAAGATGTTGACTGGTGGAGCGGTCAGATGCCGGAATATGAGCTTGCGCTCACCAATCTGGAGGTCAGATATATGTTTGACAATATGGTAAGGCAGTGGTTTGCGGCAGTCAAGTCTTCTTATAATACTTTTGTCAAGGCGCTTCTTTCAGACGATACAAAGGCGATGAATGAATATATGAACCGCGTGTCAAGCGAGGTATTTAGCTGTTTCGATACGGGCAGGAGAAAGTCAGGCAAATCAGAACCGGAACGCTTCTATCATGGCTTTGTGCTTGGATTGTTGGTAGAGCTTAGGGGTAGGTATCATCTCACATCAAACCGCGAAAGCGGCTTTGGCAGATATGATGTAATGCTTGAACCATTGAACAAGGGTGATAATGCGATTATCATGGAGTTTAAGGTGCGTGATGCAGATGATGAGCGGATGCTTGCGGATACGGTGAGCGCGGCGCTTACCCAGATAGAGGAAAGGCGTTATGCCCAAACGCTGACGGACAAGGGCATACCTATTGAAAAAATTAAGAAATACGGCTTTGCATTTGAAGGCAAAACGGTCCTGATAGGCGGGAGCTAAAAATGATAGATTTTTATTGCTGTTTGGATGCTATATGCGTTAAGGAGATTTAAATGAAAACTATATCATATTTGTTAAATGATAACTTGATTGTCATAGAAAAGGAAGCTTACAAGGTCGCCATTATATATCAGCTCAATTATGTAGTGGTTGTCAGCCTTACATACGATGTAGAAGGAAAGCCGTTTGTCCCGCTTGCTAAGTCTTGCAATAACGCGGGTGGGGCTTATTATGAATGGCTGCATCTTATTGGCAGGTTTATCTGTAAAAATGAGAATAGCAAGTATTTCGGCAACCCCAAAATAAATGAGCACCTTACAAACGGAAATCTGAGATTTGATGAGTTCCCCAGAGTGCTGCACATTGCGGAGCTGGCGATACAGATATGCAAGAAAAATCAGGTTATTTAATTTTGACATTATATTTTTGACATTGCTCATAGTGGAAGACAGTAAAAACCAATCACTTAAAGCGTCACAGGGGGAAAAATGGAAGCTACAAAGACATTTAAGGAACTATATATTTCAGGCGAAATTGAATTTGAAGCGATAGACGATTACAGCTATGAATGGGGAATGAGCGACGATGAGCGCACATTGGCGCAATACCTCGGTCTAAACGCCGAGGAAGAGGACGCATGGGTGAGCGAGAGCGACGAGGCGCTGCAGGCGCTTTTGGACGCGCAAAGAATCAGCAAGTAAAATAGCTGCAAGGGAATAAAGCGGCAAAAGGAGAAATATGGATATAACATCAGCATACAAAGCTAACAAAGCCCACAGCACAGTAATGTGGTATGACACTCCGGCAAACGACTGGAACGAGGCGCTACCGCTTGGCAACGGCAGGCTTGGCGCGATGGTGTTTGGCGGCATAAACGGAGAGCATCTTCAGGTAAACGAAGAAAGCATATGGTACGGCGGACCTATGGACAGAAACAATCCAAGTGCCAGGGAAAAGCTTCCAATCATAAGGAAGCTTATAATGTCAGGAAAGATACACGATGCGGAACGGCTGTGTAAGCAGGCGCTTGGCGGCACGCCGCAGGGCATGAGGATATATCAGACGCTCGGTGATGTTGACATCAACTACGATTTTGGAAAACGGATAGAGTATAGTCAGGTCACGCAATATGAGAGAGGGCTTGATGTGTCGCGCGCGATTGCATATACGCATTTTTTCTATGACGACACAAGCTATGACAGGGAAATATTCATAAGCGCCCCCGATGATATATGCGTGGCGCATCTAAAGGCGGATGGCAAAAATAAGCTCTGCCTTGACATAATGCAAACCAGACACCATATATACGAATATTCGCGCAAGGCAGCGGCGAACAGCATAATTCTGGGCGGAAATCTTGGGCGTGACGGCATTGACTACGCCATGCTGTGCAAGGCGGAAACGCCTGACGGCAGCATAGAGGTAATAGGCGAGAGCATATCGGTTACAAATGCCTCGGAGGTATGGATATATTGGAGTGCCGCCACCACATACCGCGTAGCTCCGGAAAGCAAGACGCTTGAAGCCGCTTTAAAGGAGATTCTTGAAAAAGCGTCGCGGAAAAGCTATACGGAGCTAAAAAGCAGCCATATAAATGACTACAAATCGTACTTTGACAGAGTAAGCCTGACGTTATGCGATGAAAAGACGCAGGAAATACAAGGCAAAATACCGACTGACATAAGACTTAAAAATATCGCGGAGGGTAGGGACGACACCGCGCTGGAGCAGCTTTATTTCAATTTTGGCAGATACCTACTCATAAGCTGCAGCCGCCCCGGCACACTTCCCGCGACGCTCCAAGGCTTATGGAACAAGGACATAGAAGCGCCTTGGGACTCAAAATATACAATCAATATAAACACAGAGATGAATTACTGGTGCGCCGAGCCATGTGATTTGGGCGACTGCCACACGCCGCTTTTTGATCTGATGAAAAAAATGCTGCCAAATGGCAGAAAAACTGCGCAGGTCATGTACGGCTGCCGAGGCTTTGTCGCCCACCACAATACGGATATATGGGGGGATACAGCACCGCAGGATTTGTGGATTCCGGGCAGCTTCTGGGTTATGGGGGGCGCGTGGCTATGTACCCATATATGGATGCATTACGAATATACAGGCGATGAAGCCTTTTTAGCTGAAATGTTTCCTATGATGCGCGAAGCTGCGCTGTTTTTCCTTGATTTTATGATAGAATATGAGCTTGACGGCAAAAAATACCTCTGCACTTGTCCCAGCGTATCGCCTGAAAATACGTTTATCCTGCCAAATGGCGAGCAGGGCGCAAATACTATAGGCGTGACGATGGACAATCAAATATTGCGCGACTTGTTCACGCAGTGCAATAAAGCGGCGAAGGTGCTTGGCATATCAGACGATCTCGACAGACAGATAAAGGAGGCATGCGACAGGCTGATACCGACACGCATAGGCAGTGACGGCAGAATACTTGAATGGTGCGAAGAATATGCGGAAAAAGAACCCGGACACCGCCACATTTCACATCTTTACGGGCTGCATCCGTCAACGCAGATAACAAAGGACGGCACGCCAAAGCTTGCGGAAGCGGCGGCTCTTACTCTCCAAAAACGCCTTGAAAGCGGAGGAGGACACACAGGCTGGAGCAGGGCATGGATAATGAACCATTATGCCAAGCTTTGGGACGGCGAAAAAGCCCACGAAAACCTAAGACAGCTTTTTATAAATTCAACATTGCCGAATCTTTTTGACAACCACCCGCCTTTTCAAATCGACGGGAATTTTGGTTCGATAGCGGCAATGACGGAAATGCTTGTCCAGAGCGACGACAGGCGTATAGTGCTCTTGCCTGCGTTGCCTGCGGCATGGAGGAATGGCAGGGTAAATGGAATAAAAGTGCGTGGCAATGCTAAAATAAACATAGAATGGAGCGATTTAAGATTGGAAAGTGCGCGGATATGCAGCGGAAGGGATTGTATGAGGCGTGTGATGTATGATGGAAAGATAATTGAGCTTGAACTTAAAAAAGACAGGTTGACGGAGATTAAATTTGATTAAAGTCTGGAATCATAATGATAATTTTATAATATTTTTTATGAAAGATGTGGTAAAATTGTATTATGATATAAAACATGCAATTGCGAAATGTGTTCTCAACCGTCCGAGTTTGTGTGAAATATACAAAAACGCGACTTGGTGCGCGATGCGAATCGTCGCTTATTTTGTATATTTCACCCAAACTCTAAGTTACTGAGTGGAGTTTCGCAAACATCTAATAATAAAAGCAGAAGGAGGAATTTCAATGAAATTAACCTTTGTAGGGGCGGATCATCAGGTTACGGGGAGCTGTCACTATATACAGGCGTGCGGTAAAAATATTTTGGTTGACTGCGGTATGCAGCAGGGGGCGAATGTTTTTGAAAACTGCGAGCTTCCTGTGGCGGAGTCGGAGATTGACTATGTGTTTTTGACGCATGCGCATGTTGACCATTCGGGTAATTTGCCGCTTTTGTACGCGAGGGGCTTTAAGGGAAATGTATATACTACGGAGGCGTCGGCTGATTTATGCTCGATAATGCTGCGTGACTGCGCCCACATACAGATGCAGGAGGCGGAGTGGAAAAACCGCAAGGCGAAGCGTCATTCAGGGCTTGAAGCTGTGGAGCCGCTTTATACCATGGAGGATGCTGACGGCATTATCAAGCGCATTGTCCCATGCTCATACAACAGCACGATACAGATATGCGACGGCATTGCGATAAAATTTACGGATGTAGGTCATCTTCTCGGCTCGGCGAGTATAGAGGTGTGGCTTACAGAGGCTGGCGTCACCAAAAAGATAGTATTTTCGGGCGATATCGGCAACAAAAACCAACCGCTTATCAAAGACCCGATTTATACCAGACAAGCGGATTATGTGGTCATGGAGTCGACTTACGGCGACAGGCTGCATACGGACAAAAAGCCTGAATATGTCAAGGATTTGGCGGATGTCATAGCCAAGACCTTCGCGCGCGGCGGCAATGTGGTAATACCGTCCTTTGCGGTGGGCAGGACACAGGAAATGCTCTATTTTCTTCGTAAAATCAAGGAGGATAACCTTGTCCCTGATTTTCCGGGGTTTGAGGTATATGTTGACAGTCCGCTTGCGGTTGAGGCTACGGGCGTTTTCCAGAAAAATATATACACTTGCTTTGACGAGGACGCGATGGAGCTTGTGCGGCGCGGCATAAATCCGATTGCGTTTCCGGGCTTAAAACTTGCGATTACGAGCGACGAGTCGAAGGAAATTAACTTTGACGACACGCCAAAAGTAATTATTTCAGCGAGCGGCATGTGCGAGGCGGGACGCATCAGGCACCATTTGAAGCATAATTTGTGGCGTCCCGAATGTACCATACTGTTTGTAGGCTATCAGGCGGCGGGTACGCTTGGACGCATACTCGTGGAGGGCACTGACGAGGTCAAGCTTTTTGGCGAGGTTGTAGAAGTGCGCGCCGAGATAATGCAGCTTCCGGGCATGAGCGGTCACGCCGACAAAAACGGACTTCTTGAGTGGGTAAACGCTTTTGACAAAAAGCCTGAGCGCGTGTTTGTAGTCCATGGTGAGGACAGCGTTTGCAGCGCTTTTGTTGACTGCCTTAAAAATGAATACGGACACAATGCCTATGCGCCATACTCGGGTACGCGGGTTGACCTTTTGACGAATACGGTAGAGTACGAGGCGGAGCCTGTGCTTATCAAGAAGCGCGCACATGCGGTTTCAGATGTATTTGCAAGGCTTTTGGCGGCAGGACAGAGGCTGCTTGATGTTATCCGCAAGAATGAGGGCGGATCAAATAAGGATTTGGCGCGCTTTGCGGACCAGATAAATTCGCTTGCTGATCGGTGGGAAAAAAACTAAGCAACTCTAAGGACGCAAAAGACGCGTCCTAAGACTTGCTAAGTTTTTTGGAAGAACGCCCTTTAGGGGGCGTTCTTCCTGCTTTAGCGAAAGTGTTGGAAACAGTAAAAGAGGCAGTGTTGTTGATTTGGCGAGAGGTGGGTGTTCTTTTTGTTGTGGTGTAACAGAGTGAGTTAAGGGAATTGGTTTATTGTGTGGTTTATGGATGAGTGTGGATAGGCGGTAATTGGGGAAATATTATTATGGAGAAGTTGGAGGAAGATTTGGGATGAGTTATGCGGATAGGGTTTTTATAGGTATGTGCAGGGATATATTGGAGAATGGCACGAGTACGGAGGGGGAGAGGGTGCGTCCTCATTGGGAGGATGGTACGCCTGCTTATACGATTAAGAAGTTTGGCGTCGTGAACAGGTATGACTTGGGAAAGGAGTTTCCGGCGCAGACTATAAGGAAGACGCCTATCAAGGGAGCGACGGACGAGCTTTTGTGGATATGGCAGAAGAAGTCGAATAATATCAAGGATTTAGGCACGCATATCTGGGATTTGTGGGCTGATGAGGACGGCTCTATCGGGAAAGCGTATGGCTATCAGCTCGGTGTAAAGCATGAGTATAAGGAAGGCATGATGGATCAGGTGGACAGGGTTATCTACGACCTCAAAAATAATCCGTTCAGCCGCCGTATACTCACGAATATTTATGTCCATCAGGATTTAAGTCAGATGCGTCTTTATCCTTGTGCGTATAGCATGACTTTTAATGTGACGCAGAAAAAGGGCGAGGATAAGCTTACGCTGAACGCCGTACTGAACCAGCGTTCTCAGGATGTGCTTGCCGCAAATAATTGGAATGTGGTGCAGTATGCGGTGCTTGTACATATGCTTGCGCAGTGTTGCGATATGAAAGTTGGCGAGCTTGTGCATGTGATTGCGGATGCCCATATCTATGACAGGCATGTTGACATAGTCAAAGAGCTTATCGCGCGTCCCGTCCATGATGCGCCGCAGTTTTGGCTTAATCCTGAGATACACGATTTCTACAAATTCACAAAGGACGATGTAAGGCTTGACAACTATGTGTGCGAGCCGAATATTAAGGACATTCCGATGGCAATATAAAACATTAAGAAACTCTAAGACGCCAAAGGACGCCGTCTAAGAGTTTCTAAATGTTTAGAAAAACGCAAGGGCGGCGTTTTTCAAAGTGTTGGAGCGTCAAAAGGCATTGTCTAAGAGCTTCTAATGTTTGGGAAAATGCAAGGACATAGAAGAAACGGGAGGATAGGAACATGAATATAATGGTAGCAGTTGACGCAAACTGGGCGATAGGTTATCAGAATAAGCTTTTGGTGCGCATACCAAACGACCACAAGCGTATGCGTGAACAGACGACGGGCAAGGTCATCGTGATGGGGAGAAGGACGCTTGAATCCTTCCCGCAGGGACAGCCTCTAAAGAACCGCACAAATATAGTGCTTACCACAGATAAAAACTACAGCGTAAACGGCGCGACTGTAGTGCACTCAATAGATGAGTTAAAAGAAGAACTAAAGCAGTACGATAGCGAGGATATTTATGTTTTCGGCGGCGAGAGTGTATACAGACAGCTCCTTGACCTATGCGATACGGCATATGTCACAAAAATAAACTTTTCATATCAGGCGGACACATATTTTCCCAATTTGGACGAAAACGACGACTGGGAGCTCGTGTCGGAAAGCGAGGAGCAGACATATTTTGATTTGGAATACGCATTTTTGGAATATAAACGCAAAAAGTGACCCCATGTCATAACGGAGGCGGCATTAATGGTAATATTTCTTGATATAGACGGCGTATTAAACCAATTACAGGAGTGGCACATAGACAAGGAATGTGTAGCCAGGCTTGGAAGGATTTGTAATAAAACAAAAGCAAAAATAGTGTTAATATCAACCTGGCGTTTTGGGTATTTTCATAATTACGGCATGTGTACGCCCCAAGTTAAGAAATTACTGGACGAATTTCAAGACAAGCATATAGAAATACTGGGAAGGACAAAAGATTTAGACGACAGACAAAAGGAGATAGAAGATTACGCCAATAGCAGAGGCGTATCGGAGTATATAATTTTAGACGATGATAAATCCTTATATAACGGCATTAAGAACCTTTATGTAGTCAATGAAAAAACAGGCTTGACAGATAAGGATGTGAAGGCAATCCTGAGTATAAAGTAATCCTATGGCAAGCTGACCATGCCACAGTTATAAACATGTGTGCGTACATTATAATTTTTTCCAAAAGTTTGCGACTTTAATCCAAAAATGTTGACTTTTGAGCTTTTTAGTACGATAATTGTAAAGAAGTCGTACAGGCGTTATGGACTGTACCAAATCTTAAAATCAAAACAATTAAATAGAAAGGGAGTTAGTCAACTATGGAAAAGAAAAATCTTGACTGGTCAAGTCTGGGCTTCGGCTACAGACAGACTGACAAAAGGTATGTCAGCAATTATAAAGACGGCGCTTGGGACGAAGGCTGTCTTACAGAGGACGCGAACATTGTCATAAACGAGTGCGCGGGCGTCCTGCAGTATGCTCAGACCTGCTTTGAGGGCTTGAAGGCTTACACGACGCAGGACGGCAAGACGGTAGTGTTCCGCCCCGACTTAAATGAGCAGCGCCTTCATGACAGTTGCCTGCGCCTTGAAATGCCCGCCCTTCCCGACGGACGCTTCGTAGAGGCGGTAAAAAAGGTGGTAAAGGCAAACGAGGCATATGTTCCACCTTACGGTTCGGGCGCTACGCTCTATGTGAGACCGTACATGTTCGGCTCTAATCCCGTCATCGGCGTAAAGCCGGCGGACGAGTACCAGTTCAGAATTTTCTGTACGCCCGTAGGACCTTATTTCAAGGGCGGCGCCAAGCCTCTTACGATAAAGGTGAGCGATTTTGACCGCGCCGCGCCAAACGGCACAGGACATATCAAGGCAGGCTTAAATTATGCCATGAGCCTTCACGCGATAGTGACGGCGCACAATGAAGGCTTTGACGAGAATATGTATCTTGACCCCGCCACGCGCACAAAGGTAGAGGAGACAGGCGGCGCAAACTTCCTGTTCGTGACAAAGGACAACAAGATAGTTACGCCTAAGTCAAACAGCATCCTCCCGTCAATCACGAGGCGCTCGCTTATGGTAGTGGCTAAGGATTATCTTGGCTTAGAGGTAGAGGAAAGAGAAGTGCTCTTTGATGAGGTAAAGGATTTTGCTGAATGTGGGCTCTGCGGTACGGCGGCAGTAATATCACCCGTTGGCAAAATCGTAAATAAGGGCGCGGAAATCTGCTTCCCCTCAGGCATGGAAAAAATGGGTTCCACCACACAGAAGCTTTACGATACCCTCACAGGCATCCAGATGGGACGCTTGGAGGCTCCAAAAGGCTGGATAGTAGAGATATAATCTATAATCATACACCCCACGAAGACCGTTTGGAAGCATAGTGCGGCTATGCTTCCCATGAGCGAAGGCAGGCCCGAGTGGGGTGTATGTCTTTCTGTATTTTCCTTATTGTCTTACACCCAAAAATTTGATATACTAAAAAATAATGATATTTTTTAGGAGTAAAGTAATGGGCTATCTGGAATTTTCCTGTGAGAATATTGAAATCGCCGCAAAACCGCAAGAACTGATAGAAGGCAGCTTTTTCATCCATGCCTCTGACAGATATGCGGAAGGTGAGATATATTCTTCCGATACAAGAATAAGAGTGCCGGAAAACAGGTTTAAAGGACAAGACTTTGAAGTGCAGTATTTTTTTGACTTGTCAAATGCCGAAGCTGGCGATACCGTATCAGGCGAACTTTCCATCATAAGCAATTACGGAGAGTATGCCATACCTTACGCTGTCAGCGTCCAAAAGCCTTTTCTCCAAAGTTCGCTCGGGGGCATCAAAAACCTGTTTCACTTTACCAACCTTGCCAAGGCGGAATGGACCGAGGCAGTAGAGCTTTTTTACAGACCTGAATTTATCACCATATTGAATAAAAATGACAAAAATGCCCGCCTTTCATATATGGGATTGTCGCGCATCCATGGCAATCAGCAGAATGTCGACGAGTTTCTCGTCGAGGTGAATAAAAAAGCACCTGTTACCTACAGCTTTGACACAGAAAGCATCATGCTTGAAGAAATACAGTTGAATACTTGGCGCAGCATAAAAATAACATGTGATAGCTGGGGCTATACATATCTGCGCGTGTACAGCGACGGCGATTTTATAAAGCCGTCATTCGAGTTTTTGGACGACAGCTCTTTTGATAATAACATATGTGATTTTAAGGTTGAGATAGATGCCACGCTTCTTCATAAAGGATTAAATAGCGGGCGTATTGTTTTCGCGAGCGCAAGCAGGGACTATATTATTCCTGTAAGCATAATGATGGAGAAGACGAGCGAGCGCCACGATATAGAAAGGCAGAAAAAACAAATCCAGCTTAGTCTTACGCGTCATTACATAGACATGCGTTATGGCAAGTACTCACATGAAACGCTGATTGGTGAAATAACACATGATATAGAAGCGCTGAGGGACCTTGACGAGGACAATCCCCTCACAGGGCTTTTGCAGGTACAGCTCCTGATAGAAAAAGAACGCTTTAATGAAGCTAAGTGGTTGCTCGATAATGTGCGGCAGTCCGCGTATGAGGCGGGCAGGGAGTCTGTGGAATATTGCTATTATCTTTACCTTACCACTCTGTATAACCGCGACGAGGATTATATACAGGAGGTTCTCGGCATTATTGAAAACGCATATGCGAATAATTTGGCTCAGTGGAAAATCGCATGGTTTCTGATGGATTTGGATGAAAACTTTGCAAGGCGCAGCGAGTACAAATGGCAGTTTATGGAGACGCTTTTTAAGGCGGGCTGCGCAAGCCCTGTGATAATGTGCGAGGCTATGCTTTTGCTGCGCGACAACCCTACATTTTTGCTGAAGCTCGATGCTTTTGAGGAAAATGTGCTTTGGCATGGGGCGAGGAATGGCGTTTTGGATGCCAACCTGATAGAACAGCTGCAGTATATCGCGGCGCGCAAAAAGGAATATTCGCCGCTGCTGTACCGTATTCTGTGCGAGGCGTATGATTTGGGCAAGTCGCCCCAGACGGTTGCGGCGATTTGCAGTCTTCTCATAATGGGTGACAAAAAGGGCGCGGAATATTTTGGATGGTATGCGCTTGGCGTCGAGTATTCGGTGCGGGTGACAAAGCTTTACGAGTATTATATGATGTCGCTTGAGCTCGACAAATACGGGGAGATAATGGATAAGGACATAGAGATACCGCGCATGGTGCTTATGTATTTTGCGTACCAGAGCACGCTCGATTACGAACTGAATGCCTTTTTGTACGCGTATGTCATAAAAAACGCCGATAAATACCCTGATTTGGAACAGAGCTACCGCATAGCAATCGAGAGGTTTGTGCTCGATTCGATAAAGGCAGGGCGCATAAATGAAAATATAGCGTATCTGTACCAAAATGTTGTCACGCCGCATATGGTTGCCGATGACATGGCGTATGCGTTTACACCTCTTTTGTTTATGCACAGGCTGTATATTGACAGTGAGCGGGTGAAGAGCGTGGCGGTCATACATGAAAAGCTGAGCGGCGAGAGCGCATACCCGGTGATTAATAATGTGTGCATGCTGCCTATCTACGGCAGCGAGTATAAGCTGTTTCTGCAGGACGGCGAGGGCAGGCGCTTTACCCAAAGCATAAGCTATGAAAACAAGCAGCTTATGAATACGGACAAGCTGGTATCGTATGTGAGCAGGCATTTGGAGGGACGCCTTAGCTTTGACATATATTTGTGCGAGCTTGACAAAAACTATATCGCCATTACGGAGGACAATTTCCAGAGGTTCAAAAGCCTTGCGGAGTCCGAGCAGGTGATGGAGGATTTCAAAAAGGACATACGCACAAAGCTTATGCGCTTTTACTATGACAATGACAGGATAGGCGAGCTTGACGCGTTTCTTGAGGATATTGAGGCGGGTGCAATGCAGGCGCAGGAAAGGGCGGAGGTCATACGCTATTTTGTGTCGCGCGGGATGTTTGAAAAGGCGTATAGTTGGATTAGGCAGTACGGATTTGCGCAAGTCAACATTAAGACGCTGGCAAGGCTTGTGAGCAAGCGCATAGTCATGAGAGAGTTTGATTACGAGGAATTTCTTGTAGCAGCGGCATATTATGTATATAAAAACATGCGTTATGATGAAAATATCCTCTGTTATTTAATGCGGCATTACTGCGGCAGGCTTTCAGAGCTAAAGGGTTTGTGGCGCGCTGCAGTGGAGCTGGAGCTTGACACTCGGGATATAATGTACCGTATGCTTATGCAGATTGATTATACCGGCGTAAGCTTTCAGGACAGGGACGCAATCCTGTTGGCGTACACCGAATATGACGGCTATGACGCGGAGCTTGCCGACAGGCTGTTCAAAAGCGCGGCGTATGAATATTTTGTCTATGACGCGATTGTGGATGATGGGATTTTTGACAGGCTGTATGAGGCGTATGCGTCAGGGGCGGCGGTGGACAAGGTATATAAGCTTGCGATATTGAAGCGTGCCGCGGAATCAGAGCAATATCTGCAGAGGCTCGACATCAGGGCATTGAGGGCGATAACGGCGGAGCTTCTGCGCGAGGACAGGTACTTTCCATTTTACGCAAAGCTCGCCGATACAGTGCCTGAGCTGCATTATTTCAGAAACGCCATTTTCGTGGAGTACAAGAGCGCGCAGGGAAGCAGGGTGCATATACATTTTGCGTATGACGGCGCAGGAGGGGATTCCGGGGATGCCGAAAAGGGCGACAAGCCTGCGGAAAGCTATGAGGTTCAGGAAATGCGTGAGATGTACGACGGCATTTATGTCAGTATATTTCAGCTTTTCCATGGCGAGGCGCTGCAGTATTATATTACGGAGAGCTTTACGAATGCCGATGGAGAGCAGGGAGAGCATATCACTCAGAGCGACACGCTGCTTGGCGATGCGCAGGATGACGCAGGCGGCTACAGCAGGTTTGCAGTGCTGAACGACATAATGGTGAGCGCGGAAATGCAGGATGCGGCGACGGCGGAAAGGCTTACGGAAGAATACCTTTATCAGGACTTCTGCGCGCGGGAGCTTTTTAAGGTGCTTAATTAGGCGGAAACGGGAGATTGTTGCTAATAATGTTTATTGATAAAATCGACGAATTTTCAAAACGCAATAAGGTGGTAATTGGGTTTGAACTGGGGCAGGTTTATGCGCAGATAAGCTACTGCCGCGCGGACCAGAGCGTACCCGACACATTCAGCATGGTGATGGGCGAGGAGCAATATGACATACCCGTACTTTTGAGCAGGCGGCTTGAAAGCGACGGACGCGCAAGCTGGCTTATCGGCGGCGACGCGGCTCAAAGCGTGAAGGACGGCAAAGGGCAGCTTGCTGATAATTTCGTCGGGCTTGCGGAAAAAAAAGAAAAGGTGCGTATCGGCGATGACGAGTACGACGCGGGCGAGCTTCTTGAAACATATATAAGGAAGACGCTTTCACTGCTGTCGGCCCATATACGCCAGGAGGACATAGGCGCAATCGCCTTTACGATGGACGAGATGCGTCCCGCGCTTATGCAGGCGATAAGGTCCGCCATGGAAAATATTCCGCCCAAAAAGGCGGAGCTTTATTTCATGAGCCGCGAGGACTGCTTTTTCCAGTATATGATACACCAGCCGCAGGAAATGTGGATACATGATGTGCTTTTGTACGATTACACGAAAGCGGGCATAAGAAGCTATATCCTGCAGATGAACCGCAACACGAATCCTGTGGCATGTTTTATAGAAACGGCTGATTTCCCGCAGATGAAGATGCCTAATATTTCGGGCATGGGAAATGACGAGAGGGCAAAGCTATACAAACGGCTTGACGCGGGGCTTCTCGAAATGGCGCGGGGGTATTGTGAGGAGCGCGTTGTGACTTCAGCGTTTTTGCTTGGCGGATACTTTTCAAAGGATTGGTGCAGAGAGTCGCTTAGATACCTGTGCCGCGGCTGCCGCGTGTTTCAGGGCAACAACCTTTTCAGCAAGGGGGCGTGTTACGGTGCGCGCGAGAGGCTTCTGCCGTCAACGCTTTCGAACGAATATGTCTACCTTTCGGATGACAAGCTTCGCGCCAATATAGGAATGAAGTGCGACAAAGGGCAGGAGGAGATATATTTTCCGATACTGAACGCGGGCACGAGCTGGTATGATGTGGACAAGGAGTTTGATGTCATGCTTGTAAAAAATAACACCCTTTCGCTTACTATAACGCCGATTGACGGCAGCAGGACGCGCGTGGCGAATATTTCTCTGGAAGGGCTTAGCGTGCGCGGCAACAAGACGAACCGCATAGGCATCAGGTTTTACATGAAGGACACGCAGGCAGTGTGGATAGAGATAAAGGACAAAGGCTTTGGTGAGCTGTTTCCGTCAACGGGAAAGCTATGGCGCGAATGTCTGCCGGTCGAGGTCATTTCATAACATGTGCTATTTACAGGGGGCTCTAATGAATAATGTATGTTTATGCGTGGGAAACTACGCAAAAATACCGTATTATGTGAAGCTGTCGGATGTCAATCTCTATTCGATAGAGGAGCTTTGCTATTATTTTTATAATAAGGTGCGTCTTATTGACGATTCGATAGTTACGGCTGAGCTTGTCAAATGGATAAGGGAAGAGTGCGGGCTTGACGAGCTTGCGGATGAGCTTGAAGTCTATGTGAGGAAAAGGGTGTCCGTCGCGGCGTTTGTGACGACCATACTTCAAAAGACGGGCATGTATGACGACAAAACCATACGGCAGATAGAGGTTATACTAAAGGAGCAGTCAAGCCTTACAATGCTGGAGCGGTACAAAAAGCAGGCTGAGTATTTTTACCAGCAGGGGCGTTTCCGGCAGGCGCTCGTGATATATGCGGAGCTTGCGGAATATATTCCCATGAACAACAAAGCGGCAAGGGCGCTTATGTATTACAACATGGCATCGCTCTATGCGCTTGACTTTGCGTATGGGCTTGCGGCGGATTACTATTACAAGGCGTACTGCATAAATCCTGACGACAGGATAAGGCTGGCGTACATAATTGCGTCCAAAAAGGCGATGACGGATTATGCGTATGGCGGATTCAGGCGCGAAAATCCCGACTGGGAGGAGGATTTTGTGCGTGCGGAGAAGCTGTGTGAGGAGGCTGACAGGAAGTGGCAGACCTCAAATGAGAGGGCGCGTTTGGAGCAGCTTGATGAGTGCAAGGCGGGCGGCGACATGGAAAATTATTACCGGCAGGCAAAAGGTCTTATATCGCAGCTAAAGCATGATTACAAAAGGCAGACACAGCTGTAAGGCATTTGGTTTTTGAAAGCTTGAGCCTGCGGTATCATGGTTTACGGAAAGGACGGCGCATAGATGGGTTTATTGGGGCGGCTGAAAGGGCTGTTTAAGAAAAAAGACGAATTTTATGAAGATGAATACAATCCCGAATGGGAGGACACCGGTCTGAGGCGCGAGGATGTGGACATGCACGACCAGACACAGCGCGAAAATTATATAAACGCCTGCCTTGAACAGATATCGGAGGCGTCAAATGAGCTTGATACGCTTGGCGGCGAATACAGTCTTGTTACATCATATCTTAAGGATATGGAGGATATAGAGGCGTTTCCGGAAGAGACAAAGGAAAAGGTAAAAAAGTATGCCAAGGCGATAGTGGAGATAGAGGGCAGCAGGGAACGCCTGAGAAAAAAGCGCATGATTATGAGCGATGAGGAATACAGCCATATGGAGCGCATCGAGCAGTACATGCCCGAGGGCTATGACAAGCTCAAAAAGGCGGAGGAATACCAGGTGCTTGTAAAAAAGGATT
The DNA here is from genome assembly GCA_947626435.1 of uncultured Lachnospiraceae bacterium. Classification (GTDB taxonomy): domain Bacteria; phylum Bacillota; class Clostridia; order Lachnospirales; family Lachnospiraceae; genus COE1. The sequence continues at coordinate 19,079 of CANQSB010000030.1, read as the reverse complement.
TGGGCAGGCTTGACGGTGAGCGGCACGCCTACAATTTCCGCAGGAATGAGCTGATAAACTCGCAGAGAAATATGAAGGGTATAACGACGATATGTGTAGCGTCGATGGTGTTTCTTGCGATACTGCTTGCCATTTTGGGGGCGGTCTTAAAGCTTGATGTGGAGCTTGGCTATCTGATAGCGATACTGGTTTCGGCGTTTGCGATAACGCTTATGTATGTTAAATACCACGATTCGCAGAGGGAGCTTGTGAAGGTGGAAAAGACGATCAACAAGCTTGTACTTTTGCAGAATACGGTTAAGATTCGCTATGTGAACAACACCAATTTGCTTGAGTATCTTTATGTGAAATATGATGTAAACAGTTCGGTGGAGTTGAATAAGCTTTGGGACAAATATATTCAGGAGAACATGGCGCGCGAGCAGGAGCAGCAGATGGAGCAGGATATGGAGTTTAACGAGAGTTCGCTGATAAAGCTGTTGCGCCGCCATGAGATACAGGATCCTGTGATATGGATTCATCAGGCGCAGGCGCTTATTGACAGCAAGGAGATGGTTGAGATACGGCATAATCTTATTTTGCGTCGTCAGAAGCTTAGGAAGCAGATGGAGTATAATGCGCAGGTGGCGCAGGAGGCGCAGGATGAGGTGAAGGATATTGTGGCGCAGTATCCGGAGTATGCTAGGAGTATAGTGGATATGGTGTCGGAGTATGAGAAGGTGTTGGCGTGAGGTTTGGATGTATAATGAAAAGTGGCTTGCATAATGTATGAAGACAAGGTATTATAATATAGTGTGTTGGTGAAGGGGGCAGGGGTGTTTCAACTGTCCGAATTTAGTCAAAATATATAAAAACGCGGCTAGGTGCTGCGCAAGACGCCGCTTATTTTATATATTTTGCCTAAATTCTATGTTGTCGAATGAAACTTTTTAATAAATGCTTAGTAATTACGAAAGGTGTTCTCAACTGTCCGAGTTTGTGTGAAATATACAAAAACGCGACTTGGTGCGCGATGCGAAGCGTCGCTGATTTTGTATATTTCACACAAACTCTATGTTATCGAGTAGGGTTTCGCAAGTATCTATATAATATTATTAATATAAAGGAGGAATTAAGATGCAGCAGTTTACACCGATTAAAGAGGGAAAGGTACGGGAGGTTTATGATATAGGGGAGAACCTTATAATAGCGGCGACGGATAGGATATCGGCGTTTGATGTTATTCTTAAAAACAAGATTACGGGGAAGGGCGCTGTGCTTACGCAGATGTCCAAATTTTGGTTTGATTTTACAAGGGATATTATACCTAATCATATGATTTCGACTGATACGAAGGATATGCCGGAATTTTTCAGGAATGAGCGGTTTGAGGGTAGCAGTATGATGTGTCGTAAGCTTGAGATGCTTCCTATTGAATGTATTGTGCGCGGGTACATAACTGGTAGTGGCTGGGCGAGTTATCAGAAAGACGGTACGGTATGTGGTATAAAGCTTCCGGAGGGTTTGCAGGAGTCGCAAAAGCTCTCTGAGCCGATTTACACGCCGAGTACGAAGGCGGAGCTGGGGCTTCATGATGAGAATATTTCTTTTGAGCAGAGTGTAGAGGCGCTTGAAAAGATTTATCCGGAAAAGGGGCGGGAGTATGCGCAGAAGATAAAGGACGCTACGATAGTGCTTTACAAGAAATGTGCGGAGTATGCTTTGAGTAAAGGGATAATAATTGCTGATACTAAATTTGAGTTCGGGCTTGATGAAAATGGGAATGTAGTTCTTGGCGATGAGATGCTTACGCCTGACAGTTCGCGTTTCTGGCCGCTTGAAGGCTATGAGGCGGGTAAGGGGCAGCCGTCGTTTGATAAGCAGTTTGTGAGGGACTGGCTGAAGGCGAACCCTGACAGCGGGTATCTGCTTCCTGATGATGTGGTTGTGAAGACTATTGATAAGTATAAGGAAGCGTATTCGCTTCTCACGGGAAAAAACATTAAGGAGCTCTAAGGCGATAAAGTACATCGCCTAAGACTTCCTAAATGTTTAGAAAAACGCAAGGTCGGCGTTTTTCGGTATGATTTTGCAGAACGTGAACGTAATTAGGGGAAAACATTAAGGAACTCTAAGGCGATAAAGGACATCGCCTAAGACTTCCTAAATGTTTAGAAAAACGCAAAGGCAGCGTTTTTTATTAGGATTTGAGCAAGGGTTAAGGCTTTATAGGGTAAAAACAGGAGAGAAAGTTATGTATGACGAAAAAATTTATGACTGTCTTGCGGAAACAGGGCTGAGGGAGGAGTGCGGAGTTTTCGGCATTTACGATTTTGACGGAAACGACGTGGCATCGACTATTTATTACGGGCTTTTTGCGCTGCAGCACAGAGGGCAGGAAAGCTGCGGCATTGCGGTGAGCGACACGAACGGTCCCGTGCGCAAGGTGCTGTCGCATAAAGGTATGGGGCTTGTCAACGAAGTTTTTACGCAGGACGGACTTGAAAGCATGAAGGGTGACATAGGCGTAGGTCATGTGCGTTATTCCACGGCGGGAGCGTCTACGCTTGAAAATGCGCAGCCGTTGGTTTTAAATTATGTAAAGGGCACGCTTGCGCTTGCGCACAACGGAAACCTTATAAACGCGGCTGAACTTCGCCACGACTTGGAGTACACGGGCGCAATTTTCCAGACGACTATAGATTCTGAGGTTATAGCTTACCATATCGCGCGTGAGCGCCTCAACTCAAAGACTGTCGAGGAGGCAGTAAACAGGGCGTGCAACAAGATAAAGGGAGCGTATTCGCTTGTGGTTATGAGTCCGCGGAAGCTTATCGGAGCCCGCGACCCATACGGCTTTAGACCGCTCTGTATAGGAAAGCGCGAGAACAGCTACATACTTGCTTCTGAATCCTGTGCGCTTGACACTATAGGCGCGGAATTTGTAAGAGACGTGCTGCCTGGTGAGACTGTGACAATCACGCCCGAGAGCGGCATTATTTCAGATATGACAAGAGTCCTGCCTAAAAATGAGCAGGCAAGATGCGTATTTGAGTATATTTATTTCGCAAGGCCAGACAGCAGGATTGACGGCGTGGATGTGTATTCCTCGCGCATACAGGCAGGGCGTTTTCTTGCGATTGATTCGCCTGTGGAGGCTGATTTGGTTGTTGGCGTGCCTGAATCGGGCAATGCCGCCGCGCTTGGGTATTCGCTGCAGTCTGGCATACCATACGGCACGGCTTTTGTAAAAAACAGCTATGTCGGCAGGACATTTATAAAGCCCAAGCAGAGCAGCAGGGAGTCAAGCGTCAAGGTAAAGCTCAATGTATTAAAAGAAGTGGTCGATAACAAGCGCGTTATTATGATAGACGACTCAATCGTGCGCGGCACGACATCAGACAGGATAGTGAGAATGCTCCGCGAAGCGGGCGCGAGGGAGGTTCATGTGCGGATAGGCTCGCCGCCATTTTTGTGGCCGTGCTATTTCGGCACGGATATCCCCGCAAGGGAGCAGCTTTTCGCTTACAACAGGACTGTCGAGGACATAAGGAAAATTATCGGGGCGGACACGCTTGCCTATCTGGACATATCACGCCTTGAAGATATGGTGGGCGGACTGAATATCTGCAAGGGGTGTTTCAACGGCAAGTACCCGATAGAGCCGCCCAAGGAGGATATACGCGGCGAGTATGATGCGTAAAAAGCATCTGTTAAAATTTCTCAAGGGATTAAGCAGCATTAGGCGCTGCTAAGGCTTACAGGCATATGATTCAGATAGTTTGGAATACATTTCACAATCTTTAAAATTGATATGGAAAGAGGTAAAATATGAGCACAGACAGGTACACAAGCCCGCTTTCGGAGCGGTACGCGAGCAAGGAAATGCAGTACATATTTTCACAGGACATGAAATTCAGGACTTGGAGGCGGCTCTGGATTGCGCTTGCCGAGACTGAGATGGAGCTGGGACTCAGCGAAAACGGAAAGCCCGTAATCACGCAGGAGCAGATTGACGAGCTGAAAGCGCACGCGGAGGACATAAATTATGATGTGGCGAGGGAGCGCGAAAAGCTTGTGCGCCATGACGTGATGAGCCATGTTTACGCATATGGGCAGCAGTGTCCGAAGGCGGCGGGCATTATACATCTTGGGGCTACCTCATGCTATGTCGGCGACAACACGGATATTATTGTGATGCGCGAGGCGCTGAAGCTTGTGCATAAAAAGCTTGTGAGCGTTATTGATGAGCTTGCGCGCTTTGCGGACAAATACAAGGATCTGCCTACGCTTGCGTTTACGCATTTCCAGCCCGCGCAGCCTACGACAGTAGGAAAGAGGGCTACACTTTGGCTGCAGGAGTTCCTCATGGATTTGGAGGATTTGGAGTATGTGGCAGGCAGCCTGAAACTCTTAGGCTCAAAAGGTACGACAGGCACACAGGCAAGCTTTCTCGAGCTTTTCAATGGCGATAATGAGACGATAGACAAAATAGATCCCATGATTGCCGAAAAAATGGGCTTTGAGGAGTGCTATGCCGTATCAGGACAGACATATTCGCGCAAGGTGGACACGAGAGTGGCAAATGTGCTTGCGGGAATTGCGGCGAGCGCGCATAAGATGTCAAACGACATAAGACTTCTGCAGCACTTAAAAGAAGTGGAAGAACCGTTTGAGAAGAACCAGATAGGCTCGTCAGCAATGGCATACAAGCGAAATCCTATGCGCTCTGAGCGTATCGCGTCGCTTTCGCGCTATGTGATGATAGACGCGCTCAATCCCGCGATAACCTCAGCTACACAGTGGTTTGAGAGGACGCTTGACGATTCGGCAAACAAACGCCTTTCTATCCCCGAGGGCTTTCTTGCAGTGGACGGTATACTTGACCTCTGCTTAAATGTTGTGGACGGACTTGTGGTATATGATAAGGTTATCAGAAAGCATATGCTTGCGGAGCTTCCGTTTATGGCGACAGAGAATATTATGATGGATGCCGTAAAGAACGGCGGCAACCGTCAGGAGCTGCATGAGAAGATTAGAAAGCTTTCAATGGAAGCGGGGAGAAATGTTAAGGTTGAGGGCAAGGATAACAACCTGCTTGAGCTTATCGCGGCGGACAGCGAATTTAATTTGACACTCGAGGAGCTTCAGGCGGCAATGGAGCCCTCAAAATATGTCGGACGCGCGCCGCTGCAGGTGGAGAACTTTTTAAACAAAGTTGTCAAACCCGTATTGGAGGCAAACAAGGCGGAGCTTGGCGTTAAAGCCGATATTTCTGTATGATTTTTATTTGCGACAATAGAAAAGTGTAGTAGTTCAGTGTCCAAATGCGGCTTTGGGGCATTTTGTGTGCATCAAGCGTGGAAGTGAAACCGAGGGCTGAACCGTTACAGAAAATTTATAAAGTGTGTTTCTTGTTGTTTACATATCGGGAAAAAAGTTGTATTATAAAAAACGGTGTGGATAATTTATACCGAAACGAAGTGAAGGAAGGTAGCTGCATCAAATATATAAAGACGCGGAGGTATGACAATGGTTAAGGCGGTAGTAGGAGCTAATTGGGGCGACGAGGGAAAGGGCAAAATCACGGATATGCTTGCACAGAAGGCGGATATCATCATACGCTTTCAGGGCGGGGCGAACGCGGGGCATACTATAGTAAACAATTACGGCAAATTTGCGCTGCACACGCTTCCGTCAGGCGTATTTTACAGCCATACGACAAACATTATCGGCAATGGCGTGGCGCTTAACATTCCTGTGCTTATGAAGGAAATCAAGTCAATCACGGACAGGAATGTCCCAATGCCCAAAATCCTTGTGTCGGACAGGGCGCAGATAGTGATGCCTTATCATGTGCTGTTTGACCAGTACGAGGAGGAAAGGCTTGGCGGCAAGTCTTTCGGCTCTACAAAATCAGGCATAGCGCCGTTTTATTCTGATAAATACGCAAAAATCGGTTTTCAGGTCAGCGAGCTTTTTGATGAGGAGATTTTAAAGGATAAGGTTAAGCGCGTTGCGGAGCAGAAGAATGTTATTCTGGAGCATCTTTACCACAAGCCGCTCATTGACACGGATGAGCTTTTGTCCACTCTGCATGAGTATAGAAATATGATTGAGCCGTATGTATGCGATGTCGCTACATATCTGTATGACGCCATAAACGCGGGCAAGGAAATTCTGCTCGAGGGACAGCTTGGCACGCTAAAAGATCCCGACCACGGCATTTATCCTATGGTTACATCATCATCTACACTGGCGGCATACGGCGCTATCGGCGCGGGACTTCCGCCTTATGAGATAAAGGAGATTTATACGGTGTGCAAGGCATACTCGTCTGCAGTCGGCGCAGGCGCGTTTGTGTCTGAAATTTTCGGCACTGAGGCGGATGAACTCAGGCGCAGAGGTGGCGACGGGGGCGAGTACGGCGCGACTACGGGACGTCCTAGAAGAATGGGCTGGTTTGACTGTGTGGCGTCAAAGTACGGCTGCCGTATGCAGGGCACTACCAATGTATGCTTTACAGTGCTTGACGTGCTGGGCTATCTTGATGAAATCCCCGTATGTACGGGCTACGAGATTGACGGAGAGGTCACGACACAGTTTCCCGTCACATCAAAGCTCGAAAAGGCTAAGCCCGTATTTGAAAAGCTCCCTGGCTGGAAATGCGAGATACGCGGCATAAGGAAGTATGAGGAGCTGCCTGAGAATTGCCGCAGGTATGTGGAGTTTATCGAGGAGCATATAGGCTATCCGATAACGCATATTAGCAACGGACCGTCTAGGGAGGATATTATTTATCGGGAGAGTCCGTTGAAGAAGTAGTCGGAAATAATTCAATTATTATGTGGCGTGGGTATTACGGTCATTAGAGCTGCAAACTGCACGCAATATCAAATCACAGCGTTCGAGTGAAAAACTTGAACGCTGCTGTTTTATTCATTAGATAATTGTATGTTGGATAAAAAGCTTTAAAATTTGAAAGAGAAAAATGTTAGCGGATTGGGAATAATTTATATATAGTTTTATTGACAATGGTATATACTATTGTATATACTTATAGCGAGGAGGCTGATAATTTATGCAAGCTACAATTCAAAAATGGGGAAATTCACAGGGGATAAGGATACCAAAGGCATTTCTTGACGCATTGGGAATGATGGAAAATGATCTTGTGGAATTGAATCGAGTTGATGATAATATTGTAATTACGAAAGTAAAAAAGGAAAAAGCATTGACTTTAGATGATATTTTTAAAGATTATACTGGCGAAAGCACAGCGGAAGATTTCGACTGGGGTTCTCCAATCGGAAAGGAAGTGTGGTAATGTATAATCCAAAACAGGGAGATATAGTATTCCTTGATTTTAGTCCTCAGTCCGGACACGAACAGGCTGGAAGAAGGCCTGGCGTAATTATTAGTAATGAACAATTTTTTATAAGGACTAAGTTCGCCATCGTATGCCCAATAACAAACACAAATAATACTTTTCCACTGCATATTCCGTTAGATGGCAGGACGAAAACAACAGGAGTAATTTTAACAGAGCATATTAAATGTTTAGACGTTACCAGTAGGAACATTCAGTTTGTGGAAAAAATGCCCAAGGACTTATTTGATAAAACCCTGTCGTATATTAAAACATTTTTTTGATTTTTATAGTGGAGTTTGAGATATAGCAAACGCAAAAAATTATGAATGATGAAAACATAAATAAAAAGAATTTGAAAATTATATTGGCGAAAAGTTGGAAATATAATACAGATATGGACATTTGAACCTTAATATGGTACGATATTTATGCTATATCAGAGGCTCTTTTCTTTATGAAAGGAGCGTTTTCAATGGGAAAAGATTTCATTTTTAAGGAGGAAATAACAAAATATGAAATTGGGAATCGTCGGTCTCCCGAATGTAGGCAAGAGCACTCTTTTTAACTCACTCACAAAAGCAGGCGCGGAGTCGGCAAATTATCCGTTCTGCACTATCGACCCTAATATCGGCGTAGTGGCAGTACCGGACGAGCGCATCAAGCTTCTCGGCGACCTGTACAAAACCAAAAAAGTAACGCCCGCCGTAATTGAGTTTGTGGACATCGCGGGGCTTGTAAAGGGCGCGTCAAAGGGCGAGGGGCTTGGCAACCAGTTCCTTGCGAACATCAGGGAGGTTGACGCTATAGTACATGTGGTAAGGTGCTTTGAGGATTCAAACATAGTGCATGTTGACGGCAGCATTGACCCGCTCAGGGATATTGAGACAATCAATCTGGAGCTTATTTTTTCAGATATAGAGATACTTGAACGACGCATAGCGAAGGTTTCGCGCGGGGCAAAGAACGACAAGTCACAGGCGAAGGAGCTTGCGCTTGCGGAAAGACTCAAGGCGCATCTTGAGGAAGGGAAGCTTGCCAAGAGCTTTACCACTGACGATGAGGAAGAAACGGCATGGAGGAACGGCTATAACCTGCTTACTGACAAGCCTGTTATTTTTGCGGCAAATGTTGCCGAGGACGACCTTGCCGATGACGGCGCGAGCAACGCCGGAGTGAAGGCGGTACGCGAGTATGCGGCGAAGGAGGGCTTTGAGGTATTCGTAATCTGCGCTCAGATAGAGCAGGAGATAGCGGAGCTTGATGACGACGAAAAGCAGATGTTCCTTGAAGATTTGGGCTTAAAGGAGTCAGGCTTGGACAAGCTTATAGCGGCAAGCTACCGCCTGTTGGGGCTGATAAGCTTCCTTACGGCGGGCGAGGACGAGTGCCGCGCATGGACAATCAAGCTTGGCACGAAAGCGCCCCAGGCTGCGGGCAAAATACATACTGATTTTGAACGCGGCTTTATCCGCGCCGAGGTTGTGAATTATAAGGATTTGCTTGAAAACGGTTCGCTTGCCGCGGCAAGGGACAAGGGACTTGTGGGCTTGGAGGGCAAAGACTACGTCGTTAAGGATGGAGACGTGATATTATTTAGATTTAATGTCTAAAACCGCAATAATTGACGGTTAAAAATATCGCATTGTTTATAAGCGGTAATGAAAAAGAGGTATAAAATGAACTCAACAGACATTGCATTTCCACACTTGGGAATTTATCTGGAAAATGTGCCAAAAAGCTTTTATGTATTCGGATTCCGCATTGCGCTTTATGGTCTGATTATCGGCATTGGCGTGGGGCTGGGGATTCTGCTTGCCGCGCGGATTGCCAGATGGGAAGGGCTTGACCCTGACATAATATGGGATTTTGCCATATATGCCGTTATTTTTTCAATAATAGGCGCGCGCATATATTACGTCGTCTTTTCATGGGATATGTATAAGGATGATTTGCTCAGTATTTTCAATACGCGGCAGGGTGGTATGGCGATTTACGGCGCGGTGATAGGCGCGTTTGCGACACTCTTCGTTTATTCAAAAGTGAAAAAGCTATCGCCGTACCAGATTGGAGACTGCGGTGTGTATGGACTTGTGCTCGGGCAGATTATTGGCAGATGGGGCAACTTTTTCAACCGCGAGGCGTTCGGCGGGTACACTGACAATCTGTTTGCCATGAGGCTGCCTGTCGAGGCGGTAAGGTCATGGGATATAGCGCAGTCGCATATTGATGGCATGATAGCTATGGGTGATGTGAATTTTATTCAGGTTCATCCGACTTTCCTGTATGAAGGCATGTGGAATCTGTGCCTGCTGGCGTTTATGTTTTTTTATCATAAATACAAGAAATATAACGGCCAGATGTGTCTGATATATCTTGGAGGCTATGGGATAGGCAGATTTTTTATAGAGGGGCTTCGCACAGACCAGCTTCTGATACCGCACACAGGCATCGCCGTATCTCAGGTGCTTGGCATTGTTATGTTTGCGGCGGCTGTAGTGGTTAATTTTATCATACGCTTTCGCATGGCAAAGAAATCTGACGTCGAAAAAGCGTAGGAAAGCTGTGAAAAGCGCAGGAGCGGCAGCTTTCGTGCAGATTTAAGTTAAGAGGAGGGATTGATGTGACAAACGAAAAAATAGAGGAATTAATCAGTCAGCTTACTTTACAGGAGAAGACTGACATGATTCATGGCAGCGGGCTTTTTACTACCAAAGGGGTAGAGCGCCTTGGAATACCGCCGTTTATAACTTCGGACGGTCCCATGGGGGTGCGCAAGGATTTTAAGAATGATACATGGCAGGATATCGGGCTTTCATATGACAGCGTTTCATATATGCCGAGCAACACCGCGCTTGCGGCGACTTGGAACAGGGAGCTTGCTTACAAGGCAGGACAGCTTCTCGGCAAAGAGGCAAGAGGGCGCGGCAAGGACATGATACTGGCACCGGGGATAAACATAATGCGCGACCCCAGATGCGGGCGCAGCTTTGAGTATATGGGAGAAGACCCATATCTGACGTCTGAGCTTGTGGTGCCGCTTGTAAAGGGTATTGAGGAAAATGACGTTTCATCATGCGTGAAGCATTTCGCAGTGAACAATCAGGAAACGAGGCGTCTTGACGTAAATGTAGAGATAAGCGAGAGGGCGCTTAGGGAGATTTATCTTCCCGCATTTGAGGCGGCTGTAAAGAAGGGTAAGGCAAAGGGCATCATGGGCGCGTACAACAAGCTTCGTGGAACGCACTGCTGCCATAACGACTACCTGCTCAATAAGATTTTACGCGACGAGTGGGGCTTTGAAGGCATTTTAGTTTCCGATTGGGGCGGAGTGCATGACACGAAAGAGGCGCTTACGAACGGGCTTGACATGGAAATGTCAGTTACGGACAATTTTGATGAATATTACCTTGCCAATCCGCTGCTTAAAATGATAGAAAACGGCGAAGTCGACAGAGAACTTGCGATAGAAAAGCTTGACGAAAAGGTAAGGCACATTCTCCATGTGATGAACGAGCTTCACATGCTTGACGGCGAGCGAAAGAGCGGCACCTACAACGATTACCGCGACAAGGAAACGCTTCGCCAGACTGCCAGGGAGTCAGTAGTATTGCTGAAAAATGACGACAATATACTGCCGCTTGATAAAAAGAAAATTAAAAAGCTCTTGGTAATAGGCGAGAATGCCAACAGACGCCAGGCGCTAGGCGGCGGCAGCGCGGAGATAAAGGCGCTTTATGAGATAACGCCGCTTATGGGCATAAATATGGTGCTTGGCGGCAACGCGAAGATTGTATACAAACCAGGATATTGCAATGAAGATGTCGGAAATATATGGGCGAATACGGGTGACAATGAAAACGGTCAGGCTGACAGTCTGAACGGCAGTCCTGAACCTGAAAAAAAGCCGACAGACGAGGAAAAGCTAAAACGCCAGAAAGAAAAGAATGTTGAATATATGGCGGATGCGCTTGAAGCGGCAAAAGATGCGGATGCCGTAATTTTTGTCGGAGGGCTTACGCACGACTATGATACAGAAGGGCAGGACCGCGAAAGTCTGAAGCTTCCGTATGAGCAGGATGAGCTTATATCAAAGCTTTTGGACGTAAGACCTGACACAGTTGTCATAATGCAGGTAGGCTCGCCCGTAGATATGAGTGAATGGGTGGACAAGGCAAAGGCTCTTATATGCGGTTGGTATGCGGGCATGGAAGGCGGAGCGGCGCTTGCGGAGGTTATTTTCGGCGAGGTTAATCCTTCGGGAAGACTTCCTGAGACATTCCCTGTAAGCGGCGAAGATTGTCCTGCGGTGGCGCTTGGAGAGTTCCCCGGGGGCGACAGCGTAAATTATGGCGAAGGCATTTTTGTAGGCTATAGGTATTATGACACATATGATGTCAAGACGGCGTTTCCGTTTGGCTATGGGCTTTCATATACTGAGTTTGTAATGACTGGGCTGTCGGCAAGGGTGGTTGAATGTACTCGGGAAAGTAAGCTTGTCGAGGTGACGTTCAATATTTCAAATATTGGCGGCAGAGCGGGCGCTCAGGTTGCGCAGATATATGTGGCTGATAAGCTCCCAAAGGTAAAGAAGGCTGCAAAGGAGCTAAAGGCATTTGAGAAGGTATGGCTTGAGGCAGGCGAGACTAAGCAGGTGAAGGTCGAGCTTAGGGAAGACGCTTTTGCATACTATGACGAGGAGAGTGGAGGCTTTAAGGTCGATGCGGGCAATTATATGATACTTCTTGCCAAGTCGGCAGAGGAGGTTGTCGATGTGGCTGATGTGACATTAAGCATGTAAAATGACATATAAGGATTTTCAGATTTGCCGTGTGGGCAGGTTTGGAAATCCTTTTTTTCGTATAATTTTTGAATGTACAGTCGCATATTTGGGAGCCGTCGCATATGATATAAAAGCGATTGCTTTTAAGGGGGCGTTGGATTGCTGTATAGTGAGTTGAAAAAGAAAGAGGTTATAAGCATAAAGGATTGCAAGAGATTAGGACATATCTGCAATCTGGAAATTGACGAATGCGGAGGCTGCATATGCAAGATTATGGTGCCCGGCTGCAAGGGCTTTTGGAGCATGTTTACGGACGATTCGGAGATTGTCATTCCGTATAAGTGCATTAAGCAGATTGGACCTGATATTATATTGGTGGATATATAACGCATTGCCGCGTAATATCATAGTATGACATCACAGGTGCGGATTTTTGATTTTTCGGCGTAAGCGAAGCATAAGAAAAGTATAAGGAATATCACAGCGTAATATCACAGGTGCGAATATTTGATTTTACAGGGATATGAGTTAGCAAATGAGCTTGCAAATGAGTGTATTGTAGTTGACATCGCTTTAATCTTCACGTATACTGAATTGTAAGAAAATTCATTAAATTTACATACAAATTAATTGCCGTATATGTACTGATAATTCATATGCGCAGCGAGAGGAGGCATATTTGATATGAAATGTCCATTTTGCAGTTGTGAAAGTACGAGAGTTATAGATTCAAGACCGGCCGAGGACGGCAGCTCGATCCGCAGGCGGCGCGTCTGCGACGAGTGCGGCAAGCGCTTTACTACATATGAGAAGGTGGAAACCATTCCCCTTATCGTCATTAAGAAGGATAACAACAGAGAGGCATATGACAGAACTAAAATCGAGGGTGGGATTTTGCGCGCCTGCCATAAAAGACCTGTGAGCATAGGCGAAATAAATAAGCTTGTTGACGAGGTGGAGACCGAGGTCTTTGGCAGGGAGGAAAAGGAAGTGCCAAGCCAGGTGATTGGCGAGCTGGTGATGAATAAGCTGAAGGACTTGGACGCGGTAGCGTATGTGCGTTTTGCCTCTGTGTACCGTGAATTTAAGGACATCAATACTTTTATGGACGAGCTTAAAAAGGTATTGGACAAATAAAAGTACAATAATATTTTGAAATACATATTGCTTTTTTGGCAGATATTGTATACAATTATCAAAGCTGAGGGATGGTACTGCATTAAAAAGCGGCAGACTATACCTGACGCACCGACAACTGAATATAGAAAGAATAAGAAAAGGAGTAAAGACATGACTAAGAGAGAACACACAAAACCAAAGGTTCTTTTCGTAAGTATGTTGCTTACACTGACTATTGCACTGGGCGGATGCGCAGGTGATAAGGCTGATGGAGACTCTACACAAAATGCGACTGTTTCGACGGATGAAAGCTCTGAGAGCGCACAGACACAAGCTCAGACAGAGGCGCAGCCGACGACAGATGATGCCGATTCGCAGATTACTATAGGCATTCCGCAGGATTTGAACAGCCTTGACCCTAACCTTGCAAACGGTTCAGGCACGCAGGAGATACTGTTCAATATCTACGAGGGCTTATACAAGCCTGACAGCGATGGCAATCTCAATCCTGCTGTGGCAAGCGGCTATACAATGTCGGAGGACGGTTTGGTTTATACCTTCACATTGAGGGACGGCATCAAGTTCCACAACGGAAATCCCGTAACGGTTGCAGACGTGAAATATTCGATTGAAAAATGCGCCGGTTTAAACGGGGGAGAACCCGTTATATCGGCGTTTTCTAATATTGCAAGCGTCGAGACGCCCGATGACAAGACCATTGTTGTCACGCTGAAAGAGGCAAGCAGCGTGTTTATCGCGATATGCGCCACTATCGAGGCGGCTATCGTGCCAGCTGATGTGGCAGACCTTGAAACAAATCCTGTAGGCACGGGTCCATATAAGTTTGTGTCGCGTTCGCTGCAGGAAAATGTAGTATTGGAGCGCTTTGACGATTACTGGGGAGAGCCCGCGCATATAAAGACTGTTAATTTAAAGGTGCTTGCCGATGCTGACGCTATCGTGATGAACCTTGAGGGCGGCGCGGTGGACATGGTTGCCAGAGTGACTACGGCGCAGGCGACAGAGCTGGGTGATAATTTTAACATACTTGAAGGCACTATGAATCTTGTACAGGGCATGTACTTAAACAATGATGTAGAGCCGTTTGACAACGAGCTTGTGCGCCAGGCTTTGAGCTATGCGGTAAACAAGCAGGAGATTTTGGACTTTGTTTCCGACGGCAAGGGTACGCCAGTAGGCAGCAGTATGTTTCCGACATTTGGGAAATACTATATGGAGGAGTTAAACGACGTATATGCGACTGACGTAGAGAAGGCAAAGGAGCTGCTTGCAGAGGCTGGCTATGCTGACGGCTTTGAGTTTACGGCAAAGGTGCCGTCAAATTATCAGCAGCATATTGATACGGCGCAGGTTCTGGCGGAGCAGTACAAGGCTATTGGCGTGACTATGAATATTGAGCTTATCGAGTGGGAGACTTGGCTGAGTGACGTGTACGGTGCGCGTGATTTTGAGGCTACAGTAGTCGGAGTTGACGCGTCTACGCTTACGGCGGGCGCTATGCTGAGCCGTTTCCAGTCAACAGCAAGCAACAATTTTACAAACTACAATAACCCTGATTACGACGCGGCTTATAAAAACGCGCTGTCGGCAGAGGCAGTCCTTGACGACGATTTGGCAACGGAGTATTACAAGGAGTGCGAGAAAATACTTACGGACACGGCGGCAAATGTGTACATTCAGGATTTGTGCGAGCTTGTCGCGATAAGTAAAAAATATGCGGGATATGAATTTTATCCTTTATACATTCAGGATTTTTCAAAGCTTTACGCAGTAGAATAAATATATTGCAGGAAGGTATGCTGTTCCGTTTATTTTTAAGTAAAATTGCTATTGTAGGCGGGCGCATATTAGTGAAAAGAGGTAGACGAGGTATGAGATATGTTTTAAAAAAGCTTGCGACGACGCTGATAACGCTTTTATGCATTTCATTCCTCGTCTATCTTGCATTTGACATAATACCGGGGGACGCTGCGCTTGCGTCGCTTGGAACAGATGCCACGCCTGAACGCATTGAGGCTGTGCGCGAGGAGCTTGGGCTCAACAGACCTTTTATGGAAAGATACGCGGACTGGCTTACCGGCTTTGTCAGGGGCGATTTTGGCATTTCTTATAAATACAATGTGCCAGTGTCGGAGATGATTTTGTCAAAGCTGCCTATCAATGTAGTGATGGCAGTGACGGCATTTATTATAATGGCGGGAGTGTCCGTGCCTGTCGGCATATACTCAGCCAAGCATAAAGGCAAGGGCATGGACAGGCTTATAATAGTGGTAAATCAGGTAATGATGTCCGTGCCGCATTTTTTTATGGGGATTTTGATTACCTATATATTTGGACTAATTTTTAAGATATTTACGCCGGGCGGATTTGTTTCGTATGAAACGGATTTGGGAGGCTTTATATTATATATGATATTTCCCTGCATAGCGATTGCGCTGCCCAAAATTGCAATGTCGGTCAAGCTTTTGCGCGGCTCGTGCATTGATGAGGCGGGCAAGGATTATGTGAGGACAGCCTACAGCAAGGGAAATAACACAAGCAAGGTGCTTTACCGCCATGTGCTCAGAAACGCTATGCTCCCTGTGATAACGCTGTGGGGAATGACGCTTGCGGATATGATTGTGGGGAGCATTGTAATAGAGCAGGTGTTTAATATACCTGGTATAGGGCGCATACTTTTGACTTCCATATCATACAGGGATTATCCTGTGGTGGAGGCTATAATCGTGCTTATAGCGTTGGTGGTGATTGTCACGAATTTTTGTGTGGATATCATTTATCAGATAGTAGACCCGCGGATAGTGGCTCAAAAGGATATTCTGAGTAAGTAATGAAAATAATAAAACTTTTAAGTACCCACAAAAATAGTTAAGTGCCAATACACTAGCTCGAAGATGTTCATATACCCATGAAGACCCTTGGGAAGCGTCGGCACTTAACGAAACAAGCTGTAAAAGCGTAGCTCCTTTTACAGCGCAGTTGAGTTTAGCGTCCGCTACGCTTACCACGGAGCGCGAGCGAGTCTGAATGGGTATATGAACATCTTCAAGCGACCTGCTTAACACAATTATAAAAGAGGAATTAAATCATATGCAAATTGGGAAAAAGTATTCCAAGAAAAAACACTCTGCAAACTTAATAATCGGTCTTGTGATTACTTCCACTATGCTCTTTTTAATAATACTAGGATTTTTTTATACTCCATATGATCCGACAAAAATGGACAGCAGCGCCAAGCTGGCGGCGCCAAGTCTGTCGCATCTTATGGGCTGTGATAATTTTGGCAGGGATATTTTTTCGAGAGTGCTTAAGGGAATGGGCAATACCTTCATCATAGCGTTTGCAACTGTGGTTATCGGCGTGGTGAGCGGCATAATTATCGGAGCTGTCACAGGGTATTTCGGCGGCTGGCTTGATGAGGTTGTCATGCGCATAAATGATGTGGTGTTTGCGTTTCCGAGCATACTTCTTGCACTTGTGTTTATCAGTCTTTTCGGTACGGGGAAGTACAATGTCGTGCTTGCGCTTGGCATTGCGTTTGTGCCGAGCTTTGCGCGTATAGTGCGCGGCGAGTTCATCAAGTACCGCGAGATGGATTACGTAAAAAGCGCGAGGCTTGCGGGAGTGCCACACATGCGGATAATCTTTGTGCATATCCTTCCAAATACGATGACAGTGCTGCTTTCATCAATAATGATAGGCTTTAATAACGCCGTGCTTGCGGAGGCGGGAATGAGCTATCTTGGCATTGGTGTGCAGCCGCCTGATGCAAGTTTGGGTAGTATGCTTTCAGAAGCGCAGGGATATCTGTTTTCAGCGCCAAATTATGCTGTGTTTACGGGGCTTATGATAATTTTGCTCGTGCTTGGTTTTTCACTTTTGGCGGACGGGCTGAAAAATTAACTGTAATGATGAAGATGCCTGTTCACTTGTGGGCAGCCTGATGTCTGCCTATTCGGATAAATGCTGATTGATATAAGCGGAGAAGTCTGTCATTATTTCAATAAAACAGTGAATAAACATAGGAAAATAGAAACTTCCAAATTTTAAATTCAGAAAACAGTGGTAAAATATGAGCGATATTTTGTTAGAGGTCAAAAATCTGAATATAGAGTTTCATGACCATGATGCTCCCGAGCATATTGTCAGAAACATAAATATGACATTAAAATATGGTGAAATACTGGGAATAGTGGGCGAGTCGGGCTCGGGCAAATCAATGACGGCGATGGCTATAGCGGGGCTTTTGCGCCGCCATGACGTGACTACAAGCGGGGAAATAATTTTTGACAAAAAAGAGCTTTTAAGTGCGAAACGCTCTGAGCTTAGAAAGATACAGGGAAATGACATTGGTGTCATTTTTCAGGAGCCTATGACTTCCCTCAATCCTACAAAGCGCATAGGCTGGCAGGTGGAGGAAAGCCTTAAAATACACAAGCCTGAAATCGGCAAGGCGGAGCGCTATAGGCTTGTGATTGAAAGCTTAAAAAACGTAGAGCTTGACAATCCCGAGCTTATCTATAAAAAATATCCGCATGAGCTGTCGGGTGGCATGCGCCAGCGCGTGATGATAGCGGCGGCTATGATATGCGCGCCGAAGCTCCTTATCGCCGACGAGCCGACGACAGCGCTTGATGTCACAATACAGCTGCAGATAGTGAAGCTTTTGCAACGGCTGAACAGAGAACAGAAAACATCTATTTTATTCATATCGCACGATTTGAGCCTTGTAAAAAGCATATGCGGCAGAATACTTGTAATGCACGACGGCGAGAAAGTAGAGGAGGGTGCGGCTGACGAGATTTTCAATAATCCCGGACAGGAATATACCCGCGAGCTTATAAACGCCATTCCAAAGCTTGAAAAGCCTAAGCTCTGATTGTGAAAAACTTATTGTACAGGCTATAGCTGGTTTTAAATTCAAAGCCTTTATTTTATGATTTAAAGTTTAAAGGCTCTGTATGGGGATATTGTTATGAACACAGAAAACATACTGGAAATAAACAGTTTAAATGTATATTATAATAAAAAGCAGCATGTGCTGAAGGACATTTCTTTTAGCATGAAAAAAGGCGAGATTTTAGGGCTCGTAGGCGAAAGCGGCTGCGGAAAGACGACGCTTGCAAAAGCGGTACTTGGAATGCAGCGACACTATGACGGCAGCATAAGCCTTGACTGTCCCAATCCGCAGATGGTATTCCAGGATCCGTACAGCTCGCTTAATCCGTCAAAAAAAATCGGCTGGATATTGGAGGAACCTATGCGTATGAAAAAAGGCAAGGACAGGCTAAGCCATACGCAAAGGCAGGAGAAGGTTGGGGAAATGCTTGAAAAAGTCGGTCTTGACGCAAAAATCAAGGAGCATTATCCGTCGGAGCTTTCAGGAGGCCAGAGACAGCGCATAGCGATAGCCGCGGCGCTTTTGTGCAATACGGATTTTCTGATTGCGGACGAGCCTGTTTCGGCGCTTGACGTGACAATACAGTCGCAGATTATAAGGCTGCTCTTGAAACTCCACAAGGAAATGGGACTTTCAATACTTTTTATATCGCATGACCTGCGCGTGGTTTATCAGATGTGCGACAGGGTGATGATTATGCGCGGCGGGGTAATCCTTGAGCAGGGGTATGTTGACGATATATACAAAAGCCCCCAAAGCAGCTACACTAAGCTTTTGCTTGAGGCGGCAAATATAATTGATGTGTAGTCTCGGAAAGTCAGTAAAAAAACGGAAAAACATTTATTGATGTGAAGTTTGTGAAAAGGTGGAATAAAAAAATGGTTATTTTTGAGTTGTTTCAAGATAGT
>CANQSB010000029.1 GCA_947626435.1 uncultured Lachnospiraceae bacterium | reverse complement strand
TTGTGAACGAAAGCAAAGGCAAACATACATTCCCTATAACAGATTAAAAAAATGTCCTTGACAAGGGGTACAATTTATAGACATGGACAGAAACCCGCAAATCCGAGAGGAGGTCGATAAGATGAGTGGAATGGGGCAGACTATATATGACAGGGGAATGGAAAAGGGAATAGAGCAAGGAATGGAAAAGGGAATAGAGCAAGGCGTTATGCAGGGCATCATTAAAATGGGCTATGATCTCGGGCTGCCAGATAGTGAAATTATAAAACAGCTTCAGGCGCAGCTTGGCGCATCACTCCAAAAGGCACATGAGTATCTGGAGAAATTCGGTAAACAGACGGTTTGAAAGTGAGGATTAAAATGAGTGACAAAAAAACCGAAGAAATGGGAAAAATAGCGGACAAGCTTATAAGCAGATATTCGCTCAACAATAATGTAAGCTTACTCGCTGATGCTGAAAAGAACACAATCAAAGAGTACATTATGGGTTCTGCAAAGCTTGACGAGCTTTACAGCTTTGCTGACAATATGCCTATAAAGTGGTGGCATTTCATTGATTCAGGGATTTTTGAATTTGATAAGACATACAATGACGAGGAATTTTTCCGCAGATGTATGGTTGTCAATACTCTTATGCAAATGGGCAATGAAGTGCATAGATGCTTGATTGAGCATGAAAACTGGCAGCAGTTTTCGCCCGAGAAAATCGAAAAACTGTTTGCCGACTACGAAAAAGAAGAGCTGATGCTTAAATACCAGTTATACATAATCGACATAATGGAGGAAAGAGGTTACAAGGTAAATGATGAGGAAGTATTGGCTGATGCATTAAGGAAGGTTTTTACCAGATATTTGGACGAAAGGCGCGAGGAGACGCTGGAGGCATTTGCGGGCGCAAGCGCACTGGCGCGTTGGTTTGCGCTTACAGTGCTGGCACAGAAATCAGAGGAAAATAAGAGCGAAATCATCTCATATGCGCAGGACGGCTCGGGCATAGTGAGAAATCTCCTGTTTGACATGCTGTGTGAAAGAAAGGACTGGGCGGAGGACATAAAGAGGCTTGCCATATCAAAGAAGCTTGCCGAACGCGAGCTTGCCGCACGGGTGCTGATAAAATGGCATAGTAGCGGTATAGACTGTGCAAAAACTTTGTTCGATATGCTTGAAAAAGAAAAAAGCGCAAAGCTGGCAGCCCTGATACGAAACTCAATCTCAGAAAATACAGCTACAGGAGAGTCTGCGGATAAAAGCACAGTCCGCAGCCAAAATGAAATTATACCTGACGAGCTTGTGAAACAGTTACACAAGGGCGGCAGAAAGCGCTCGCTTGAATGGGCATACCAGACATCGTTTGGCGCGGTACATAAAAATGACGGCACGGTCGCTTCCGAGGAATATATGCAGGCGTTTCTGCTATGCTATTCGACAGCGGACAAAAACGGCATAAGCGCAAGCGGTGCGCTGCTTGCAGACAGCCTTAGAGAGGATGAGCTTGCCGCGTATGTAAACGAGCTGTACAGCAGATGGCTTTCGCTTGGCGCGGACACGAAGAAACGCTGGGTACTCTACACGGCATCTATCCACGGCGGCAGTGAGATAGTGGACATGCTTGTGCGGCAGATTGGCGAGTGGGCGCAGAATTTAAGGGGAGCGATAGCCGCCGAGGCGGTAAAGGCGCTTGCCCTCAATCCTTTCCCAAACGCGCTTTTGACAGTGGACGGCATGGCGCGAAAGTACAAGTTTAAACAGGTAAAGGCGGCTGCGGGCGAGGCTATGGAGTACGCCGCCGAACAGCTTGGCATCACGCGCGAGGAGCTTGCGGACAAAATCGTGCCAGATCTTGGGTTTGATGAAAATATGGAGCGGATTTTCGACTACGGCGAGAGAAAATTCAAGGTAACGCTCACTCCTGCCCTTGAAGCGGAGGTATTTGACGAGACGGGCAAAAAGCTTAAAAACCTCCCTTCTGTCGGCAAAAAGGATGATGAGGAAAAAGCCAGGGCAGCGATTGATGCCTTTAAACAGCTGAAAAAGCAGATGAAAGCGTCAGTGTCGAGCCAGAAGGCGCGCATGGAATATGCGCTTATGGCAAAACGCGAATGGACAGCAGATGCATGGAGAGCGCTTTTTGTGAAAAATCCTATAATGCACCAGTTTGCGATAGGGCTGATATGGGGCGTTTATGAGGAGGGCAAGCTTATCAAAAGCTTTAGGTATATGGAGGATGGCAGCTTTAACACAGAGGATGAGGAGGAGTACATATTGCCAGATGGCGCAGCTGCCACGTGTGCGCAGACAATATCACTTGTCCACCCAATAGAACTGACAGACGTGTCACTTTCCAAATGGCGGCAGCAGCTGGAGGACTATGAGATAATACAGCCTATAACACAGCTGTACAGACAAGTATACAGACTGACTGACGCAGAGAAGGAAATGCCGACCTTAGAGCGCTTTGGCGGAATTAAAATTAATGACCTTTCGCTGATGAGCAGGCTTACAGGCGCAGGCTGGTACAGAGGCTCGGTACAGGACGCGGGAGGATTTTACACATTTTACCGAGAGGACATAGAAACGGGGCTTGGCGTGGAGCTTCATTTTTCAGGAAGTTTTGTAGGCTCAGGCTATGGTGGCGGCGAGGAGATAACCGTGTATGACGCGAGATTTTACAAGGCTGGCACGATAGAGCGCGGGAGTTACTGCTATGATGAGGCGGAAGGCGACAAAATAATCCCGCTGAAGGACATACCGCCGAGGTATTTCAGTGAGATAGCGCTGCAGCTTGCCAATGCCACAGCGTCAAGCAACGGATACGACGAGAGCTGGAAATCTTCAAATGCTTTTCGGCATCACGCGGGATAAGGCGGAAGAATATAAAAAAGGCAATCGCCAAAGGGGCGGTTGCTTTTTTGCGTTCAAAGAATGGAGGTTATTTTGCGGTTACTTTATGTATTTGACAAAATATGACAAAATGCTTGACAAATATGTACGAGGGGGGGGGTATAATGTGATATGTATGTTTAATCATAAACAAAAAATATATAGGAGGATTTTAATGATGAAAAAGAAATTATTTATGACAGCTTTGCTTATGTCGTCGGCGCTTGCGGTAAGCGCCTGTGGGAGTAAAGAGACACAGACGGCGCAGAAAGCGGGAGAGACTAGGCAGACCGAAACAAAAGTGCGGGAGGAAAACACGGAAGAAAGCACAGCCGCTGAGGAAACACAGGCTGGGGAGACAGAAGAAAGCACAGTCGTTGAGGAGACACAGGCTGAGGAGGCACAGACTGAGGAAGGCAGCGGGGAGTTTACCTATACATATGAGAGCGGAGTGCTGACTATTTCAGGCAAGGGTGTTTTGGATAGTGAGGCAATGGAGGCTTGCGGTGCTAAAGATGTAGTCATGAAAGTAGGAGATTTGCAGGTGGTACTGGAAGAAGGAGTAACGGAAATAGGTAACTCCGCTTTTAGAGGAAGTGGTTTAATTAGCATAACAATTCCTAAAGGAGTAACAAAAATAGGCGCGAACGCCTTTTACATGTGTCCGAACTTGACCAGCATACCCCTCCCCGAAAGCCTAACAGAATTAGGTGATCATGCTTTTGACGGCTGTACTGGCTTAACCAGCGTCACAATTCCTAAAGGAGTAACGGAAATAGGTAACTACGCTTTTCAACAATGTACTAATTTAACAAGCGTAGAAATCCCCGAAGGAGTAACAAAAATAGGGGAGTGTGCTTTTTTTGAGTGTTACAATTTGACGAGCATAAATCTCCCTGAAAGTTTAATAGAAATAGGTCAGAGAGCTTTTGAAAATTGTGGCTTAACCAGCATAACAATTCCTGGTGGAGTGACAAAAATAGAGGAAAATGCTTTTCCTAGAAGTGGCTTAACCAGCATAACAATTTCTGAAGGGGTAACGGAAATAGGAGATGGCGCTTTTGGACAATGTGCTGTTTTAACAAGCGTAGAAATCCCCGAGGGGGTAACAAAAATTGGTAGCGTTGCCTTTGGTTACTGTAATAACTTAACCAGCGTAACAATTCCTGAAAGCGTAACGGAAATTGGCGCCAGTGCTTTTGCTTGGTGTCCCCTGACCGAGGTCACAATACCCAATGCCAGTGCAATAGTGGATAAAACTGCATTTGATAACGGCGTGACCGTAAATCAATAGCATTTCAGACAATCAATGCAGATGCCGCCTAATGCGGCATCCGTAAATTTTGATTAAGAGAGAAGGACATTATGGAGATATTGGAAGAAATAAATAAGATAAGTGAAATGCTTAAAAATCCTAAACTGGAAGTATTAAAAGAGCATATGTGGGACAAGGAAAGCTTTGATGAGATTATCAGCTCGCCCGTATTTAATGCGGCGTTTCCTGAAAGGCTGTTAAACAGCAAATTCAGGGAAATGCTGAAGCCGTTTATATTTGAAAAAGGCAGCAAGACCATATACTGCAGACGGTATATTAGTGAAGAACTTGAAGAAGATGAAGAAAATAAAGAAAATGATGAAAATAGCAGCAAAAAATTCGGTTATCGTTATATGGCAATTACGCCAGGGATGCTTGAGACTGATAATGTGTATTTTGAAAATCTGGAAACATCTGACGCGCGTTCAGTACTGGATATACTATATAAGCCATATTTCTATGAATTATGCTCAGATGAAGACCTGGAAATAGGCTGCGAATGGCAAAAGGTCGTCTTGTCAAAGAACGTCGGTAATGAAGGCGCAAATGGCAAAAAAGGAAGACTGGCATTTGCAGCAAGTCTCTTTCAGTTCAAGGAAGTCTATATCCAAAGGATAGAAAAGGCAGATCCTGATATATCCTATAAGTTGGATGATATAACAATCCCAGCGGATGCTGACGGCAAAATAAATAATGTGATGGACAAGTTCTTTAAAAATGTATCTGAAAGCTATTTGATGGTACACCGCGTAGGACAGGCAAACTGCGTGAGCGGTTACAACACTATGGCAGACGGCAGCAACAAATGCTTTGCGTTTGACGTAGGTTTCCCGATTGATATTAACCTGAGATTTTCAACGGGCGGGCAGATCGATAAAGCCGCTACAGGCATTTATGATGATGCTTATGTGGGGAATATTCTTGCGCCAGATCTGATAATCATTTCGCACTGGCATCAGGATCATTACAAGGCAGCATATACCCTAAAACGGAGCGTATTCAACGGGAAATCCGCCTCGGAATGGATAGCGCCAGTGTGCGCTCAGGGAAAATGCAACGCATCTTTAAACAGGCTGATAGTTTTTCTCGCCAAAAAACAGAAAATATTTTTGGTATCCGAAAAATACCCAGGATATTCTCAAACCTCAGGCGATTACATAATGTGTCGTGGGAAAGGAAAAAATTTGAACGAAAGCGGTCTTATGCTGAAGATGAATAACACGCTCCTGACGGGAGACTGCGGCTATGAAAATTGGCAGATTAATCAGATTAATGCAGCCAAGCCTAATACTGTCAAAAATATCATAGTACCGCACCACGCATCAGGTAAATCGTTGAAGCAAATCGGCGCAGTGCCGAAAGAGCTGCAGAAAGCAGCCGCCAAAAGCGGCAGGGATAAAGCCGTAATATGCGTAGGCTATAATAAATGGGGGCATCCGAATAAAAATGTCATTGATATATACGAAGATAAAAATATGCTTAAATTCAGAAAGGTTTTGAGGACTGATGACAAAAACCTCAATGGAAATGATTTCATTATAAAAGATAAATAAATACGATTTTGTCCTATTTTTAATTTTTTGCATTTAAGCTTACTTTTCTTATAGGAGGATTTTAATGATGAAAAAGAAATTATTTATAGCGGTTTGGCTTATGTCGTCGGCGCTGGCTTTGGGTGCATGCGGGAATAAAGAAACACAGACGGCGCAGGACGCGGCGGAGACTATGCAGACTGAGACGGCAGCGCAGGAGGAGGACACTGACAGCGACACGGAAGAAAGCACAGCCGCTGAGGAAACACAGGCTGGGGAGACAGAAGAAAGCGCAGCCGTCGAGGAGACACAGACTGAGGAGACAGAAGAAAGCACAGTCGTAGAGGAGACAAAGACTGAGAAAGGCAGCGGGGAGTTTACCTATACATACGAGAGCGGAGTGCTGACTATTTCAGGCAGTGGCGTTCTGGATAATGAGGCATTGGAGAATTGCGGAGCTAAAGATGTAATCTGGAAAGTAGGAGATTTGCAGGTGGTACTGGAAGAAGGCATAACGGAAATAGGTGACGAGGCTTTTTCATCCACCAGTTTAATGGACATAACCATTCCCGAAGGAGTAACGAAAATAGGAGAGAAAGCTTTTTTCAACTGTCCGAATTTAACCAGCATAACCCTCCCCGAAAGCCTAACAGAATTAGGTGAGGGCGCTTTTCACAGCTGTACTGGCTTAACCGATGTAACAATTCCTAACGGGGTAACAGAAATAAGTGAAAGCGCTTTTTGCAGCTGTATTAGCTTAACTGATGCAACAATCCCTGATGGGATAACGAAAATAGGGGGCGAAGCCTTTTACCACTGTCCGAATTTAACTGGCATAACCCTTCCTGAAGGTTTAATAGAAATAGGTGAGTGTGCTTTTCAGAGCAGCGGCTTAACCAGCATAACAATTCCAAGTAGCGTATCAAAAATGGATAATGCTTTTAACGGTTGCGCCAGTTTGACCAGCATAACGATTTCCGAAGGAATAACGGAAATAGGGACTCTGACTTTCATGCAATGCAAAGGCTTAACCAGCGTAACAATTCCCGATGGGGTAACGAAAATAGCAGACAGTGCTTTTAATGGGTGCTATAACCTGACCAGCGTGACAATCCCTGAAAGCGTAACGGAAATTGGCGCCAGTGCTTTTGCTTGGTGTCCCCTGACCGAGGTCACAATACCCAATGCCAGTGCAATAGTGGATAAAACTGCATTTGATAACGGCGTGACCGTAAATCAATAGCATTTCAGACAATCAATGCGGATGCCGCCTAATGCGGCATTTCCTGAAAGGCTGTTAAACGGCAAATTCAGGGAGATGTTTTAATCCTTTGCATTTAAGTTTACATTTCTTAATTATATATGCTAATTTGACATGGCACTCGCATAGAGCAAATTGTGAGTGCCATATTTTTTTGATAAATTATTCTCATATTGCCAATCAAAGACATAAAATCAAAAACAGAAAGCTTAACTTTATAATCTTGAAATCCACATATATAGATGATATATTAAAATTATAGAAAGATATGGCTTAATAAAGGTAGTGATAATCAGGTGTAAGAATAAAGCGTCTGGTTTTGATATAACCAAATATCCAAACGTGATATTTTATTTCTATAAGGATAATATCCAAAAATACACAGACATAAACAGCTCTGCAAATCAAAAACGATGTTGATAAGATGGGTGAAGTGGGGCGAGAATACATGATAAAGGAGAGTGCTACAATGGAAGACAGCCATTACATTAAAATGGAACAGACAGTAGACCATCTGCTTGAGCCGTACCGCCCAGGCAAAAGGACAAGCCTGCCTGCGGACGAAATAGCAATCATAAAATCATACCTTATGGGCGAAGGAGCGCTTGAATTACTCTACCCAATAGCAGACAACATAAAGCTGCAGTACAGTCCAAACGGGAATGGGGAATACGAGTTTAAATTTATTGATGCATTTATGGACGAGTACAATGACCGTGATTTCTTGCGAAGATGCGGGGTTTTTTATGTCTTTAGGCAGGATGTCTATTTCATAGGCAGGACGATAATGAGACAGCATAACCTTGGCAATATAGAACCGTTTTTTGAGGATCTTGAAAAAGAAAAGCTCAGCCTGAAATATCAGATGGCATTGGCGGAGATGGCATGCGACGCCTCCTATGTAGGCGATCCGAGCGCATTGGAAAGAGGCAGGATTTTACGGAAAATATTCAGCAGGTATCTAAGCCAAAGACGCGAGGAAACGTTGGCGGCTTTCCGCGGAGCGGGCGCGCTTGGACGCTGGTTTGCGCTGACTGTGCTGGAGCAGAACCTTGACGAAAACAAAGCCGAGATTTTAAGCTATGCGCCAGATTCGACAAATGCCGTGCGCAATCGCCTTGCCGACATACTCTATGCCAAAAAGGAGTGGGAAGCGGACATAAAAAAGCTTGCCTTGTCAAAAAAGCTTGGCGAGCGGGAGCTTGCCGTGCGCGTGCTGGTAAAGTGGCAAAAAGGCGGAGCAGACTACACAGAAATTTTATCTGAAATGCTTGAAAAAGAGAAAAACGCTAAGCTTATAAAGCTTTTGCAGGACACGCTAAGCGAGCGGGAAAATATTGCGATGGCAGATAAAAACAAAGCATCAGCCCAAGAAAGCGCTGCAAATGGAAAAGCAGACAGCTGTTTATCAAAAACAGGCACAGCAAATGGAAAAGAAAGTACCGCCGCTTCAAAAGCAGATGATGTATCAGCCGCAGGCGTAGTTACTGCGGAAAATTTAATTGCCAAAATGCACAAAGGCAACAGAAAGCGCATGCTTGAATGGGCATACCAGACGCCGTTTATCACAGTGCATAAAAAGGATGGCGCAGCGGCTGGCGATGATTATATGCAGGCATTTCTACTCTGCTATTCTACATCAGATGAATACGGCATAGTCAAAGACGCGTCAATTCTTGCGGACGGCTTGAAGGAGGATGAGCTTGCGGCGTTTGTAAACGAGCTGTACGACAGATGGCTTGCGCTCGGCGCGGAGGCAAAAAAGCGCTGAGTACTCTATGCCGCGTCAATCTATGGCAAAAATGCGATTGCCGCAAAAATCAAACGGCAGATAGACGAATGGGCGCAAAATGCGCGGACATCTATAGCAATGGACGCCGTAGACGCGCTTGCCCTGAACCCCGCGTCGGACACGCTTATCCTCATTGACAATATGTCAAGAAAGCACAAGTCGAAAGCAGTAAAATCGGCTGCCCAAAAAGCCCTTGAAAATGCCGCGTCACGCCTTGGACTTACGGGCGAGGAGCTTGCGGACAGGATGATACCAGACCTTGGCTTTGATGAAAATATTGAAAGAGTCTTTGACTATGGAGCGCGCAAATTCAAGGTGACAATCACACCCGCGCTTGAAATAGAAGTATTTGACGAGACGGGCAAAAAACTAAAAAACCTGCCAGCAGTCAATAAAAAGGACGACGAGGCATTAGGCAAGGCGGCGCTTGATGAGTTTAAGCAGATGAAAAAGCAGATAAAGCTTATAGCGGGAAACCAGAAATCACGGCTTGAATATGCGCTTATGGCAAAACGCGAGTGGACAGCGCAGGCCTGGAAATCCCTTTTTGTAAAAAATCCGATAATGCATCAGTTTGCGACAGGCTTGATATGGGGCGTTTATGAGGATGGCAAGCTTATCCAGAGCTTTAGGTATATGGAGGATGGCAGCTTTAACACAGAGGACGAGGAGGAGTACATACTGCCAGAGAGCGCAGCTGCTCCGTGTGCGCAAACAATATCCCTTGCACACCCCATAGAACTGACAGACGTGTCACTTTCCAAATGGCGGCAGCAGCTGGAGGACTATGAGATAACACAGCCTATAACACAGCTGTACAGGCAAGTATATAGACTGACTGACGCAGAGAAGGAAATGCCGACCTTAGAGCGCTTTGGCGGAATTAAAATAAATGACCTTTCACTGACGAGCAGGCTTACAGGCGCAGGCTGGTACAGAGGTTCGGTACAGGACGGAGGCGGTTTTGACACGTTTTACTGTGAGGACATAGAAACGGGACTTGGCGTGGAGCTTCATTTTTTGGGAAGCTTCGTAGGCTCAGGCTATGGCGGCGGCGAGGAGATAACTGTGTACGACGCGAGATTTTACAAGGCGGGCACGATAGAGCGCGGGAGTTACTGCTATGATGAGGCAAAAGGCGACAAAATAATCCCGCTAAAGGACATACCGCCAAGGTATTTCAGCGAAATAGCGTTGCAGCTTGCCAATGCTACAGCGTCAAGCGATGGGTATGACGAGAACTGGAAGGAGCATTAAGAAATCATATGACATTCTTATATGATACTCGTGTAAGGCAAAATGTGAGCGTTGTATTTTTTTAGATAAATCATTTTCGCTCTGTATATCAAAATCAAAAAGTTTTAAAAACAATAGTTTGGCTTTATAATTTTGAAATCCCCACGTATAGTTGATATATTAAAATTGCAGAAAGGCATAATTTAATTGATGAACGAGAAAATAATACAGCTTATAGACACGATGGACGGAAAGCAGAAATATGACGCGATGTGCAAGGCGTTTTTCAGATATCGTGAGGCTATGCACTGATTTTAAAGGAGGCAGTTACAGAATTTAAGGACTGTACGAATAATGTGCAGTAGGCAAGGCGGATTGCAAAAGACGAAGGTATAGAAGAAGGACGAAGGGAAGGGCTTACAGCTATCTATAGCAGGCAGACGTATCGAAAATAGACCTACAATTAAATAAAAAACAACAACGGGGCACCTGATATAGCGCATAGAATTGGCTTCACAATCAGTGGTTTTGTTTTTGGTTAAAATGTTGCACGAATTTGCAGAGAGGCATGAAGCTTGTAAAAACAGGATAACATATATATTGAAAACCGGAAATTTACAAAAGCCTGTTGTTAATCTCTCCCAATCTGATATAATAATAACATAGCAGCGCAAAATTCAGTAAACATAATACATTGTAAGCCTCAACACACATTCACACATAAACGCGGGCGGCTGCTATAAAACAATGATATATATTTACAGAGCAGGAGGAGGTAAAGCATGAAATTTGAAAATGATAACGGAGCATTGGTATGCTACAATAATGGCGAAATGCTCAGGATTGAGGCATGGGGAAAGGATTCGCTCAGGGTCAGAAGCACCATGCTGGGAAAGCTTACGGGAAATGACTGGGCGCTTACCGAAACCCCGGTCAAAACGGAAACGACAGTCAAGGTTGAAAAAGTAGACCATTGGGTAGGCAACGGTGATATCGACCAGCGCGAAGAAGCCTGCATAATCAACGGGAGAATCAAGGCTGTCGTTAATTTTGTGGGTATTATATCTTTCTATAAAGACGATAAGCTAATTCTCCGCGAATATTTCCGCATGTATGACGGGACAATTTCCAGAAGCAGTCGCTGCCTGAAAGTAATCAATCGTGAATGGAAGGGCATTATCGGCGGGACTGAATATTCCTTGAATGTAAAATTTGACCCTAATCCCGATGAAAAAATATTCGGCATGGGGCAATATCAGCAAAACTGCCTTGATTTAAAGGGCTGCGTGCTCGAACTGGCGCAGCGCAATTCACAGATATCCGTTCCGTTTGCTGTTTCATCGCTTGGCTACGGTTTTTTGTGGAATAATCCCGCAGTCGGGCGTGTCACGTTTGGCAAAAATTATACGGAGTGGATTGCAAGGGCTACGCGCGAAATGGATTATTATATCACTGTCGCTGATACGCCCAAGGACATTATCGGCAATTATACCGCCGCGACAGGGCGCGCGGATATGTTCCCCGAAGACCTTATGGGGCTTTGGCAGTGCAAGCTAAGATACAGGACTCAGGACGAGGTATTGTCGGTAGCGCGTCAGTATCAGAAAGAGGGCATCAAGATTGACCAGATTGTGATTGACTTTTTCCATTGGACCGTCCAAGGCGATTGGAAGTTTGACACCAAATATTGGCCTGACCCCAAGGCAATGGTGGACGAGCTGCACGGAATGGGAATCAAGGTCATAGTATCTGTATGGCCGTCAGTGGACAGAAAGAGTGAGAATTTTGGCCCTATGATGGAAAAAGGGCTTCTCATCAGGACGGAGAGGGGCGCGGCACAGACCTACGACTATCAGGGCGACTGCGTGGAGATTGACCCGTTCAATCCCGAAACGCGCAAATATGTCTGGGAAGTATGCAAAAAGAATTATTATGACTATGGCATAGATGCTTTCTGGCTTGACAACTCCGAGCCCGATTATGGCGTATATGATTTTGAAAATTACAGGTATTGCGCGGGGCCTGCGCTTGCCGTCAGCAATATGTATCCGCAGATGTACAGCCGCACGTTTTATGATGAGATGAAAAAAGACGGAAAGCCTGTTGTAAACCTGCTCAGGTGCGCGTGGGCGGGTTCTCAGAAATACGGCAACGTTGTCTGGTCGGGAGATGTTCCGTCTACCTTTGAAGCCTTTGAGGATCAGCTGCAGTGTGGTCTGAACATGGGGCTTGCGGGCATTCCATGGTGGACGACCGATATAGGCGGATTTATGACGGATGACGTAAATGATCCTGATTTCAGGCAGTTGCTTATCAGATGGTATCAGTTTGCCGTATATTCGGCTGTGCTTCGTATGCATGGCGACAGGGGACCGTACAATATTCCTCCTCTTGACGACCGCGACTGGGGCGGCGGATATCTTCATACAGGTCAGCCAAATGAGCTTTGGAGCTATGGCGAGGACAATTACAGGATTATGAAGAAGTATTACGATATCCGTATCGGTATGCATGATTACATCAAAAAGCTGTATGAGGAAGCGCACACAAACGGTTCGCCGCTTATCCGCACGATGTTTTATGAATTTCCTGATGACCCTAAATGCTGGGAGTTAAAGGATCAATATATGTTTGGGGATAAATATCTGGCAGCGCCGATACTCCACCTTAATCAGTTTGAAAGAGAGGTATACCTTCCCGCAGGAACATGGACTCTTACGTCTACAGGCGAAAAATACAGCGGAGGTCAGACTGTGACAGTTGCCGCTCCTATCGAGTATATGCCTGTGTTTGAAAAAAATTAACGGCCCCTTTGGCATTGGCAGATTTTTAGATTTGGCTATTGTTTTATTTTTTCAAAAGTTATATGATAGAAATATCAAACGACAATATCAAACGACAATATCAAACGGAGGTAATTATCTATGGCAATTTTGGTAACAGGCGGGGCGGGCTTTATCGGAAGCCACACCGTAGTCGAGCTTCAAAATGCGGGTTATGACGTGGTAGTGGTTGACAACCTTTCAAACTCAAGCGCCAAAGCACTGCAGCGCGTAGAGAAGATAACGGGAAAGCCGGTCACGTTTTACAAGACTGACATACTTGACAGAGAAGGTTTGGAGAAGATATTTGCTAAAGAGCAGATAGATTCATGCATACATTTTGCAGGTTTAAAGGCAGTGGGAGAGTCAGTCGCCAAGCCTTGGGAATACTACAACAACAATATCGCGGGCACCCTGACGCTCGTAGACGTCATGAGAAAGCATGGCTGCAAAAACATCATATTCTCATCATCGGCTACGGTGTACGGAGACCCCGCATTCGTTCCCATTACGGAGGAATGTCCCAAGGGACAGTGCACTAACCCGTACGGTTGGACAAAGTCCATGTTGGAGCAGATATTATCGGATATGCAGAAAGCCGACCCGGAGTGGAATGTCATCCTGCTTCGCTACTTCAATCCAATCGGTGCTCACAAGAGCGGCACGATGGGCGAGAATCCCAACGGCATACCCAACAATCTCATGCCGTATATAACGCAGGTTGCCGTAGGCAAGCTTGAAAAGCTCGGCGTATTCGGCAATGATTACGACACGCCCGACGGTACAGGTGTCAGGGACTATATTCATGTAGTAGACCTTGCGATAGGCCATGTAAAGGCATTAAAGAAGATTGAGGAAAAGGCGGGGTTGTGCATTTACAATCTCGGCACAGGAAAAGGCTACAGCGTGCTTGACATAGTAAAGAATTTTGAGGAAGCTACAGGCGTCAAGATACCTTACGAAATCAAGCCAAGACGCGCGGGCGACATTGCGACCTGCTACGCTGACGCTTCCAAAGCAAAGAAAGAGCTTGGCTGGACGGCACAGTATGACATCAAGGATATGTGCGCCGACAGTTGGAGATGGCAGTCAAACAATCCGAATGGATACGAAGGCTAAAAAAAACATTAAGGAACTCTAAGGCAGCAAAGGACGCTGCCTAAGACTTCCTAAATGTTTAGAAAAACGCAAGGGCGGCGTTTTTCATGCTTCTCTGTATGTGCCTGAATTTATAAATAATAGAAAATATGCATTAAATAAACTCCTAAGCGTATGTACTATATGGCTTGGGAGTTTATTTTTTATGATTTTTGTTCAATTATTTTACAGCAATCCTTTTTTATATCTTTCGATGATGCTGTGTATTCTGTCGTTGGGATTGAGCAGGTCGCTTATTGATGAATCGTGGTTGAGGGTATCGATGATATACGCGATATACTTGCTCATGTCGCAGCTTATGTACCAGGGCTTTTCAAGCAGCTCGGGCATCTGGTAGATAAGGTTTGTGGTAAGTATTCTGTATATCTTTCTTTCTTTAAATGCTTTGTCAAATTTTTCCAGTCCGCCGGTGAATAAGCCAAAGGTAGCGGCTACGAATATCCTGTTGGCCTTACGTTTCTTTAGGTCGGCTACAACCTCCAGCACGCTGTCGCCTGAGGATATCATATCGTCCACGACAATGACATCTTTGCCCGCGATATTGCTGCCGAGAAATTCATGCGCTACGATAGGGTTTCTGCCGTCTACCACGCGGGTATAATCACGACGCTTATAAAACATGCCCATATCAAGCCCCATGACATTTGCCATATAAATTGCGCGGCTCATGCCGCCCTCATCGGGGCTAACCACCATCATATGGTCGGCATCTATAGTCAAATCGGGCACATGATTTAAAAGTCCTTTGATAAACTGATATGTCGGCTGTACCGTTTCAAAACCGTTCAGCGGTATGGCGTTCTGTACACGCGGGTCATGTGCGTCGAAGGTAATGATGTTGTCAACACCCATCTTGACCATTTCCTGCAGCGCAAGCGCGCAGTCAAGTGATTCGCGTGCGGTTCTCTTATGCTGGCGGCTCTCGTACAAAAACGGCATAATCACCGTTATGCGCCTTGCCTTTCCGCCGACAGCCGCGATAATTCTTTTCAAATCCTGATAGTGGTCGTCAGGTGACATGCGGTTTTCGTGGCCGCAGAGTGAATATGAAAGGCTGTAATTCGTCACATCGACCAAGATATATAAATCATATCCGCGCACCGACTGTAGGATGATACCCTTTGCCTCACCAGTGCCGAAGCGTGGCACTTTAGCTTTCAAAATATAAGAATCGCGCTGGTAACCCGCAAAAGCGAGTGACTCCTTGTGTTCGTTTTCGCGCTCTGTCCTCCATTTGACAAGGTACTTGTCAACCGCGGCGCCCATATCGACGCAGCCCTGCATCGGTATGACTCCGAGTGAACCTACCGGTATGGAATTTAAGTTCCTTTTTTCCTCGCGAGTCGGCATTGGCAATTCCTCACTTTCTATCCGTTTTCTTTTTCATGCGTATGTCGTTCCCTGTCAGCTTGCACACCTCATAATTGCTTGTGATGCGTGAAAATATCCTGTCCGAATATCTGTCGCGCAGCTCCGAAAGCGAAAGATTGGTGGTAATTATCGTGGATTTTTTTCTCAAAAACCTGTTGTTCAGGCAGGAGAAAAGCTGGGAGGAAACAAACGAATTGGTAAGCTCCGTCCCCAAATCATCTATAATAAGGAGGTCACAGCCATATACATCTTCAGCTATTCCGGCAGCGGCTTCCTTGCTGTCCTTTTCAAAGGTACTCTTGGAAAGTGTGTCAAAAAGCTGTGCGGCGCTGAAATATATGACAAGATTTCCCATGTCTATAAGCTCCTTGGCTACACAGCACGACAAAAAAGATTTCCCCGTACCTACTGTACCATAAAAGAATAAATTTTGGTAGTCTGAATTAAAGCTTTTTATAAAATTTTGGCATATTTGTACAGCTTTTTTAAATTTTTCGAGATGTTCTCCTTCATAATAACTATAAGATAGCTGCGAAAAGTTTTCAGTTTCGAGAAGATTTTTTATGTGCGACTGTTCATATATAAGCTCAACCTCGGCAGCGCGGAGGCATGAGCATTTGCGTCCGTCTATGTATCCTGTGTCCGAGCATTTGCCGCACTCATATACCGGCGCGAGATAGTCGTCAGGATATCCGTTTTCCCGCAGGAGGATGGCTCTTTGACGCGAAAGCGTTTTAAGCTCCTCCTTGAGCTCGGAAAGAGCGTTTGCGTCGCCATTTAGCAGCTGCCTGCCCTTTTGGATTGAAATAGAAGAAACCTGCCTGTCGAGCTGTTCGTAGGCAGGTATTTTTTCATATATAAGCTTTGTCCTCTCGGCGAGAAGATACCGCGCTCGTCTTTGCTTTTCTTCATAGGAGCGCATTATACTGTCGTATTGGCTGTTTGTAAGCGGCATGTTTTACCTCTCTTTAGCTGCGCGTTAATTGCTGAGAATATTTTTCTCAAGCTGGTCAAAGTCGTAGCTGTTTTGTGAGAAATTGTTGAATTTATTTTTTGCTGCCTTGGGCTGCTGCGTTTGAGGCTGTGCCTGGCGTGAGCTCTTGTAAGCAGTTTCTGCGATTTCGATATCCGCCTTTGTGCGTATGCCTGCTTTATACCAGCGGCTTAGGATGCTGTCGGCGTATTCAAAGCGGTGCGAATCTGTCGACATCGTAGTTTTGTCGCATGCTTCTTGAATCACATCGAGCAAAAAGCCGTAGTCCTTAGTCCACTTGTCTATGTAATCAAGCTCTTTCGTCGCGGGACTGGAGTTTTTGCCGAGCGACTTCATAATTGTGTAAACTACCTTGTCATGTCTGCGTGAAACATCCTGCGCCTCTCCGGGCGAAGTGATTCCCTGCTCATGCCAGCTGACTGCCACTTTCTGCATATAGCGGAAATCCTTTTTGCCGCGCTCTACGCAGTGCTGCACGAGATAGTCGATAAGCTCGACCGAAAACCCAAGCTCATCATATATAAAAAGCAGCTTGTCCGCGTCGCTTTTGGTGAGCGGCCTGCCGACATACTGCTCGGCAATCGCCGTAATCTGCTCGATGTCCTCATTAGGCTCAATGCATTTTGCCAAGGGCGCGGCAGAGGCAATGGCCGTCGCAGGCTCTGCCTCAGTTTTTGCGGGCTTCACAAATGAAAGGACGGGCGTCGTGCGGACGGTCTTGGCTGCGTTTTCAAGCGGCAGCACCTCGATGCCGGACAGATTGTGCGCCGCGTCATAATTGAGGGAAAGAAGCTGCTTTGACTCCCAATACGCGAGTGCGCGCTCAACATCTTTTTCTGTGTAATTAAACTTGTCCGCGATATCTGAAATGCTCGTAGGGAGATTGTCATTCATCATTCGGATAAGGTACAGATAAATTTTTAGCTGGGCGTCATTTGCGTCCTTCATATATTCATCAATAAAAAGGTTTGGCACAGAGGTCTGGCTCTTTGAGGCCGAGCGGTAGATGTTGACGCGGTTCATCACATTCTCTCCCATTCTGAAAGGTATTCCCGCTTGTCTCTGCGGGTAAGTGTATTTTAACATAACCGTAGAAAAAAGCAAGCCCCGAACAGCCTTCAGACCCTTTGAAAAAGGGCGTTTCGTATGCTTGTGGATATTGTGGATATTGTGGACAAAGCTTAAGAAATAATCTGAAAGCCTTGCTAAAGCGCATTTATAACATTTGCAATTTAATCAGTGCGTTTGTGGAATAAGTGAAAAAATATCCACACTTTTTCTGCCTGAATACGGCATAAAAAATGTGGATATTGTGGATATCTAAATTCCGAGGAGGTTTTCCCCAATTTTTACGACATCTCCCGCGCCCATAGTTATCAACAAATCACCGTCGATACAATTTTCCAACAAAAAATTTTCGATGGCGTCAAAGGTTCTGAAATATCTGCAAGGGACGCCGAGCTTATCAAGCTCCGCTTTCAGGTCAAGCGATGAAATGCCGATGGTGTTTTTTTCACGCGCTGCGTATATGTCTGTAAGGATGACCATGTCGGCGAGTGAGAGCGCCTTGGCAAAGTCTGTAAGGAAAGCCTTTGTCCTTGTGTAGGTATGCGGCTGGAACACGCACAACAATCTGCTGTGTGGGTAGTTTGCGGCAGCCGTAAGCGTAGCCCTAATCTCTGTCGGGTGGTGCGCATAGTCGTCAAATATTGTTATGCCGCCGAGCTTACCCTTGAACTCAAAGCGTCTGTCCGTTCCGGAAAAATCGTGAAGCGAGTTAAAAACAGTCTCTCTGTCAATATCAAGCAAATCCATGAGCGCGATGACGGCAAGCGAATTAACTATATTGTGCTCGCCTACTACGCCAAGCGCCGTTTTGCGGACGGGTGCGTTGTCTACAAGCAGAGTGTATGAGGCGCGCCCAAGTTCATCATATGAAGCGTCCTTGTAGCTATATTTTGAAAAAGCAGGGTTTGAGCCGAAATAAATTACTCTGCATTTAAGCCCGTTGGTAAGCTCAGAAACATTGTCAATATCTCCATTGATTATAAGCGCACCGTTCTCAGGGATAAGCTGGGCAAATCTCCTGAAAGAGCTGCGTATGTCATTTATATCCTTGAAGAAATCCATATGGTCTTCTTCTATATCAAGTATGATGCCGATGCGCGGGAAAAAGCTCAAAAATGAGTTTGTGTATTCGCACGCTTCGGTGACGAAGTATTCGGACTTGCCCACGCGTATGTTGCTGCCTATTGATTTCAGTATGCCGCCTATAGAGAGCGTGGGGTCTGCGTCTGCTTTCAGTAGTACCTCCGACACCATTGATGTGGTAGTCGTCTTGCCATGAGTGCCGCTTATCGCTATAGGAATATCGTAGTTTTTCATAATCTGCCCGAGAAGCTCGGCGCGCGTCATTATGGGAATATTCCTGCGCTGCGCCTCCATAAATTCGGGATTGTCGGGGGCTATGGCGGCAGTGTATACGGCAAGGTCAATGTCGTCGGTGATATTGTCCGCGCTCTGCGGATAGGCGATTTTTGCGCCCATTTCCGTAAGCTGCTTAGTAAGCGGCGAAACCTTTCTGTCCGAGCCGCTCACAGTAAAGCCCGCGTCAATCAAAATCTGCGCCAGCCCCGACATGCTTATGCCGCCGATTCCCATAAAATGTACATGAATAGGTTTGCTGAAATTTATCTGATACATATTTGCTTTAAAAACCTCCAAAACACATCTGTTTCTATACATAATACACCCAAACCGCCGATTTTTCCACAAAAATGCCAAAAAAATCCGGAATCAAATTCAATAGTAAAAATAGCCAAAAATTCATTCGCATAAATGCAAAAAAAATTAAAAATTACTAAAAATTATTATTCCATTTATGAAAATTGTATGCTATAATGTCAATGGGTATGTTTCCAAACCCATGATGATTATGCAAATAGGGGTGACGACATGATTAAAAAAGAGATGATTGCCATGCTTCTGGCAGGCGGACAGGGCTCAAGGCTTGGCATACTGACAGCCAAAATGGCAAAGCCCGCGGTTGCGTTTGGAGGAAAGTACAGGATAATCGACTTTCCGCTCAGCAACTGCATCAATTCGGGCATAGATACGGTCGGGGTGCTTACGCAGTACCAGCCGCTGAAGCTTAACACGCATATCGGCATAGGCATTCCATGGGATTTGGACAGAAATATCGGCGGCGTGACGGTTCTGCCGCCTTACGAAAAGAGCGGAGAGAGCGAGTGGTACACAGGTACGGCGAACGCTATTTTCCAGAATATTGAATATATGGAGAGCTACAATCCCGACTATGTGCTTATATTGTCGGGCGACCATATTTATAAGATGGATTATGAGGTTATGCTTGACTTCCACAAGGAGAGCGGCTCAGAGGTCACGATTGCGTCAATGCCGGTTCCGATGGAGGAGGCAAAGCGTTTTGGCATAGTTATCACCGACGAAAATAAAAAGATTATTGACTTCGAGGAGAAACCCGAACACCCCAGGAGCAACCTTGCGTCGATGGGCATTTATATATTCACTTGGAAGACGCTCAAGGAGGCGCTTATCGCCAAGGCGGACCAGCCTAATCTCGACTTTGGCAAGCACATTATACCGTACTGTCACGAGAAGGGACTTCCACTCTATTCCTATGAGTTTAACGGTTATTGGAAGGATGTCGGCACGCTCAGTTCCTACTGGGAAGCGAATATGGAGCTTATCGACATTGTGCCTGAGTTTAATCTCTATGAGGAGTATTGGAAGATTTATACGAAGAGCGACGTGCTCCCGCCCCAGTTTATATCGTCGGACAGCGTGATTGAGCGCTGCCTTATAGGCGAGGGCTCTGAGATTTACGGCAAGGTGTACAATTCGGTTATCGGCTGCGGCGTTACCATAGGCGAGGGCACGATTGTGAGCAACTCGATTATCATGAACCACACTCAGATAGGCAGCGGCTGCAACATTGAAAAGGCTATCATAGATGAGAATGTAAATATTGGCGACAACGTGGAAATCGGGCTCATGCCTGAAAAGCCAAACGACACGAGACCTGACATTTACAACAGCGGTTTGGTGACCATAGGCGAGAAGAGCGTTATACCGGGCGATGTAAAGATAGGTAAAAATACCGTTATTGCAGGCGAGACGGGCAGAGGAGACTATCAGGACGGCTGCCTGGACAGCGGCAAGACTTTGATAAAGGCAGGTGAGACGCTATGAGAGCATTAGGCATTGTTTTGGCGGGCGGCAACAGCAGGCGCATGGGAGAGCTTTCGCACAAGAGGGCAATCTCCGCCATGCCGATAGCGGGCAGCTACAGAAGCATAGATTTCGTTTTGAGTAATATGTCAAACTCTCACATACAGAGGGTGGCTGTTATCACGCAGTACAACTCCCGCAGCCTTCACGAGCATTTGAGTTCGTCAAAGTGGTGGGATTTCGGGCGCAAGCAGGGCGGGCTTTATACCTTTACCCCGACGGTTACTCCCGAAAACAGCAACTGGTACATGGGTACGGCGGACAGCATTTATCAGAATATTTTGTTTTTAAAGAGAAGCCATGAGCCGTATGTCGTTATCGCGACGGGCGACTGCGTGTATAAGATGGATTTCAACAAGGTGCTTGAGTACCATATAGCGAAGAAGGCCGACATTACGGTAGTCGTAAAGGATATGCCCGAAAATGCCAATATAGACAGATACGGCGTAGTCAAGATGAACGATGAGGGCCGTATTGAGGAATATGACGAAAAGCCCATGGTAGCTAAGTCAAGGACTGTTTCCTGCGGCATTTACATTATCAGGCGCAGACAGCTTATAGAGCTGCTTGAAAAGAGCGCTGAGGAGGGACGCTACGATTTGGTGCAGGACATCCTTATACGCTACAAGGATGTTAAGAGGATATACGGCTACAAAATTAATTCTTACTGGCGCAATATTGCCACTGTGGAGGACTATTACGCGACCAATATGGACTTCCTCAAAAAAGACATAAGAGATTATTTCTTTAGGGAATATCCTGACATATATTCGAAGGTTGACGATTTGCCGCCCGCCAAATACAATCCGGGCGCGCAGGTCAGGAACAGCCTTGTTTCCAGCGGATGCATAATAAACGGTACGGTAGAAAATTCCATACTGTTTAAGGAAGTGTTCGTAGGAAATAATTGTACTATCAAAAACTCCATCATTTTAAACGATGTGTATTTAGGCGATAACACCCACATTGAAAACTGTATAGTAGAGAGCCGTGATACCATAAGAGCCAACTCTAACCACGTAGGCGAAACTGGAATAAAGGTCGTT
The DNA here is from genome assembly GCA_947626435.1 of uncultured Lachnospiraceae bacterium. Lineage (GTDB taxonomy): Bacteria > Bacillota > Clostridia > Lachnospirales > Lachnospiraceae > COE1. Next base: position 15,399 of record CANQSB010000029.1, on the reverse strand, counting down.
GTGGAAAAGAATGAAAGGTACGTTTTATAAGTGATGTTGTTTTTTACATTTTAAAAAATTAAATTTTTATGACTTGCAAAGGGGGATCCTAGAATGAGAATTACAGATGTTCGAGTTCGCAAAATTACCAAAGAAGGTAAAATGAAAGCAGTAGTTTCAATCACGCTTGATGACGAGTTTGTAGTACATGACATCAAGGTGATAGAGGGCGAGAAAGGCTTGTTTATAGCTATGCCCAGCAAGAAATCTGCAGATGGTGAGTACAGGGATATCGCACATCCTATCAACCAAAACACAAGAGAAACTATCCAGAAGACTATTCTCGAGAGTTATGAGAAGGCGCTTTTAGAGCCTGACGAGGAAGTATTTTAAAAATACAGTCGGATAGAAAATTAACGAAATGTGGGTTAGAGAGGCATCAGAAATGGTGCCTCTTTTATAACTGCTAATCGGGCAGACATTTTTCATTATTTACAGCGGCATAAAAAGGCTGTGGGGAGGATTATAATGTATATTATAGCGGGCCTGGGAAATCCTACGCGGGAATACGAGAATACGCGGCACAACATAGGTTTTATGGCGATAGACATGCTTGCGGATAAATATGACATTAGTGTCACAAATTGTAAGCACAGGGCGCTTATCGGCAAGGGCGTGATAAACGGCGTGAAGGTCGTGCTCGTAAAGCCGCTCACATATATGAACCTGAGCGGGGAGGCGATACGCGAGATAGTTGACTACTACAAGGCTGACGCGGAAAGCGAGCTTATCGTCATATATGACGACATAAGCCTTGACGTGGGACAGCTCCGCATAAGGAAAAAAGGCAGTGCGGGCGGGCACAACGGCATTAAAAATATAATTGCCAATCTGGGGCATGACATGTTTATGCGCATAAAAATCGGCGTTGGCGAAAAGCCGAAAGGCTATGACCTTGTCGATTATGTGTTGGGGCATTTTGGCAGCGAGGAGCTTGCGGTTATCAAAGAGAGCCTTGAAAAGGCTGACGGGGCGCTGCGGCTCATGCTGGAGGGTAAGGCTGACGCGGCCATGAATGAGTACAACACAAAGAAGTCTTAAATATTTAAAGCGTAAAGAGCAGCGCGGAAATGAGGTAAACAGTGAATACAATATTGGCACCGCTTAGGGAGCTTGGGGATTACGATGGGATTATGAAGGCTCTGGACAATGACGGCGGGAAAGCGAGCATAAGCGGCTGCGTTGATTCGCAGAAAATTCATATGATATATGGCACTGATAAGGGGTTCGACGCAAAGCTTATCGTGACCTACAGCGACATAAGGGCGCGTGAGATTCTGGAGGACTGCGCCCTGTACACGAAGGAGGCGTATTTTTATCCTGCAAAGGACTTGATTTTTTATCAGGCGGATATTCATGGGAACCAGCTCACGAAGGAGCGCGTCGAGGTGCTGCGGCGCATACTTGAGGGCGAGCCGATTACCGTCGTCACCACTTTTGCCGCGCTTATGGCGCATCAGCTCCCGCTTTCCGTTATAAAGGATAACATTGTGGACATAGCAAAAGGCAGCATCGTTGAGGAGAGGGCGCTTGCCGGTAAGCTTGTTGACATGGGCTATGAGAAGACGTATCAGGTGGAGGCGGCGGGGCAGTTTTCGATAAGGGGAGGCATAATAGATATTTTTGACCTGACTTCGGAAAACCCTGTCCGCATAGAATTGTGGGGCGACGAGGTAGAGTCAATACGCTCTTTTGACATATTGAGCCAGCGTTCCATTGAGGAAAATATGACACAAGTGTCAATTTATCCCGCGACGGAACTCATGCTTTCAAACGCAAAGCTGGAGGCGGGCATATACGATATAAAAAAGGACTGTAAGGCGCGGGCGAAATATTTCCACGATAATGACATGCCGGAGGAGGCGCACCGTATAGAGCAGTATGTGGACGAACTTTGCGAGCAGGTGACGGAGTTCAAGAATTATATAAATTTGGAAAGCTATATGGGATATTTTTACGGTGATACCATGTCCTTTATGGATTTGTTCGAGGGGAGGCAGTGCTGCTTTTACCTTGACGAGCCCATGAGGATAGAGGAGCATGCAAACGCGGTAGAGCTGGAGTTTCGTGAAAGCATGACGAGCCGCGCCGAAAAGGGCTACATACTTCCAAGACAGATGGAGGTGCTGTTTGGCAAAAATGAGATTATGGCAAGGCTTGAACATAAGCGGCTGTTGGCGCTTGCGGCAATGGAATATAAAGGCTTTGCGATTAAATTCCCGAACCGCTTTTCTGTGAATGCAAGGAGCATATCGCCGTACAACAACAGCTTTGCGGAGCTTGTGAAAGACTTAAAAAGCTATAAAAGCAGAGGCTTTCGCGTTTTACTTTTATCGGCGTCCGCTACAAGGGCAAGGCGTCTGGCGGCTGACCTTATTGACGAGGAGTTGAATGCCTTTTATTCGGAAAATCCGGACAGGGAGCTGCAGGCGGGCGAAATAATGACGTACAATGCAAGCGTGTTGAAGGGTTTTGAATATCCGCTCTTAAGATTTGTAGTTATCTCTGAAACCGATATATTTGGCAGGCAGTCGCAGAGGAAGAAAAAGAAGAAACGCTATGAGGGGCAGAAAATACAGGACTTTTCGGAACTCAAGGTAGGCGATTACGTGGTGCATGAAAACCATGGACTTGGCATATACCGCGGTATTGAAAAGGTCGAGGTTGACAAGGTAGTAAGGGATTACATGAAGATAGAGTATAGGGACGGAGGTAATCTTTACATACTTGCGACAGGCTTTGACGTAATCCAAAAGTACGCTTCATCCGATGCGGCAAAGAAGCCTAAGCTTAATAAGCTCGGCACGCAGGAGTGGACCAAGACGAAAACACGCGTAAAGAACGCTGTGGACGAGGTGGCGCGTGATTTAGTGGAGCTTTATGCTGTGCGCCAGCAGAAAAAAGGTTTTATATTTGGCAAGGATACTGTGTGGCAGCAGGAGTTTGAGGAGATGTTCCCGTTTGAGGAGACGAGTGACCAGCTGCAGGCGATAGAGGCGACAAAAAGCGATATGGAAAGCCCGCGCATAATGGATAGGCTTATCTGCGGAGATGTGGGCTACGGCAAGACAGAAATAGCCATAAGAGCCGCTTTTAAGGCGGTACAGGACGGCAAACAGGTAGCGTACCTTGTACCGACTACTATACTTGCGCAGCAGCATTACAATACGTTTGTGCAGCGCATGAAAGACTTTCCGGTAAGGATAGATATGCTTTCGCGTTTTAGGACATCGGCTGAGCAGAGAAAGACATTAAATGACTTGCGCAAGGGTATTGTGGACATAGTGATTGGCACTCATAGGCTTTTGTCGGACGATGTGAAATATAAGGACTTGGGACTTCTGGTGATTGACGAGGAGCAGCGTTTTGGCGTGCGTCATAAAGAAAAGATAAAGCAGATAAAGGACGATGTGGACGTACTCACGCTTACCGCCACTCCGATACCGCGCACACTACATATGAGTCTTGTCGGCATACGTGATATGAGCGTTCTTGAGGAGGCTCCGAACGAGCGCCAGCCGATACAGACCTATGTGATGGAATACAACGAGGAAATGGTGCGCGAAGCCATATTGAGGGAGCTTTCGCGCCATGGACAGGTGTATTACGTGTATAACCGAGTGAACAATATTTCGGATATAACGGCAAGAATCGCCGCGCTTGTCCCGGAGGCGACGGTCGCCTATGCTCATGGGCAGATGAAAGAGAGCGAGCTTGAAAGGATAATGTTTGAGTTCATAAACGGTGAGATAGACGTGCTTGTGTCCACTACCATCATAGAGACGGGGCTTGATATATCTAATGTAAATACGATGATAGTGCATGATTCCGACAATATGGGGCTTGCCCAGCTCTATCAGCTGCGTGGGCGCGTGGGACGTTCAAACCGTACTTCATACGCGTTTCTGATGTACAAAAAAGACAAGATGCTGAAAGAAGTGGCGGAGAAGCGCCTGCAGGCAATCAAGGAATTTTCTGACCTCGGAAGTGGATTTAAAATCGCGATGCGTGACTTGGAGATAAGGGGCGCGGGCAATATTTTGGGCGAGCGCCAGCATGGGCATATGGAGGCAGTAGGCTATGACCTTTACTGCAAAATGCTCAATGAGGCAGTAAAGACGCTCAAGGGAACAAAGCGCGCCGACGAGGACTTTAACACGTACGTGGATATGGACGTGGATGCCTTTATTCCATCGGAATATATCGTAAACGAGGTGCAGAAGCTTGATATATACAAGCGCATAGCAAGCCTTGAAAACGAGGCTGAATGTGAGGATATGCGGCAGGAACTTAAAGACCGCTTTGGCAGCGTGCCGCAGTCGGTTGAGAACCTTATACGGATATCGCTTATACGCGTGATGGCGCATGCGCGCTATGTGACTGAGATAAAAGGCAAGGCAGGGCAGATAACCTTTTTCATGGAGCCGTTTGCGCCTGTGAAAGTGGAGAGGTTGCCTGAACTTCTGGAAAAGCACAAAAACGCGCTTGGCTTTTCGGCAAAGGGGACGCCGAGCTTTACGCTCAGGTACAAGAAGTACGGGCTTGTGGAGAAAGAGGCCGAGCTTATGATAAAAAACACGAACGACATACTTGACGATATGGCTGTGCTTTATTGATTTGTGCGGAAATTCGAGTGGAATCAGCGCGGATATGATTTTCAGTGAATTTGGCATTCGGCTTAAATATTTAAAAAATTATAACAAATTAATTAAATATGTAGATATTTTTTTAATAATATATTATAATTAAGACCGATTAAGAGCTTGTTCGATAGCGATTTGCGAATGGAGGAATGATTGGACATGGACGAGGGAAGGTACAATATTCCCAGGCAGTACAAGGTTGACAAGGGTATGCCGCTGGACGCGCTGTTTCAGCGGATTGATAATCCCAAGTGCCGTCGTGTTTTTGAGGCGGAAGTCGAGTGCGTCACGTGGAAATACAACATAGTCGACAAGGCGGGTATTTCTGGCATTGCGGAGCTTGTAAAAGAAAAAGGTCTGTCTGTATTTGAAGTGTCGCTCAAGCGCAAGATTGCCCCCGATTTACTTACGGAGGTTTTTGCGGGGCTTTTGCAGCGTTCGATGGTGCTTGTGTATTTGTGCAACGGTGAGCTTTCGATGGGAACCTTTATTCCGATGGGCAAGGGTACGACGGGCAGGATGTGTTCTACGGATTTTTACCCGTATGACGCGGGACGCATGATAGAAATCATGGACTATGAAAAGGACAGCAACAGGAATACTGACCAGATACATAAAAGAATTTTTGCTACAATCCGTCAGCAGAAGCGCATAATAATGATTGAAAAGGCGTACGAGGGGCTTTCGCCTGTAGAAAGCGCTGAAAGTGAGATACTTTCGTTTGAATTCAGCCTTGAAAATCTGGACAAGATAAGGGCGGATGCGGACTTCGTGCAGTCGCAGCTGCGTGTGGTGAGACCGGCAGGGACTTCAAAGGCGGTAAGGGATACCGCATAGAATTTGTGCATCAGGCATTGGGGGACTATTGCAGATGGGGAATGGAATAACGGCGGTAGAGGCTGCTACAGTTTTAAATTCATTAAAAAGCGGGGTCGTGCCGAGGGTGGGGCTTGAATATATCACCGTCGGCAGACGCAGCGAGATACAGGCGCTTTTGCAGGACGTTTCCATTATCGAGCAGGGCGGGGCGGCGTTTCGCTTTATCGAGGGCAAGTACGGCAGTGGTAAGACCTTTCTGATGCACGCATTGAGAAATCATGTGATGGAGAAGAATTTTATCGTGACTGATGTGGAGCTTTCGGTGGATAAGCGCTTTGTCGGCAATAAGGGTCAGGGGCTTGCCACTTACAGGGAGCTTATCAGGAACATGGCTACGAGGTCGTGCCCTGACAATGGCGCGCTGCAGCTTATTTTGGACAAATGGATTGGCTCGCTTGAAAACGAGGTAGTGCAGTACGAGGGGTTAGTGCCCGGGCATGAGGTCTTTGATGTGAGGGTGAGCCAGAAGATATACAAGATAACCTCGTCGATGGAGGAGCGGGTAAACGGTTTTGACTTTGGCAAGGTGCTTGCCGCGTATTACAAAGGACATAGGACGGGTGACACCGATTTACAAAAGCGGGCGCTTAGATGGCTGTGCGGCGAGTATAAGACAAGGACGGAGGCCAAAAACGAGCTTGGCGTGAACCTTATAATTACGGACGAAAACTGGTATGACTTCATCAAGCTGTTTGCGGTGTTTGCGGTAAAGGCGGGCTATGCGGGATTATACGTGTGCATGGACGAGCTGGCGACGCTCTACGAGATACCGAGCCGCGTAGGACGCGAGTACAATTACAATAAACTTCTTTCCATATATAATGACGCGCTTCAGGGCAAGGCGTCAAACCTTGGCATTATCATAAGCGTGACAAAGGAAGCCATGGAGGACAAGGTGCGCGGGGTGTTCAGTTTTGAGCCGCTTAGGTCGAGGCTTGCGACATCGTCCATAGAGGAGGAAAATACTGCTAATCTGCAGGATATGGCATCGCCAATCATAAGGCTGGCGCCGTTAAATCCCGGTGAGATGTATGTGCTGCTTGAGAAGCTTGCGGCGATACATAGCACGCTTTACGGGTATAAGTCTACTCTTGAACATGATGACTATATATATTTCTTGAAGAAGCAGTATGCAAAAGCGGAGAAAGATGAGGGCGTCACGCCCAGGGATATGATAAAGAATTATATTTCGCTTTTGAATTTGCTGCAGCAAAATCAAAATCTCACAAAGGAGGAAATACTGTATGGTTAAGGCTGTGATTTTTGATATGGACGGCGTGATTATAGATACGGAGAAGCATTACAACAAAGCGTGGTGCGAGGCGGCGGCGCGTGCAGGCTTTACGGATTTTACTAGGGAACACGCGCTTATGCTTAGAAGTCTTGATGCGAGGCTTGCGGCTAAGCTTATGAAGGAGATATTTGGAGAAGGGTTTGACTACTGTGCTATACGGGAGATAAGGCGGGAGATTGTTGCGGAGAGATTGGAAAAATACGGGCTTGAAAAGAAGACGGGTATCGATGAGATACTCGCGTTTTTGCATAGTAGGGGAATAAAGGCGGCTGTGGCGACGGCGACGCCGATTGAGCTTACGCTGCAGCATCTTGAGAGGATTGGGGTACGGGATAAGTTTGATAAGATTGTGAGCGCTAAGCAGGTGGAGAATGGGAAGCCGGCGCCGGATGTGTATTTGTATGCGTGTGAGGAGATTGGGGAGAGGCCGGAGGACTGTATTGCTGTGGAGGATTCGCCGAATGGGATTAGGGCGGCGTATGCGGCGGGGTGTAAGGTTGTGATGGTGCCGGATTTGACTGGGCCTGATGAGGAGGTTTTGCCGATGTTGTATGGGGTGGTGGAGAATTTGGTTGGGTTGGAGGATTTGATATTGGAATTGGAATTGCAGTAGGCCGCCCGAACAGGGTCATACACCCCATTCAGACTCGCTCTCGCTCTGTGGGAAACGTAGCGGACACTAAGCTCGGCAGCGCTGTAAAAGGAACTGCGCTTTTACGCGTGCTACGCTCTTTGTAGCATGTTTCGCTAAGTGCCGACGTTTCCCAAGGGTCTTCATGGGGTGTATGACCCTGTTCGGGCTAGGCTATTGGAAATAACTGATTATAGAATGCTTGTGTGTTGGTGGGGATGTGGTGGATGTGATTGTGGAGAGGGGTATGTTGCCTTTTGGGATTATGTTGTTGGGAATGGTTGTGTGAAATGGGGGTGTTGGTGTGGGGAATGAGATTGTAGAGTTGATACGCAGTGGGAATGCGCCTAATGTGATTGCGGAGAAGCTTAATGATTATCATGATAATGATATATCGAATATTTTGGATGAGCTTGATGAGAGGGAGCGTAGTGTTCTTTATCGGATTTTGGGGATTGAGCGGGTGTCGGAGATATTTGCGTATCTTGATGACCCGCAGAAGTATCTGGGTGAGCTGGAGCCGGAGCGGGCTGCGGATATTATTGAAAAGATGGACGCTGATGACGCGGTTGACGTCCTTGGGGAGATGGACGAGGAGACTAGGAATCAGCTTATTGATTTGATTGATGACGAGTCTAAGGAGGATATTAATTTAATCCTTTCATACAAGGATAATGAGATAGGCAGCCGGATGACTACCAATTTCATAGAGATAGAGCGGAGGCTTACCATAAAGCAGGCGATGCGCGCTTTGATTGCGCAGGCGGAGGACAATGATAATATTACGACGATTTTTGTGCGGGATGATGACGGTACGTTTTATGGGGCGATTGATTTAAAGGATTTGATTATTGCGAGGAATTATGTGGAGCTTGAGACGCTTATTGCACATTCATTTCCGTATGTAAAGGATACTGACGATATTGGGGAGTCTATTGACAAGCTGAAGGAATATTCTGAGGATTATATACCGGTTTTAAATGATGAAAACAAGCTCATTGGCGTAATTACGGCTCAGGATGTTGTGGAGGCTGTAGATGATGAGATGGGTGAGGACTATGCTAAGCTTGCCGGTATGACCGAGGAGGCTGAGCTTGAGGAATCGCTTGCGGAGAGCATCAAAAAACGCCTTCCGTGGCTTTTGGTGTTGCTGGCGCTGGGGATTGCGGTATCTTCTGTGACGGGGCTTTTTGAGGGGGTTATTGCGCAGCTTGTTATTATTGCAAGTTTTCAGTCAGTGGTGCTTGATATGGCGGGGAATGTGGGGACGCAGTCGCTTGCTGTGACGATAAGGCTTTTGATGGATGAAAATCTTGGCGCAAAGCAGAAATTTATGATAGTGATTAACGAAATGCGCATTGGTTTTTTTAACGGTATTATACTTGGCGCGTTGTCGTTTGTGCTTATAGGTTTATATTTGGCGGCGTTCAAGGGCAGGGCATTAACGCAGGCGTTTGCCATATCGGGCTGCGCGGGAGCGGCGCTGATAGTCGCCATGACGATATCAAGCCTTGTGGGTACGATAGTTCCTATATTTTTCCATAAAATTAAAGTTGACCCTGCGGTTGCGTCGGGACCTCTTATTACTACGGTGAACGATTTGGTCGGTGTTGTTACATATTATGGTTTGGCGTGGATTTTGCTTATAAATATTTTAAAGCTTTAATCGGTATAAAAAGCCGGCATTTACAAATACTAGTGTTACAGCTTGTAAAGAGAAAAGCCGTTGTAAATACTAGTTTTGAAATGGAGGAAATATCGGTGAAGGCTACGGGAATAGTGCGTAGAATTGACGACCTCGGGCGTGTGGTTATACCAAAGGAGATACGAAGGACTCTGAGGATAAGGGAAGCTGACCCGTTACTGACAACATTGACAGAACATGAAAAAGCGTGTGAAACTGCGGATTCCAAGCAAGCCAGAGAAGATTTATTTGTCAATGGCATAGTGGAATTTGCCACCCGTTTAGGGTTATAGCGCAAAACATGAATAGAGGAAAGAAAAAAGACATTAGCGAGAGCTGATGTCTTTTTTCTTTTCCGACTGTGGGATATGGAGAATGTAATGGGATAATCCGGCGACAGATTATGCAGGATTTCCGTACATTAAATAAAAAGAAGGAGGTCATGCAAAATGACAAGTACAGCGTTAGGAGCAAGAGCTGAAAAAGCTCAAAATATCACATTTATCAGTGATGCACATGAAAAATTCTACTACGAAAAATTGAAAGAAGTCCGGTGTCCGGACGTTTACCATCAGGCACTTTGCTATTGCCTTGGTATTAACGCAGACACCAGAAACAACATTTACCGTATCTATGATTTCAAGACGGGCTGCGTAAAAACGGAGTGCCTGCATGAAGGATGGCAGACAAGCGGCAGTATGAGAGTGGTCAGGATGGCATTTAATCTATATTGCAATGGTACGCCGAGCGTATTTGACTATGAGGATGCGGAGCAACAGGTTGATGAGTGCAGAAATTACACAGCAGAGGAATTATTCTGTTGTGCCTATGCACCGTATTTTTGGCAGGCTGTGCAACTTAGGTATCCGGAATATGCGACATATAATCACGAATTGTACGACCTGTTTGGAGGACGGGATTGATGCTGAAAGTCAGATTGATGGGGACAAAGAATGACATCAAATGGTTTGGAAAGATATTAAAAAGACATCCCAAAGTTGTTGTGACGGAGTTCTCAGAATTGTACCAGAATAAAGGTACAAACAAGTATTACAGAGCGTATGTAGAAGTAATAAAAAGTAATAAATCAGAAAGATAGTAGAGAGGAGAATTATCATGTGCAGAATTATAGCAATCGCAAATCAGAAAGGCGGGGTGGGCAAGACCACCACAGCCAGCAACCTGGGGATCGGTTTGGCAAAGAGGGGAAAGAAAGTCCTGCTGATCGACGCAGACGCACAGGGCAGCCTGACCGCAAGTCTCGGCTTTACGGAGCCGGACAAGCTGGAGGTCACGCTTGCAAATGTACTGGAAAAGGTCATCAATGATGAAGCAATGGAAACGGGATACGGTATCTTAACGCACGACGAGGGGATTGACCTGATGCCAGGCAATATTGAGTTGTCGGGACTGGAAGTGTCGCTTGTGAATATTATGAGCCGGGAGTTGGTGCTGAAAAGCTATGTAGAGCAGATAAGGGACAGGTATGATTACATATTGATCGACTGTATGCCCTCGCTTGGCATGATCACCATCAATGCCTTTGCCTGTGCTGACAGCATACTCATTCCCGTGCAGGCGGCATATCTGCCCGTAAAAGGACTGGAACAGCTTATCAAGACCATCGGCAAGGTCAAGAGGCAGATCAATCCGGCGCTGGAGATTGAGGGCATATTGCTGACAATGGTGGACAGCCGCACCAATTATGCAAGGGATATTACGGCGCTGCTCATTGAAACTTACGGGAGCAGGGTTCGGATATTTGAGAACAGCATACCGATGTCGGTAAGGGCTGCGGAAACCTCCGCAGAGGGCGTGAGCATCTATCGGCACGATCCCAAAGGCAGGGTTGCGGGGGCATACGAATCCTTGACGGAGGAGGTGCTTGGCAATGAATAAGACCGGAAGTGCGTCGAAAGTAAGGCTGAACAGTTTTGATGACCTGTTTGGAAGCACAGAGAATATAGCGGGGGAGCAGATCATCCAAGTGAAACTGTCCGACCTGCATACGTTCAAGGGACATCCTTTCCGTGTCCTCGATGATGAGAAGATGGAGGAAACAGCAGAGAGCATACGGCAGCATGGCGTCCTTGTGCCGGGGATCGCAAGACCGAGGGCAGGAGGCGGATATGAGATCATAGCGGGGCACAGGCGGAAAAGAGGCTCAGAACTGGCGGGATTGGACAAGATGCCTGTGATTGTCCGCAATTACACGGACGATGAAGCTACGATCATCATGGTGGATTCCAACATTCAGAGGGAGGATATCCTGCCGAGCGAGAAAGCAAGGGCGTATGCCATGAAATACGAAGCCATGAAGCATCAGGGCAGCAAAGGCGGCAGCACCCTTGATGAAGTCGGGGAAGCCGCAGGGGAGAGCGGAAAGACGGTGCAGCGGTATGTGTGGCTGGCAAGGCTCTCTGATGAGCTGCTTGACATGGTGGATGCAAAGAAGCTTGGCATATCGCAGGGAGTTGACATCTCTTTCCTGCCGGAAGAACAGCAGCAGTACGTTCTGGCGGTGCTTCAGGAAACAGGCGCATCGGTATCCAATGCACAGTCGGCAAAGCTGAAGGAATATGGGAAAAGCGGCGAGCTGACACTGGCAATGGCGAGGCTGATACTGGCGGAGGAAAAGCCGAAGGAAAGAAAGGTAACGATCAAGGCTGACCGCATCAATCAGTTTTTTACAGAGGAATATTCAGAAAAAGAGATTGAGGACATCATCATGTCCCTTTTGGAGAAATGGAAAGAGAAAGGGGCTGTTTGAAGATGAGGTGCTTGACCAGCGGGAATGAGATCGTTGACGCAATGGGAACGATCAATATATCAGGAAATATCGTTCCGTCCGTGTGGTACAAGACAATCACGAAGGAGAGCGGGAAACCGTATCTCCTTGCGATTGTCATTCTTGCGGATATTGTGTATTGGTACCGTCCTACGGAAGTGCGGGATCAGGGCACAGGACACATCCTTGGGTGGAAAAAGAAGTTTTCAGAGGATATATTAAGGCAAAGCTATCAGTATTATTCTGAGCTGTTCGGGGAGTCAAAGAAAACAGTCAAAATGGCGCTGGACAGGCTGGAGCAGTTGAAAGTCATCAGGCGGGAGTTTCGGACGGTTGCTTTTGGCGAGGGACTGGTTTCAAATAACGTGATGTATGTGGAACTGATACCGGATACACTGTATCGGCTTACATTTCCTGAAAAAATACCGGATGCGGACAGGATGGACATTTCGTATGCGGAAGGGGCTGGCAACAAAAAGGGAGGGAGCCTCCCTACAAAAGCGGATACCCCTATGGAAATTTTGGGAGGGAGGGGTGTGCCAAAAAGGACACAGGTATCTCCCCAAAAGGGTGGAGGATATGCCGGAACGGGTGATACCCTCCCTCCCAGACGGGATGCACCTGCTTCCCAAAACGGAGGGACAAATACAGATACTTCTTCAGCAATTACTGTCAGAGAGTTCAATCCTATCAATCTATCTGCGGAGAGTGGCGTAAAGCCCAAAGAAGCGGATATGGATAGGATTGATAGGATGGATGGGACAGAGGAAACAGCCGCTTATATGGCACTGATCCGTGGAAATATCGAGTATGAACACTACATGAAATACGGCAGCCGCGGGGACAGGGAGATCTTCGAGGAAATCTACGAAACCATCTGCGATGTGGTCTGCGTGAAGCGCAGGACAATACGCATCAATGGGGAGGATTACCCGTATGAGCTTGTAAAGTCACGCTTCCTGAAACTGGACAGCAGCCATGTGGAGTATGTCATGGAGCGCATGAAGGACACCACCACAAAGATCGCAAACATTCGTGCCTATTTGATCACGGCGCTCTACAATGCGCCCGCAACCATGAGCCATTATTACCAGCAGGAAGTGCAGCACGATATGTACGGCGGCGGGTGGGCAGAAAAAGGGATTACATAGAAAAATAGAATGCCAGACTTCTGGACATCATGTCCAGAGGTGGAAGATTTTCCGAATGGCGTGTATGATAGAGCTATGGAGAAAAGGAACGGAGATGGGAAGCATGGAGAAAAAAACATATATCACGGATGAGGAACGGGAAAAATGCCGGAAAGTTGCAGAGGCGTTTGCAGAGCTTGAAGATGCGGACATTGTAGTGGTCGATGCCGGGAGGTACGGCTTTGTGAAGCTGCAATACTACACGCCGCCGACAGGATTTGAGAATGACTTTACCTTTACGGACAGCAGGGCGCTGTTTGAAGATCTGTGGGAGGAATGGCTGCACACACAGCTTATCACGCTTGCAGGGGAAATGGGCATGAATGACATTTCCTATGATGATGTTTTCAGATGCCTGACAGAAGAAAAGAAGGATGAGCTTATAGGCAGGAAACAGCATTTTGCGGACATGGCGGGAATAGAGATAGAGAAATACGGAGGGTAAAACCCTCTGTCTTAAAAAACTATATATGGGAACAGCGTAAAGGCGGTTATAAGTCTGTGCAGATTTATAGCCGCCTTTTTTACGTTTCCGATCAGTGCATTGGGAACAGGAAGGAGAGGGATGTGGAATCATTGAGGGACATCAAGAGGGCGATGGAGCGTGAAGCGAAAAAAGGGAGCTGCCCGCTTATGTTTGACAGGCTGGAGTTTGGCGGAAAGCCTTTCCAGACCATCACGACAGAGGAAAAACTGGATGAGGTGCTTGCCTATCTTCTGCGGGTAAGATCGTTCAGCCAGTTTGCGGGAAAGACAGTCATCAATAACGTATACATGGACATGGACCTGCTGTGCAGGAAGCCGGAGTTTAAGCGCACCCATTCCGTCATGGAACGGGAGAGGGTTTATGCGGGGGCGCAGCGGCACAAAAAGAAGATACAGCCGGACTATGGCGGCAGGGTATGCCTTGAAACGGCACAGTGCATTTTCACGCTGCCGGACGGGGAGGCGGAAAGACACAGGGCAGTCTATGACGGGCAGGAAACGTATGCCTTTCCCATGTCGAATAAGTATATCCTCGGACTGTTTACCTGCTGCGTGGCGGCAAGGAAAGAGGCGGCATCCACGCAGACGGGAGATTTTACGGGAGCGGAGCAGGGGATTGTGCGGCTTGACGGCGTTGGGGACGTGCTTTTCCAGGCGCTTCTGCTTGACGATGTGGAGTACGGCGGCAGGCGGCTGTCCGCCAATCTCCATACCATCTACTGCTTAAAGGAAGGTCATAACTTGTGGACATGATGTCCAGAAGTGGAAAGGAGGGACAGAATGTACGCTGCACTGAATACCGTATGCGGCATTATCTGCCGGGGGATTCCGCCTTAGCGCATGGTTTTTCTCCGGAACGTAACAAGGAGGTGCTTAATGCAGGAGGAAGTAACACAAAAAACGATTGCCCTTGTGATTAAGACCGCAAAGTTAGACGCCAACGTGCTGAAAGCTGCAATGAGGATGTATCTGAACCACCGTAAGCAGAAAGCACAGAAAACGCATGGAAAAACTTCTGTAAAAAAGCTCGTTGGGGAGGGCGCAGGCGTATCGTCGATTGAAGTCACTGACGGCAACATCAGATCTTTTGAGCGTGTCGCAAAAAAGTACAATGTTGATTTTGCCATTAAGAAAGACAAGACAGCCGAACCGCCCAAATATCTGGTGTTTTTCAAGGGCAGGGATGCCGATGTGATCGCACAGGCATTCAAGGAATTTGTTTATGGCAATGAGAAAAAGAAAGGAAGGGTTTCCGTAAGGGAGAAATTGAAGCATTTCAGGGAAGCGGCATCACAGGACAAGAACCGGGAACGCAGCCGGGAGAAAAACAAGGACAGGGGGCAGAGCCTATGAGCAATATTATAAACGGCATTGCCAAAGATCTGAAAGCCATTCCAAAGAGCCTAAAGGCAAAGACCGGGAACATCGACAAAAAGAAGCTTGTCCTGATGAGCCTGCCTTATGTGCTTGCCGGATATTTCTGCGACAAGATGGCGTGGCTGTGGCGGGTATCGCCGGGGCAGGACGCTTCCGCAAAGATGATGGCGGTCATGGAGGGAATGAACGGGCTGTTTGCTGATCCCCTGCCGAGCTTTCATCCGAAAGACCTGTTGATCGGGGTATGCTGCGGCGCTGCTTTGAGGCTTGCAGTGTATTTCAAAGCCAAGAATGCCAAGAAGTTCCGGCATGGCGTGGAGTACGGTTCCGCAAGGTGGAGTGCATAATTCTAAGTGTAAATGACACATACATGGACGCACAGGAGGTT
>CANQSB010000028.1 GCA_947626435.1 uncultured Lachnospiraceae bacterium | reverse complement strand
TTTTTGTTCTCTGAACTTCTATTTTTCTTTCTCTTAGAATTTTCAGGTCTGCATTACTGTTTATTTGTCAAGGTGCTTTTTATCCCTGCATTGGCAGAAATAAAAACGGAGAGGGTGGGATTCGAACCCACGCGCCCGTGAAGGCAAACGGTTTTCAAGACCGCCTCGTTATGACCACTTCGATACCTCTCCACAACTGTTATTAAATTTATAACTGCTTACTCGCTTTTTTTATTGCTTTCATCAGCAGTGCAAAATCTATTATAGACAAACACTGATATTTTGTCAACAACTTTTTTCAAAAATTTTCAAACTTTTTTTCAACAGATATTTTTAAAAATTGAATTTAGCCAAAAACACCGTAAAATCAAGTTTCTTACCAATTAAGCGTCAAGAAGAATTTGGGCTATTTTCAAATCCTCGGGGGTGGTAATCTTTATGTTTTTATATGAGCCCTCTGTTAACTTTATCTTTTTATCTGAAAAATATTCTACAACCATCGCGTCATCCGTTATGCTTATGCCGTCTGCAATAAGCCTTTCTTCATTGACTAACAGCTTTTCATATGCGTCTGTAATAAGGTCTTTCTCAAATACCTGCGGTGTTTGGATTTGCCATACGAGCGAGCGCGACGGAGTGCTTGCGACATACCGGGTATCATCGGCGATTTTCACTGTGTCTTTTACAGGCATGCCCGTCACGCACGCGCCTGAAAGCTTTACTTCATTCAGGGCACGCGTAAGTATTTCATTGTCTATAAAGGGGCGCGCGCCATCGTGGATAAACACATAATCGCATGCCCATTTTATTGCACGCAGACCGTATGCCACAGAATGATAGCGTTCCTTACCGCCTTCCGTTATGACTGTAACCTTTTTGAAATTGTATTTTTGAATTATTTCTTTTTGGCAAAAGTCCTGCTCGCCTTTTCCTGTAACGAGCACTATATTATCTATGAAGCTATCCTCAAATGCTTTTAGCGAATAATACAAAACAGGTCTGCCTTTTATTAGAAGGTACTGCTTGTGGGTGGCGCTTCTCATGCGTTTTCCCTGTCCTGCTGCAAGGACTATTGCTGTGGTGTTCATTTATCTTTCTCCTAGCTTTAAGTTTGGGATTGCGTTTAGGTCATAGCCGCTGCGCGTGCCCTTTATATATTCGTAATATCCTGCCGTCCCTATCATTGCGGCGTTGTCTGTACAGAGTATGGGAGAAGGGTGAAAAAATTCGATACGTCTTTTTTTACATTCCTGCTCAAACGCTGACCTTAGTGCAGAGTTTGATGCCACTCCACCCGCTATGGCAAATTTGGTAAAGCCGTATTGTTTGACTGCTGCAATGGAGTGTTCGACAAGTACATCTATAACAGCCTTTTGGAAAGAGGCCGCCACATCCGCCGTATTTACCTTTATGTTTTTCATTTCACATGAATTTAAGTAATTGAGTACCGCTGATTTCAGCCCACTAAAACTAAAATCATACTCTGAGCTGTCTACTTTTGCACGCGGAAAGCTTATTGCGTCTGCGTTTCCTTCCTTTGAAAGCTTATCTATTTTGGGACCACCCGGATAACCCAGACCGATGGCGCGCGCTACCTTGTCAAACGCCTCGCCTGCGGCGTCATCTCGCGTATAGCCTAAAATTTCGTATTCGCCATAATCCTTTACCACAACAAGATGTGTATGTCCTCCCGATACAACGAGGCAGACAAATGGCGGTTCTAGGTCTTTATTTTCTATGAAATTGGCGCTGATGTGGCCTTCTATGTGATGTACGCCGACAAGCGGCTTGCCTGTAGCGAAGCTTATTGCCTTTGCTACCGATACGCCGACTAAAAGCGCGCCGACTAAACCGGGGCCATAAGTGACGGCGATGGCTGTGATGTCGTCCAATGTAACTTCTGCCTTGTCAAGCGCCTCCTGTATGACCTGGTTTATTTTTTCTATGTGCTTTCTTGAGGCTATTTCCGGCACTACGCCGCCGTAAATGGTGTGAAGGTCTATTTGTGAAAAAATAATGTTTGAGAGAACTTCGCGCCCGTTTCTTACGACTGCCGCTGCCGTCTCGTCGCAGGAGCTTTCTATAGCCAGTATGAGAACATCGTTGTTTGTTTCCATATTTTCCTTTCGTTTTGCTTAGGATTTGCTTTTTTTGCCTATTTTGAAGGATTTGTTACACTAAAGCCGAGAATTTTCCAGTGACCTGACTGCGTATCCTTGCGAAGTATAAACTCTTGTTGGGATGATGTGGTGTGCGTACCGTTTTTTATCGTATATATGCAGTACATGGCGGCACATTCCCTGCCCTCGTGCATATACTTTTCTACATCTGTAGATGAGGACGGTGTATAGGAAACTATCGAATTACCCTCCGACTTAAAGCCTTCAACTTCTTTTTCCAAATCTTTGATGTACTGCTCGCGCGGGTTATTTTGCGCAAGCTCGTCATCATATATGTCAAGAAGCTTATCCGCCATCTGCGTAAGCTGCTCGTCTGTGTACTGCTCGTTATACAGGCATTTGGCAAGCTCGCTGTAGTATTTTACTACTTCCTTGGGCGTGGGGGGATAGTTTGTCTCCAAATCGCGCATTATTACATTCTGGACTGCCGTGACTGTAAGCTCGTCTTCCTTTTGGTTTTTATTTGACAGATAAAAATAATATCCTCCGATAAGCGCTATGGCTATTACTATTACAATGGCTGTTTTTACTTTTGACATAATCTTTCCTCCTTTCGGATTTTACAGCTCGCCTTCCTCGTCCTCGAATGAAAGCTCCTCGCTCCAGCCGTCACGCGCTATGTGAGTATTGGGAAATATCGCGCGGACTTCGTTTTTGTAGTCTTCGGGGTGTGAAAGCGACGGTGAATAGTGGGTAAGCCAAAGCTTTGATGCGTCTGCCTGACGCGCAAGCTCTGCCGCCTCGTAAAAGGTCATGTGCTTGTATTCCTTTGCTTTTTCCTGTTTGTCGGGCTCGCCGTACATCCCTTCGCATATAAATAAATCGGCGTTTTTTGCGTTTTGGGCTATGCTGTCTGTGGGGCGGGAGTCTGTACAGTAGGTGACTTTTATTCCTTTTCTGGGAGCGCCGAGTACCATATCGGGCGTGTAGGTTTTGCCGTCTATTTCCAAGGTTTCGCCTTTTTGCAGGCGGTTCCAGAAACGCCTGTCGATGCCAAGCGCAAGCGCTTTATCAAGCTGGAATTTGCCTTTTCTCTCTATTATAATGCTGTAGCCGTAGCAGGTTACGTTGTGGTTTACGCGGAAGGCTTCTATTTTGAAGCCGTCAAATTCAAATGTCTGCTTTGGCTCTGTTATTTCCATAAATTCAAGCTCAAAGGGAAGCTCTGGGGCTACTGCCCTGAGCGCGTTCACCACACGGGTAAGCCCTTTGGGGCCTATCATCAAAAGCGGGGTTGTTTTTTCTGCGTTGCCCATGGTGAGGAGCATGCCAGGAAGCCCTGATATGTGGTCTGCGTGATAGTGGGTAAAGCACATTATGTCAATGGGCTTGGGGCTCCAGCCTTTTTCCTTCATGGCTATCTGGGTGCCCTCGCCGCAATCTATCAATATGCCTGTGCCGTTGTATCTTGCCATGAGCGAGGTGAGCCACCTGTAGGGCAGGGGCATCATTCCGCCTGTGCCGAGTAAACATATGTCTAGTATTTTAATCAACCGCCTTTCATTTATTTGTTGTTATTTCTTTTCCACATTATTATGGCGTCGTCTTTGGGTTTATCATAAAAATTCGGTCTTATGCCTTCGCTTTTAAATCCCAGCTTTTTGTATAAATTTATCGCTGGGGTGTTTCTGCTCCTTACTTCAAGCGTGAAGGCTGTGATGTTTCGCTGCGCTGCGCCGATTTCCATCAGTTTTGTGAGAAGATTCTGCGCTATGTGATTGCCTCTGCAAGCTTTAGACACTGCGACGTTTGAAATTTCCCCTTCACCTATTATATCGGTCAAAACGCAGCCTCCGATTATATTTTTTTGCGGCACATTTTCACTTTCAAGCTCGGCGAGCAGGTAAATTCTGTTGGGATTTGTGAGTATGTCCTTGAAGTCACTGTATGTCCATGGCATAGAAAAGCAGCTTGCCTCTAAACGCGTGACTGCGTCGAGGTCTGCCTCCTGCATAAGGCGTATTTTGTATTTCATAGGCGTTACCTTGGCTTTGTCACCCAAGCCGTTCCCTTTCTGCCTGTGACAGCCTTAGATATTCGGGGGCGTGTTCGGCGGCGGTCTGGCTTATGCCGTTTTTGAAAAGCTCCTCGCCCAATGCGCCTACGCACGCCGCGCGCTGTCTGTTGCAGCTTGCGGGGGCGAAGGTGAATTTTACTTTTATCAGGTCATTTAATTTTTCGGCGTAGACTGTGCTGCCGTCGCCTAAAAATATTGTTTCGCGGTTTAGTGCGTTTATTTTTTCTGATATTTCCGCTATGTCCGCCGCGCACTGCTTTTCAAGGATGCAGAGCTTGCTGTCTTTAAATTCGTATAAGCCTGTGTACACCTGATTTCTGCGGGCGTCCATAAGAGGGCATATGAGCTTATCGCTCCCGTATAAATTATATGCGAGTGCGTCGAGCGTGGGTACGGGTATGATTGGAATATTCAGCGCGAGGGCAAGTCCTTTTGCCGTCGCTGAGCCTATCCTAAGCCCTGTAAATGAGCCAGGGCCTGCTGCTATGGCTACTGCATCCAATGTTGACAGGTCCAGCTCTGTCATTTTTTTGATTTCGTCAAGCATTGGGAGCAGGGTTTGGGAATGTGTCTTTTTATAGTTTACGGAATATTCCGCGATTGTGAGCCCGTTGTCTATGATCGCTGCAGACGCGACTAAGCCTGAGCTGTCAAGTGCAAGAATTTTCATATAGCCTCCAAATCTAATAAATCGTAATTTTGCGGTAATCAAAGCCCTTTTCGGGATTTTTTTCTATGGTTATGCGCGCGGCGTTTTCTGGAATGAGCTCATTTATCAGATGCGCCCACTCTATAATGCAGACGCCGTTTCCATAAAAATAATCCTCGTAGCCTATCTCGTCCATTTCCTCTATGTCGCCTATACGGTAGACGTCAAAATGATACAGAGGAAGCCTGCCTGTGTCGTACTGCTGGATTATGGTAAATGTGGGGCTGTTTACGTGCTCCTTTATGGAAAGTCCTGCGGCTACTCCTTTTGTAAACACTGTCTTTCCTGCGCCTAAATCACCGTCTAAGGTGTAGATGTCGCCTGCCTTTGCTGCCTTCCCAATCGCCCTGCCTGCTTCAAAAGTCTCCTCTGAACTGTAAGTTTCTATTACCTTCATTTCAATCTCCATTTAATCATAAAATCGTGAAAAACGCCGCCTTTGCGTTTTCCGCGTGAGATTTAGAAATTCTTCACGAAACAGCCATTGCTGTGAGTGATTAGAATTTCTTCTCACGCTTTTATTTTATTTTTACCTTTTTAGGCGGCATATGGGTTGAAATCATTTGTATTACCGCGTCTTTTTTTTCGCCTAAATCACTTTTGGGAAAGATTGAGGCGGTTGATTTTGAGGTGTAGAGGATTATGCTTTTGTTGGTTGACACTGCCTTTACGCAGCTTTCCCAGCTTTGGCTTTCCTCATTTTCGCCCTGCGCTACGCTTATGCCTTCGTCTGTCATTTTGTAATGAAGCGGCTTTTTGAACGCGGGGTTGTTCTGAGCCTGTCGGTTTGCCCTGACAAACAGGGTGCAGGGCAGGTATAGTATAAGGACTATGCCTGCAATCAGATATATCGGATATTTTGTCGCGGCAAAAACTACTATCATAAGAGCGCCGACAATTGTACCCAACATTCCTGAAGCGCTTTTGAAGGTATGGTATAAAAGGTAATCATAAAGTGCAGACGCTGTTACTTTTACGTCAAATTCTATTTCCATCTGAGGCTCCTGCCTTTCTGCGTTTTTTGGTGCGTTGCTGTTTGGATTTTATTTGTCATTTAACTTCATTGTGAGTGATATGCGTTTTTTGCCAAGGTCTACATCAAGCACCTTGACGTCTACTATATCGCCTACGCTTACCGCTTCAAGAGGGTGCTTGATGTACTTGTCCGTCATCTGTGATATGTGGACAAGTCCGTCCTGATGCACGCCTATGTCAACAAACGCGCCAAAGTCGATTACGTTTCTGACTGTGCCCTTTAATATCATTCCCTGCTTTAAATCCTTCATATCCAGCACGTCGCTTCTAAGTATCGGGGCGGGCATATCCGCTCTTGGATCGCGGGCGGGCTTTTCAAGCTCCTTTAGTATGTCGGTGAGGGTAATTTCGCCTATGCCAAGCTCCTGAGCCATTTTTTTCTTGTCCTTCACGCGTTTTTCAAGGCTGCCTGCGGCTTGTCCGTTTGTGACATTTGTGTCATTTATGACACTTATGTCATTTTTATCCGTCGTCTGAGCTTCAAGGACTGCTCCGCCCATTGCCGCTGCTAAGGCTTTGCCCATTGCTGTGTTTGTGTTTTTGATTACTATGCCTTTGCTGTTCTTTTTATTTTTGCTGTCGTTCTTTGGCTTTTGGGGCTTTTGCGTTTTTGCCTGCGCTGACCTTTTTTGTATTTCCTTTAATTCTTCCATAGAAATGCCCAGCTTTTCCAAAAGTTTCAGGGCAGCGTCATAGGACTCAGGGTGTACGCTTGTGGCGTCAAGCGGATTATCGCCGTCTGATATGCGCATAAAGCCTGCGCACTGTTCGTATGCCTTGGGACCTAGCTTTGCTACTTTCAGGAGCTGTTTTCTGTTGACAAATCTGCCGTTCTGCTCGCGGTAGTCAACTATATTTTTAGCGATTGTCTTGTTTATGCCTGAGATGTATTCCAAAAGTGAGGCTGAGGCTGTGTTCAGGTCTACGCCTACTTTGTTTACGGAATCCTCTACAACTCCGTTTAGTGCGTCGCTTAGCTTTTTCTGGTTCATATCGTGCTGGTACTGGCCTACGCCTATTGATTTCGGATCGATTTTTACCAGCTCGGCAAGCGGGTCCTGAAGGCGTCTTGCGATTGATGCGGCGCTGCGCTGTCCTACGTCAAAATTAGGAAACTCCTCCGTGGCAAGCTTGCTGGCAGAGTATACCGACGCGCCTGCCTCGTTTACTATAACGTACTGGACTGGCCTGTCAAGCTCCTTTATGAGTTCTACTATTACCTGCTCGGATTCGCGTGAGGCTGTGCCGTTGCCTACTGATATAAGGCTTACGTTATATTTTTCTATGAGCTTTTTAAGCTCCTTTTTTGATTCCTCGACCTTGTTCTGGGGCGCTGTGGGGTAGATCACCTTGGTGTCAAGCACCTTGCCTGTGGCATCGACTACGGCAAGCTTGCAGCCTGTCCTGAATGCGGGGTCCCAGCCTAAGACTACCTTGCCTGTGATTGGCGGCTGCATAAGGAGCTGCTCTAAATTTTTGCCGAATACTGCTATTGCGCCGTCTTCTGCCTTTTCCGTGAGCTCATTTCTGATATCGCGCTCGATTGCGGGGGCGATGAGGCGCTGGTAGCTGTCAAGGATCGTCTCCTTTAATGCGGGCGTGGTGTTTTCGTTGTCGCTTGTTATTATTTTTGTTTCAAGGTAGCGGATGATGCGCTCCTCTGGCGCTTCTATTTTTACTGTGAGTACTTTTTCGTTTTCTCCCCTGTTTAATGCCAATACTCTGTGTCCTGCTACTTTGTTTACTGCCTCCTCGAATGCGTAGTACATTTCATATACGCTTTGGGCTTTCTCGTCTTTTGCCTGGCTTGTGATTTTGCCCTCCTCAAAGGTTGCCTCGCGTATGTACGCTCTGTAATCGGCGTTGTCGGAAATTGACTCGGCTATGATGTCCATTGCGCCTTGGATTGCCTCTTTTACGTTTTTTACTTCCTTTTCGGGATTGACGTAGCTCTCGGCTTCTTCTATGAGGCTTTTCTGCGTGGTCTGTGCAAGGATTATGTCTGCAAGACCGTCAAGGCCGCGCTCCTTGGCAACGCTTGCCCTTGTCTTTCTCTTGGGACGGTATGGAAGGTACAAGTCATCTACCGCTACCATTGTTTCAGCGGCAAGAATTTTTTCCTTTAACTCGTCTGTGAGCTTGCCCTGTTCTTCTATGCTGCCGAGCACCTGTTCTTTCTTTTCTTCGAGATTTCTAAGATATCCCAGACGCTCGTTCAGGTTTCGCAGCACCTCGTCGTTAAGCGAGCCTGTTACTTCCTTGCGGTATCGTGAGATAAACGGTATGGTGTTGCCTTCATCTATAAGTTTTACTGCTGCCTCTACCTGCCATTTTTCCACGTTTAATTCTTCTTTTAATTTGAGTATAATGTCCATAAATAAGTGTTTCCCTCTTTTCAGTATTTTTCTAACTTATTTATTATATTCCAAAGACGAGTTTTATTCAAGGCTTTTTGTCTTGTGTTATTATTTCAAAGGTGGTATTATTAAATAATCAATTTAAAATTTCGGTCATTTATGGTAATGGCTGAATCTTCAAGTCGAAGGCTAATGATTTTAATGCCTGTCAAGACGGGCAGATGGGAGTTTTTATGGAAAATTATAAAAGTTTTGCGGAGCTTAAACGGCTGGCGCGTATTCAGATGAGCGGGAAGTTCGGAGTGCTTATCGGCGCTATGGTCTTGTCAAATTTGATTACTTATGCGGCGCTGTATCTCGTCGCTGCGATTATTCCGACATCTACGCCTGTAATGTATGTGATTAATTATGTGGTGACATTTATGGTTCAGCTGATTTCGGCTGTGCTGCAGACGGGTATGTGCCTGCTGCATCTGCATGCGGCATGCAATATGGAGTGCAGGATTTCTGATTTATTTTATGCGTTTAAAAATAATCCCGACAAGTGCATCAGGGTTGGGGTTGTTCTGGCGGTCATTCAGTCTGTCTGTATGATTCCCTGTGATATTATGCAGAAGGATTTACTTACAATTGATTATTCAAAAATAACTGATTCTAATGAGCTTATGGCCGTCTATGGGGCATTTATGTCATTTTATGCCGTAACGATGATTTGCGCGCTTGTTTACTTTATTGCGACGCTGGCGTTTTTTCCTGTGTATTATATGATTCTTGATTTTCCGAATTTGTCCGCGGGGGAAATTCTTAGAAAGAGCGTGGCTGTTATGAAAGGAAACAAGGGAAGGTATTTTCTGCTGATGGCAAGCTTTGTGCCGATTATATTAATCAGCAGCGTAACCTGCGGAATTGCGCTTTTGTGGATTATACCATATATTTCTATGACATCTGCTAATTTTTATTTGGATTTGATTTCTAACCGTAGAAATTAAGATATCAGCTTATGGCTCTGCTCAAATATAAATATACCGGGTATTTGCGAAACTCTATTCGACAACATAGAATTTAGAACACATTTTTCAATTGCCTAATAAATATACGCCTTTTTCAAACGCACATGCGCTCGGCAAATGTATGGCATGCGCCCGACATGGGGCTGTCGCACTAAGGAACATAAACGCAGGATATAGTATCATTTGATTTGAGTATAATACCATATCTTGTATGCTTAATCATTAGTGCGGCAGCCCCATGGGTATATATTTATATTTGAGCTGCCGTATCAGCTAACATTATTAAAAAACATACATGATTTTACATCTACGGCAATAAGCGCCTAAACGCCAATCTTACCATTAATAGGGCGATTTTTACTCCCCTATTCTACAAGCACAGGCTCGCGGCTTTCTTTCCATGGCAGTCCCCAGACATTCAGCGCCTCCATATACGGGTCAGGGTTAAACTCCTCCGCCGTATAAACGCCCGCCTTGTTCCATTTGCCGGTAAGCAGCATCATAGCGCCAACCATCGCGGGTACGCCGGTCGTGTAGGAAACCGCCTGGGAACCTACCTCCCTGAAACACTCCTGATGGTCGCAGATATTGTAGAGATAATACTTTTTTTCTTTTCCATCTTTTTTCCCCGTAAAAATACAGCCGATATTCGTCTTGCCCTTAGTACGCGGTCCTAAGCTTGCGGGGTCAGGCAGAAGCGCCTTCAAAAATTGGATAGGCACAATCTCTTTTCCCTCATAATTTATCGGCACCGTCGAAAGCATCCCGACATCCTCAAGGCATCTCATATGGTCAAGGTAGCTTTGCCCAAAGGTCATAAAAAAGCGTATGCGCTTTACGCCCTTGATATTTTTCGCAAGCGACTCGATTTCCTCATGATGAAGCAGGTACATGTCCTTTCTGCCGACGCCTTCAAAATCATACTCGCGCTTAATGCTCATAGCAGGCACCTCTACCCAACGGCCGTTTTCCCAATAGCTGCCCGGCGCCGATACCTCACGCAGATTAATTTCAGGGTTGAAATTCGTCGCAAAGGCATAGCCATGGTCTCCGCCGTTGCAGTCGAGAATGTCTATCGTGTCAATCTCGTCAAACTCGTGTTTCAGCGCATAAGCACAGTACACCTGCGTCACGCCCGGGTCGAAGCCCGAACCGAGAAGCGCGGTAATGCCCGCCTCCTCAAATTTTTTCTTGTACGCCCATTGATACGAATAGTCAAAATATGCGGAAAAGCCTTTCTCCTTGCAGCGCTTTTCATATGCCGCCTTCCATTCGGGCTCCTCTATGTTTTCAGGCTCGTAATTTGCCGTATCCATATAATTTACCTTACATTCAAGGCATGCGTCCATAATCGTCAAGTCCTGATACGGCAGGGCAATATTCATAACTAAATCAGGCTTAAAACTCTTTATAAGCGCAATTACCTCATCCTTGTCGTCGGCGTTCACCCGGGCAGTCTGTATTTTCGTCCTTCCATTGCCCAGCTTTTCCTTCAGCGCGTCACACTTCGATTTAGTGCGGCTTGCTATCATTATCTCCTCAAAAACCTCGCTGTTTTGGCAGCATTTGTGAATTGCCACGCTTGCCACTCCGCCACAGCCTATAATCAATGCTCGTCCCATTTTTCCTCCAATCCGGGGCTGTCGCAATAAGGATTATATGTGCAAGATATGGTATTGTAGCTAAACCAAATAATACTATATCTTGTTTTCATATTTCTTAATACGACAGCCCCTTGACTAAATTAATTTACTCTTATATATTTTTCTTCCAGTTTTAATATAAGCTCCCTCAAGACTTTCAAGGCAACAGTCGTAGACGCTCCGCTTGCGTCAAGCGGCGGTGATAGCTCATTGATGTCGCACCCTACGATATTGAGCTCGCCCACCTTTAAAACGGCATCCAAAAGCTGTAAAAAGGTGACTCCCCCGGCTTCCGGCGTCCCTGTTCCCGGAAATACGGAAGTGTCAAGCACATCCAAATCAAGCGTAAAATATACAGGCTTTCCCTTTAGCTTCCCGACCGTTTCTCCAAGCCCTTCAAAATCAAATTTATGCGTGCTGACATGCTCTTTTCCCCACTCAAATTCGGCGCGCTCACCGCTCCTTATGCCGAACTGGAAAATCCTGCCGTCGCCGACTATGTCCCACACACGCCGCAGTACCGAAGCATGCGAAAGCCTCGCGCCAAGATAATCATCACGCAAATCCGCGTGGGCGTCGAAATGAATAACATGCAAATCGGGATATTTTTCCGCCACAGCCCTTACCGCGCCAAGCGTCACTAAATGCTCTCCGCCTATCATAAGCGGCAGCTTTCCGCCCGCCAGCACTTTTTTTGTAAAACTACTGATGTCGTCAAGCGCAAGCCCGGCATCGCCAAAGCAAAGCTCCAAATCACCACCGTCAAAAACCTTCGCGTCCTCCAAGTCCAAGTCCTGATACGGGCTGTATGTTTCCAATCCGTACGACTCCGCCCGCATAGTCCTGCTCGCAAACCTTGTCCCCGGTCTGTACGATGTCGTAGAATCAAACGGCGCACCAAAAATCACAATCCGCG
This sequence comes from uncultured Lachnospiraceae bacterium, assembly GCA_947626435.1. Taxonomy (GTDB): domain Bacteria; phylum Bacillota; class Clostridia; order Lachnospirales; family Lachnospiraceae; genus COE1. The sequence continues at coordinate 27,873 of CANQSB010000028.1, read as the reverse complement.
CCTCGTCAAACTCCGCATCGCAGCCCAGAAAGGTTTCTACATTTTTTTTCACGCTTCCACCCCTTCCAAAAGTTCCTCCACATAATTCGGCAAGGCAAACGCCCCTCTATGAAGCTGCTCATTATAATACCTTGTCTTAATCCCCTGCGCTTTCCACTGCTCGACCTTTTGATCGTAAATCGGGTGGTATTTTTTGGACGCAAAGCCAAACAGCCAATGGCCGGACGGATATGTAGGAATATGCGCCTGATAAACCTTGCTTATCGGAAACGACTCCACGATGCGCTTATGCGCCCGCTGCATAGCCAAAGCATCCGCGGGATAAAACGGGCTTTCGTGCTGATTTACCATAATGCCGTCAGCCTTTAGCGCCTTATAGCAGTTTCCATAAAATTCCTTTGTGAAAAGTCCCTCGCCCGGTCCAAACGGGTCTGTCGAATCCACAAGGATAAGGTCGTATTCGTCAATATATTTCCTCACGAATTTTAAGCCGTCCTCATAATAAATATGCACTCTCTCGTCATCAAACCCACACGCCGTCTGAGGCAGAAATTCCCTGCACGCTTTCACTACCTCCTCATCAATCTCCGCCAAATCAATGCGCTCAATATTTTTGTACCGCGCAAGCTCTCTCACAGCGCCTCCGTCGCCTCCGCCAATAACAAGCGCACGCTTTACATTTGGGTGTACTGCCATCGGCACATGCACTATCATTTCATGATAAATAAACTCGTCCTTTTCCGTAAGCATCATATATCCGTCAAGCGTGAGGAAACGCCCAAATTCTTTTGAATCAAAAATGTCAATCCGCTGAAATTCCGACTGGCTCGAATAGAGTTGGCGGTCAACATGTATTGAAAATTTCACATCCTCTGTATGCTTCTCTGTGAACCACAGTTCCATATCAATCCTCCATTCCGCCTGTAATCTCAATCGGATTTCCGTCAGGGTCTGAAAATGTAAAATACCAATACGGCACAAAAACATTGATGTAGCGTATCGGCGTCAAATCCCTTGCGATGCCGAGCGCCTTTATCCTGTCATACTCCTTTTGCAAATCCTCCACGCCCAGATTGATAAAAACCTTACGCGTATTTTCACTGTCGGCAATTTTGCTCATATTGTCGTACATCTCCCAATAGCCGCCCTTTGTGACGACATGGTCCCGATTTTCATCATCATAATAGCCGTTCATCAGGCACAAAGTTAAGCCCTCGCATTTAAACACTGCAAAACGCTTTCCATTTGACTCGCTCACCTTCATATCAAGTGTCTTTTCATAAAACGACACCGACTTGTCAAAATCCCTTACTACCAAATAAACCGAACCCCACATGATTTTCCACCTTTTTATCCTTCCCGTAGCTTAGGCACAGCAAACAAAGCTTACCGTTTTTTAATCGGATTTCTGATAACCGTCTTTAACCTGCTCACATCACATCTGGTAATTCATTTTCGGTACTTCAACAATCGCAGGCTTGTTCTTTGGCATATAAAATTCCTTGTATTCCTTCTTGTAATCAAACGCCATATATAAGCAGTCCTCCATACCTTTTTTCATGGTCTATATGTGTCTTTCTCCGTCAACACATAAATATTATTTCCCGCCTTCTTTTCAAAGTATTCCTTCAATACAATATTCGCATCCCACTTTTTCTGCGGATATGCGCCGTATCTTCGCTTTACATCCTCCATACGTTCTTCAATGTCCAGCACGCCCTCGCTGCCGGCCAGTGAATCGCACAGTTGGACAAGCCTGTCGTAATCATCATACTCAACAGACGCTAAAGTCTCCCTAATCAGCCTAAGCTCCTCATCAGACGTATCAAAATTCCCGATATACTCATCCACCGTATGATTATTAAAGGAATGCGTAAGACAAACTTTCGCCGCCTCGTCATATCCCAGCAACATCATATATGTATACCCGTCCGAAACATGCCCAAGATGCCTTACCCCGAATTTTCTCCCAATATCATGCAAAAGTCCCAATATATACGCCTTCTCCGAATCCATATCATCACACGCGCCTGCTATTTTCTCAGCGCAATGTGCCACAACTCGGCTATGATTCCCCCATGGTCCCGGATTGCATTTCTCAGCCTCGCTCAACAATCTCTCAGCCTCCGCTCTTATTGGCAGCATAATTTGTACCTCCTATAACTCCAATCTATACTTTACCAGCTTATACCTGTGTCCATCCCTGCCATCCGTCTTTTCCTCATATCCCGAAACGGCAAAGCCCAGCGAAACAGCCAGCCTGTTCGCCGCCTCATTTTCCTCACGCGCCGAATAAAAAAACTCCCTCGCGCCAAGTCCTCTGCAATAATCAACAAGACACAAAACTATCTGTTTCCCATATCCACGCCTAAAATAATCCGCTCCCAGACAAATCCCCGTTTCGGCATACGCAGCAGGCGCTATCTGTTCCACTCCCGCAAACCCGATTGCGCGCATACAAGCTTTCTCGTAGACAGTATATGTATCATGATTTTTCTGAAACTCAATCGTCCTTCGCATTCTTTCTACAGCCTCGTCCTCATTTTCCGTCAGCCGCCACGCCATATAACGCGCGCATTCCCAACGCGACCAGACATTATAATACATATCCTTCCAATCAGACAGCTTCGCCTTATCAAGTGCCAAATCCTTTGTCTCAAGCATCCTTCAAACTCATTCCCTTCCCCGGCTCAATCTCCCCCGACCTAATGCCCTTCATCACATTAAGCGAGTTCAACTCCATATCTTCCATTCCGGTCATCTGGCACCCTTTCTCCTTAGCATAAATAATATATCTTAAAATTTCTTCCGTAATCAGTTCTCCCGGCGCCAGTATCGGAATCCCCGGCGGATAGCACATCACAAACTCCGCGCACACCATGTCCCTGCATTTTTCCAGCAAAACCGACTGTTTTTCACTATAAAACGCATCCTGCGGCGAAAAAATCACTCTCGGATTAATATACTCCGCCGTCATCTGTCCCGTCCTGTCCCTCTTGTAAAGCCGCCTGATTTCCGCAAGCGCGCTCACCAGCCGTTCAATATCCCTCGGTCTGTCTCCGACTGAAACATAAGCCAAAATATTCCCAATATCACCAAACTCTGTTTGAATATCATACTCGTCCCGCAGCAAATCATAAACCTCAATGCCCGCAAGCCCCACCTTTAGCGTATTGACAGACAGCTTAGTTATATCAAAATCATAGACCGAATCACCGTTTACAAGCTCCTTCGAATACGCGTAATAATCCCCTATCTGATTAATCTCTTTTCGCGCGTACTCAACCATATCCTTGACCTTGCCAAAAATTTCCTGACCGTTCAATGCCATATTTCTTCTGGAAATATCAAGGCTTGACAGCAGCAGATACGATCCGCTTGTCGTCTGGGTAAGATTAATTATCTGTCTTACATGTCCCTTGCTCATATCAGGTCCGATAAGCAAAAATGACGATTGTGTCAGCGAACCGCCCGACTTGTGCATACTCACAGCAGCCATATCCGCTCCCGCCTCCATCGCTGTCATTGGCAAATCCCTGTCAAAATAAAAATGCGCTCCATGCGCTTCATCAACTAGAACCCTCATCCCATGGCTGTGCGCCAGCCTTGTTATCGCCTTAAGGTTTGAACAGACACCATAGTAAGTCGGATTATTGATTAAAATAGCCTTCGCGTCAGGATTTTCGGCAATCGCCTTTTCCACTTCGCTCACACGCATCCCCAGCGAAATCCCCAGCTCATGGTTCATATCAGGATTGACATATACAGGCACGGCTCCGCACAAAATCATAACATTTATCACGCTTCTATGCACATTTCTGGGCAAAATAAGCTTATCCCCCCGTTTGCACACCGAAAGCACCATGCTCTGCACTGCCGACGTCGTGCCGCCCACCATAAAAAAAGCATGCGCCGCGCCAAACGCATCCGCCGCAAGCTCCTCAGCCTCCTTGATCACAGAAACAGGGTGACACAGATTGTCGAGCATTTTCATTGAATTAACATCCACAGAAAGGCACTTTTCACCCAAAAACTGCATAAGGTCAGAATTGCCTTTCCCCCGCTTATGCCCTGGCACGTCAAATGGCACGAGTCTGTTCCGTTTCATTTCCTCCAACGCCTCCAAGACAGGCGCCCTCGACTGATTCAACGCTCCCATGCGACCCCTCCTTATATCCAAATCCACATTCATCCTACGCCGCTTGTTCAATAAATATTTTCTCCGCTGAAAATTTCAATCATTTCCTGCCTCAAATTATTGCTGATTTCAAGTCTTGCCTTCGGCGCAATCTCGTATATATCCGAATTAAACAGGTAGTTCTGCAAATCAATCTCCTTAATAAGCATTTTCGTGTGGAAAATATTTGCCTGATATATGTTTATATCCATCACATCGTATCTTTCAAGCACAGCTTTATCAATATAATCCTGTATAGAGGTAATTTTGTGATCCATGAAAAGCTTTCTGCCCTCCACATTACGCGTAAACCCCCTCACACGATAATCCATAGTAATAATATCCGAATCAAAGCTGCCAATCAGGTAATCAAGCGTGCTAAGCGGCGTAATCTCCCCGCATGTCGCCACGTCAATATCCACCCTGAACGTCGCGATATTCGTCTCAGGATGATACTCCGGATATGTATGCACAGTGATATGGCTCTTGTCCAAATGCGCCACTATCTCATCATTGTGATTCGTAAGCTTCAGCGTGTCCTTATAGGTCAGCGCCGCACTCGCCGCACTTTTATGCCCCGCAGGTATCATATTTGACTCCGCTATAAGAAAGGTCACGCTCGCGCCCTGCGGCTCATAATCCTGCTTGGACACGTTCAGCACATGCGCGCCTATCATTTCCGTAACATGAAACAAAATCTTTGTAAGACGCTCTGAATTATACTGCTCGTCGATATAGGCAATATAATCGTGCTGCTCCCTCTCGCTTTTTGCATAGCACACATCATAAATATTAAAGCTTAACGACTTCGTAAGATTGTTAAAACCATATAATTTCAATTTGCTCTCCATAGCTGACGTAACCTCTTTAAATTTATTAAGCAAAAAACGAGTGGACATCTCTTTCGATTTCCACTCGTCAATATCTTCACACTATTTGCCGCATTATAATAAAAACATGGCTTTTACAGTAGGGTGATTAGAGTCTATATAGCAAGAAAGTTTACTTTTACTACTCTTATTGATTTTCACAAGCGGGTTGTACGAAAACGTACATGGTTTATAGTAACCAACTTATAAAATACGGATAATCGAATCCAAATCAATAAGGCTCTAACCGCCTTAATTTTCATTAAGCCTATTATACGTTATACGACCTGCATTTGCAAGCCTTTTATCACAATTTGTCCTTTGCCGGTTTTTATACCGGTTTTACTCTCCTGATTGGTAATATCCTCATTTATGACATTCTAAAATTCACTGCCCATGGCATCTCAACCTTTGATTTTTCCGTCATTTTTATAATTCCAAATTTGAAATGCGTATCGTAAAATCATTAAACAGTTTCGCGGGAATATCCTCCGAAAAGCTGTACTCGTTCATCTCGTCAAGCGTAAAGTTATATACCATGACCCTGCTTTTCTCCTCATCGACAATCCAATACTCACGCACGCCTGCACTCCTGTATTTAAAAAGCTTCGTGGTGTAATCTATCCTTCTGCTTGCGGGCGAAACCACCTCGATTATCCAGTCAGGCGCGCCGTTGCAGCCCTTATCGTCAAGCTTGTTTAAATCACATATTATGCTTATGTCCGGCTCCACATACGTCTTGTTGTCGCCGTCAAGGAACACAGCAAATGGCGCTATATCAACCTCGCATCTGTTGTTGTTATTGCGCTTTATGTATTCGCGGATTGTCGCAAAAAGCTCGCCCACAATGCGCTGATGCTTCCTCGTTGCAGGCGACATATAATAAACCCTTCCGTCAATAAGCTCAGCCCTCTGTCCGTCAGGCAAATCAAATACGTCATTGATAGTGTAACTGTTTGTTTCAGTAAGTGCCATTTACTTATATCTCCTTATCCTTTAAATACAATAGTCATTTACAAAAATTCATTCAGCAGCCTAAAGATTAGATGAAATATACAAAATAAGCAACTGTCCGCTGCAAATCCCATTATATTGAACACCAGTGTGCTGTATATTTCACACAAATCAAATGGCTTAGAAAATATTTTGCAACCGCCTATTAAGCATAATATCATTATACATTATATTTATCGGCAAAAAAACCCCCGAAAGGAAATATTTTTCAAAATATTATGAAAACATTCCTCGGAGGTTTTTTATGCTGCCAGTTAGTTCTTTGCCGCCATCTCAGCCTTAATCTGCTCTGTCAGCATAGGAACAATCTTGTTCAAATCGCCTACAATGCCATAGTCAGCTACATCAAAGATAGGAGCTGTCTCGTCTTTGTTGATTGCGATAATGATATCAGACTCCTCCATTCCTGCCAAATGCTGGATAGCGCCTGAAATACCGATTGCAAAGTAAACATTGGGGCGGACTGTCTTGCCTGTCTGTCCTACCTGCAGCTCCTTGCTCTTCCAGCCTGCGTCAACTACCGCGCGCGAGCAGCTTACCGTACCTCCGATAGCAGCCGCAAGGTCGTCAAGAAGCTTGAAATTCTCAGGGCTTCCTACACCGCGCCCGCCTGATACAAGGATTTTCGCATCCATGATATCAACTGTATCTGTAAGGTTTTTAACCACCTTTACTATCTCGACATACTTGTTGTCGGGTGTAAATCCAGGATTAAACTCCTCAATATCCGCCTTTGCGCCCTCGTTCTTCGGAAGCTTCTGCATAACGCCGGGACGTACCGTCGCCATCTGGGGACGGAAATCAGGGCATGCGATTGTGGCAATCGTGTTGCCGCCAAACGCGGGGCGCGTCATAAGAAGCTGATTGTGCTTCTGCTCCTTGCCTGGTACAGGATTGATAGGGAAATCGCCTATCTCAAGTGAGGTACAGTCAGCCGTAAGACCTGTATGTACTCTCGCTGACACTCTCGGGCCAAGGTCACGTCCTATAGCCGTAGCGCCTACAAGCAATATCTCGGGCTTATATTTCTGAATAACAGATGCCAAAGCATGGGCATAAGGCTCTGTCCTGTACTCCTTTAACTCGGGATCGTCTACCACGATAACCTTATCCGCGCCGTATGCAGCAAGCTCGTCTGCAAGCCCCTTTACTTCGCTTCCGACCAAAACAGCCGTTACCTGTGTCGCTAATTTTTCTGCAAGTCTTTTGCCCTCGCCAATCAGTTCAAGCGCAATGCTGCTCACCTTGTTATCTACCTGCTGGGCAAAGACAAACACTCCTTTATATTCTTCTAAATTCATTATTTTAATCCTCCATTCTGCGGAACCTCAAAATCCATAAGAAAATTTGCTCTTAGATTACATGTCTTGTTTTGAGCTTGTCTATAATGTACGCAACTGACTCAGACGGATCAAGCGTAACCTTCTCGCCCTGTCCTTTTCTTACCTTGTCAGACGCTCTCGCAATCTGTGTAGGAGAACCCTTTAAGCCAAGGTTTGAATCATCTACGTCCTTCAAATCCGCTCTGCCCCATGTGGTTATCTCAGCCTTGTAAGCGTCAAAGATACCGCCCGGCGTCATATAACGCGGCTCGTTCAGCTCTGCAAGCGCCGTGATAAGGCAAGGCATTTTAGCCTTTAATACATGATATCTGTCATCATATTGACGCTCTACGATAACGCTGTCGCCTTCTATCTCAATATTCTGCGCATATGATATTACAGGAATGCCAAGATGCTCGGAAATCTGAGGGCCAACCTGCGCCGTATCGCCGTCGATAGCCTGACGGCCCGTGATGATTAAATCATATTCAAGACTGCGGATTGCGCCTGCAATCGTCTGTGATGTCGCCCATGTATCGGCTCCGCCAAGCACTCTGTCCGTCACAAGAATACCCTTGTCAGCGCCCATGGCAAGCGCCTCCCTGAGAACCTCCTCCGCCTTGGGAAGTCCCATAGTAACTACTGTAACCTCTGCGCCATACTTATCCTTTAATCTCAAAGCCGCTTCAAGTCCGGCCTTGTCATCAGGATTCATAATAGTCAGCATGGCAGCTCTATCAAGTGTACCGTCAGGATTAAACTTAACGCCACCCTTTGTATCAGGTACCTGTTTTACACATACTACAACTTTCATGTTTATTCTCCTTATATTTTATAGTCTTTAATCGTTTAACGAAAGAACGCTGCCTTTGCGCTCTTTTAAAAACTTAATACGCTTAGAAGTGCTTAGTTTTTTATTTTAAAAGATTTGATGAAATTACCATTCTCTGCACTTCGCTTGTACCCTCGTAAATCTCGGTAATCTTAGCGTCTCTCATCATACGCTCTACTTCATACTCTCTCGTATAGCCGTAGCCGCCGTGGAGCTGTACTGCCTTTGTAGTAACCTCCATAGCCATCTCGGCAGCATAAAGCTTAGCCTGCGCAGCCTCTACGCTGTAAGAAGTCTTGTGATCCTTTGTGTACTGGTCCTTTGTCATAGCAGCCTTGTAAACAAGCAGCTGAGCCGCCTGCGCCTTTGTCGCCATATCGGCAATCTGGAACTGCGTATTCTGGAATGCTCCAATAGCGCGCCCAAACTGCTTTCTCTCCTTGACATATGCAATAGTCCTGTCAAGCGCGCCCTCGCCAATGCCAAGAGCCTGTGCAGCGATACCGATACGTCCGCCGTCAAGCGTATGCATTGCTATATTGAAGCCCTTGCCCTGCTGTCCAAGAATATTCTCCTTGGGTATGCGACAATCCGTAAAGATCAACTCATATGTAGAAGAACCTCGGATACCCATTTTCTTCTCCTTCGTACCGAATGAGAAACCAGGAGTGCCCTTCTCTACTATAAATGCTGAAATTTCCTTTGTCATTCTGCCGCGCTTTTCAACCATGCCTGTAATGGCGAAAATAACATAAACGTCTGCCTCTTTGCCGTTTGTAATGAAAATCTTTGAACCGTTCAATACCCACTCGTCGCCGTCAAGCACAGCCTTTGTCTGCTGCCCCTGAGCATCAGTGCCCGCGCCTGGCTCTGTAAGACCAAAAGCGCCAATCTTCCTGCCGCTTGCAAGGTCGGGAAGGTATTTCTGCTTCTGCTCCTCTGTGCCGTATGTGAGAATGGGATCGCAGCAGAGGGAAGTATGCGCAGACACGATAACCGCCGTAGTGCCGCAGACCTTCGCAAGCTCCTCAACGCACATAACATATGTCATAACATCGCAGCCCTGTCCGCCGTACTCCTTTGGAATGGGAATGCCGAGGAAACCCGCCTTAGCCATCTTCTCTACAGTGGCTCTCGGAAACTCCTCTGTCTCGTCAACCTCGATTGCAAGAGGCTTTACCTCTTTTTCGGCAAACTCTTTGAAAAGAGTTCTCGCCATCTCATGCTCTTTACTTAATGTAAAATCCATGTTTTTACTCCTCCATATCAATATATTAAATATATGCCAGTTTATTTATTGCCGCATAATTACTTGCTGTAATCATAAAAGCCCTTGCCTGTCTTTTTGCCAAGCTTGCCGGCCCTTACCATCTTTCTAAGAAGCGGTGACGGCGCATACTTGGAATCGCCTGTTTCCGCGTAAATTACCTCCATAATCGCAAGCACGATGTCCAGCCCAATGTAATCTCCAAGAGCCAGAGGTCCCATCGGATGGTTTGCGCCAAGCTGCATTGCCACGTCAATATCCTCTACGCTTGCAACGCCTGCCGCATATACATTAATCGCCTCGTTAATCATAGGAATCAAAATCCTGTTTACAACAAAGCCTGCCGCCTCGTTTACTTCAACAGGCGTCTTGCCGATTTCTGCCGCAATGCTCTTGATCTTCTCTACCAAATCAGCAGGCGTATTCGCGCCCGCAATAACTTCAACCAGCTTCATCCTGTCGGCAGGATTAAAGAAGTGCATGCCAACCAGCGGACGGTCAAGTCCCGCGCCCATTTCCGTGATGGAAAGTGAAGATGTGTTTGTCGCGAAAATACAATCAGGCTTTACAATCTCCTGCAGTTCCTTAAAGGTTGTCTTCTTTAATTCCATCTTTTCAGGCGCAACCTCGATAACAAGGTCGCAGTCTGTACAGATGTCCTTTAAGCCTGTGACAATCTTGTTTGCTATCGCGTCAGCCTTCTCCTGCGTAATTTTTTCCTTGCCTACGAGGAAATTAAGATTTTTTAAAATCTTAGCCTTGCCGCCGTCTGCAAACTCCTGCTTGATATCACATAAGCAGACCTCATATCCGTCTGTCATGGCAAATGCCTGCGCAATGCCTGAACCCATTGTTCCCGCGCCGATAATACCTACCTTCATTTTTGTAATTCCTCCTCTTTTTTAATATGTTTTTATACAACAGAAAACGCATTTTAAAAATTTTCTATTGTCATAAATCACAAGTAAACGCAAATGTAATCTGCGTTTACCCGAAAAATATTAACAGTTCTTGAACGGCTCCTTAACCTTTTCCTTGTTCTTGTCCAGGAAAAATGCCATGCCGTATTTCTGATCCTCTGTCTCAAAGCAGTCGCCGAAAAGCTTCTCCTCGATAACAATCGCCTCGTCCATATCAGCGTCAAGTCCTTCGTTGATTGCCTTTTTGCAGTTGCGTACAGCTATCGGAGCATTCTTTGCTATGGTTGACGCCAGCTTTTCAGCCTGCGCCATAAGCTCCTCCTGAGAATAAACGGCATTTACAAGACCTATCCTGTATGCCTCGTCCGCCTTGATGTTTCTCGCCGTATAAATCATCTGCTTAGCCATACCCGCGCCCACAAGACGCGCAAGCCTCTGTGTGCCGCCAAAGCCCGGCGTGATGCCAAGCCCTACTTCTGGCTGCCCGAATACCGCGTTGTCAGAGCATATCCTGATATCGCAGCTCATAGCTATCTCGCAGCCGCCGCCAAGCGCAAAGCCGTTTACCGCAGCGATTACAGGGATAGGGAATGTCTCAAGCTTTCTGAATACGTCATTTCCCTTCTTGCCGAATGCTTCGCCCTCCGCCTTTGTAAGCGTGCTCATCTCTCCGATGTCCGCGCCCGCCACAAATGATTTAGCACCCGCACCTGTAAGTATAAGGCATCTAACCTCGTCAAGATTTACAGCGTCAAGCATCGCATTTAATTCATCAAGCACCTGTGAATTAAGGGCATTCAAAGCTTTCTCGCGGTTGATAGTGATTTTACCCACCGCACCGTTCTGTTCATATAAAATAAAGTCCATCTTAATCCTCCATATCTTACTTATCGTTCTCACTCACCCCGAAAAACGCTGCCCTTGCGTTTTTCTAAACAATTAGAAATTCTTCGTGAAGCAGCCATTGCTGCGAACGATTAGAATTTCTTATTTTACCTATCGGTTTAATTCACCCTGAAAAACGCCGTCCTTGCGTTTTTCTAAACAATTAGAAATTCTTCGCGAAGCAGCCATTGCTGCGAGCGACTAGAATTTCTTATTGTTTTATTCGTATTTCTTTACGATCGTAGAGCAGCCCATGCCGCCGCCGATACACAATGTAGCAAGACCTGTCTTAGCGCCTCTTGCCTCCATCTCATGAAGCAGCGTGACAAGAATACGGCAGCCTGACGCGCCTACGGGATGTCCAAGCGCGATAGCGCCTCCGTTGGGATTGAGCTGCTTGTCAACATCAATGCCAAGCTCTCTGCCTACAGCGATTGACTGCGCCGCAAACGCCTCGTTTGCCTCGATGATGTCAAAATCCTCAATCTTCATGCCTGTCTTAGCCATTACCTTCTTTGTGGCTGCTACGGGACCTATGCCCATTACCTCGGGCCTTACGCCTGCAAGTGCGCCCGCAACCCACTCTGCCATCGGCTTAACGCCAAGCTCCTTAGCCTTCTCCTCAGTCATAACTACGATAGCGGCAGCTCCGTCATTGATGCCTGACGCATTGCCCGCCGTAACATATTTATCCTTGTTGATGGGGCGAAGCTTTGCAAGACCTTCCATAGTAGAGCCGGGTCTTGGTCCCTCGTCAACCTTAAACTCGATCGTCTCTTTCTTTTTCTTAACCATTACAGGCACGATTTCCTTGTCAAACGCGCCCGACTTCTGAGCCGCCTCTGTCTTCTGCTGGCTCTTTAACGCGAACTCGTCAAGCTCCTCGCGCGTGATGCCCCACTCATCGCAGATATTGTCTGCTGTCTGAATCATATGGTAATCATTGAAAGCATCCCAGAGAGCGTCTTTAATCATTGTATCAACCAAAACTCCGTTGTTCATTCTATAGCCGAAACGCGCATTAGGCAGAGCAAACGGAGCCATTGACATGTTCTCCATGCCGCCTGCGACAACGATATCAGCATCGCCTGCTTCAATCATCTGAGCCGCCATATTTACGCAGTTAAGACCTGAACCGCATACTACATTTATCGTAACGGCGGGCGTTTCAATGGGAAGTCCTGCCTTGATCGCCGCCTGACGTGCCACGTTCTGTCCCTGACCTGCCTGTATAACGCAGCCCATATATACGTGGTCTACCTTTTCAGGTGCAACTCCTGCCCTGTTTAAAGCCTCTTTGATTACGATAGCGCCAAGCTCCGCCGCGGGAGTGGTGCTGAGTGAACCGCCCATAGTACCGATTGCTGTACGGCAGGCACCTGCCAATACGATTTTCTTTGCCATTATCAATTCCTCCATTTGCTAATAAAGCTGTTTATTGGTTTACATTTGCCTGATTGTTATTTTTATCACAATCACTTCGCTTATTTTATCACATTGTTAAAAAAAAAGCAATCTATTTATTATTATAATTAAGTATTTTGAGATTTTTTTGCCTCCTCCACGACAGGATCGACAAATCTGTAGCGTCTATGCCATTCCTTTGTGTTATCATTTCGCTCCACATCGCTGCGGTTTGCGCTAAGGAAACGCGCAAGCTGGTAAAAATCAACCCATATCTCATTGTTGCCTTCCTTCTGCGACTCGTCAAAAATAAGCTGCAGCCCTACGTGAAGATGCACAGTGTCTATATTGTTGACGTTTTCCTTGTCGCTGTAGCCCGTGTGTCCCATATAGCCTATCACGTCTCCCGCCGTGACAAAATCGCCCTCCTTCAGCCCCTCCGCATACGGTCTGTTCTGCCGCAGGTGGGCATAGTAATAATAGCGTTTTTTGTCAAAGCTGCGTATGCCTATGCGCCAGCCTCCGTACCTGTTCCAGCCAATCGCTTCCACATATCCGGACTCGCACGCGATAATCGGCGTGCCTATAAGCCCCATCATGTCGTGCCCAAGGTGCTGTCTTTTATAGCCAAAGCTGCGCGACACGCCAAAATCATCATAATCCTGATATGAAAATCCCTTTGCAATCGGCGAAAAAGCCTTTAAGCCATATTTTTTCTGCATTTTACCGTTTCCGTCTTCAATTTCATACTCGCCAAGCATGCCGCCAAGCACTGCCCCGTACGCATCATAATAATACGAAAAATATTCATACTTCTGAGCCAAATCCTCTTTCGTAATCTCTTTTTCCGAAAGCTGCTTTGCAATGCCATCAATGTATTTCTCAGAGTTTTCGTCAAACTCCCCGCCCCCGCGCACAGCCGCATACGCAAGCAGAACAATCCAGTCCAAATGCACGTCGCTTTCATAGCTTTCTATATCCATCAGGCACGCCTTTTTCAGCGCCTCATATGATGCGTTAAAATCTACCCATTTTATATAGCTGTCCGTACTTTGCGCCACATACTCCCCGTCTGCCGTTGACATACTGTTTACCGTAGCTGCCTCCTTTAGCGTCCCCTCGTAAAAATATATCCCTGACGCAAGCACGAACGCGCCCGCTATCAGTAAAAACATAATCCTGCCCCGCATACACCACCATATATCCGCAATAGCTTTACTTGTAATATATGATGCCATTTCGCTTTTTAGGTTTGAGCACAAAAAAATTGCCGCGTTTATACGGCAATTTTTTGTAAAAATATTTAATTTATTGATTACTTATTGATTATTTTAATCCTTACTTCTCAGGCTCTATCAGACCGTAAGTATTGCCCTTTCTCTTGTACACCACGTTTACATCGCCCGTCTCCGCATTGCAGAACACATAGAAGTCATGCCCTAAAAGCTCCATCTGCACGCAGGCATCCTCGGGGTACATAGGCTTGATGTCAAATTTCTTGGTGCGCACGATTTTAACCTCGTCGTCGTCAGCGCCATAATCCTTGTCCATAAAATCAGTGCGCAGACTCGCCGCGCCCGCCTGCTGCTCTGCCCTGAATTTATTTTTATATTTCTTAAGCTGTCTCTCTATAACCTCCGCCGCGAGGTCGATTGACACATACATATCGTTGCTTACCTGCTCAGAACGTATGATATTGCCCTTTACAGGGATAGTCACCTCTATCTTCTGCCTCTCCTTCTCGACGCTCAATGTCGCGTGCACCTCTGTCTCAGGCGTGAAATATTTGTCAAGCTTGCCAATCTTGTCCTCAACCGCAGACTTTAACCCTGGAGTAATCTCAATATTTTTACCACTGATTATAAATTTCATTACACTCACGTCCCTTCGTAAATAATTGTATATTTATTATATCACATATACCTATTTTTTCAATAATTTTTGCCGCTTATTATTAATTTTTTTGATAATTTTCCTGCATTTTATTTTGTTTTCCGACATTTAATTTGTCAAGGGAATTTTGAAAAAAATCCGCTTCATGTCAAAGTTTGTACATATTTTTCTGCGGCAAAATCCACACGAAAAAGTGTTCAAACATGTGGATATTGTGGATAACTTGGTGTATAAGTGTATTTTTCAAGCTTTTTTACTCATTTTTATGTGGATATCTTTCAAAATCCGCCAAAAATGACATGTGTGTCATACTGCTCGCATGTTCTGTCAATTGTCTATTTTTTACAAAAATATTACAAGACAGGCAAAACGAATATAATGCATAAAAAACGGACGGCATATCCTGCCGTCCGCTACAATATATCCTTTATTAGAAGATTCTTCTTACCGAAAGCACGTTTCTATAGCTTACGTTTGAAACTATGATGCCCGTCTTGCTCGTGCTGGCGTGTACTATCTGACCGTTTCCTATATATAAGCCTACATGACCTGAGTAGCATATGATATCGCCGGGTTGCGCGTTTGCAACTCCCCCTACATCATATCCCTGGCTTCTAAGCGCCGTCGACGAGTGGGGCAGGCTGACTCCAAAATTAGAATACACGCTCATTACAAATCCTGAACAGTCTGTACCGTTTGTAAGGCTTGAACCGCCGTATACATAAGGATTGCCTACAAACTGCAACGCGTAATCAATGACTGCCTTTCCGCTCTCGCTGCCTGACGATGCCGCCACCGTATTCTGCGCCGCCTCTATAGTCGCTTGGTTGTCCGCCCGTTTCTGAGCCTGCAGCTCAGCTCTCGCCGCCTGAGCTGCCGCTGCTGCCGCCCTTGCTTCCTCACGCGCTTTAGCTTCCTTGGCAAGCCTTGCTTCTTCTTCCTCTTTTGACTCGGCGTGTACGAAATCTGTCCTGAGCTTTACATAATCTCTTGAAACATATCCGTCGCCTTCTTCAATAGATATCTGCACCCAACCGTCAAGCTCGCTGACTACTATAAGCTCCTCGCCCATCGGCACCAAGCCAAGCACTGAAGCGTCTGTCCCTGCGTCTTTTCTAACTTTTAGGGTAGTGGTATTTACTACCGCATATGTAGTGCCTACTTCCTTTGCGAGCTTTTCAGCCTCCTTGCCCGTCACACAGTATTCACCTTTTACATAGCCTGTACATTTTCCTGATGTAATCTTGTACCAGCCGTTTTCTTCCTCTATAAACTCGCCTACCGATTTGTCATAGAGCTTGCCGACGATTTCGCCCTCCTCGCTCGGCATACTTCTCACATTTACGTAATTGTTCACCTGCGCGATTACGAGGTTTGAGAAATCCTGCTCGTCTTCTTTTTCTTTATTTTCCTCTTTCTCCTCTTCAGAGGTTTCTTCCTCGGAAGCCTCCTCTTTTGTCTCCGTATTGTAAGCTTCATATGTATCAAGCGCCGAAAATCCTACGCTCGTCCGAGGCTCCGCGTCCGCATCCTCCTGCGTCTGCTCTGCCTTGCCGCTCTTCTTGTCAGAAGCGCTTTTTGTGCTTTTTGCTTCAACGCTTTCGCTCTCATCTGTCTCACTCTCTGCATTCATATCAAGCTTGCTTCCGGACGAAGCTTTGCCGTTTTCATTAACTATATCCGAAAAACCATTCTCAGCAAGGGCAACCTGCTCGGAAGCAATCACCGTATTTGGCTTTATGCCCGATACGCTCTCAAGATAAGCTATATTGTCGATAACCTCCGCCTGCAGCTCTTCTATCGTGCTTCCATCATCAAGCACTACCGCAACTCCCGCCGCGGGCACGTTAGACGTACGGCTGAGCTTCGCCTCAAGCGTCATCTGATATCCGCCGGCTGCCACAGTACCTGCCAAAGCACATGCCGCAAGCCTTATGCCGAACTTGTTCATTGTTAATCCTCCAAATGTGACGCAAAATTTTATATAAGGTCTAATTTTATATAAAATATTTCATTTTTAAGTCTAATTGTTACGAAATTGTTACGCTCTTGAATTAAATTATCATATTTCGGCATAAATGTCAAGGTCTATGCGGCTTTAATCTTTAATTTTATTAATAATTTTTAAACTTTCATTTCATCAATTATTGAGATACAAATAATTTTGCAGCGAATTTACCGCATTCGCTCCGTCGGCTACTGCCGTTATAATCTGGCGCATCGGCTTTTTTCTTATATCGCCTGCGGCATATATCCCCTCCATCGAAGTGCGGCAGTCCTCTCCCGCAATGATATATCCGCCCTCGTCCATCTCGATGATTCCCTCAAAAAGCTCCGTAAGTGGTCTTACTCCTACCGCAATAAACACTCCGTTTACGGCAAGGCTGCCGCTTTCACCGCTCTTTTTGTTGAAAAGCTCCACGCCTTCAACCATATCGCTGCCTTTTATTTCCTTCACTTCGCTGTCCCATATTATCTCGACATTTTCAAGCGACATAAGCCTTTTTTGCAAAATATCCGCGGCGCGCAGCTTGTCCCTTCTGTGAATTAAATATACCTTTTTACACAGCCCCGCAAGAAATATCGCGTCCTCGACCGCCACATCGCCGCCGCCGGCAACCGCGACCGTCCGTTTCCTAAAAAATGCGCCGTCACAAGTAGCGCAGTAGGAAACGCCCATGCCTGCAAGTTCCTTCTCGCCCTTCACTCCAAGATTAACATGCGCCGCACCTGTGGCAAGTATCAACGCCCTTGCCTCATAGCTGCCATTGTCAGTCTTTACGGTCTTTATATTTTCAGGCTTCCCACCAAGCCCTATGCCTGTAATCTCAGCTGTGATAAACTCCACGCCAAGCTTATCGGCATGCTCCCTGAACTTATCGGACATATCGGCGCCGCTTATCATCGGCAGTCCCAGATAATTGTCCACCTCATAAGTGTTCAGCACCTGTCCTCCGCTTACCGGACTCTGGTCAATCACCGCAAGGCTCAGTCCTGCCCTTATCCCGTAAATAGCCGCTCCAAGCCCTGCCGGACCTGCGCCCAAAATTAATACATCATACATAATTGCAATCCTCCATTTCTTATCACGCTATCCAACCACCATCAAGCGTTATGACCTGTCCCGTCAGGTAATCGTTTCCATCGCAGAGCATACGCACAAGCTTTGCCACCTCATCAGCCCCGCCAATGCGGTCTGCAGGTATCTCCGCTATAATGGCGTTCATTTCTTCCTCACTAAAGCATTTGTTCATATCCGTATCAATTAGTCCGCATGCTATGGCGTTCACCTGTATATTGCTTGGACCAAGCTCCTTTGCAAGCGCGCGCGTCATGGCATTCAGACCACCCTTGGACGCTGAATATGCAACCTCCATTGACGCGCCGACATTTCCCCATACTGAAGATATATTTATTATTTTACCACTTTTTTGCCATATCATTCTTTTGGCAGCTTCTTTACAGGTCAAAAAGCAGGCGTTAAGGTTTGTGTTTATTATCTCATTCCATTCAGAATATGACATGTCTGTCATAAGTCCTATATATGAAATGCCCGCATTATTTACAAGCACGTCAAGATGTTGTATCTGCGTGAACATTTCAAGCACTTTTTCTTCTATATATATTGGAAAGGCAAAGCAGCGGCACAAAACCCCATACGCTTGTGAAAGCTCCTTCGCAAGCTCCTCCAACATAGACATATTTTTATGGCAGGTCAAATACAGGTCATACCCCGATGCCGCAAGCTCATACGCGATTGCCCGTCCTATGCCTCTGGACGCACCCGTTATCAGCGCTTTTTTTCTTTTCTCAGGATTCTTTTCCAAATAAAACCACCTCTTTAGAGTAAATCTTTCCTTTGACTTTTCATAATTATAAAACAAATTTTTCCAAACATCTATACCTAAACACTTTTATTGTTGTTAAATATTCGGATTTATACTATAATTAATAAAATAGACATACGGCGTAATTGGGAAAAATATAAGGCGGCTGATTAACCCTTTATAGAAAGAAGGGAAAAATACGCCGCACTTAAAAATAAGGGGAAACTGTATCATGAACAAACCTAGAATCATTTATCTTCAGATTCTGGCTGTAATTTTATTTGCTTTTATAAGCCTGAGATATCTGCCTGATGCCAGCGCTTCTACGGCGCAGCGCATAAATGACTGCGAGCCTTACAATCACGAATGGAGCATTTCCACGCCTTCATCCGCCTTATTTTACAACTCGCTCCCTGATTTTCTTTATACTGACGGCGGGAGTTCGGCGTCAATCAGCCGTATTATCGCGGAGGCGCAGGACGGCGATTATATTGGATTTTTTTCATTTCAGCAGCAGATACGCGTATATATCGAGGATGAGCTCATTTACAGCTTTATCCCAAGCGAGGGCGCTTTAAGCTCCACTCCCGGCAACAAATGGAATTTTATCCCCCTGTATGATGAATATAACGGAAAAAAGCTTACAATACAGGTATATGAATGTTATTCGGATGGGCGCGTCGCCATACCTGCGTTTTATTACGGTTCACAGCATGGAATCGCGGCTCACTATATCAAACTCGAAGCTGTCCACATAATGATAAGCTTTTTCACTATCGTAATAGGCATAGGGCTTGGTTCATTCTGCATATTGTACCGCAAAAACCAACAGTTTGTGCTTGGGCTTAAATGGCTCGCGCTTTTTGCGCTTTTTAGGGGCATATGGAGCTCTATAGAAACAAATGTTTATTCGCTTTTCTTTACGCACCTGCTTTTTTTCAGCCAGCTTTCATACCTTTGCCTGAAGCTTGCCACAGTTTCTTTTCTACAGTTTATAAATGTGACCTTTCACCATGGGCAGAGCAGATTTTTGAAGCTCCTGACGCTGTTATCAATAGCTGATTTCTGGGTAACTGGCATTTTGCAGTTTAAATTTGGTATCGACTTTGCGAGCACCGTTTTCGCGACGCACTTTATCATGCTTAGCGGCGGCGCATATGCGGCATACATAAGCATTTCATCACTGCGCGAGAAGCTGCGTGAATCGGAAATCGTAGCGCTGCCGTCAAAAAAACGCAACGCGTATGTGGCGCAGATTATGTGTACGCTCACCGTCATAGCGACCTCGCTTATCGACCTTGTGCGCTATTACATGGTTAATTCTCCCGATATCGCCAAGTTTTGCCGTTTGGGAGACATTATTTATATAGCTACCATTTCCATAACGCTTTTCCTTGACTTTATTTCAATCGTGCAGATGGGCTTTGAGGCTGAACATATTAAGGAAGAAGCGGCTATCGACCCTATGACAAAGCTGCGCAACCGCTCGACTTTTGAGATGGACGTTATGAGGGGGACGCAAAGGCAATGGGAAAGAAAAGGAATCATCGTGCTTGACCTAAACAATCTCAAATATTTCAATGACGTGCTTGGACATGATATGGGCGATTATTACATTATTGCGGCAAGCGAAGTCATATCGGACGTCTATTCGCAGTGCGGCAACGTGTACCGCATTGGGGGTGACGAATTCTGTGTGATTGCAAACAACCTTGAAGACGAGAGTTTTCTGGAACTGCGTACTATAGCCGAAAAACGCATTGAGGGGATTATCGTGCCCAAACGCGATATACATATGGAAATATCAGCGGGCTATGCGCGCTTTGACGCCAAGCTTGATTATACGCTTAGGGATACGATGAAGCGCGCTGACAAGTCCATGTATTCACGCAAGGTTGAACTGAAGGCTCGTCACCCTGAGCTCAACATCAGGTAAGCTCTTCGCGGCAGTGCCGCTCTAACGCCGCATCGTATAGCTCTGCGGACAGCGGGAGTGTCACTGCCTCACCGCTCCATGCGGAATAATACGCCGCATTTGTAAGCATAAGCGGGTTTACGGCATTTTCCCCCTTGGCGATAAGCAGGCTGCCGTCGTTTTTTATTACGGCATCTGCAAAGTTTTCAAGCATCTGCGGATATGGCTCCGCTGACTTTTCAAATCGGATTGTTTCCTCTGTGACTGTAAGCTCCTCGCGCGACGTTACCTTGTGCGTGGCTATGTATTGCGACGAATCCTCGCTGTAGCGCCATATGTGGAGCGTGTCGTCTTCAAGCAGCAGCTTTCCTTTTGTACCTACGATTTCAAGCCTTTCCTCCCAGACCGCCTCCCCTGTGGTAAGCATAAACACTGCCGTTAGATTATCGGGATAGCGCATCTGTATCGTTGCCTCATCATCTACATGAAAGGCGTTGTATTTCCCAAAGGGTATGTCGGCATAGAGCCTGTCCGGCATTCCGAAAAGCCATTGCCATATATCAAGTATATGCTGCCCTTGGTTTATGAGCGCTCCGCCGCCCTCGCCGTTCCAACTGCTGCGCCAGCTTCCCGACGCATGATAGTGCGCTGTGCGGAAGTACCTTGAGTTTACAAGCATAATGCGGCTTAATCTGCCAAGCTCTCCGTTTTCTAGGATTTGCTTTATTTTTTGGTATTTGGGGTATAGGCGCTGGTGAAACATCATCGCATATATTTTACCCGCACTTGCGGCATCACGCGACATTTCCATCGCCTGGGCTATAGTCGCGCCCGCGGGCTTGTCGCACATAACATGCTTGCCAAGCATGAACGCACGCTTTGCCTGTTCGGGGTGAAGCTTGTGCGGCGTGACTATAAGGACGGCGTCGTAATTGTCGGGATTGTCAAATAACGCGTCTGTAGAGGGATAAATAATGGGGTGTGTATTGTCTGTGTTTATGAGCGACCTTCCCCATTCCTGCTGCTCAGAGCGGCGTATTACGACTGCTGTGAGAGTCATGTTTTGTACTGCTCCGTTTGTTATCATTTCAGCGTATTTTTTTCCCATAACCCCTACGCCGATTAGGGCGATTCTTACTTTTTGCATGATTATACCTCTTATATTTTTAATTTTATTTTGACATGTCCTTGGATATATCAGTTTTTTCTTCCAAACTGTCCGGTTTATAAAAAATGGTTCTTTTTCATGTTAGATTTATTATACAAGAGTATTGCGCATGGCACAAGCTTTTTAAGTCAGATATGCGCACCATTTGTGTACCACCTATATGCTACTTGTATGTTACAGCTGCTCTTCAAAATTCTACGCCTCTTAACAAAAGCCGAGAAAATTTAGGCATAAAGAAAACCCTTGAAAATACTAAATTTCCAAGGGTTTCGCATATTTGCATATAGTGTGTGAAAACATCTCTTTAAGCAAAAATTAACGCTTGCTGAACTGAGGCGCCCTACGAGCGGCTTTGAGACCGTATTTCTTACGCTCCTTCATGCGGGAATCACGCGTCAGGAAGCCTTCTTTTTTGAGTACGGGTCTGTAATCTGCATCTACCTGCAGTAAGGCTCTTGAGATGCCATGCCTGATGGCACCCGCCTGACCTGTGTAGCCACCGCCGTATACATTTACAAGCACATCAAATTTATCAACCGTATCTGTAGCTACCAAAGGCTGGCGTACTGTAACCTTTAATGTCTCAAGTCCGAAATAATCGTCCATGCTCCTCTTATTGATTGTAACATTGCCTGTACCCGGCATTAAATATACTCTAGCGACAGATGTCTTTCTTCTGCCCGTGCCATAATATCTTGAAGCATTTGCTGCTTTTGCCATTTTAATTTCCTCCTTTATTCGTCCCTTAATTAAAACGTTAATAACTCAGGCTTCTGAGCCTCATGCTTGTGCTCCGGTCCTGCGTATACATAAAGCTTTCTATACATTTCACGTCCTAAAGGTCCCTTAGGAAGCATTCCCTTAACAGCAAGCTCAACGACCGATTCCGGCTTCTTATTAAGCTTTTCCCTCAAAGTCGTCTCCCTCATACCGCCAACATAATCAGAATGATTATAATATATCTTCTTGTCAAGCTTCTTTCCTGTCACGCTGACCTTCGCAGCATTGATGACGATTACATAATCGCCCGTATCCATATGCGGAGTGAAAGTCGGCTTATTCTTGCCTCTCAAAATGCTTGCCACCTCTGATGCCAAGCGTCCCAACGTCTTGCCTTCAGCGTCTACTACATACCATTTTCTATTAATCGTAGATGGACTAGCCATAAATGTCTTCATCATGTTACCTCCATATATTAAGCCTGTCGGCTCTCCTTTGACGGATATTCCCGATTGAACCGCCTGATACGGAATGTCCGGCCGTATCTCGCTAATCCACGAGTCACCCAGATACCATAGGCGCATGCACTCAAAAATATCGGGGCTTTGATACTTTCAAATCACATACCGCCACATTGAATTATTATATTATACGGTGCCGAGCGTGTCAACACCTTTTTTAAGATTTTCAGAATGATTTTTCAGAATAATTTTTCAATGATTTATAGATAATTCATTATTTTTCAAATAATCGTATGATACAAGCGTAAGTCCGCACGCCGGCGCCGTCGGTCCCGCCTTTGCGCGATTGCATGCGGCAAGGATTTCGGGAATTTGTGATACAGGCATGCTGCCGCGCCCTACTTCCATGAGCGTGCCCGCGATTATTCTCACCATATTGTAAAGGAATCCGCTGCCGGTCACGCGTATGGTAATCATGTCGCCCAGCCTCTCCACGCTTATGCCATAAATCGTCCTCACTGTAGTTTCCGCGGTCGTGTCAGCGCTGCAAAAGCTCTTGAAATCATGCTCGCCCTTCAAATACTGTGCTGCCATGTGCATTTTTTCCGCGTCAAGCGGTACATAGGTAAAATATGAATACAACCGGTATACCGGTATTGGAAATTCGGTGTTTAGTATTTTATACTCGTAGGTCTTCCTGCTTTCTTGATGCCTTGGGTGAAAGTCCGGCGCCACTTCCCTTGACGCCTGTATCCGTATGTCCTCGGGGAGCCTTTGGTTAAGCGCGTAAGATATCTTTTCTGCAGGCATTCGCGCTGCCGTATCGAATACGGCAATATTGCCAAGCGCATGAACTCCCGTATCTGTGCGTGATGCCCCTATCACCCTTACATCCTCGCCAAAAAGCCCGCTCAACGCCTTGTTCAGCTCGCCTTCGATAGTAGCGGCATTCGGCTGTAGCTGCCATCCATGATAATTTGTCCCATCATATGCGACTGTAAGCATTACTCTTTTCATAATAAAACCAATACCATTTTTACAATCCTGTCTGCCATTGCTCCGGCTGCCAGATACAACACTATGACGGCATACGCGGCAAAATCCCTCTTTTTATAGCAGAGCGGTTTCATGCGCGTGCGGTGGTCGCCTCCGCGATAGCAGCGCGCTTCCATTGCCATCGCCAAATCATTCGCTCTCCTAAAGGCGGATATTATAAGCGGTACAAGCAGCGGTATAAGGCTTTTTGCTTTTTTTATAAAATTGCCGCTCTCAAAATCCGCCCCTCTTGCCATCTGCGCCTTCATTATTTTGTCAGTTTCTTCCATAAGTATAGGAATAAACCTAAGCGCTATCGACATCATCATGGCAATCTCATGTACCGGCACTTTTATTTTTTTCAACGGTTTCATGAGGCTTTCCATGCCATCAGTGAGCTGATTTGGCGTAGTCGTCAATGTCATAATTGACGAACCAATAATTAAAAAGCTAAGCCTCACCGTCAAAAACGATGCAAGCCGTATTCCCTCCTTCGTTATGCTGAGCCTCCATATGGCAAAAACCGGCTCGCCCGGCGTCAAAAACAGGTTGAAAACTATTGTGATTGCAAGCAGGAAAACTATCGCCTTCATGCCCTTTACCATAAACTTAAACGGCACTCTTGACAGCTTTATCATTATTGCAAGGAACAGTGCCGCTATGGCGTACTCAGCAGCGCCGTCAAAAATAAAAAGCGACAGGATAAAGGCGATTGTAGCCACAAGCTTTACCCTTGGGTCAAGTCTATGTATCACCGAGTCAGTCTGATAGTATTGTCCCAATGTTATATCTCTCAACATACTCTGGCACTACCTCCTCCTTTTGGCTGCCGCAAGCCTTGAAAAGTAGCTCATTATCTCCTTTTTAGCCTCATCTATGGTATTTATGTCAAGCCTGACGTCATACCCTCTGTCGTGCAGCGCCTTCATAATATAAGTAACCTGCGGAGCGGCAAGCCCTACTTCCTCAAGGCGCTCATACTGCTTAAATATCTTTGCAGGCTCATCGTCAAGCATTACGCCGCCCCTGTTCATCACAATAATTCTGTCAACATACTTTGCGACATCATCCATACTGTGTGACACGAGCATTACCGTTATTCCTGTTTCTTTTTTCAGCTTTGAAATCTGTTCCAAAATTTCATCCCTGCCCATAGGGTCAAGTCCTGCCGTCGGCTCGTCCAATATAAGCACGTCGGGCTTCATTGCAAGCACTCCCGCAATCGCCACACGCCTTTTCTGTCCTCCTGACAGGTCAAACGGCGACTGGTAAAAATACTCGTCCTCAATGCCCGCAAGCTTCAACGCCTCATATGCCCTAAGCTCGACCTCTTTGGGGGTGAGCCCAAGATTTTTGGGTCCAAAGCACACGTCCGAAAATACGTCCGCTTCAAAGAGCTGATACTCCGGATATTGAAAAACAAGCCCCACCTTGCTTCTCAGCCTTTTCTTGTCAAAATCCTCCGCGTCTATGTCCTCTCCGTTAAAATATATGCTTCCGCTCGTCGCCTTTAGCAGCCCGTTTAAATGCTGCACCAGGGTGGATTTGCCGGAACCGGTATGACCTATAAGCCCGATAAACTGCCCGTCAGGTATAACAAGGCTTACATTATCCAAAGCCGTCACGGACATCGTCGTACCTGCTTCATATATATGGCTCACCTTGTCCAAAATAATTGACATTGCTATCATCCTCTCCGTCCGTACTACCTCGCATGCCCGCCCCGGCAGGCAGTCAAAGCATGTCCGCACATCTGTCTATCGCTTCCGCAAATTCCTCCTTGGTAAGTATGCCCTCCGGAATCGGGAAGCCCTCCTGTTTAAGCTCATGGGCAAGCAGCGTCACCTGCGGCACATCAAGCCTAAGCTTTCTAAGCCGCTCTACCTGTGAAAAAATCTCCCTTGGCGTACCTTGAAGCGCCACCTTTCCCTTATCCATCACATAAACCTTGTCTGAATAAATAACTTCCTCCATATAATGCGTGATAAGTATTATCGTGATTTTTTCCACATCATTCAAGGCACGCACCGCGCGTATTACCTCTTTGCGTCCTTTAGGGTCAAGCATTGCCGTCGGTTCGTCCAAAATAATGCATTTTGGGTGCATGGCAATTACCCCTGCAATAGATACTCTCTGTTTCTGCCCGCCGGAAAGCTTATTGGGTGAATGTTTCCTAAATTCATACATCCCGACCGCCTTCAAGCTTTCCTCCACGCGCTCCCATATTTCCTTCGTGGGAACACCCATATTTTCGGGCCCGAAACCGACATCTTCCTCGACAACCTGACCTATAATTTGATTGTCAGGATTTTGGAAAACCATTCCCGCAGTCTGCCTTATGTCCCATAAGTACTCATCCTTTTTTGTGTCCTTGCCGTCTACCCATACCGTCCCCTCCGTAGGGTATAAAATGGCATTTAAATGCTTCGCCAGGGTCGACTTCCCGGAGCCATTATGCCCCAAAATAGACACAAAATCACCTTGGTTAATGTCAAGGCTCACATCGTCAACCGCCGTCGTTATGCCCTCGACATTGCCTTCCTCGTCGCGTCTTATATATTCAAAGATTAAATCCTTAACCTTAATAACTCCCATGCCCTATTTATCTTCCTCTTGAATTTTCTGCTGCATAAATGCCTTATACAGCTTTCTGCGCTGCAAAGCTTCCGAATGCTGCTTGTCCCAATCAATCTGGCGCTTTATTGTTTCCGCAATCCATATTGCCCTTATCTTGTTTAGTATTTCCTCCTCCTGCGACTTAGGTCCGGATGTCCCCGCTTGTACTGGCGGAGTATGAAGCCGCCCCGCTTTGTTGTCATTCTCCCACTGCTGAACCTTTTTCCGTTCTTTTTCCTTTTGCTTCTGCTTTTGGTATTGTACTTTAGCCTTATCGTCCGTGGCAAAAATCTTTGCCGGTCTTTGCTGCGGCGGCATATTGGCATATACGTTCGCATAATAGAAAGGAGCATTATACGCACTGTTTATAATCGTTTTTCCGTTATTCGATGCCGTTGCTGTCGGAATGTAGGGATTATTTATCAGATATTCGTATGCTTCCTGTGCCTTAATATAATATTCGCGGGTATCTGTGTCAGGATTAGCGTCCGGGTGATAGAGCTTCGCCTTATACCTGTAGGCTCTTTTTATCTGTTCCTCCGTAGCGTCTTCCCGTATGCCTAAAAAATAGCTCGCTTCTTTCCTTGTCATTGCACCAATTCCTTCCGATAAGTATTATCCAAGCATAGTATATGGGCACTCTCATCATTTATGCATATCGCAGCCTTTCAAAAAAAGCTCCCAAAACATGGGAGCTTTAATTATTATTTAGACTAACTCAAGAACTACTTGCATAGCTCCGTCGCCTTTACGTTGTCCTATCTTGACTATTCTTGTATAACCACCGTTGCGTCCAACATACTTAGGCGCTATCTCATCAAAAAGCTTAGCTACAAGGTCAACCTTCTTTGTGTTTTTCTTTCTACCTGCTCTCTCCTTGGGTACCTCAGTATAAGGATAGAGTACGCGAAGAATCTGTCTCCTTGCATGAAGTCTTGAAGGCATATCCTTCTTAATTTCCTTCTCTACCTCTTCATAAATGGTAACCTTCTTGCCATCTTTTACTTCTTTGACTCTCTTTCCGTCCTTGTCTTTCTTAGGCACCTTAGCTGTAACTTTAACCATCTCAAAGTTATCTTTTTCTTTTACAGCCATTGCAATGATGCCTTCTACAATCTTCTGAACTTCTTTGGCTCTTGCCTCAGTCGTGATTATTCTTCCATTCTTGCTTGCAATCAAAGCAGTAACCTGACCTCTAAGCAATGCCTTTCTTTGACTTGATGTTCTACCAAGCTTTCTATAACCTGCCATATTAGGCTCCTTTCATTTCGAGGACACATCATCCGCGGCAAAGCCTTCCCATATCATAGCTATATAAAAACAGCCACAGACTACCCTCATTAGTGGAACAAATGACAACGCCCTTCGGACTTACTTATCAAATGTTAGTTAATATTCCATTCATGCGCACAGGCGCGAACGCTTTGGTATTACCGCACCTGTATATGTTAAGCCTGACAACCCCTGTCTGAGTCACGAACCACCAGCCCCGCTGGTGGTTTGATGTTGGCCCTACTGGGCCAATAATACTTTTCCGCCTGAAGGCGG
>CANQSB010000027.1 GCA_947626435.1 uncultured Lachnospiraceae bacterium | reverse complement strand
GATAGGGCAGAGGTGTAAGCATAGAGATGTGTTAAGCTGGCTGTCACTAATAGGCCGAGAGCTTATCCTGGGGAGGCGGGTATGGTAGGAAAAAGGGAAATAGGCGTATGTGTTAGTGCTAAAATTCCAGTAACCAGTAAGGAATAAGAAAGATATATAGCTGAAAGATAAGCTGTATTCGGTTTTGAGGGAATAAATTTATGATAAAAGTATTTTCTAAAGCGTTGTTGAGGGTAGAACTAGGCAATGCTTTTTTTACTATAGTATGCATTATCGTACTGATTTTGAATAAATATCAAGTTGTGCAGTACATTAATGATAGGTGTTTGCGAAACGCTATTTAGTCACTTAGATTTTATATGAAGTGTCTAAGATAGGCAGTGTCCTGAATTGAGGTGAGGGCATTGTATATCTTGATTAAATTTAGATGGCTTAGAATGTGTTTTGCAATTATTTGTAAATGAGTGGAGGAATAATAATGAGAGCATTGGAAGGTTTAGAGCCTGAGCGAGTATTTTATTATTTTGAGGAGTTATGTAAAATACCGCATGGTTCTGGAAATTTGGATGGAATCAGTAGTTACTTAGAGCGATTTGCTAAGGAAAAAGGATTATTTAATATAAGGGACAAGAGTAATAACATAATAATTGTAAAGGAAGCCTCTAAAGGTTACGAGGATGTACAGCCTATAATGCTGCAAGGGCATATGGATATGGTTGCTGTAAAGGAGGATGACTGCGATATACATCTGGAGACTGATGCATTGAGGCTGAAAGTAGACGGAGATTATGTTTATGCGGATGGAACAAGCTTAGGCGGTGATGACGGCATAGCGGTGGCTTATATGTTGGCTGTTTTGGAAGATGACAGCATATTGCATCCTCGTATAGAGGCAGTCATCACGACTGATGAAGAAATAGGAATGGAAGGTGCATCCGCGATTGATTTGTCTATGCTAAAGGCAAGACGTATGTTGAATATTGATTCAGAGGAGGAGGGAATACTGCTTACAAGCTGTGCTGGCGGTGTGAGGCTTGATACTCATATACCGATTGTGCGCGAGATGAAGGAAGGCACATATGTAAGAATTGAAGTAGGCGGTTTGCAAGGCGGTCATTCAGGTACGGAAATAAATAAAGAACGCGGAAATGCGATAAAAATAATGGGAGCTGCGCTGTATCAGATAAGTGAAAGCATAGCTATTCAATTGGCATCAATTGCTGGCGGTGAAAAGGACAATGCTATTCCAAGAAGCGCGGAGGCGTTAATTTATGTACCGATGGATTGCGAGCAGGACTTTTATGGTGAGCTTTCAAAAATTGAAGCAGATTTAAAAAATGAATATGCTTCAAAAGAAGAAAAGCTTTTTATTAAGGCACAGAAACAAAATATGACAGATGTGTCAGTAATGAGTGAGGAGAGCACACAAAATGTATTGTCATTTTTAATGCTTTTTCCAAATGGCGTTGTGGCAATGAGTGCGGATATAGAAGGGTTGGTTGAGACCTCTTTAAATATAGGCGTTTTGTCTTCGGATGATAATTCATTGACAGCAAGCTGTGCAATCAGAAGTTCTATAGAAGCGGCAAAGCTGAGAGTCAGGAGACAGGTTGAGGTATTGGCAAAGGTATTTGGCGGATATGCGAATGCATCTGGAGATTATCCCGGATGGCAGTTTAATCCTGCCTCAAAGCTGCGGGCTCAAATGGCAGAGATTTACAAAAAAATGTTTGGGAATGATGTTAAAGTTGAAGCGCTGCACGCCGGACTTGAATGTGGTATTATGATAGCTAAGCTTCAGGGACTTGACTGTGTATCATTCGGACCTAACATTTACGATATCCATACTACGAAGGAGCGGCTTAGTATTTCATCAACAGAGAGAATGTGGAGATATCTGCTGGAAATTTTAAAGCAGAAATAACGAATTAGTATTCTGTTAACGAAAAGAATGTGGAGATATTTGCTAGAAATTTTATTCTCTTTTTACAAAAGGGTTTATACATGAATATCAACTATAAATCTTCGTCAAATTGCACAAAAACTATCCCTATTCAGAACTGTATATAATTCTTACAAAGTAATTTTGTGCAAAGTGACGGTTTACTGTATAAGAACGCATAAATGTAAAAATGGATAAATTTTAAGGCAGAAATAATAGAAAACGGAGGAAAAGATAATGGCAGACAATTTTAGGGAGTTTAGAGCGGATAATTCGTCAAATGAAACGGCGGCGGGAGGTAAAAGAAAAAAGGGGAATAATGTTAGCGGAAAAATAGTAATATTGCCGATAATTATTATACTTGCAGCGCTGCTGTCGTATGAATCAGTGTATTCCATAGGCGAGCAAGAGCAGGGCGTTGTCACTACCTTTGGAAAAGCGGGTAATGTAGTGACATCGGGACTGCATTTCAAAATCCCCTTTGTGCAAAAGGTTACGAAGGTAAACACAACTATTCTGGGCTTTCCAATCGGATACAGGGCTTCGGAAAATGAAGATGAGGCACAGAGTTCGGTTGCAGAGGAATCATTGATGATTACATCGGATTTCAATTTTGTAAATGTTGACTTTTATGTAGAATACAAGGTGTCAGACCCGATAAAGTATTTATACAACTCGCGTGAGCCGAGCGCGATATTGAAAAATATTTCACAGGCTTGCATAAGGAACATAATAAGCAACTACAATGTTGATGATGTCATCACTACGGGAAAAAGCGAGATACAGGCGGCTATAAAGGAGATGATTACGCAGAAGCTTGAACAGCAGGATATAGGGCTGATGCTCGTAAATATTTCCATGCAGGACGCTGAACCGCCTACGCAGGAGGTTATAGAGGCATTTAAGGCTGTTGAAACTGCAAAGCAGGGTAAGGAGACGGCTTTAAATAATGCGAATAAATACAGGAATGAGAAACTTCCCGAGGCTACGGCGCAGGCAGACCAAGTAGTCCAGGAGGCTGAGGCTGCCAAGCAGGAGCGTATCAATGAGGCGACGGCACAGCAGGTCAGATTTGAAAAAATGTATGAGGAATACATCAAGAATCCGCTTGTGACAAAGCAGCGTATGTTTTATGAGGCGATGGAGGAGGTGCTTCCTGAGGTTGAGCTTATAATTGACGATGGAAGCGGCACGCTGAATAAAACGCTTTATTTGGACGAGCTGCAGCTTGAGGATATTACGGACTAATTCGAGGGAAAATATTAGGCGTATGCGAAACTAAATTCGGACGGTTTAGAACACATTTCGCAATTACTTAGGGAAAATATGGCGGAAGGGAGAATAAAAATGAAGAAAAGCTTAGCTAAGGTGATAGGCGTGATAATCGCTATTGCAGCTGTGATTACTATTGTTAACTCACTATTTGTTATTAAAGAGAATCAGTATGGATTAGTGCGTGAGTTTGGAAAAATTGAGAGGGTTATCTCGGAGCCGGGGCTTTATTTTAAGATACCGTTTGTGCAGGAAAAGGATACAGTGACTAAGGAATTGATGCTTTATGATATTGCAAAGTCGGATGTAATTACGAAGGACAAGAAGTCTATGATAGTTGACAGCTTTGTGCTGTGGAAGGTGACTGAGCCGAGAGTGTTTGCGCAGACTTTGAATACATCATCTTCCGGCGCTGAGGCGAGAATAAATGTGGCTGTGTATAACGCGATTAAAAATGTGATAAGCAGTATGACGCAGACTGATATAATAGCCGCGAGAGGGCAGGAGCTCACCGATTTAATCGTGGCAAATCTGGATGCCATAAGTCAGTATGGCATAGCGATAACGACTGTGGAGATTAAGCTGTTGGATTTGCCGGAGGATAATAAAGGAGCGGTTTTTGAGAGAATGATTTCAGAGCGTGAAAATATCGCGGCAACATATACGGCAGAGGGAAATTCAGAGGCGCAGGTGATAAGAAATTCCACTGATAAAGAGACGGCGCTTCTTATTTCCGAGGCTCAAAAAGAAGCGGAAATTTTGAGGGCAGAGGGCGAAGCCGAGTATATGGAAATCATGGCTTCGGCGTACAATGATGAGTCGCGCGCGGACTTTTACAGTTATATAAGAAGTCTGGATGCTATTAAGAACGCCGTTAAGGGCGGGGATAAGACAATCATACTTGACAAGGATTCGCCTATCGCGCAGATTTTTTATAAATAGTCTGTGATATAAAAAAACCTCAAATGAGAATTGGTAAAAATTCTCATTTGAGGTAAAGGAAGATTAGGCTTCGCCGGCTGTGTCGCCAAGACGAGTGTAGAACAATATGAGGTAGAGGCCGCATATGCCTACGAGTGCGTAAATGATTCTTGATAACCATGACATGCTTCCGAATACGGTAGCTACAAGGTTGAAATCAAAAAAGCCTATTAATCCCCAGTTGACTGCGCCAATGATGGCGATTGTTAGTGCTAAGCAATCTAAAAACTTATTACGCATAATTATCTCCTCCTTTGCAATAGTATGTGTATAGTTTTTTAAATTATTCAATTGAATATAGTAAATTTGTTATGCAGGCAATATTTAGAGTTGTGGGCGGTTTGGTTTGCTGATATAATATTAAGTGCAAAAAATGTTTTATAAAAAATATAGGAAAAGGGGTAAGATTTCTATGGAAAAAGTGACAAATGATATTTTTAATGTGGGCGTGAATGACAGGGAGATAACCTTGTTTGAGGGGCAGTATAAGCTGGAAAAGGGTATGGCATACAATTCGTATGTGATACTTGATGAAAAAATTGCCGTTATGGATACTGTGGACAAGAGGGCGACTGACGAATGGCTTAAAAATTTGAAGGAAGCATTGGACGGCAGGGCTGTGGATTACCTTGTCATACAGCATATGGAGCCTGACCATGGCGGCAGCATTATGGAGCTTATGGGGCTTTTCCCTGAGATGACGCTTGTGGGCAATGCCAAGACATTTACTATGTTAAAGCAGTTTTATGAGGTGGACATTGAGGGAAAGACTTTGACTGTAAATGAGGGTGATACGCTTTCGCTGGGGGCGCATACGCTGCAGTTTTTTATGGCGCCTATGGTTCACTGGCCTGAGGTTATGGTGACATACGACCAGAAAGACAAGGTGCTTTTCAGCGCTGACGGCTTTGGCAAATTTGGCACGCGCGATGCTGATGAGGACTGGACCTGCGAGGCGAGAAGATATTATATGAATATTTGCGGGAAATACGGCATGCAGGTGCAGATGCTTTTGAAAAAGGCGGCGGGGCTTGCGATTGATGTTATCTGCCCGCTTCATGGACCTGTGCTGAATGAAAATCTTGATTTTTACATAGGGAAATATCAGGTTTGGAGCAGCTATGAGCCGGAAGATGAGGGAGTGCTTGTCGCGTATGCGTCGATTCATGGGCATACGGCGCAGGCGGCTGAGAAGATGAAGGAGATATTGGAGGCGAAGGGCGCGAAAAAGGTAGCGATTACAGACCTTTGCCGCGATGACATTCATGAGGCGGTGGAGGATGCTTTCCGATATAGTCATTTGGTGCTTGCGTCGGCATCATACGATGCGGGGGTATTCCCTGCGATGGAAAGCTTTTTGAATAAATTAAAGGCGAAGAATTATCAGAAACGCACAATCGGCATTATTGAAAACGGAACTTGGGCGCCTTCAGCCGGCAGGACAATGAAAGTTATGCTTGAGGGCTTGAAGGAGCTGAATATCGTTGAGCCTATGGTGACGATAAAATCCGCTATGAAGGCTGAGAATGTGGCGCAGATGGAGACGCTTGCGGACAGTTTGTTGAAATAAAATAAATTAAATTAAGGCAAAAAGCATCAGCCAAATCATACAATAACATGCGTTATGATTTGGCTGATGCTTTTTGTTGTCATTTGTTAAAATATAAATAACAAAAAGTTTCATTACCCTATTGACAAATACCTATAAGGGGTATATACTTGCTATTACAATATAGCGGCGGTAAAATGCAGGCGGCAGAGTACCTTGGAAATGTCTTAATTCTGTGCTGCAATGGAAACTCTACAGATTTCTGCGGGTGTCGCAAGGAAAGGAGATATTCTATGGAGGACAATAGGGATATGATTGGCGAGGCGGTTGATACGCCGGCAAGTGAGGAGTGCTGCTGTTCAGGTAAGACGAAGGAGCGCGACCAAAAAGAGTATAGGGATTTGATTAACCGTCTGAGCCGCGTTGAGGGTCAGATACGCGGCATTAAGCGCATGGTGGAGAATGATGCGTATTGTATTGACATTCTTGTGCAGGTGGCGGCGGCAAATGCCGCGTTGAACAGCTTTAACCGCGTACTTTTGTCAAACCATATAAAAACCTGTGTCACGCAGGACATAATTGCGGGCAAAGAAGAAACTGTTGACGAGCTGCTTGCCACATTGCAGAAGCTTATGAAATAGCATAAAGGCAGGCGCAGAGGAATGGACGGTTTGAAATGGGAAATATTATAATTATAGCGATACTTGCGGTAATTGTATTTTTTGCCGCAAGGGGCGCGGTAAAGCATGCAAAAGGCGAGGGAGGCTGCTGCGGTGGCGGCGGATGCGTGGCAGTGGAGGAAAAGACGCTTGAAGGCGAAATCGTGGCGAAAAAAGTCCTCACCATAGAGGGCATGCGTTGTGAAAACTGCAAAAACAGCATAGAGCGCTCAATCAACAGAATTGACGGCGCCGCCGCGAAAGTAAATCTTAAAAAGAAGACTTGCGAGGTGCTTATGGACAGGGAGATTTCCGACGATGCGCTCAGGCTTGCAGTGGAGAGGCTTGATTATAAGGTGCTTGATATTAAGCAAGGTTAATGATGTGTAAAATGCATAGAAAAAAGGTGACGGAAAAATGGAGCAATATAATGTTACGGGCATGAGCTGTGCGGCGTGCAGCGCGCGGGTAGAAAAAGCCGTATCAAAGGTTGACGGCGTGAGCTCATGTGCAGTCAGTCTTCTCACAAATTCAATGGGCGTCGAGGGTACGGCAAGCCCTTCGGACATCATAAAGGCAGTGGAGGAGGCGGGCTACGGCGCAAGTTTAAAAACAGCGTCAAAAGGGCAGGCGAAAGAATTGCGCGCGTCGCAGGAGGATATGCTTGCCGATAAGGAAACGCCTGCATTGAGACGACGGCTTTGCTGTTCGCTGGTGTTTCTGGCTGCGCTTATGTATTTGTCGATGGGGCATATGATGTGGGGATTTCCTGTCCCGACGGCAATTGCGGAAAACCATATTGCGATGGGATTGATACAGCTTTTGCTCACAATTGCTATAATGGTGATAAACCAAAAGTTTTTCATCAGCGGGTTTAAGAGTCTGTGGCATAAAGCCCCAAATATGGATACGCTTGTGGCGCTTGGCTCGTCCGCGGCGTTTGTGTACAGCACATATGCGCTTTTTGCCATGACGGACGCGCAGCTAAAGGGCGATGAAATGGCGGTCATGAGCTATATGCATGAGTTCTATTTTGAGTCGGCGGCAATGATACTGACGCTGATAACCGTTGGCAAAATGCTTGAAGCGCGCTCAAAAGGTAAGACTACGGACGCTTTAAAGGGACTTATGAAAATATCGCCCAAGACGGCGAATGTCATAAGGAACGGCGAGGAGGTTTCGGTCGGTATCGAGGAGGTCGCCAAGGGCGATATTTTCGTGGTGAGACCGGGTGAGAGTATTCCTGTGGACGGGATAGTGCTTGAGGGCGCAAGCGCTGTGGACGAGGCGGCACTGACAGGCGAGAGTATCCCTGTAGATAAGGCGGCGGGCGACAAGGTTTCGGCTGCGACTGTAAATCAGTCAGGCTTTATCAGGTGCGAGGCGACGAGAGTAGGAGAAGACACCACGCTTTCGCAGATTATCAAGCTTGTAAGCGATGCCGCGGCGACGAAAGCGCCGATAGCGAAGATAGCGGATAAGGTTTCAGGCGTATTTGTGCCGACGGTTATCACTATTGCGTTTATCACTGTCATAGCGTGGTTTGCGGCGGGGCAGAGCGTAGGGTATGCGCTTGCAAGGGGTATATCGGTGCTGGTGATAAGCTGTCCATGCGCGCTGGGGCTTGCCACGCCTGTAGCGATTATGGTAGGCAGCGGTATAGGCGCGAAAAACGGCATTATGTTCAAAACTGCCGTATCGCTTGAAATGGCAGGAAAGGTGGGAGCGATAGCTCTTGACAAGACGGGCACGATAACCAGCGGTGAGCCAAAAATAACAGATGTTATACCGACAGACGCGACTTCGGCAAACGGGCTTTTGGAGCTTGCGGCCTCTCTTGAGCAAAAAAGCGAGCATCCGCTTGCGAAGGCTGTGACAGATTACGCAAGAGAAAACGGAGTAAATACATTTGAAGTGACTGATTTTAAGGCGCTTGCGGGCAATGGACTGTCCGGCGTGTGCGGCGGCGACGCATTGTATGGCGGAAACGCTGCATTTATAGAAAAAATGACGGAAAAAATCCCTGAAGCGCTGAAAAAAAAGGCAGAGAAACTTGCAGACGAAGGGAAAACACCGCTTTTCTTTGCAAGAGCCGGTAAAATTGCAGGTATCATAGCGGTGGCGGACACGATAAAGGACGACAGCCGCGAGGCGGTAAACCAACTGCAGAACATGGGAATTTATGTGACTATGCTTACAGGCGATAACGAGCGTACGGCAAAGGCAATAGGCGCTCAGGCGGGTGTTGACGAGGTCATTGCGGGAGTGCTGCCTGACGGCAAGGAGCAGGTGATACGCTCACTGAAAGAAAACCAAAGTACGGCGATGGTCGGCGACGGCATAAACGATGCACCGGCTCTTACAAGCGCGGACATAGGCATAGCAATAGGCGCGGGGACGGACATTGCGATAGATGCCGCCGATATAGTGCTTATGAAAAGCAGACTTTCGGATGTGCCGGCGGCAGTAAGGCTTGGCAGGGCTACGCTCAGAAATATACACCAGAACCTGTTTTGGGCGTTTTTCTACAATTCTATAGGAATACCGCTTGCGGCGTTCGGCGCGCTAAATCCTATGATTGCGGCGGCGGCCATGAGCCTTTCAAGCTTTTGCGTCGTGACAAACGCGCTGAGGCTTAATCTGACGGACATACACAATCCGTCCAAGAATAAAAGGCTGAATAATCAGCGCAAAAATTCAAGACAAGGGTCAAAATCTGATTTTGGCAGACAAAATATTAATATAATAAGCTATCAGACCGTTAAGACAGGTCTGGAAAAGGAGGAAAAAACAATGACAAAGACAATGAAAATCGAGGGAATGATGTGCGGACACTGCGAGGCAAGGGTGAAAAAGAGCTTGGAGGCGCTTGCGCAGGTTTTGTCTGCGGAGGTAAGCCATGAGAAAGGTACGGCTGTGGTGACGCTCAACGCGGACATTTCGGACGAGGAGCTTACAAAGGCTGTGGAGGAGCAGGATTATAAGGTGGTTTCTGTGGAATAGCGGGATAGAAACCGATATATTTGCCGAATGTTGTATAAAAAGTAAACAACTCACATAAAAAAACAAGAAAAAAATTAGATAATATTGACAATCACCTATAGACGAATGTAAAATTATAGTATTATCAATCGGTATGGTTTAACAGTTTTGTGCAAAGGAGCTGTGAAGACAATGGATAGAAAAAATACTATAATGATAGTCGACGACGAGGAAATGATAAAGGCAAGGCTCGGAGATGTGCTGTCCGCAGAATTTGATGTGGTTTCAGCTTCAAACGGCAAGGAGGCGCTTGAGCTTCTGGCGGATCGCAAAAAGGATATAGCGCTTATCGTGCTTGACCTGATTATGCCTGTGATGGACGGCTTCTCATTTATGGAGGAGTTCAGGACGCATCAGGAGTATGCCAACATTCCCGTAATCGTGGCTACATCGAACGAGGATGAATACTCTGAAAAGAGATGCCTGGAGGCGGGAGTGTGGGACTTTGTCATGAAGCCCTACAATCCTGTCCTTTTGCAGTTCAGAATTAAGAACGCGCTTGAAAAAAGCCGCATGATTATAGCCGAGCGCGATGTCGTCACAGGGCTTTACACAAAGTTTAAATTTTACAACGAAGTGCGGCAGATGCTTGACGAATTGGGCGAGAGCCAGGAGTTTGCCTTTGTGCGCTTTGACATAGACCGTTTCAAGATGATTAACAACTTTTACGGCATCAGGGAAGGCGACAAGGTGCTTATCAGCATAGCGAGAGAGCTTGACCGTATAGCCAAGGCGTTTGACAATTTCCTTTACGGCAGAATTGAAAACGATATTTTTGCGGTCTGTATGCCTTACAAGGAGGAAAATATCGAGCTGCTTGCCAAGGCGCTGCAGATTAATGTGCGCAAACTGAATAAGGACTACAACATAAAGGTTTCATGCGGCGTTTACATCATAAATGACTATAGCATAGATGTTTCGGAGATGTATGACAGGGCGAATCTTGCGGCGAAAAACTGCAAGGGCAAGTTTGATGAAAATGTGGCGTATTATGATGACAGCCTTATTGAGAATATGCGTCAGGAGCAGTATATAATCAACGAAGTGAACAAGGCGCTGGAGGAGGAGCAGTTTCAGGTTTATCTGCAGCCAAAGATTAACCTCGTGACCGACCGTTCATATGGCGCGGAGGCGCTTGTGCGGTGGAAGCACCCGGAGCGCGGCATGATTTCGCCGGGGGAGTTTATTCCTATTTATGAGCGCAACGGCATCATAGGCAGGCTGGACCAGTATATGTGGCGTCATGTGTGCATGCTGCTGCGCAAATGGCTTGACGAGGGCAAAAATCCCAATCCTATTTCGGTGAATGTGTCGCGGGTAAATATTTACAATCCGCATCTTGTGGACATACTCAAAAACCTTGTGACTGAGTTTAGGATACCGACGCATCTGCTCAATCTGGAGCTTACGGAAAGCGCGTTTATGGAAGACCAGGACTTGGTAATGCGCAGCATGAGCAGGCTCCACAAGCTAGGATTCAAGATAATGATGGACGACTTCGGCAGCGGGTATTCTTCGCTGAATGTCCTGAAAGATATGGAGATTGACTACCTGAAAGTCGATATGAAGTTTCTCCAACAGGATACGGAGTTTAACGGCAAGGGCGAGAAAGTGCTTACTTCCGTAATCCGCATGGCTAAATGGCTTCATCTGCCGTCGATAGTGGAGGGCGTGGAGACAATCGAGCAGGTTGACTTCCTCAAATGCATTGGCTGCGAGTACGCGCAGGGCTTTTATTACGCGAGACCTATGCCGGTGGAGGACTACGAGGCGTTTATCGCGCGCGAGGAGGAGATGGAGGCAAAGAATGTTAAGGACGAGAATGCCGTAATAGTCGGCGAGCTGTGGAATACGCGCTCGAATGTCAGCATTTTCTTTGATATGCTTGAAGTGCCCATCGCGATATACGAGTACAGAAAGGATAAGCTTGAACTGCTCAGGGCAAACAGCAAGTATGAAAATGAAATCGCCTTTGAGAAGGATATCGGGGAGGCGGAGCACAATCGGCGCATGACGGCGGAGCGCGATATGATGAAGGAGGCGTTTGCCAAGATTGCGGCGGGCGACTTCTGCGAGCCGATGGAATATGAGGTCAGCGATGATGTCTGGTACCGCATTACAGTGAAGCTTATAGGCAAGCGTTCGGATGTCATGATAATGATGGCTACATTTAATGACATAAGTGAGTATAGGCAGCAGTTATTCAAATAACATATGCTATTGAAATTTGCAGCCGAAAAAGTTCAACAGGCTTTTTCGGCTGTGTCACTGTATAAAACTCCTGTTTATGGAATAGCCGCTAAACGGCAGAATGAGAGGAAAAATGGGAAAAATAGATACGATAATATTTGATTTGGACGGGACGCTGCTTGATACGCTGGAAGACCTGACTAATTCAGTCAATTATGCTCTCGAACATTGTCAGATGCCGCTGCGCACGATAGCGGAGGTAAAAGGCTTCGTGGGAAACGGTATC
Organism: uncultured Lachnospiraceae bacterium; assembly: GCA_947626435.1. GTDB lineage: Bacteria > Bacillota > Clostridia > Lachnospirales > Lachnospiraceae > COE1. The sequence goes on along the minus strand of CANQSB010000027.1, from coordinate 34,647 downwards.
AGAACGCTTATGATAAGGGCGGTGCCGGAGGGTGAAAAGAATCCGCGCTTTGAGGAGGCTTTTGCCGCGTTTAAGGAGCATTATGCCGTACATTGCAATGACAGGACAAGGGCGTATGACGGCGTATGCGAGCTTTTGGAGGCGCTTAAGGCAAAGGGGTATGCGCTTGCAATCGTGTCAAACAAGGTGGATAGCGCGGTACAGGATTTAAAGGAAAAGTATTTCAGCGTGGTGGGAGTGGCGATTGGCGACCGCGAGGGCATAAGGAGAAAGCCCGAGGCGGACAGTGTGCTTCTTGCGCTGAAGGAGCTTGGCAGCACGAGGGAGAGCGCCGTATATGTGGGCGATTCGGATGTAGACCTGATGACGGCAAAAAATTCAGGACTTCCATGCATCAGCGTTTTGTGGGGCTTTAGGGATAAGGAATTTCTGATTAATCATGGGGCGGAAATTTTTGCAAGTGAACCGTCCGATATAATCAACATAGTTGATAACTGGGCATGAAAATGTTAAAATTAATCAGATGATTTAGTCTGTCAATAATAGTGGTTAATCAGGGGTTGTGCCGAGTTTACATATGGCGGACGAGATTATGTATGCTTAAAAGCGGAAAAAGAAAGTAAATATGACAGAATAGCGGGGCGCATAATTATGAAGCTTTACGATAAGAAAAAGATTGACTGGGACAACATCCTTTTTGACAACAGGGCGCTGTTCCTTTTGCTTGCGCCGATTATAGTGGAGCAGCTTTTAAATTCATTTATGGGTATGGTGGACACAATGATGGTGTCTACGGTCGGCAGTGAGGCGATATCAGCAGTGTCACTCGTCGATTCGTTTAACAATCTCATTATTCAGATGTTTTCGGCAATGGCGGCGGGCGCGTCTATCATATGCTCGCAATACCTTGGCAGCGGCAACAAAAAGGACAGCAACAACGCGGCGCGCCAAGTGGTGCTTACCGTATTTGTCATTTCTATGGTTTTGATGGTGCTTTGTCTGGCGGGAAGGGAGCGCTTGCTTGGCTTTATTTTCGGAAAGGTTGAGCCCGGGGTTATGCGGAACTCGCTTGTTTATTTCCTGATAACTGTGCTTTCGTATCCTTTCCTTGCGCTGTTCAATGCGGGCGCGGCGTTTTATCGTGCGGGCGGCAATTCAAAATTTCCGATGAAGGTTTCAGTGGTGTCGAATGTGCTCAATATTGCGGGGAACGCCGTATTTATATATGCCTTTAAATGGGGCGTGGCGGGGGCGGCGCTTTCAACGCTTATATCGAGAGTGTTCTGTATGGCGGTGGTTTTTTACTGTCTGAGGAAGCCGCGTCAGGTAATTGTCTTAAGGGATTATCTTAAAATCCGTCCCGATATGCCTCTTATAATAAAGGTAATGGCTATTGGAATCCCTGCGGGTGTGGAAAATTCTATGTTTCAGTTCGGAAAGCTTGCGATACAGTCGACGGTTTCCACTATGGGCACTACTGCGATAGCGGCGCAGGCTATGACTAATATTTTTGAGAATGTGAACGGGATTTTTGGCATCGGCGTAGGCATAGGGCTTATGACTGTGGTAGGACAGTGTATAGGGGCGGACCGCCGCGAGGAGGCAAAGTATTATATTGTGAAGCTTACGGGTGTGGCATGGGTAGGAATACTTGCGTCGTGCCTTTTTGTACTTGCGATAACCAAGCCTGTGACATGGCTTGCGGGAATGGAGAGCGAATCCGCCGCCATGTGCTTTGAGATGGTGAAGGCGATTACTGTGGTAAAGCCGCTTGTGTGGGTTGGTTCATTTGTGATAGCTTACGGACTGAGGGCGGCGGGCGATGTGCGCTTTTCAATGATTGTATCGACGCTTACCATGTGGCTGTGTAGGGTGGCGCTGTGTATTTTCCTCGTGAGGGTGTATCACTTCGGACCTATGGCTGTGTGGATTGGTATGTTTGCTGACTGGACAATAAGGGCGGTTATTTTCGTAAGTCGTTTTCTTAGTGGAAAGTGGTTAAAAAATAAGATTATTTGATAGAAAATATGGCATTATGACGAATGTTGTGGTAAAATGAATTTGGTAAAAATTTTCCTAGAAGGAGATGTAATTGTTATGGAAACGAAAAGTAAGTACATTTATGCGGACAAGAAAGAGCAGGTAAAGAGGGCGAACCGATTTGTCGTAATCAGCGAGCTTATTTACTTTTTCTTTGTGTTCATGATTGTGTTTCTAGGCACGATGAGGGGCATACGCTCGGCAGGTTATACTTCGATAATCACGCTGATAACTGTAGTGACTATAGGCTTGTCGATATTTATGTATGTTAAAGACAAGGCGAGCGCCAGGCTGCGGTATGTCGTGGGCATAGGGATGGTTCCTATAGTGCTTATGCTCGCGCTTGGGTTTGAGAGCTACTATATGAATTTTATGGCGGTCATACCTTTTATGGCGTGTATAATGTATTTTGACGAAAAGTTTTCACTGAAATTTTTTTGGATAATATCCGTAATACAGATACTTGTAACGGCGGTAAAGGGCGTGACGGGCGCTATTACGGGAGATGCCCTTGTTAATCTGGTGTGCGCTACATTTGCGGTGGTATTCAGCATGGGAATGATTTATTTTGTCGTGAGCCGCGCGTCGCTTTTCACTAGCCATATGCTTGGCAGCATAAAGGAGGAGCGGGATGTGCAGGCGGAAATGATTAAGGATGTGCTGCATATCGCGTCTGAAATCAGGTCGGGCACTGACAACGCTATGGATATAGTAAATAAGCTGAATGAGTCGACATCTGTGGTAAACGGCGCTGTTTCGGATATTTCAGAGAGTACATTGAATACGGCGGAAAATATTCAGACGCAGACTATGATGACGCAGAACATTCAGGAAGCTATACAGACTACTCTTGACGCTTCGAAGGAAATGGTTACTCTTGCAAATGAGCTTGAGGCTATGAACAAGCAGAGTATAGCGACTATGGAGAGCTTAAAGACGCAGGCGAAGGTGATTTCCGACACAAACTCAAATGTTGCGGGCTCTATGAAGAAGCTGCAGGAGCGGACAAAGGATGTAAAGAGCATTGCGGACACGATTTTCTCAATATCAAACCAGACAAACCTGCTTGCGCTTAACGCTTCAATCGAGAGCGCGAGGGCAGGCGAGGCAGGCAGGGGCTTTGCTGTGGTTGCCGATGAGATAAGGCAGCTTGCCGAGAAGACGCGTCAGGAGACGGAGAGCATTGCTGTGATAATAAAGGAGCTTGACACTAATGCGGAGCAGGCGGGCAGTGCGGTTAAAAACTCTATAGATGCGACATCGAAGCAGGACGAGATGATTGTCGAGGTTTCAGAGTGCTTCAGCGGAGTGAGTACGGACATAGAGAAGGTTACGGGAAATATTTCAAAGATAGACAGCATGCTAAGCTCGCTGTCGGATGCTAACAATCAGATTGTAGACAACATAATGCAGCTTTCGGCTACTACTGAGGAGGTAACGGCATCGTCCGCGCAGGCGGCGGAGCTCAGCAATGACAACCTGAGAAACGCGGAAACGGCAAAGACGCAGCTTACCGATGTCGTGGCGCTTTCTTATGAGCTTGACAAGTATTCAAAATAGTGTAAAATTAAGACAGCCCCTTTTAAGAGTTTAAAGGGGCTGTTTTATTGGCAGGCAGGGATTTATGTGGTTTTGATAGCGTTATTTGTTGGATTTGCGCTTGATTTGGTGTTTGGGGATCCGCGCACTCCGATACACCCAGTATGTATTATCGGCAGGCAGGTAAATATATGCGAGAGCGTTTACAGGCGGATTTTTGGAAAGCATGAGGCAGCGGCGGGGGTGTTTACTGTCATCACTGTGCTTTTTTTGTCAACTTTGATACCGTGTGTTATTTTATGGGCGGCGTATAGGCTGAATACGGCAGTGGGGGTGGCTGCGGAGGCTGTTTTGTGCTATTCGATGCTTGCCGTAAAGGATTTGAGGGAAGAAAGCATGCGGGTTTACCATGCGCTTAAAGAGGAGGGGCTCTGCGCTGGCAGAAAGGCTGTGTCAATGATCGTGGGGCGAGATACTGACAGGCTTGATGAGAATGGCGTGGCGCGCGCGGCTGTGGAGACGATTGCGGAGAATTTTTCTGACGGCGTTGCCGCGCCGATGCTCTATATGGCAATAGGTGGGGCTGGGCTGATGTATTTTTATAAGGCAGTGAATACTATGGACTCGATGATTGGGTATAAAAATAACAGGTATTATTATTTCGGGCGTGCGGCGGCGCGTCTTGATGATGTGATGAATTTTGTGCCATCGAGGATTGCGGCGGTCATTATGGTGATTGCGTCGTTTTTTACAGGGCTTGATGTGAAAAATGCAGTCAGGATTTTCAGGCGCGACAGGCATAACCATGCAAGCCCCAATTCGGCGCAGACGGAGGCTGTGGCGGCGGGGGCGCTTGGAGTGCGTCTTGCGGGAGATGCGTGGTATTTTGGCGAGCTTTACCACAAGCAGACTATCGGCGACGCGTTTAGGGAGATTGAGGCAGAGGATATTGTGCGCATGAACAGGCTTATGTACGTGTCGGCGTTTCTGGCGCTTATTATATTTGGGGGAGTGCGGTTATGTATTTGCATGGCGGTGATGTCTGCGGCAGGGAAGGCATTTTAGATTTTTCGGCGAATATAAATTTTCTTGGAATGCCTGCTGCCGTGCGGGCGGCGGCGATTAGGGGAGTGGAGGAGGCGGAGGTGTATCCGCAGGCGTTTAACAGCGGGCTTGAGGAGAAGATTGCGGAGAAGTATGCGTTAAAGCCGCATGATGTGGTGTGTGGGAATGGCGCGGCGGAGATAATTTTTGCTTTTTTTGGCGCGGTTAGGGCGAGAAAGGCGCTGGTGGTTGAGCCGACTTTTTGTGAGTATGAGCGGGCATTGACAGGGGGGGCTGATGGATGTGAGCTTGTGCATCATACGCTTACAGAGAAGAATGGTTTTGAGCTTGGAATAGATATATTGGATAAAATAACTGATGATATTGGTGTTGTTGTCATATGTAATCCGAATAATCCTACAGGGGTGGTTTATGATAAGGGGGTATTGCTTAAAATATTGGAGCGTTGTGAGAGTGTGGGGGCGTGGTTGTTTGTTGATGAGAGTTTTATTGAGTTGACAATGCGGTATAAAAGTGGAGGTCTTTTTGATGTGATGAATAACGGTAGTTATGATAAGCTTTTTGTTTTGAGGTCTTTTACAAAGCTGTATGCTATGGCGGGGCTTAGGCTTGGATTTGGAGTGTGTGTTAATCGCGGGTTTATGGAGAGGATAAGGAGGGCGTTGCAGCCTTGGAATATATCTTTGCCTGCGCAGTATGCGGGGATTGCGGCGCTTGAGGAGGATGAGTTTGCTGGGCGTTCGAGGGTGGCTGTTGCTGCGGAGAGGGAGTATATGCTTGGTAAGCTTGGTGAGATAGTGCGTGTATGCGATGGGGCGGCGAATTTTTTGTTGTTTTATGTTTGGAATGATGTATTGGATGATAATGGTAGGGGGCATTTGTATAACCAGTGCCTTGAAAGAGGAATATTAATTCGGGACTGTAGTAATTTTTATGGTCTTGGGTGTGGGTGGTATAGGGTTGCGGTAAGGTGCAGGGAGGATAATGAAAGGCTTATAAGAGTTTTAGGCGAGTTGATATAGAAGAATTGAAGTGCCGGGGGGAGGATTTATGGGAAAGCCATTGATGATACAGGGAACTATGTCTAGTGCGGGGAAAAGTTTGATTGTGGCGGGGCTTTGCAGGATAATGAAGCAGGATGGATATAGGGTGGTGCCGTTTAAGTCGCAGAATATGGCGCTCAATTCGTATATTACGGGTGATGGGCTTGAAATGGGGCGCGCTCAGGCAATGCAGGCGGAGGCGGCGGGGGTAGAGCCGAGTGTTTATATGAACCCGATTTTGCTGAAACCGACTAATGAGACGGGCTCGCAGGTGATTGTAAACGGCGAGGTTTACAAGGATATGAGCGCGAGGGAGTATTTTGCGTATAAGAGAAGGCTTATTCCGGACATAAGATATGCGTATGAAAGGCTTGCGGCGGAGAATGACATAGTTGTGATAGAGGGGGCGGGGTCGCCGGTTGAGATTAATTTAAAAACGGATGATATTGTAAATATGGGAATGGCGGAGATTGCAGATTCGCCTGTGTTGATAGTTGGCGATATTGACAGGGGAGGCGTGTTTGCGCAGCTCTGTGGGACTATGATGCTTTTGGAGGAGAGTGAAAAAAGGCGTGTAAAGGGGCTTATTATCAATAAATTCAGGGGTGACAAGACGATACTTGATTCGGGTATAGCGCAGCTTGAAAGGCTTGCGGGCAGGAGTGTGCTTGGTATTGTGCCATATATGGATGTGCAGCTTGAAGATGAGGACAGCGTGACGGACAGGTTTAACATGCGCAGGGCGGCGGATATTGATATTGCGGTGATACGCTTTCCGCATATTTCCAATTTTACGGATTTTGATATATGGGAGAATGCGGAGGGAGTGTCGCTTAGGTATGTGAGCAGGGCTTATGATATTGGTAAGCCTGATATGATAATCCTGCCGGGGACAAAAAGCACTGTGGACGATTTGCTGTGGATGCGCGAGAGCGGGCTTGAGGCGGCGGTGTTGAGACAATATAATGATAACGGGTGTATTTTATTTGGCATATGCGGTGGTTATCAGATGCTTGGAGAGGAGATAAACGATACGGTTTCCGTTAGGGGAATGGGTCTTATCCCGATGGCTACTGTGTTTGAGGCTGAAAAGGAGCGCGCTCGTGTGGAGGGCGTATTTAAAAATGTGTCTGGCGTGTTGGCATGCCTGAATGGGCTGCCGATATGCGGATATGAGATACATATGGGACAGAGTTATGTAAAGAGTGGGAATGAAGCAAAAAAGAACGAATGTTATTTAACAGAACTTACGGATAATGTTGCAGGCGCAAAAAAGGTGGAGGGGTATTGCGGCGACAGGGTTTATGGCAGTTATGTACATGGCATTTTTGATAAGAGCGGGACAGTAGAGGCGATTACGAGCGCGCTTGCAAAGAGGAAAGGAATAGAAACGCCTGGATTTCACATTTTGGATTATGAGCAGTATAAGCAGCAGCAGTATGACAGGCTGGCATATGTTCTGCGCGAGGCGCTTGATATGAACAGGATATACAGGATAATTGAGAGCGGAGCATGATATAAAAAGCTTGTGGCTAACCGGTAATTACGGATTGGTTATTTTTTGTATTTATTAGAGGCGATAAAACATCAGGAGGGGAAATGGAAGACGATAGGACAGAATTTGATACTGAATACGGCGCTCTTGGCGCTGAAATGTCAAAGCTTGAAAGGATAGCGCCGAAAGATATTGAAAAGCGGAGCTTTGAGATAATTGATGAGATAATAGGCATAGAGTACCCAAATGTAGCGATAGATGAGCGTTATATGCCGATTATAAGGCGCGCAATTCATACGACTGCGGATTTTTCATATCTGGAGACATTGTGTTTTTCAGAGAATGTGATTGACAAGGCGCTTGCAGCGATAAATAACAGATGCACTGTAATAACGGACACAAATATGGCAATGGCGGGGATAAATAAAAGGCTGCTTGCCGAGTACGGCGCGGAGATTAGCTGCTATATGGCGGATGATGAGGTTGCGGCGCAGGCAAAACAGCGTGGGATAACGCGAGCGGCTGTGAGCATGGAAAAGGCGGCGCGGCTCGCCGAAAGTTGCAGGGAGCTTATTTTTGTGATAGGAAATGCCCCAACTGCCCTGGTGCGCCTGTATGAACTTATCATGGATTGCGCGTTAAAGCCGCGGCTTATAATCGGTGCGCCTGTGGGTTTTGTAAATGTGGTGCAGTCAAAGGAGCTGATTATGCAGACTGATGTGCCGTACATCGTGGCACGCGGCAGAAAAGGCGGCAGCAATGTGGCGGCGGCGATTTTCAATGCGTTGCTTTATATGAAACGCGAGGGTGGCGTTTTTCTTGAATGATTTGTGTGAATTTTTTGAAATGGTTGGAAGATGAGAAAATGCAGGGATGGTGTTTTAATTAAGTTTATGGTTTTTTGGAGAGGGATTAGGGAGGTTAATATGAAATATGGAGGGGATTTATTTAAAAAAAGGCGGTAAGGAGCTTGCCTGCGGATATACTACGGGGACTTGCGCGGCGGCGGCGGCTCAGGCGGCGGCAGTTATGTATTTTACGGGGCGGGCGCCAGAAAGCGTAAGCATTATGACACCGAAGGGGATAAGGCTTACGCTGGAAGTGCTTGAGCCGTTTTGCAGGGGGGATTATGTAAGCTGTGCCATAAGGAAAGAAAGCGGCGACGACCCTGACATAACAAACGGCGTGCTTGTCTATGCGGGGTTGACATTTAAACATATAGATGATGCAGGTATTAGGTGTGGTGACGAGAGAGAGGGATTCAATGGAGATGGATTGAAAGCGAGAAACTTTGAAAATAAAATGACGGTCGATATAGACGGCGGCAAAGGTGTAGGCAGGGTAACAAAAGCGGGACTTGAACAGCCTGTAGGCGCTGCCGCGATAAATAGTGTGCCGCGCAGAATGATAACTGACGAGATAACGCGTGTATGCGAGGAAAATGATTTCGTCGGGCATGTGAAAGCCGTAATAAGCATTCCGGAAGGGGAAGCGCTTGCGCAGAAAACCTTTAATCCGCGCCTTGGCATAGAGGGCGGCATATCGGTGCTTGGCACAAGCGGTATAGTCGAGCCTATGAGCGAGCGGGCGCTTATAGAAACGATACGGGCTGAGCTGAGCGTGAAAAGAGAGGAAAATAAACGCCTTGGGCGCGACATAGTCCTTGCCGCGCCTGGAAATTACGGCAGGAATTTTGTCAGTGAGAGATATGGAATAGACATAGAGAATGCGGTGAAGTGCAGCAACTATATCGGCGAGCTGGTGGATTTAGCAAACGAGCTTGGCTTTAAACGACTTTTGCTGGCAGGGCATATCGGAAAGCTTGTCAAGGTGTCGGGCGGGATTATGAACACACATTCATCAAACGCGGACGCGCGGCTTGAGCTTTTGGCGGCGCATGCGCTTATGGCGGGGGCTGACGCTCAAACCGGGCGGCGGATTCTTGCGTGCGTGACCGCGGAGGAGGCGCTTGGAATACTTCGTGAGGACGGGCTTCTGCCAAATACTATGGACATTATGGTTAGAAGAATAAAGTATTACCTTGACAGGCGCAGCGATATGACGCAGATAGAGGTGATTGTCTTTTCCAATGAGTTTGGCGAGCTTGCAAAAAGCGCAGGCGCTGATGATTTCGCTAGGGAGTTTCGCAAATGAAAAGGTAAATGAGCGATTGATAAACCTTGTAATCTTAATATATAGATGATAATATTAAAATTAATAATTAATATTGGCAATGAATCGGAGGCGCGGAATGGTTTACTTTGTAGGCGCAGGCGCGGGAGCGGCAGATTTAATTACCGTGCGCGGGAGCAGGCTGCTGAAAAAGGCTGATGTAATCATATACGCAGGTTCGCTCGTAAATCCTGAGCTTTTAAACTACGCAAAAACAGAATGTGAAATATATGACAGCAGCAAAATGACGCTGGAGGATGTCATTGAGGTAATAAAGGCGGCTGAGAAGGGCAGGAAAATGACAGTCAGGCTTCACACTGGCGACCAGAGCATTTACGGCGCGGTGCGCGAGCAGATGGACGAGTTGGATAAGCTAGGCATACAGTATGAAAGCTGCCCGGGGGTGAGCTCGTTTTGCGGCGCGGCTGCCGCGCTAAATATAGAGTACACGCTTCCCGATGTGGCTCAAAGCGTGATAATTACGCGTATGTCAGGGCGTACGCCTGTGCCTGAAAAAGAGCGTTTGAGCCTGCTTGCGGCGCACAATGCTACAATGGTGCTTTTTTTGAGCGCGGGATTGGCGGACAAGGTAAAGGAGGAGCTGCTCCGCGGTGGATATGACAAGGATACGCCTGTCGCGGTGGTTTACAAGGCGACTTGGGCGGATGAAAAGAGCATTATCTGTACGGTGGATACGCTGCCAGAAACCGTCAGCGAAAATAAAATCAGCAAGACGGCGCTTATCATAGTGGGGTATGTGGTGACGCATGGAAATTATAGAAGAAGCGACCTGTATAACCCTAATTTCACTACGGAATACAGAAAGTAATTAGAGAAGATATGGTACACATTATAAGCTTTACAAAAAACGGTGCGGCGCTTGGGGATAGGATGTGCGGCAGCCTATCCCAAAATGTTGAGTGTGAACATTGCGCAAAATATAGAGGCGGCTCGGAATATACTCTTGATGAATGGACAAGGGAGCGCTTTAAAAAAGGAAATGTGTTGATTTTCATAGGCGCATGTGGGATAGCAGTAAGAGCCATAGCGCCGTATGTGGAGAGTAAGGATAAGGATGCCGCAGTGCTTGTGGTTGATGAGCATGCGGGCTATGTCATACCTCTTTTGTCGGGACATATGGGCGGCGCAAACGACGCGGCGCGGCTTGTGGCTGATATTACAGGCGCTGTCCCCGTCATAACAACGGCTACTGATATAAACAAAAAATTTGCGGTTGATGTATTTGCGTTTCGGAATGGATTAGGGCTGTTGGACTTGAAAAAGGCGAAAAAGGTATCGGCTGATATTCTGGATGGCATGGCAGTGGACATGTATGCGGGGGATGGGGTGTATTTTGATGACAGCGTGGAAAACGGCAGTGCAGCCGACGGCAATGTAGCTGACGGCAATGCAGCCGACGGCAGTGTAGTTGACGGCAGTACAGCCGATGCCAGTGCAGCGCAGGAAATTGTCCTGCACAAAAGTGACACCAATGTTATAATATCTGACAAAACCCTGCAACTGTACCCGCCGACTTTGATACTGGGAATAGGCTGCAAAAGAGGAAAAAACATGGAGGAGCTTGAAAGCTTTATTTTAAGCGAGTTGTGCCGAAACTCATTGGCGCTTCCAAGCGTTTTTTGTATAGCTTCAATAGATAAAAAGGCGGACGAGGCGGGGATTATCGCGCTATGCGAAAAATATGGCTGGGAATTTAAGACTTTTTCCGCACAGACGCTTATGCGGCAGGAGGGAGAATTCGTCCAGTCAGATTTTGTGTCAAAAACGGTCGGCGCAGACAATGTATGCGAGCGCGCGGCAATGGCGGCGGGAGCAGATGAGCTTTTGGTTAGAAAGACCTGCAAAGACGGAATGACGCTTGCGGTAGGCAGAAAAAAAATAAAGCTGAGCTTTTGAAATACGGTGATATTATTCTTGTCGTAATATGAGGTATAAAAGAAATATGAAGACCCTAACTGATTTAAGCGTTGATAAAATGAAAACTGACGGAGAAACAAGTGACGGCACGATTAAGCTCTATGTAGTAGGCATTGGGACGGGCTCATACGATATGCTTACAGTGCGCGCCATAAATGCGCTGGAGCAGTGTGACACAATCGTTGGCTATCAGGTATACACGCGGTTGATTGAGGATTATTTCAAAGAAAAGCGTTACCTCACTACGCCGATGCGTCAGGAGGCACAGCGTTGTCGGCTTGCGGTCGAGGAGGCGCTAAAGGGGCACAGAGTAGCCGTAATCAGCAGTGGCGACGCGGGGATATACGGAATGGCAGGCCTTATGTATGAGGTGCTTGACGGAATGAAAAATGACGAGGGCGCGTCAAAAATAAAGCTTGAGGTGATAGCGGGCGTGACGGCGGCAAACGGAGGGGCGGCATATCTTGGCGCGCCGCTTATGCATGATTTTGCCGTCATAAGCCTCAGCGACATACTTACGCCGTGGGAGCTTATCGAGAAAAGGCTGACGGCATGCGCCTCAGCGGATATGGGCATGGTTATTTATAATCCGTCAAGCAAAAAGCGGCAGGATTATCTTCAAAGGGCATGTGGTATACTTTTGAACATAATTCCCGATACGACCGTGTGCGGCATTGTCGAAAATATTGACAGGGAAAACACATGTGTAAAGGTATGCACATTGGGGGAGTTAAGGCGGCAGAGCGTAAATATGTTTACCACTGTGTATATCGGCAATTCGACGACAAAGATAATCAATGGGAAAATGGTGACGCCGCGAGGTTATATGAACAGCTTCAAGGTGGCTGACGGGAGCGAGATAAATATTTAAAGCGGAAATGTGGCGGAAAATGAATAAATTATTGATATTTGCAGGCACGAGCGAAGGGCGCGGGCTTGCTTGCGAGCTCGCGAAAAAGAAAATACACAGCATAGTTTCAGTGGCGACGGAGTATGGCGAGGATATAATGCTTGCAGAGGGCGTAAAATCAGATTATATTACAATCCGCAGAGGTCGCATGGACAAGGCGGAGATGATAAGCTTTATCAAGTCGCAGGACATAACGCTTATTGTGGACGCAACACATCCGTTTGCAGTACAAGCGTCGGAAAATATAAGGGAAGCTTGTGCTGAATGCGGCGTAAGGCTTATCCGATGCCTGCGTGACATGACGCAGAATAAGGATGGTGAAAATGACGGTGGCGTCGTATATGTGGATTCGCTTGACGAGGCTATACGATACTTGAATAATTCAAGCGGAAACATATTTGTGACGACAGGCAGTAAGGAGCTGGCGGCACTCGCGGACAGAATTAATGATACGGACAGGCTTTATGTGCGCGTACTTCCAAATACGGAAGCGATAGGCGCATGTGAGAGGGCGGGAATTAAAGGCTCAAAAATTTATGCCGTGCAAGGTCCGTTTGACACGGAAACAAACTGCCTTATGCTGCGGCTTAGCGGTGCGAAATTTCTTCTCACCAAGAAAACGGGAAAAGCCGGCGGATACTATGAAAAGCTTGAAGCCGCAAAAAAGAGTGGAGTGCTTTGCGTGGTAATAAAACATCCTGCCGAGCAGGGGCTTTCGGTTGAAGAAACGCTTGAAAATGTATGCAGATGCTTTAACCAAGACATTAATGAAGAAAGCAAAAAGATGGAGCAATGCTCCGGCAGAAGGCTTGCGCTGGTCGGCATCGGCATGGGCGGCGGACGCTCGCAGCTTACGCTGGAGGCGGCAGAATGTCTTGAAAATGTGCAGGTTATTTTCGGAGCGGACCGCGTACTTAAGGCTGTTGACTGGTGCGGCGCAAAAAAAGTTCCTTTTTATACGGCGGATAAAATCATTGAATACCTTTCAAATCATGTGGAAATAACGGACGCGGCAGTGGCTTTTTCGGGCGATACGGGCTTTTACAGCGGAGCAAAGTCGTTTTTTGACGCGAAAATCGCGGATGTGAAAAATCTGCATATCGAGGTAATACCAGGGATTACTACGGTACAGGCATTTGCGGCGCGCCTTGGCATTGCGTGGCAGGATTTGATGCTTTGCAGCATACATGGCAGGGAAAGCAACCTGATAAGCAGGCTTAGATTTAATGATAAGCTCTTCTGCCTTGCATCAGACGCCGACGACATACGAGCTATAAGCAGAAAGCTTATTGACTATGGCTTTAAGGACAGCGTTATGCACATAGCGGTTAATATCTCATATGATGACGAGCAGCTTTACACGGGCGCGCCATCCGATTTCCTCAATTTTGACAAGAAAGGCTTGATTTCATTTATAATAGAACGAGGAAGTGAAACTCCTGACTGCACATACAGCTTACCCGATGATTTTTTTGAACGGGAAAAGGCGCCGATGACCAAACAGGAGGTGCGTGCCGTGTCAATCTCAAAGCTTAGGCTTACGCCCGGAGCCGTACTGTATGACATAGGCGCGGGCACAGGCTCAATAGCCGTGGAGTGCGCAGGGTATCTGACTAAAGGCGCGGTATACGCGATAGAAAAAAAGGAAGAAGCGGCAGAGCTTATACTGAGAAATGCGAGAAAGGCGGCATGCGACAATATTTCCATAGTGCGCGGCACGGCGCCGCAGGCGCTTGAAGGGCTTCCTATGCCCACGCATGCCTTTATAGGCGGCAGCAGTGGGAATTTGAGGGAAATACTTGATTGGCTGTATGCGAAGAATCCGCAAATACGCATAGTGATAAACGCCGTTACCCTTGAAACCCAAAATGAAATATTCCGCTATATAAAAGAAAAAAGCCTCAGTAGTGCGGAGATTGTCACAATGCAGATATCACGGGTTGAAAACATATCGTCATACCACATGATGAAGGGCGAAAATCCGGTTATGATAGTGACGCTTTAAGGTTACATTGAAAGGGGCTGCCATATTAAACCGGAACATTACGATAAAAGGAATGGACAGATAATTGGGAAAAAAAATAATGATAGCCGCGCCAAACAGCGCAAGCGGTAAAACCACAGTGACTGTCGCGCTTATGCGCCTGTTGACGGATAAAGGATATAAGGTCGGCGCTTTCAAATGCGGTCCCGATTATATAGACACGCAGCTTCACGCCCAAATACTCGGAGCGCCGGGAATTAATCTTGATTTGTTTTTGGCGGATGACATTACTGTAAGACATTTGCTTGAAAAACATTCCGAAGGGCGCGATATTTCCGTGATAGAGGGCGTGATGGGATATTATGACGGGCTTGCCGGCAAGTCTGTGGCGGCATCAAGCTATGATATTGCGCGAGCGACTGACACGCCTGTCATATTTGTGGTGGATGTAAAGGGAATGAGCCTGTCTGTGGCGGCGCTTTTGAAAGGATTTATTGAGTATAAGGCAGACAGCAATATAAAAGGGGTAATCTTTAACCGTTGCTCCAAGGGTATGTTTGAAATACTGAAAAGCATAGTGAAGGAGCAGCTCAATATAAAGGCGCTCGGGTATCTGCCAGTGCTTGATGAGTGCGCGTTTTCAAGCAGGCACTTAGGCTTAATGCTGCCTGACGAGATTAACGGTTTGGACGAAAAGCTTGCAATGCTTGCAGAAGCCCTTGGACAGACGCTTGATTTGGATGAGCTGTTTAAAATCGCGCAAGCATCAAGCGATGGGTCGGAAAGTAAAATGACATGTATGTCAGAAATATCGGTTATGCTTGGAAGCAATCATAAACAAAAGGTAAAAATCGCCGTCGCAAGGGACGAGGCATTTTGTTTTTATTATGCGGATAATTTAAGCCTTTTGGAGGATATGGGTGCGGAGCTTTCGTATTTCAGCCCCATACATGATACCGTGCTTCCGAAAGACACGGCAGGCATACTTCTTGGAGGCGGTTATCCTGAAAATTACGCAAGGCAGCTTGGTGAAAATACGCAAATGCTTTCCACCATA
Source organism: uncultured Lachnospiraceae bacterium (assembly GCA_947626435.1). Classification (GTDB taxonomy): domain Bacteria; phylum Bacillota; class Clostridia; order Lachnospirales; family Lachnospiraceae; genus COE1. Next base: position 19,404 of record CANQSB010000027.1, on the reverse strand, counting down.
AAGACAGCCATACTGGACAGACATATTCCGTGCCTTGCTGAGTGCGGAGGCTTCCTGTATCTTCATAGTTATATGGAAGATTTAGAGGGAAACAACTGGAAAATGGCAGATGTAATAGACGCAAAGGCGACATATCGGGGAAAGCTTTCAAGACATTTCGGCTATGTCACTGTCACGGACAGGCAGACGGGAATGAGCGTGAAGGGGCACGAATTTCATTATTATGAAAGTACGGACGATGGGGCGGAGTGTACGGCGCAAAAGCCGCTTAGCGATAGAGCGTGGGACTGTATACACAAAAAAGGCAGGGACGGCAAGGGAGATTTGTTCGCCGGTTTTGCGCATCTTTATTATTATTCAAACCCAGGCTTTATAAAAGCATTTTTAGAAAGGTGCAGGAAGGCTTGAAGGTAAATTTTCAGGTTATTGATTTGAATATATTTTGAATGTCTTTTTGAATGTCTGTCGGGACAAACAAGGGGTATATAAAAATGAATGAAAAACAGATGGGCTTGTTTCATATTTATTGCGGCGATGGCAAAGGTAAGACTACGGCAGCGATAGGAGCGGCGGTCAGGGCAGCGGGAGCGGGATTAAGCGTGTGTTTCGTGCAGCTTATGAAGCCGGGGACTTCTTCTGAATTGTCGGCACTTAAAAATATGGAAAACCTGACAGTGTGGACTGTTATAAATCCCTACGGCTTTACATGGAAAATGACTGTGAGTGAAAAAGAAAAGCTAAGAAAACTGAATGATGAAACGGTCGAGATGCTTATAAATGCGATAGGAAACAAAAGCGATGCGTCAAACGGCAATTTATCCAATAGCAGTCAATCCAATAATATTGCATTAGGCAAATTTACGCATAATGAAGCAAATGGATGGTTTGACATGATAATCATAGATGAGCTTATGTCGGCGTACCAGAATGGGCTTGTTGGCAAACCGCTTGTGTCTAGTTTTATTGAAAAGTGTAAAGGTAACACGGAACTGATTTTTACAGGCAGAAATCCTTCAGACGAGCTTATGGAAAAAGCTGATTATATTACCGAGATGAAGTGCCAGAAACACCCGTATGAAAAAGGGGTAAGCGCCAGACTGGGGATAGAGCTTTAATTTTGAAGGAAGGCAGATATGGATTATGTAAAGATAAGAACTCCCGACAAAACCGCAATGCGCAGAGCGCGCCAAAAATGGGACGGCATTGCGAAACCGCTGCACAGTTTGGGGATATTTGAGGAGCTTATTGTACAGCTTGCGGGAATATACGGCAACAGTGAATTTGATTTGCAAAAAAAAGCCGTAATAGTCTATTGCGCGGACAATGGAGTAGTGAGTGAGGGCGTGACGCAATCTGACAGCAGTGTCACTTTTTCGGTCGCTGAAAGCATGGCGGACGGTAGGGCAAACATCAATATAATAGCCAAGAGCGTTGGCGCTGATGTATATGTCGCAGATGTCGGAATGATTACAGACTCGGAAAATGAAAATATAATCACCAAAAAAGCGGCAAATGGCACAGGCAATATCGCCACGGGAGCTGCAATGAGCGCGGAGCAGTGCCGTTTTGCGATAAAGACGGGCGTTGATATGGTTGGAAGATTAAGCGCCGAGGGAGTATCAATCATAGCGACGGGCGAAATGGGCATAGGCAATACCACAACTTCAAGCGCAATGGCGAGCGTGTTGCTGGGGAGAACGCCGACAGAGCTCACAGGCAGAGGAGCGGGGCTATCTGACGAAGGCTTTGAGAGAAAAATATCAGTAATACAGCGCGCCATAGAGATAAATAATCCAAATCCGCAAAACGCCTTTGAAGTCCTGCAAAAGCTTGGTGGTTTTGACATAGCCGCAATGGCAGGAACATTTATAGGCGGTATGCTTTGCGGCACTCCGATAGTGATAGACGGATTTATCTCAGCCGTGGCGGCGCTTGTGGCAGTGCGAATGATACCTGAATGCAGCCCGTATATCCTTGCATCACATGCATCAAAAGAACCGGCAGCCTTATATGTGCTAGACGCATTAGGCAAAAAAGCGGTCATTCACGCTGATATGTGCCTTGGAGAGGGCACGGGGGCGGCAATGCTGTTTCCATTGTTGGACGCGGCATATGCGGAATATGTATCGGCGCATACATTTGATGATATAAAGCTAAAACCGTATATGCCACAGAAATAAAATTGCGTATATATGCAGTATAGCAGCAGTGTGCGGAGAGTTTAGAAAATATTATTGAGCTATAATAGAGAAATGTAAAAATTTGAAAAATGTTATTGCGATATTAATAATGATAATGTGAAGATATAATGCTTTGAAGAATGTTATTACAGCGGCAGTAACAGATAAATGAGGGAAAAATGAAATTTTTGCGTACATTATGCCTGGCATTTTCAATGTATTCGAGAATACCGATGCCCCAGCTTGAATACCGAGAGGAAGATATGCGGTATGTATTTTTGTGCTTTCCGATAGTAGGCGCGGTAATAGGTGCGATAGAAATCTTATGGTTTGCCATATATAAAAAATGCGGTTTTTCAGCTGTATTTTTTGCGTCAGTCGCAGCCGCTATTCCTATATTCATAACAGGCGGCTTTCACATGGACGGCTTTATGGACACGACCGACGCATTATCGTCATTCGGAAACCGTGAGAAAAAGCTTGAAATATTGAAGGATTCGCATGTGGGCGCATTTGCTGTGATATGGTGCTGCGTATATATGCTTTTAAATGTCGGGGCATATTATGAAATAGGATTAAAACTAAATATGACACAAATGTCATTTATTCCTATCGCATATGCTCTTTCAAGAACAACAAGCGCCATAGCCGCCATAACCTTTCCGAGCGCTACACATAATAATGCGGTGAAAAGTTCACTCGCGGAGATAAAAAAAGCAAGCGCACAGCGGGCAGTTCTGGCGGGGCTTTTGATATACCTTGTGATAATAATATCTGCGGCATTGGCGCTAAATCTGCTAACTGGGGCAGTAATGCTTTTGTTATGCGGTGCTGTTTTCCTGTATTATTATAAAATGTCCAAAAAACAGTTTGGCGGTACGACAGGCGACCTGTCAGGCTGGTATCTGCAGGTAAGCGAGCTTGCGATGCTGCTTGCGATTGCCTGTATGCTGTAAATTAGTCTTTACAGGGTTCTTTAATTTCAAACTAAATCCGAAAACCTGCAATGGCATCCGGCATTTTAGAAATTTGAAAAACATCATGAATTAATAGCGCGGATAACAGTAATAAACAGCAGCAATAGGTAAAATATTCTTTACATAAGAACGGGTAAAGGATATAATAAAATTAACAGATTAATAAAATGCTATAAGGGGAGCAGAATGGCAAAAGAGAAATCAAAGGTAGAGAAGAAACAGAAGCTACAGTGGCATCCCGCATTCGCGGCAGCCCTTGAAATGGAGTTTTTGGAAAATAAGGACGATTTGGAATTTGAAAGGGAACATAACCTTAACAGGAAACCATTGTTGATAGATTGTCTGGTAATAAAAAAGAAAAAGGATGTAGCCATAAAGAATGAGATAGGAAAATTTTTTAGGAAGTACAACATAATCGAATACAAATCAGCGAGAGATTCACTGTCCATAGACGATGTAGCAAAGACACAGGGATATGCTCATTTATACAAAGCATATGGCGAAAGCGTTAATGCAGTAAGGTTTGATGAAGTGTCAGTCACGCTGATACGCGAATCAAAGCCCATTGGTTTATTCAAGTATTTTGAAGAAAACAGCTACACGGTATCAAATCCCTACAAAGGGATATATTATATAGAAAGCGGGTTAAAGTTTCCAACGCAGATAATCGTAGGAAAAGAGCTTACCCATGAAAACCACGAATGGTTTAACCTGCTATCGGATAATGTAACAAAGCAGGAAATGGCAAGAGCCATCGAATATTCCAGGAATGTAAGGAGCAAGAATGAAAAGGAACTAATAGATGCTATATTTGAAGTGAGTGTACTGGCAAACAAGAGTATAGTGGAAGAATTAAAGATGGGAGATGAGGATATGTGTCAGGCGTTAATGGAAATAATGAAACCAGAAATCGAAGAGGTAGTTGATACAGCAGTTAGGGAAACCACCGAACGCGTCGAAAAAGAAACCACAGAGCGTGTCGAAAAAGAAACCACAGAGCGTGTCGAAAGAGAAACCACAAAACGCGCAATCAAAGTAGCAGTTGAAATGCTTCGCAACCTGAACTTAGGAAACGCTGAAATTAAGGAAGCATTGCAAAAGAATTATAATCTTTCAGAGGAAGAAACGCTTTCTTATCTTAAATAAATCCTAAATATGTACCGCAACCGATACATATAATGAAGAGAAAGAAACAATAACTGAAGGTTAGATAAATCAAATAATAATATGACAGGGCAAATAAAAAAGAAGTTAGAAGATTAATTCCTGACTTCTTTTTGTTAATCAGTAATTTTACGGGATGATTAAAATGAAATTTTTAAAATCAAACCGCAAATTCAAATCAGCCGTTAGCATATTCCGTCATAAGGAATGAATGGAATATATATAATCGCGGATAAAAAAGTTAAGGAAATGAAAAAATGTTCATACTAGTCACAGGCGCAAGCGCAAGCGGGAAATCAGAGTATGCCGAAAAAAGAATAATGTCCCTCACCCCACAAAATGAAAACGCAATATACATAGCCACAATGCAGCCCTTCGGCGATGAGGGAAAAGCCCGGGTAGAAAAACATAAGAAGCAGCGTGCAGGAAGACGCTTTGATACTCTGGAAATATACAAGGATTTGGACACCACGGAGCGTTTAAACTTTGCAGACGGGCAAAGAAAAAATATACTGCTCGAATGTATGTCAAACCTTGTGGCAAACGAGATGTTTGATGACGGCAAACAGCCCGCCGAAAGGACAAACGAAGCCTTGAAAAACAAAATACTGTCAGGGGTGCAGCGACTGATTAAAAAAAGCGCAAACCTTGTAATAGTCACAAACGAAGTCTTTTCCGACACAATGGATTACGACAGCGAAACTCTCAGGTACATAGAGCTTTTAGGCAGCATAAATCAGTCATTAGCCCGATACGCAGACGAAGTAGTAGAGGTTGTATATGGCGTGCCTGTATTTTTGAAGACGCGTTATGATAATGCGAAAATGCAGACTTATGCTGAAAAATATCCGTAATCACAGGAATATTTGTTAAAAAGCATAAAAGCAAAATAAAATATATAAAATGTCCCAAGACTATGTCCCAAGACTATATAATTAATGCTTGAATAACCATGCAGATAGTTATAAAATTGTACTATTAGAAAAATCTCCGCTAAAAGGGGACGGAAACCATATGACAGTCTTAACGCAGTCATAGAAGTAGAATTTGAAAAAATGGAGGATAAATAAAATGAAAGTATTGATAATCAACGGCAGCCCCCGCGTAGGCGGCAACACGGCAATCGCGTTACAGGAGATGGAAAAAGTTTTCGCTGCGGAAGGCATTGAAACGGAAACCCTTCAAATCGGCAATCAGGACATACGCGGCTGCATAGCCTGCAACACCTGTTACAAAAAGGGAAGCTGCGTATTCGACGACATAGTAAACGCCGCAGCCCCCAAATTTGAAGCCTGCGATGGGCTGGTAATCGCAAGTCCCGTCTATTACGGCTCCGCGAACGCCACGCTCATAGCGTTTCTTGACAGGCTGTTTTACAGCACAGGCTTTGACAAGACCATGAAGGCCGGCGCAAGCGTAGTGGTCGCAAGGCGCGGAGGGCTGTCCGCAACCTTTGACGAGCTGAACAAATATTTCACAATCAGCGGCATGCCCGTAGCGTCAAGCCAGTATTGGAACAGCGTACACGGCAGGGATGCAGGAGAGGCGGCACAGGATGCCGAGGGCTTGCAGACGATGAGGACTCTTGCGCGTAATATGGCGTTTTTAATCAAGAGCATAGCGCTGGGCAGGGAAAAATACGGTTTGCCTGAAAGAGAGCCATTTGAGCGCACTGATTTCATAAGGTAGCGCAGCGGCTGCAAAAACAGCAAGGCGGCGAATTTCAAGGCTCGAAACAGTTTTGCGAAAGAAAGGAGAGCTGCATGGCAGTATGCTTTTGACTACATTATGCTACATAGAAAAAGATGACAAATATTTAATGCTCCACCGCGTAAAAAAGAAAAACGACATAAGCCACGACAAATGGATAGGCGTAGGCGGCAAGTTTGAGGAGGACGAAAGCCCCGAGGAGTGCCTGTTGCGCGAGGTAAAGGAGGAGACGGGACTTACGCTCACTGATTACCGCATGCGCGGAGTGGTGACATTTATATCGAACAAGTGCGAAACCGAGTATATGTTTCTCTACACCGCGACAAAGTACGAGGGCAGCCTTATAGAATGTAACGAGGGCGAGCTTGTCTGGGTGCCTAAAAAGGAAGTCTATGACCTTCCGATATGGGAGGGCGACAAAATATTTTTCCGCTTATTGGAGGAAAATTGTCCCTATTTTTCGCTTAAACACAGATATGAAGGCGATAAGCTTGTCGAGACGAGCTTATATCGGACTGATTGGAAAAGCGGTTGAAAAAACGAAAACTGAAAAGTTGAAAAATTTTATAAAAAAGGACTTCCACAATCAGGAAAGTTGTGTTATACTACACAGAGTATTAGGTAAAGGAGGCATTTTAAATGAAGCACATCAAGACATTGACGACAAGAGATTATAAAGAATCTATGAAGAAAGGCGGTTGCGGCGAATGTCAGACATCATGCCAGTCAGCCTGCAAGACATCATGCACAGTCGGCAACCAGAGCTGTGAGAATACAAAGTAATTCATCAGTCTTTGGCATCTGAAATAGAATATTTTTAGGTAGGCAGCGAATAATCGCTGCTTATCTTTTGCGCGTAAGCATATCAGACATCTGAGGAGACAAATTCAGACAATCGGCAAGTGCGGACATTTCGCATTATCTGATACACGCATATTTAGGAAGGAACGAAAAAATTGATACACCAGTACAAAAACAACGGCTACAACATAGTCCTTGACGTAGAAAGCGGCTCCGTGCATGTAGTTGATGACGCCGCATATGACGCCATAGCCTGCATTGTTGAGAATAAACTTGAAAAAGCCGACAAGGAAAATGCATTGCCCGTGTTAAGGGACAGTCTTGACTTAAACAAATACGAAATAAGCGAAGACGAGCTTTTTGAGCTTGCAGGCGAGATATATGAGCTTAGGGATTCGGGGCAGCTCTTTACTGAGGACATTTACGAAAAGAGCATAGACACATTCAAAAACAGGCAGACAGTCGTTAAGGCTCTCTGCCTGCACATAGCCCACGACTGCAATCTTAAATGCCAATACTGCTTTGCAGGTGAGGGCGAATACCACGGCAGACGCGCACTCATGAGCTTTGAGGTGGGCAAAAAGGCGCTCGATTTCCTCGTGGCAAACTCAGGAAGCCGCGTAAACCTTGAGGTCGATTTTTTTGGCGGCGAGCCGCTCATGAACTGGCAGGTTGTAAAGGATTTGGTTTCTTATGGCAGAAGCCTTGAAAAAACGCACAACAAAAAATTCCGCTTTACGCTCACCACAAACGGCGTGCTGCTAAATGATGAGATACTCGAATTTGTCAACAGGGAAATGGCAAATCTTGTTTTGAGCATAGACGGCAGGAAGGAAGTCCACGACGGAATGCGCCCGATGGCGGGCGGCCAGGGCAGCTATGACTTGATACTCCCAAAGCTTATAAAGGCGGCTGAGAGCAGAAACCAGACCAATTATTATGTGCGCGGCACATTCACGCGTTACAACAAGGACTTTGCCGCGGACATACTTCATCTTGCGGATTTGGGATTTAAGCAGATTTCCGTAGAGCCTGTGGTTGCGCCAAAGGACGAGCCGTATGCGCTGCGCGAGGAGGATATCCCGGAGCTTTTAGAGGAGTACGACAAGCTTGCGGCGGAGATAATAAAACGGCATAAGGAAGGAAAGGATTTCAATTTCTTCCACTTTATGATAGATTTAGAGGGCGGGCCATGTGTTTACAAGCGTCTTTCGGGGTGCGGTTCAGGTACGGAGTATCTGGCGGTTACGCCTTGGGGCGATTTTTATCCCTGCCATCAATTTGTGGGTAACGAAGATTTTCTGATGGGCAACGTGGACGAAGGCATAGTCAGGACAGATATCCGCGACGAGTTCAAGGAGTGTAATGTCTATTCAAAGGAAAAGTGCAGGAAGTGTTTTGCGAAGTTTTACTGCAGCGGCGGCTGCGCGGCAAATTCCTACAATTTCCACGGAAACATTCATGATGCCTACGACATAGGCTGCGAGTTGCAGAAAAAGCGCATAGAGTGTGCGATTATGCTCAAAAATGCATTAAACGAATAAAAAAAGCAAGGGCGGCGTTTTTCTGGGTTTTGGAAGTAGCTATTAAGTTATATTTAAGAATGGAGGATTAATATGAAAAAGAACAAGGCGATTGTGACGCTGATTGTCACGCTGCTTGTGATACTTGGGCTGGGCTACACGGCAGTCTGGGGCATAGGCTCTGAAAAAGCGGGCGCGGCGTCGGAGATTAAGCTCGGGCTTGACTTGGCGGGCGGCGTGAGCATCACTTATCAGGTGGTAGGTGACGAGGAGCCGTCAAGTGAGGATATGAGCGATACCATTTACAAGCTGCAAAAGCGTGTGGAGGTGTACAGCACAGAGGCGCAGGTATATCAGGAGGGTGCGGACCGCATCAACATTGAGATACCAGGCGTTTCAGACGCGAATGCGATTTTGGAGGACTTGGGCAGACCGGGCGCGCTGTACTTTATCGCGCAGACGGACAGCGAGGGCAACCAGAACTACAGCTATACAGGCGCAGGACAGACAGGCTATACGCTTAACAAATCATTGGATGAGCTTATAGCTAATGGCAGCGCGGTAATAGAAGGTACGGACATAGAGACGGCGCAGGGCGGTTCAGCGCAGGACTCTCTTGGCAACAGCCAGTTTGTCGTAGACCTTACGTTTACGCAGGAGGGAACGAAGAAATTTGCCGATGCCACGACAAAGGCTTACAACGGCGGCGTAAACAGCGAGACAATCGGTATTTATTATGACAATGACTTTATAAGCGTGCCGACTGTTCAGGCGGCGTTGCTTGACGGCAAGGCGCAGATTTCAGGCATGGACAGCTACGAGGAGGCGGAGAGGATTGCAAGCCAGATTCGTATCGGCGGCTTAAAGCTTGAGCTTGAAGAACTTCGCTCAAACGTTGTAGGCGCGCAGCTTGGCGCGGAGGCAATCAACACAAGCCTTATGGCGGCGGCGATAGGTCTTGTGATTATTGCGGTATTTATGATTGCGGTTTACCGTATTCCTGGTGTTGCGTCAGTTATCGCGCTTATCATATACACGATTTTGATAGTGCTCTGCCTGAATATGTTTGAGATTACGCTCACGCTTCCCGGCATTGCGGGTATTATCCTTTCCATAGGTATGGCGGTTGATGCGAACGTTATCATATTTGCGCGTATCAGGGAGGAGATAGCGGCAGGCAAGAGCGTGAGAGGCTCAATTGATGACGGATTCAAAAAGGCTATGTCAGCTATCGTTGACGGTAACGTGACTACGCTCATAGCGGCGGTAGTGCTTGCGATAAAAGGCTCGGGTACTGTAAAGGGCTTTGCGTACACGCTTGCGCTCGGTATCGTGCTTTCAATGTTTACCGCGCTTGTGATTACAAAGCTTGTGCTTAGGTCACTGTATGCCGTAGGCTTAAAGGGTGAAAAGCTTTATGGTGCGGCAAAAGAGGTAAAGGTAATAAACTTCCTCGGCAAAAAGGCGGTATTTTTCAGCGCGTCTATTGCGGTAATTGTAGCCGGATTTGTATTTATGGGAGTAAACAGCGCTTCCACGGGCAAGGCGCTTAACTACAGCCTTGATTTTGTAGGCGGTACGTCGACAAATGTGACATTCAATGAGGATATGGCGCTTGCTGATATTGACAGCAAGGTAGTTCCCGTATTCAGCAATGTGACGGGTGACGGCGCGGTGCAGGTGCAGAAGGTTGCGGGCACGAACGAGGTTATTTTCAAGACAAGGGAGCTCAATGTTGACGAGAGACAGGAGCTTGACGCGGCGCTTGTAAGCGAGTTTGGCGTAAATCCCGATATGATAACGGCGGAAACGATAAGCTCTACAATAAGCTCGGAGATGAAGGCAGACGCGGTAATAGCGGTAATCATTGCGACAATCTGTATGCTTATTTATATCTGGTTCAGGTTCAGCGATATCAGGTTTGCGGCGAGCTCAGTCGCGGCGCTTATTCATGACGTGCTTGTAGTGCTTGCGTTTTACGCGATTGCGAAGGTATCTGTCGGCAGCACGTTTATAGCGTGCATGCTTACAATCGTAGGTTACTCAATCAACGCGACAATCGTTATATTTGACCGTATCAGGGAGAACCTAAAGAGCATGGGCAAGAAGGATAAGCTTGACGAGCTTGTAAACAGAAGCATCTGCCAGACGCTTTCGCGGAGTATATTTACATCGCTCACCACATTCATAATGGTAGCGGCGCTCTTTGTGCTCGGTGTGACTTCGATACGTGAGTTTGCGCTGCCGCTTATGGTAGGTATTGTGTGCGGTACTTATTCGTCAGTCTGCATTACGGGCGCGCTCTGGTATGTGCTTAGGACGAAGGTTAAGGCTGAAAAGAAATAATGATTTTGCGGCGATAATCCCCAACGGGTGAACTGCCGCGGATTAATAGCGTTTATACGAAAACGGCTCAGGAAAATAAACCTTGCAGCCGTTTTTGGTTTGAGGGTATGATTGTGAAATGGTTAAGGAAAAAAAAATTTGGCATAAGCGCTGCTGTGTTAAAATGGATAGCGGTAGTCACGATGATTATCGACCACTTTGCCGTAGCCGTTTATGGGCAGCTTGAAAACAACATATACGAGGTGTACAGGCTTCAAAGATATATTGGGCGGATTGCGTTTCCAATATATTGTTTTCTGTTGGTAGAGGGATTCTTTTACACCAGAAGTCAAATTAAATACATATTAAGGTGTCTGATTTTTGCGTTTTTGTCCGAGATACCGTTTGATATGGCTATATTTGGAAGTGTATTTTACATGAAAGGTCAGAATGTTTATTTTACGCTTACGCTCGGTCTGTGTGCGCTTTGGTATCTTGATAAGGTTAGAAAAGCGAGGTTGTGGCCTTTTCTCAGCTATATTATTCAGGGAGTTATTATAGCCGTATTTTTGCTCGCAGGTCAGTACATGGAAGTAGATTATCATTGGAAAGGCGTATTTTTCATAATAATGTTTTATTATTGCAGGGGACTGCAGGACTGGGTGCGCAATTTCGTCGGCGTGATTGCATTTGCGTATGAAGTGACAGCGCCGCTTGCATTTATACCGATACAGCTTTACAATGGAAAAAGGGGAAGGCAGAACAAATATCTTTTTTATGCGATATATCCGATACATTTGCTTATTTTTGGTATAATTAGGTTTTGTATAACTGGGAAAATTTGATTTATGTAGTGTGAAACGTTCTCTCAACCGGCCGAATTTAGTCAAAATATATAAAAATCGCGACAATGTACTGTATCACAGATACAGTACATGGGTGCAGCAAGCTGCAAGACGCCGCTTATTTTATATATTTTGACTAAATTCTAGGTTGTCGAATAGAGCTTAGTGAATATTTAAAAATTTGAATTATGAAAGGAATGGGTGAAAAATGTATAGCTACGATATAAGAGTAGGTTATAGCTCGACGGCCCCTGATTTAAAGATGACGATACCTGCTTTGCTTGACTGTTTTCAGGATGCGGCGACATTTGAGGCTCAGGAGGGGACTATCACGATGGAATACCTCGGGAGCCGACATTTGGCATGGCTTTTGGGATCGTGGCAGATAGTGCTGCTGCGCCGCCCGAAGATAGGGGAAACAATTAGGATAACGACAATGCCATATGAATTTAAGGGCTTTTTGGGGTATAGAAATTTTACTGCCAAGGCGCAGGATGGCGAGGTGCTTGTAAAGGCGGCTTCGATATGGACGTTGATAGATATGGAAAAGCTGCGCCCTGCAAAGCCTACAGAGGAGATTTTGAACGGTTATCCGTTGGGCGAAAGGCTTGACATGGAGTATGCGCCGAGAAAAATCGCGCTTTTGGGAGATGGAAGGGCAGAGGACAAAATCACGATACGTCGAAGTCAGATAGATTCAAACAGGCATGTGAACAATGTGGAGTATGTTAAAATGGCTATGGAATTTCTGCCGTTTAATGATGACGGAGCACATAAGGAGATAAAGCAACTCAGGGCGGAGTACAAAAAGGCTGCGCATTATGGTGATATTTTGATGCCCATAGTACATCGATCGGAGGACAAGCTACAGGTAGCCCTGTGTAATGAAAGCGGCGAACCTGACGCTATAGTTGAGTTTACAATATAAAAAATGCCACGGAATTTCTAAAGTGGTGAGATGGAGACTGTTATGAGTAAATGGATGATGGCGACGAAGCGCGCGGACTTCAACGCGATAGCCGCAAAGTACAATATAAATCCGGTTCTTGCGCGTATCATAAGAAACCGCGACATAATAGAGGATAAGAATATTGATAAGTTTTTAAACGGCACAAGAGCCGATTTGTATTCTCCGCATCTGCTGAAGGATATTGAAAAGGCGGTAGACATTCTGCTTGAAAAAGCGGTGGAAAAAAACCATATTCGAATAATAGGCGACTACGACATTGACGGCATATGTTCAACCTATATTTTATATAAAGGGCTTACTGCTTGTGGTGCGTTTGTGGATACGGTCATACCCCACAGGATAAAGGATGGATACGGATTAAACGACAATCTTATATATGAGGCGAAAGAAGCTGGCACCGATACGATACTGACATGCGACAATGGCATAGCGGCAAAAGCTCAGATTGAGCTTGCCAACTCGCTTGGAATGACGGTGATAGTCACAGACCACCACGAAGTGCCGTATGAGGAAAAGGACGGCGAACGGCATTATCTCGTGCCTCCCGCGGCGGCAGTGGTGGATCCGAAGCAGGTTGACTGTACATATCCTTTTCCTGAAATATGCGGCGCGGTCGTGGCATATAAGCTTGTGCTTGCGCTTATTTCCCAAAAGGAAAATATAAGCTGGGATAAGGCTATGGAAACCGAGCTTGGGCTTGAACTTTTTGAATTTGCGGCATTTGCGACGATAGGCGATGTGATGGAGCTTAGGGATGAGAATCGCTTAATCGTAAAAAGCGGTCTTGAGCTTATGAAAAACACCAGAAATATCGGTTTAAAGGCGCTCATGGACGTCACACAGACAAATTCAGACAACATAAAACCATACACAATCGGCTTTGTCCTAGGACCTTGCCTGAATGCGACAGGCAGGCTTGATACGGCGGTAAATGCTCTTGAACTTTTCAAGGCGGACAGTACGACGGAAGCGGTCAGACTCGCCGAAAACCTGAAAAACATGAATGACAGCAGAAAAGAGCTTACTCAGAGGGGCGTAGACGAGGCAATAAGGCTGATAGAGAGCGGAGAGTATGAACATGACAAGGTTTTGGTGATTTTTCTACCCGATGTGCATGAGAGCTTGGCAGGCATAATAGCGGGCAGAATACGTGAAAAATACAACAAGCCTACATTTGTGCTCACGCGTGCGGAGGAGGGCGTAAAGGGCTCCGGACGCTCGATAGAAGCGTTTCATATGTATGACGAGATGACAAAATGCAGGGAACTTTTTACAAAATACGGCGGACATAAGCTTGCCGCGGGTTTGTCTTTGCCGGAAGAAAATGTAGAGCCGTTTAGGCGTGCGCTCAATGACAATTGTACGCTTACTGAGGCGGATTTTGAGGAAAAAGTGCTGATTGATGTGCCTATGCCTATGGGCTATGTGAATTTTAAGCTGATTTCTGAGCTTAATCTTCTCGAGCCGTTTGGCAATGGAAATCCCAAGCCGCTGTTTGCACAAAAAGATGTAAGCTTTTTGTCGGGAAGAATACTTGGAGCAAACAAAAATGTGGGAAAATATGCGGTAAGTTGTGGTAAAAATACACGATTTGAGATGATGTATTTTGGTGATATTGCTGAATTTGATGAGTATCTAAGGCAGAAATTTGGCGCGGATGAGGTGGAAAAGCTTTATATGGGGGACAAAAACTCTATTACACTTTCAGTGGCGTATTATCCTGATATAAATGAGTTTAAAGGAAACGTGTCAATTCAAATGGTAATGAAATATTATCAATGATTTTATTTTTTGTTTATATTTTGAACACATTTTGAACACAAATTTGTTTTATAGTATTTTTAAGATAGTTGAAGCACTCACTATCTCCCCCCCCTCATAAGAAAATATATGACAGAAACCCGAAGATGTTTTGGCTTCGGGTTTCTGGCGTTTCTGGCATCAAAATGTATAAAAGAGGTATGTTTGTATATTTGATATTTATATCAGATATTTATATCATATTCCGCCGCTTGATAAAACCAGACATATATGGTATTCTTAAAATTAGGGCTTATATCATATGACACAGTATGCGGATTTATTCATAAATTACAGTATAGTATTAAAAAGCCTCTGTCAGAGCCGTATTTGAGCAGACGCTTTAATCAGTGTTTATATGAGCATTGCATGGTTTGCGTTAGAGTAGAGGGCATGGCAGGAATGGGAGGAGATTACTATGAAGTGTGCTGACTTATTAAAAGGAATAGAATATAAATGCATCAAAGGCAGTACAGATACCGATGTGTCGGATGTGGCAAACGATTCAAGGCGCGTGACAAAGGGCTGTCTTTTTATATGTATCAAGGGCGCAAATTTTGACGGACATTCCGCGGCTGCAGGGGCTGTGCGCGACGGCGCAGCGGTGCTTGTCGTAAGCGACGACGTGGAGCTTGGCGAGAATGCGGATGTCACTGTGGTAAAGGTAGCTGACACGCGCTATGCCATGGCGTTTATTTCCGCAAATTTCTACGGCAATCCCGCAGACAGCATGAAAATCATAGGCGTGACAGGCACGAAGGGCAAGACGACCACGACATATCTGGTAAAATATATCTTGGAAAAGGCAGGTTATAAGGTAGGTCTTGTGGGCACGATAGAGACGATTATCGGTGATAAAACAATCCCCGCATCAAATACCACGCCCGAATCACTCACTTTGCAGAAATATTTCAGGGAGATGAAGGACGCGGGCTGTGACGTAGTCGTGATGGAGGCATCGTCGCAGGGCTTTATGTTGCACAGGACACAGGGCTTTATATTTGACTACGGCATTTTTACAAATATAGAGCCAGACCATATAGGACCAAATGAGCATGCCTCTTTCGAGGATTATATAAGCTGCAAGGCAATGCTTTTTAAGCAGTGCAGGGTAGGCATAGTAAACCGCGACGACAAGCACTGGGAGCAGGTTACAAAAGGGCATACCTGCGAGCTTGAGACTTACGGCTTTGACGAAAAAGCAGACCTTAGGGCAAGCGGTTTGAAGCTTGTCACGGGCGCGGGCTTCCTCGGCATAGATTTCAAGGTGTCAGGGCTTTTAAATATGGAAATAGAGACGGACATTCCAGGCAAATTCAGCGCCTACAACGCGCTCACGGCAATCGCGATATGCCGCCATTTCGGCGTAAAGGAGGACGACATCAAAAACGCGCTTGCGGGCGCGAAGGTAAAGGGCAGGATCGAGATGGTAAAGGTGTCCGACGATTTTACGCTGATGATAGACTACGCGCACAACGCCATGGCGCTTGAAAGCCTGCTTACGACGCTCAGGGAATACAATCCAAACCGCCTTGTGTGCCTTTTCGGATGCGGGGGCAACCGCTCAAAGCTGAGGCGCTATGAAATGGGCGAGGTGAGCGGCAGGCTTGCCGACTTGACGATAATAACCTCAGACAATCCGAGATTTGAGGAGCCGCAGGACATTATCGAGGACATAAAGACAGGAATAAACAAGACCGACGGCAAATATGTCGAGATTTGCGACCGCAAGGAAGCAATCAGATACGCCATAGAGCACGGCAAGAAGGGCGACATCATAGTGCTTGCGGGCAAGGGGCACGAGGACTATCAGGAGATAAAGGGAGTAAAATATCCTATGGACGAGCGCGTGCTTATCAGGGAGATTTTAGAGGAGAGATGACAGGCAGATTTGCGAATATTATAGTTGACATATCGCATGAAAATGTTGACAGACCGTTTCAATATATAATTCCTGAAGAAATGCGGGAAAGGCTCTGCGTCGGAAACGCTGTGATGATACCGTTTGGCAAGGGAAATAAGCTGATAAAGGGCTATGTGATAGAAATAACGGACACGGCGCAGTATGACGAGGGGAAGCTGAAAAAAATAGAGAGCATTGCGGAAGGCGCAATAAGCGCACGGTCAGACGCGATAAGACTCGCGTACTGGATAAAGCAGAATTACGGTTCGACAATGATAGCCGCCCTGAAAACAGTCCTGCCAGTCAAGCAGAAATTAAAGCAGAGAGTGGAAAAGACTATCTGTTGTTTGACAGACGCAGATGAGGCGCGGCGGCTAAGCGACGAATTTGAAAAAAAGCATCAAAAGGCAAAGGCGCGGCTTATGAGGGAGCTTTCAGTCAGCAGTGAGCTGCCGCAGTCCATAGTCACTGGAAAGCTCAATGTCACAGCGCAGACGATACGCTCACTGGAGCAGGCAGGGCATATAGAGGTAAAGCAGGAAAGCGTATACAGGACGCCCATTCCAAAGGGCGCAGCGGAGGGGCATCGAAATGGCGGCGTTAAAATCCTTTCCGAAAGGCAGTCTGCGATTGTGGACGATATTATGAATGATTTTAAGGCGGGAGCGCGGCGGACTTATCTGCTGCATGGCGTCACGGGCAGCGGCAAGACGGAAGTGTATATGGAGCTTATCGCGCGGGTGATAGCGGAGGGTAAGCAGGCTATAGTGCTTATTCCCGAGATTGCGCTCACATATCAGACCTTGATGAGATTTTACGCGAGGTTTGGAGAACGGGTATCAGTCATGAACTCACGCCTTTCGCAGGGCGAGCGTTCGGATCAGTTTGAGCGCGCCGAAAAAGGCGAGACTGATATAATGATAGGTCCTCGTTCAGCCCTTTTTACGCCGTTTGAAAGGCTGGGGCTTGTAATCATAGACGAGGAGCATGAGCCAAGCTACAAAAGCGACAGCATGCCAAAATACCATGCAAGGGAAGTAGCCGAGGAGCTTTGCCGCATAAAGGGCGCAAGCCTGCTTTTGGGCTCTGCCACGCCGTCGCTTGAGGCGTACTACAGGGCGCAGAATGGCAGCATCAAGCTTTATGAGCTTAATGAGAGGCTTGCGGGCGGCGAGCTTGCAAAGGTCTATGTGGAGGATTTGCGCAGGGAATTAAGGGAGGGCAACCGTTCGATTTTCAGCAGGCGTCTGCATGCGCTTATCGGGGACAGGCTTAAAAAAGGCGAGCAGAGTATGATTTTCCTAAACAGGAGAGGATACGCGGGGTTTGTCTCATGCCGCGCGTGCGGGTATGTGGCAAAATGCCCTCACTGTGACGTGTCGCTGTCGGAGCATGCAAATAAATATAACGGCACAAGCATACTAAAATGCCACTATTGCGGCTATGAAACGCAGCAGATAAAGGCTTGCCCAAAATGCGGCTCGAAATATATTTCAGGCTTTAGGGCAGGAACACAGCAGATAGAGGAGCTGCTGCACAAGCTGTTTCCTGCGGCAAGGGTGCTGCGCATGGACGCGGACACGACAAGGAGCAAGGACAGCTACGAGCAGATTTTATCAAAATTTGCCAATGAGGAGGCTGATATTCTTGTCGGCACTCAGATGATTGTGAAAGGGCATGATTTTGCGAAGGTTACGCTGGTAGGGATTCTGGCGGCGGATATGTCGCTGAACGCAGGCGATTACAGGGCGGGCGAGAGAACCTTCCAGCTGCTTACTCAGGCGGCGGGCAGGGCGGGCAGGAGCGCGCTTGCGGGAGAAGTGGTAATACAGACATACCAGCCTGAGCATTATGCGGTAACACATGCGGCAAAGCAGGACTATAAGGGCTTTTATGAGGAGGAGATGAGCTATCGAAGTCTGATGCATTATCCGCCCGCCGCGCATATGATGGCGGTTCTGGTGATGTCGGCGGACGAGCTTGAGGCAAAGAGGCGCGCCGCGGAGCTTGCAGATGCCGCAAGGGCACGCCTTTCGAGCTGGAAATTGAGCGTAATAGGTCCTTCACAGGCGGCAGTCGGGCGCATAAACGACATATACAGAATAGTATTTTACATAAAGCACAGCGAATATGGCGCGCTTGTGGAAATAAAGGATATGCTTGAGAATATAATAGCCTGTAAGGGCTGGGGGAAGGAGAGCGTACAGCTTGACTTTAATCCTATGAATACGTATTAATAAGATGGAATGTTGCAAAAAGACAGCGAAATCCGAATCCGCAAAAAGGTTTTAGGCAGGAATATCAAATAAAGAAAATGAAGATACACTTTACAAAAGCTGGTTGATAATATGAATGAAGGCAGGTATAATAAAGGAAGGTAAGGAAAACAAGGAATGTTCTGAACGGAGGTTATTTTATGGAGCTTGCAAAAGTTACATCAAAGGGACAGATTACAATACCGATAGAGATTAGAAAGAAGTTGGGAATCAAAGAAGGGAGTAAGGTTCTTTTTTTTGAGGAAGCGGGGAGGATATATTTGGCAAATTCTTCAATGGAAGCATTAAGGGAAGCTCAGGCGGCGTTTGCGGGAGAGGCAGAGCGGCTTGGGCTTGAAAGCGAAGATGATGTTGTAAATATGGTTAAGGAACTTCGAAAGGATAGAACGGTGAAATAATTGCGGATAATGGTTGATACAAATGTACTGATTTCATTATTGGTGTTTTCAAGCAAGAAAATGAATCAGATGATGGAGTGTATTTTTTCGGAGCATCAGTTGGTTATTTCTTCGTATATTGTGGAGGAGTTAAAGGATGTTGTAAGAAGAAAGTTTCCTGATAAGGCTGGAGTTGTAGATGCATTGCTTACTAAGATGAGTTATGAGTATGTATATACACCGGATATGTTGAATGAGACATTATTTGAAATCAGGGATGTAAAGGATTATCCTGTTCTATATACAGCGATATTAGAAGATGTGGATATTCTTGTAACAGGTGATAATGATTTTGGCGATGTGAAGGTTGAAAAGCCGGAGATTTTGACGCCGGCGGAGTTTGTGGATAAATATATAGAAATAAAATGAAAGGCTTTAGACGGCAGCTTGTGCCGTCTAAAGCGATATGGAGGATTAAAATGGCAATCAGAACAATCAGGGAAATAGGCGATCCTGTTTTAAACAAAATATCAAAGGAGGTAAAGGAGATTAC
>CANQSB010000026.1 GCA_947626435.1 uncultured Lachnospiraceae bacterium | reverse complement strand
GTTCTGCTTGTCCCCAGCTATTCACAGGTAATACCAAATCAGGTCGATTTGTCTACTTGGCTTACCAAAAAGATTAAGCTCAACATTCCTATGATGAGCGCGGGAATGGATACTGTCACAGAACACAGAATGGCTATTGCCATGGCAAGGCAGGGAGGCATAGGCATCATTCACAAAAACATGTCTATCGAAGCCCAGGCCGAGGAAGTGGACAAGGTTAAGCGTTCTGAAAACGGCGTCATCACAGACCCATTTTCACTCACCCCCGAGCATACGCTTGCGGACGCTGACGCGCTCATGGCGAAATTCAGGATTTCAGGCGTGCCTATCACAGAGGGCAGAAAACTGGTCGGCATCATCACAAACCGGGATTTAAAATTCGAGACGGACTACTCAAAGAAAATCAAAGAATCTATGACATCGGAGGGTCTTATCACAGCCAGAGAGGGCATCACTCTCGATGAGGCGAAAAAGGTGCTTGCGGCGGCTAGAAAAGAAAAGCTTCCTATTGTAGATGCGCATTACAATCTAAAGGGACTCATCACTATAAAAGACATCGAAAAGACAATCAAGTATCCGCTTTCCGCAAAGGATTCGCAGGGAAGACTTTTGTGCGGCGCGGGTGTAGGCATTACGGCAAATGTGCTTGACAGAGTGGGCGCTCTTGTCGATGCCAAGGTAGACATCATAGTTCTTGACAGCGCTCATGGACATTCGGAAAATGTTCTCCGCTGTCTTAGAATGATAAAGGAAAAATATCCTGACCTGCAGGTTATCGCAGGCAATGTCGCCACAGGCGAGGGCACCAAGGCGCTTATTGAAGCAGGCGCGGATGCCGTCAAGGTGGGCATAGGTCCCGGCTCTATCTGCACTACGAGAGTGGTAGCCGGCATCGGAGTGCCTCAGATTACGGCGATTATGGATTCATATGCTGTCGCAAAGGAGTACGACATCCCTATTATTGCGGACGGCGGCATCAAATATTCGGGCGATATGACAAAGGCTATCGCCGCAGGCGGAAATGTATGTATGATGGGCAGCATCTTTGCGGGCTGCGAGGAGAGCCCCGGCACATTTGAACTTTTCCAGGGCAGGAAATACAAGGTCTACAGGGGCATGGGTTCAATTGCCGCCATGGAAAACGGCAGCAAGGACCGCTACTTCCAGTCGGATGCCAAGAAGCTTGTTCCGGAGGGCGTTGAGGGGCGTGTCGCTTATAAGGGAAATGTCGAGGATACGGTATTCCAGCTTATGGGCGGTCTGCGTGCCGGCATGGGTTATTGCGGTACGGCTACGATTGAGGAATTGAAGCAAAACGGAAGATTTGTCAAGATTTCGGCGGCGGCTCTCAGGGAAAGCCATCCACATGATATTCATATAACAAAAGAGGCTCCAAACTACAGTGTCGAAGAATAGGTGATTAAAAACGCTGTCACTAAGCTGTGGCAGCGTTTTGTATGTGACAAGTCGGAAGGCGATGGGGGGAAACAAAGTTGCGCTTAAAAGACTTAGAAATCTATACATCCATTACGATTCAGGCACATGATAATCCCGACGCGGATGCGATAGCATCGGGCTATGCTCTTTACAGGTATTTTAAAAGCAAGGGAAAAAAGGTATCGCTCATATACAGCGGCAGATACCGCATAAAGAAGACGGACCTGAAGCTCATGATAGAGAAGCTCCATATTCCGATAAAATACCGCGCGGCGCGTGATGAAAAAATAGAAGGCGTGCTGCTGACGGTAGACTGCCAGTACGGCGCGGGAAATGTGCAAAAACTCAACGCTGAAAATATGGCTGTCATAGACCATCACGAAAGGGAAATTTCCACAGCGGGACTAGTCGGCTATGAAATAAATCCCAATCTGGGGAGCTGCGCTACGCTGGTGTGGCAGCTTCTTGTGAGTGAGGACTATCCGATAAACGACGATAAAAAGCTTGGTACGGCGCTTTACTATGGGCTTTACCGCGACACAAACCAGTTTACGGAGCTTTTTTATCCGCTTGACAGAGATATGCGTGAGGCGGTCGCGACGGACAAAAAGGTGCTGCACCTTTTGAAAAACTCAAACCTGACGCTTGAAGAGCTGGAGATAGCGGGTATAGCGCTTATAAAATACATATATAACAACGATTTTCACTATGCCATTATCCAGACAAAGCCTTGTGACCCCAATCTTCTTGGCATAATAAGCGATTTCATTATTCAGGTGGATGAGATTTACACATGTGTAGTGTTTAATCATACGCAGGAGGGATACAAATATTCCGTAAGGAGCTGCATCAGGGAAGTGCGGGCAAACGAGCTTGCGCAGTTTCTTGCGCAGGACATAGGCACAGGCGGCGGACATGCGGAGCGCGCTGGCGGTTTCCTGAGTGAAAGAAAATATGAGCAGTATTATCCGGTGCTGCATTCCGAGGCGTACTTTGGCAACAAAATGAATGAATATTTTGAAAGCTATGACATAATAGACCTTGGAAAATGTAAGCCTGATATAGCGGGCATGGACATGTACGAGAGCAAGAAGAACAATATCGGCTATGTGGAGGCGGCGGCGCTTTTGCCGGTCGGCGCGCAATGCGTTTTGAGGTCTCTCAGCGGTGATATGGAGCTTTTGATAGACGAGGGCGTTTATATTTTGGTGGGAGAGAACAGCAGAGTGAGGGTGACATCAAAGACTGAATTTGAGTCGGAGTACCGGAAACTTTCCGACAGCTATGGTGAGACGCTTGAGTATGCGCCTAAGTTAAAGGTCAAAGATTCTGCTGATGACATAGACCTTTTAGACTATATGAAGCTTTGCACAAACAAAAAGATAACAAAGGTGTATGCGAAACAGCTTACAAGAGGCGTCAAGCTGTTTGCGCCAAAGTCGGACGAATATATGCTTGGCGAGATAGGTGACTATCTGATTGCGGACTGCGGGCGCACACATAGCATGAGCATAGTGGAGCAGGGAATGTTTGGCAGGCTTTACCAAAAGATATGATTAAAGGGTGGCATAGGTGAATCGGCGTGCTGTACAAAAAATACATGATATATGAGAATATAATGGAAATAATGGTGCCTGCCTTTCTGAAAATGGAGCGTGAGCGTTTTTTGTCAGGCTACAACTGGCTTTCCGAGGACAGGAAGATGGCGATAAATGTCGCAAGGGGCAGCGACGCTTTGAATGACGAGCGGCTGTATTTGCGCATGGGCGAGTATTATAAGCGGTTTAGCGCAAATATGGCAGGCTTTGAGTGCAATAAGATAAGCAGACGCGAAATATACGGGCGTTCATATGGGGAAATGCGTTATACTACGGATGTTTCGGGCTATTGCCTTTACAATGTTTTTATGCTCGGACGACTGAAAGGACGGGAGCTCGTGATAAATTTGCAGGGCGTGGACAACGGCGGCAATGAAGTCAGCCATATATTTGACAATGTTTCTGCGTCTGTGAAGATTTTTGACAAAAAAGGGGACGGAGGCAGCGGCAATGATAGTTAGGGAAAATGACAGGCAGCTCTCTTTTTTGTTTCAGGAGCCTGCGTTGTGTTTTGAGATGAGCTGCAAAATTCTGGAGCAGGAAAAAATATCAAATATGCTGCCGTTTGAGGTAAAGCACAAAGACAGCGGCGAGGAGCTTATATTCAGCCTTGAATTGCCAAATATAGCACATTTGTCAGAAGTACTTGACAAATTTAGTGATAATGATATTATAGATTTGCTTTATGAATTGTTTTTTGTCTGTGAAAAGGTTGAGGAAAACGGCTTTTTAAAGAAGGAATGCGTCTGGTACGAGTACGAGCATATATTTTATGATTTGGAGAACAGACGGCCTATGCTTGCGCTGCTTCCCATAACAGGGGAGTTTCGTTATGGCGAAAGCTTGAGCTGGGGCGGGCGGCTTGAACAGACCGTAGAGCATATAGCGGCATTTCTTTCAGCAAACAAGGCGCGGCGCGTAGCTGATATTGCGTCGATGTTTGCGGGAGGGCATCTTGGCATAAGCGATGCGCTCAATGAGATAAACGAGCTTGGCTTGGGAACTTCCGATTTGCTCGTCGAAAAAAAGGCTTCGGAGCCGAATGCCATGCTCAGGCTTTTGTATGTAAGCAGGGATGGCGAGCTTGTTTTTAATATAGACGAGGGCGATTTTGTCATCGGGAAAAAAGAAAGCGATGCAGGCGGCGGCATACCGGACACTGTTTCAAGGGCGGTCAGCAGGCGCCACTGCAATATAATAAAGCTCAACAATAAATATTTTGTACAGGATTTGGACAGTACGAACCACACATTTGTAAACGGCGAGTTTATTCCGCCATATGAGATAATGGAGCTTGCGGACAATGACATATTGAGCGTGGCGGATGTGGAGTTTAGGGTCAGCATTTTAAAATAGAGGAGGACTATTATGAAAAATACAGTCGAAATCAGATGGCATGGCCGCGGAGGGCAGGGCGCGAAGACGGCGGCGCTTTTGCTTGCCGATGTCGCGTTTAAGACGGGAAAGCATGTGCAGGGCTTTCCGGAGTACGGACCGGAAAGAATGGGAGCGCCGATTACGGCATACAACCGCATAAGCGAGGACGAGATAACGGTTCATTCAAATATCTATGAGCCTGATTATGTGGTTGTGGTTGACGAGACTTTGCTTGACAGTATTGATGTGACAAAGGGATTAAAGACGGAGGGCGCCGTCATCGTCAATACGGAGCATACAAAGGAGGAGATAATGCGCCATTTGAATGGATACGAGGGAACGGTCTATACTGTGGACGCAAAGAGTATTTCGATGAAGACGCTTGGCAAAAATTATCCCAATTCGCCTATGCTTGCCGCGACTGTAGCAGTGTCGGGCATTATGGGGGAGGAGGAGTTTTTGTCGGAGATGGAAAGTTCTTTTCAGCATAAATTTGCTAAAAAGCCGGAGGTCATTGACGGAAATATGCAGGCGTTGAAGATGGCGTTTGATACAATTAAAAAACGCAGGGGCGGCGTTTTTCTTGAATGATTTATGTATTGTTGAGGTTATTGGTTTTGTTGGAATAGAATTAGGGAGGTTAGTATGGCGATACATGATAGGATAAATGAAAAGAGTCCCTGGACGGATATAACGGAGGGGAACAAGATATATGAGGCGGCGACTTCGAGGGATTTTTGTACGGGTGAGTGGAGGACCTCGACGCCGATTTGGGATGATGAAAAGTGCAGGCAGTGCTTGCTGTGTGCGCCTGTATGTCCTGATTCGTCGATTCCTGTGCGAAAAGGGGAGAGGATGGATTTTGACTATATGCATTGTAAGGGGTGCGGTATATGCGCGAAGGTGTGTCCGTTTGGGGCGATATATATGAGAGAGGGAAAGAATGAAAAGATTTTCTAAGGCACTAAAAGACGGTGCCTAAGAAAATCTAAGTTTCATTCTGAGAAAAGATTTTCTAAATTCTATGTTGTTGAATAAAGTAAATAAATGTTTATTGTAAAAAGGAGAAAGTAAGGATGGCCATTAGGGAGAGATTGTCGGGAAATGAGGCTGTGGCGTATGCGATTAAGCAGATTAATCCGGATGTGATGCCGGCATTTCCGATTACGCCGTCTACGGAGATACCGCAGTATGTGGCAAATTACATAGCAAACGGCGAGATAGATACGGAATTTATACATGTGGAGAGTGAACATAGTGCGATGAGTGCGACTGTGGGGGCGTCGGCAGCGGGTGCGAGGGCTGTGACGGCGACTTCATCATGCGGCATGGCGCTTATGTGGGAGGAGCTTTATGTGGCGGCGTCAAACAGGCTGCCTATAGTGCTGGCTCTTGTAAACAGGGCGCTTTCGGGACCGATAAATATTAATGCGGATCATTCGGACAGTATGGGCGCGAGGGATTCCGGTTGGATTCAGATTTATGCGGAGTCAAATCAGGAGGTGTATGATAATTATATTCAGGCGTTTCCGATTGCGGAAAACAAAAATGTGCATCTTCCTGTGATGGTATGTCAGGACGGCTTTATTACAAGCCATGGCGTGGAGAACATTATGCTTATTGAAGATGATAAGGTTAAGGCGTTTGTGGGTGAGTATGAACCTGAGCATTATCTTTTAAATGCTGACGAGCGCATTGCAGTGGGACCGTATGCCGTATCAAATTATTATATGGAAACAAAGCGCGGACAGCGTGAGGCTATGCTGAATGCGCGCGAGGTTATTCTTGAAGTGGCGGAAAAATTCGAGAAAATGACGGGGCGGAAATACGGTTTCTTTGAGGAATATCGTATGGAAGATGCCGAGTATGCGGTAGTAATCATAGGCTCTGCGGCAGGTACATGTAAGGCGGCGATAGAGCATATAAGAAGTACCACCGGAAAAAAGGTCGGTCTTATCAAAATAAGGGTATTCAGGCCGTTCCCGGAGGAGGAGATAGCCCGCGCCCTTGCCAATGTAAAGGCTGTGGCGATTATGGACAGAAGCGAGATGTTCGCAGGCACGAGCGGACCGCTTGGCGCGGAAGTGCGTGCGGCAATGTATCAGGCGCATGCCAAGGCGGAGGTCGTAAATTACTTCTACGGACTTGGCGGCAGGGATATCACTGTTTCTGATTTTGAAAGAGTATATGAAAATCTTGAAAAGATGGCTGAGACGCATACGGCTATCGGAATGTATGATTATATAGGCTTGCGCCAATAGTAGCGTAGTGGTATTGGAGGATAGTATGGAACAGGTTTGGGAAAAAGCATATGATTTTAAGAAAGTTTTGAGTAAGCCTGAGCGTCTTGCGGGCGGGCATAGGATGTGCGCGGGATGTGGCGGTACAGTTACTGTGAGGACTGTGTTAAGAGCATTGGAGGAGGGCGATAGGGCTGTAATAGGA
The DNA here is from genome assembly GCA_947626435.1 of uncultured Lachnospiraceae bacterium. GTDB lineage: Bacteria > Bacillota > Clostridia > Lachnospirales > Lachnospiraceae > COE1. The sequence continues at coordinate 39,996 of CANQSB010000026.1, read as the reverse complement.
AATGCGACAGGCTGCCTTGAGGTTTCCTCGTTTATGTATCCTTATACGGCATATGAGGACAGTTACATACACAATGCGTTTGAAAACGCGGGCGCGACGCTTTCAGGCGTTGAAACCGCTTATAATGTGCTTAAGAAAAAAGGCAAAATAAAGGAAAACTTTAAGTTTATTACTTTTGGCGGTGACGGTGGCACATATGATATAGGTTTTCAGTCATTGTCAGGTGCGATGGAGCGCGGTCACGACATGGTGTATGTGTGCTATGATAACGGCGCGTATATGAATACCGGTACGCAGCGTTCATCTGCCACGCCGCAGTATGCCGATACCACTACGACTCCCGCAGGAAAGGTTTCGGCTGGGAAAGTCCAGGTGCGTAAGGATTTGGCAGCCATCATAGCGGAGCATCATGTACCGTATGTGGGGCAAAGTACATTTACGGCAAATTTTAAGGACTTGTATACAAAGGCGCAGAAAGCGATTTATACGCCCGGCCCTGCTTTCCTAAATGTAATGTCGCCATGTCCGAGGGGCTGGGGATATGAGCCGAGCGAGATGATGAATATTTGCAAGCTTGCGATAGATACCTGCTACTGGACAATGTTTGAGGTGATTGACGGCAAATGGGTACTCAATTATGAGCCAAAGAATAAACTTCCAATAGAGGACTTTTTAAGACCTCAGAGGCGCTTCAATCATCTTTTCAAAAAGGAGAACGAGGAGCTTATATCGCTGTTCCAGGCAGAGGTTGACAAGCGTTGGGAGGAACTCAGAAACAGGTGTGAGTAGGATATATACGGCTTGAGTTGATGTCGGATGCATTGCTTTGAAAATGTGAAAGCCTGTTTAGTCTGAATTGAAGGACAAAAAAATAAAGCAGGTCTGGACCTTAGAGAAGGGTTTAGACCTGTTTTATTATGATGTAAGAGAAGCCTCGAATTCCTGTCTTGCGGCTTCAATCTCAGCCTGCTTTTTCGCTTCGTCTTCCGCGGCCTCGCGCATGAGGCGTTCATATATGGCGTTTGCCTCTTTTATTATCTCGTCATGCTCGGGCGGAAGTATTACCTCTTTGGTATTACAGGAGCTGTGTATTGAGCTGCTACTGGCGCTTTGGACGGGTGCAAGATTTTGCACGCCGCCGGATATCAGCGAATCAACATTGCCTTGATTGCTTGATATGCTTAATATGGCATCGAGAGCAGCCTGTGTATCGGCATCTACGGGTTTCTGACCATACAGTCCTGAATATGAGCCTGTAGTGGCGTTATATGCGGAGCTGTCCTCCATCGGCATATCTGCCGCCGCCATATCTGCTGCCGAAGCCTCGGCTTCCTTTTGTTCAAGCGCGAGCCGTTCTTCCTCAGCTTCAATGCGCAGGGCTTCTTCTTTTTCCTCGGGAGAGGGCCATATACGGAACACCTCGGGATTATATGTAACTAACCACCATTTTATCACATGGGGATAATATCTCTTGAAAAAACAAGCTGTGGCAACATCCGTCATTTGATTCCACCATCTTTCACACATGTATATATCTATTTTAACATATATCGGCAAAAATCCATAGACCAAAAAGAATATTTGTATAAATTTTATAAAATTTTTCCACAATTCTGATGTTTTTTCTATGAGCGCGGCAATAATTATGTGTTAAGCCAAGCTGTAAAGGGAATTGTAAATTAAAAATAAAAACAATGATAATAATATAAACTGAATTGACATTATGAAAAACTATGTTATAGTAGATATAGAACAGATGAAACAATGACAACTTTATAATTTTCTTGATTTTAAAATTAAGGGATATGTATTAGGTGTTGCGAAATGCTTTCTAAACCGTCCGAATTTAGTCAAAATATATAAAAAGCGCGTCAATGTACTGTATCGCAGATACAGTACATATGTGCAGCAAGCTGCAAGATGCCGCTTATTTTATATATTTTACCTAAATTCTATGTTGTCGAATAGAGTTTCGCAGCAAATGTATATTAAATAAAAGGAGGATGGCTATGAACATACAGAAATTTACGCAGAAATCTATGGAGGCGGTCAATGCCTGCGAGAAGATTGCTATGGAATATGGCAATCAGGAGCTTGAGCAGGAGCATTTGCTTTATGCTCTGCTTACGATTGATGACAGTTTGATATTAAAACTTACGGAAAAAATGGAGATAAACAGCTCATATTTTTTAGAGCGCGTGCAAAAGGCGCTTGAAAAGAGGGTGAAGGTTCAGGGGGGACAGCCTTATGTTGGGCAGTATCTCAACAAAGTGCTTATAAACGCTGAGGATGAGGCGAAGCGCATGGGTGACGAGTATGTGTCGGTTGAGCATCTTTTCCTTGCAATGCTCCAAAATCCTAATAAGGAGATAAAGGAGATTTTCAGGGAATATGGTATTACTAGGGAGCGTTTTTTGAAGGCGCTTTCCGAGGTGAGGGGCAATCAGCGTGTTACGAGTGATAATCCGGAGGCGACATACGACACGCTTGAAAAGTATGGGCAGGATTTGGTGGAAAGAGCGCGAAACCAGAAGCTTGATCCTGTAATCGGCAGGGACAATGAGATAAGGAACATTATCCGCATACTTTCCAGAAAGACGAAGAATAATCCCGTGCTGATAGGCGAGCCAGGCGTCGGTAAGACGGCGGTTGTGGAAGGGCTTGCGCAGCGTATCGTGAGGGGCGACGTGCCGCAGGGGCTTAAAGACAAGAAGGTATTTTCGCTTGATATGGGCGCGCTTGTGGCGGGAGCGAAGTATCGCGGAGAGTTTGAGGAGCGTCTTAAGGCTGTGCTGGAAGATGTGAAAAACAGCGACGGTCAGATCATACTTTTCATAGATGAGCTGCACACTATAGTCGGCGCGGGCAAGAGCGAAGGCGCGATGGACGCGGGAAATATGCTGAAGCCAATGCTCGCAAGAGGCGAGCTGCACTGCATAGGTGCGACTACGCTTGACGAGTACAGACAGTATATTGAAAAGGACCCTGCTTTGGAGCGGCGTTTTCAGCCTGTGATGGTCGACGAGCCGACGGTGGAGGATACGATCAGCATTTTGAGAGGGTTAAAGGAGCGTTATGAGGTATTTCATGGCGTGAAGATAATGGACAACGCGCTTGTGAGTGCGGCGGTGCTGTCAAACAGGTACATTTCGGACAGATTTCTGCCCGACAAGGCGATAGACCTTGTTGACGAGGCGTGCGCGATGATAAAGACGGAGCTTGATTCGCTTCCCGCCGAACTCGACGAGCTGCAGAGGCGCATTATGCAGATGGAGATAGAAGTCGCCGCCCTCAAAAAAGAGGAGGACCATTTGAGCCAGGAAAGGCTTGAAGCGCTGCAGGCTGAGCTTGCGGGGCAAAAGGAGGAGTTTGCCAACAGGAAAGCCCAGTGGGACAATGAGAAGGCGTGTGTTGAGCGTCTTTCAAAGCTCAGGGAGGACATAGAGGAGCTGAACAACCAGATACAGATAGCGCAGCGCGAGGGCAATCTCGAAAAGGCAGCGGAATTAAGCTACGGAAAGCTGCCTGAACTTAGGCGTCAGCTTGAAGCTGAGGAGCAGCAGGTAAACGCGCGTGAAATGTCGCTTGTGCATGAGAGCGTTTCTGAGGAGGAAATCGCAAAGATTATATCGCGCTGGACTGGCATTCCTGTGGCAAAGCTCAATGAGAGCGAGCGCAGCAAGACGCTTCATCTTGACGAGGAGCTGCACAAGCGGGTTATCGGACAAAATGAAGGTGTCACAAAGGTGACAGAGGCGATAATTCGTTCAAAGGCGGGCATAAAAGATCCTGAAAAGCCGATTGGCTCGTTCCTATTTTTAGGGCCTACGGGCGTGGGCAAGACTGAACTGGCCAAAGCGCTGGCGGCGTCGCTCTTTGATGACGAGACAAATATGGTGCGCATTGACATGAGCGAATATATGGAGAAACATTCCGTATCAAGGCTTATCGGAGCGCCTCCCGGATATGTCGGATATGATGAGGGCGGGCAGCTTACGGAGGCAGTGCGCAGAAAGCCTTACAGCGTAGTGCTTTTTGACGAGGTCGAGAAGGCTCACCCTGATGTGTTCAACATTCTTCTGCAGGTGCTTGACGACGGGCGCATTACGGATTCGCAGGGGCGCACTGTGGACTTTAAAAACACGATACTGATAATGACTTCAAATATAGGTGCGCATTATCTGTTGGAGGGTATAGACACTAACGGCGAGATAGAACAGTCCGCGCATGATATGGTCATGGGCGAGCTGCGGAACCATTTCAGACCTGAGTTTTTGAACCGCCTTGACGAGATAATAATGTTTAAGCCGCTTACAAAGGACAATATCGGAGGCATTATCAAGCTTATACTGAATGACATTAATGCAAGGCTTGCCGATAGGGAGCTTAGCATAGAGATAGACGAGCAGGCGCAGCGCTTTATCGTGGAAAACGGTTACGACCCTGTATATGGTGCAAGGCCGCTCAAGCGTTATATCCAGAAATATGTAGAGACGCTTGCCGCAAAGCTGATACTTTCGGAGGAGGTAAGGATGGGCGATACCATACTGATAGAGCTTGATGCTGGCAAGCAGGAGCTGACGGCGCGGCGGAAATAATGATGGATTTTGTCTTTCCGCACTTAAAAGGGAGAGCCCTTGTAAAATTCAGGCTTTTTCAAAGCTTTGGATTTTTACAAGGGTTTCTTTTTGTCAGAAAGTAGGGATAGATTGCATATTGTACCAGTAAAATTGCTAATAAAATACATATAAGTGAGAAAAAATCTAATTTAGATATTGAAAAACAAAAATACTCCGATATAATATATATAAGAGAAAAACGAGGTGCAAATATGCTTATACAATTTAGCTTTAAAAATTTTAAATCTTTTAGGGATGAGGCAACATTAGATTTATCTGCCACAAAGATGACAGAGTTTTCTGACAGAGTAGTTTCAGAAGGAAATGATAGGATTTTGCCTATGGCGGCTATATATGGGGCAAATGCGAGTGGAAAATCCAATATATATAATGCGTTTGGATATATGGCGGATTATGTGATTGAATCTTTTAAATATGGAGACGAGGAAGAGAAGTTTGAGGAATACAGACCTACTCCGTTTTTGTTCGACAATGTTTCAAATGATTCGGAATCCAGTTTTGAAGTATATTTCACCATTCCGAAAGATATGACTCAAAAAACATATAATTATGGTTTTTGTTTAGACCGACATGGGGTAACAGAGGAATGGCTAAATGTTAAGGCGAAGACTGCGCGTAAATATTCTTCTGTTTTTTATCGTTCCATCGAGGAAAATATATTGGATTTATCCGGGATTCCCAAAAGCAGCAGGGATAATATACAGATAGCTTTGGAAAAACAGGTTTTAATAGTATCTCTTGGTGCTAAATTAAAGGTAAATAATTGTAAAGACATCCGTGATTGGTTTTTGGCAAATGAATTTGCTGACTTTGGAGATCCATTTACTAATTTCTTTTTGTCACGTCGTCTACCAAGGGGATTTGTTGATGATGACAGGGTACAAAGGAAAGTAATAGAATATTTTTCCTCATTTGATGAACATATTAAGGATTTTGAGATAGAAAAGCTTCCGCATGATGCAGACAGCAAAGAAGAAAGGTATAAAATTAGTTCATTGCATAAAAAAATTGACTCGGACACATTTGCGGCGATTCCGCTGAACATGGAGTCGGCAGGAACACTGAAAATGTTTGCTTTGTATCCCGAACTGCAGAATGTCCTGGAAAAAGGAAGCGTGTTTTTTATTGATGAACTGAATGCACGCCTGCATCCGTTATTGGTTCGAAACTTTTTACTTACTTTCTTAAATCCGGAAATCAATACAAAACATGCACAGTTAATTTTTACGACACATGATACATGGCAGTTGTCTAACCAGCTTTTACGCCGGGACGAGGTATGGTTTACCGAAAAGGACGAACAGGGAATATCAAAATTGTATTCTTTGGCAGATTTTATAGATGAGTCCGGAGCCAGAATCAGGAAGGATGAGAGCTATGAAAAAAATTATCTGATAGGCAAGTATGGTGCGATTCCTACGTTGAAAAATATTGATATCTTTAAGGGAGAGTGACGGGTATGGCAAGGAAAGACAGGACTGGGAATCGTAAATCCAGAGAGCAGCGTCCTCCTGTTAAGCTTCCAGAACTTGGGTATTATCTAGTTTTGAAATTTGGCTGTATTCTTATTATGGTTCGATGCCGACTATTATGGAATCATGGGTATGCTGCAGTGAGTTTGAAAAGGTTTTTGAAAAAAACACAGGTCAAAGATATTCAAAGTCAGATACGGTAATGTATGAAAAAATCTTCAAAACTGGAGATGAAAAAAAAGCACTTCAAATAGCGCGACAAAAATATGAACAATGTGTACGAGATGGGAAAACTATCCCATCTCAAATGTGTCCATGCACAACAGTTTATCAGCTGGTGGAGGAAATAAGGAACAAAGTGAATTTTGCCGATGAATAAATTTAGAGTTATTCATTTGCTGAGCTGAGCTATGTGGAATTTATAAAGGTGTCTGCAAATAAGCGGGCATCTTTTTTTGTGCCTTTTTACATAGATTTTACAATACTGCGGTAATAGATTTAACACAAAGATTTTATCATATAACCATAGCCAGCAAGGCTAAATAAAAAACAAAGCAAATAAAAGGAGAATTATGGAAATGAAAACAGGAAACACGAAAGGACTTGTATTTACGGTGGCTGTAGCGGCAGCGGCTTTTGCAATGCTTGCGGGTTGCTCAAAGAGCGAGGCGGGTACTGTATCAACTGATGGCTCTACCTCTATGGAGGAGGTAATCGGCGTGCTCGGTGAGGCGTTTATGGGGGAGAACAAAAATATCACATTTACATACAACCCCACAGGCTCAGGCTCGGGCATACAGGCTGTACAGGAGGGACGATGCGACATAGGGCTTTCGAGCAGGAGCTTAAAGGACGATGAAAAGGCGGGCGGGCTTACGGAAACTGTGCTTGCCTATGATGGTATAGCTGTGATAGTAAACAATGAAAACGCTGTGGATGATTTGGACTTGGACACAATCGCAAAGATTTACAAGGGCGAGATTACAAACTGGTCCGAGGTCGGCGGCAATGACGCGCAGATAGTCTTGATTGGGCGCGAGGCGGGCAGCGGCACGAGAGATGGCTTTGAGTCGATTACAGGCACGGAGGACGAGTGCCAGTACAGGCAGGAGCTTACATCTACAGGTGACGTAATCACTACAGTGTCGCAAAACCCTGACGCAATCGGTTACGCTTCGCTTTCGGCGGTAAGCGACAGCATAAAGGCTTTGACAGTCGGAGGGGTTGCGCCGAATGAGGCTACGGTAAAGGACGGCTCATATGTGATACAGCGTCCGTTTGTGCTTGTCACAAAAAATGACACAAAGCTTTCAGCAGCCGCCCAGAAGTTCTTTGATTTTGCAACGTCGGCTGATGCTGTGGAGCTTATTTCAAGCGCGGGTGTTGTGGCAGCAAAATAAAACAATAAAAGCTGCATATTGATAATTTCCTAGTGCTTAGGGAAACTCAGGGCAGCATTTTTTAAGATTTGCTTTGGGTAATTATGGTCGAATAGGCAATTTGGCAATTTGATAACCCATTAAATTAAAAAATAAAAAAATAGAAGTTAGTTTGAATATGGCAGCATGGAGGGATTGCAATGAAGAATAAAAATGCATTTGGAAAAATATTTGAGGCGGTAATGCATGCCGTATTTCTGCTGCTTGGATTAGTCACTGTGGGCTGTGTCCTGCTGATTACGGTTTATCTGGTTATCGCGGGGCTGCCCGCGATACGTAAGATAGGCATAGTTAATTTTGTGTGCGGTGACACTTGGCGCTCTACGGCAAATCCGCCGTCGTTTGGGATTCTGCCGTTTATTATGACGAGCATATACGGGACGGCGGGTGCTATAGTGATTGGAGTGCCTGTAGGCTTTTTGACGGCGGTGTATTTGGCAAAGCTTGCCAAGCCTGCGGTAAGGTCTGTGGTGTCAGGCGCGGTGAGCCTTCTGGCGGGCATTCCTTCTGTAGTTTACGGGCTTGTGGGCATGCTCGTATTAGTGCCGAATATACGCAGGCTTTTCCACATTCCCGACGGTTCAAGCCTCTTTGCGGCGATAATAGTGCTTGCGATTATGATTTTGCCGTCGATAATAAACGTGTCGGTTACGGCGCTGGAGGCTGTGCCGAGGGAGTATGAGGACGCTTCGCTTGCGCTTGGAGCTACGCCTGTGGAAACGTATTTCAGGGTGTCTGTGCCAGCGGCAAAAAGCGGTATCGCGGCGGCTGTGGTGCTTGGCGTGGGTAGGGCGATAGGCGAGGCGATGGCGGTAATGATGGTTTCGGGCAATGCGCCGAATATGCCGTCGCTTTTCCAGAGCGTGCGCTTTCTGACTACGGCGGTGGCAAGCGAGATGGCGTATGCGAGCGGTCTGCAGCGGGAGGCGTTGTTTTCTATCGCGTTGGTATTGTTTTTGTTTATTATGCTGATAAATGCGGCGTTGAATTTTTTCTTGAAGAAGAAACGGTAAGAAAGCAGATATTTGCGAAGGATAGTCTAATGAGTCCGAATTTAGTCAAAATATATAAAAACGCAGCTAGGTGCAGCAAGCTGCAAGACGCTGCTTATTTTATATATTTTGCCTAAATTCTACGTTATGAAAAGGGTTTTGCAAATGTTTGCGAAAATTATACGGAGGTTTAGTGTAATGAATGGTCAGGTTTCCGCTAAAAGAAGGGCATATATATGCGTTATGCGTGTGCTGATGGTGGTCTGTGCTGTGATTACGTGTGCGCTGGTGCTTTTTATGGTGTGCTATGTGCTGATTAAGGGCATACCGAATATTTCATGGGCGCTGCTGTCCACCAAGCCAAGCTACTTGTCGGGGCAGATAGGGATTTTGCCTGATATACTGAGTACGGTTTACATAATAATAGCGTCGCTTGTGCTTGTGATACCGTTTGGAGCGGGCGCGGCTGTGTATCTAACGGAGTATGCAAAAAATAAAAAGGTAGTCGCTGCAATCGAGTACGCGGCGGAAACGCTTTCGGGCATTCCGTCAATCATATACGGACTTGTGGGAATGCTTGTGTTCTGTGAGTTCTTTAATATGAAAACATCGTTGCTTGCGGGAGCGCTTACGCTTGTGGTGATGAATTTGCCTACTATAATGCGGACGACGCAGGAGAGCCTTAAAACTGTGCCGCAAAGCTACAGGGAGGGCGCGTTTGGGCTTGGAGCGGGGAAATGGCGCGTAATACGCACTGTGGTGCTCCCTGGGTGCGTGGACGGGATTGTGACGGGCTGTATTTTGTGCTCGGGCAGGATTTTAGGCGAGTCGGCGGCGCTGCTGTTTACGGCGGGGTTTGCGCATGCCTTAAATGGCTTTATAGGCGGGCTTGGGAACGCGGGGGCGACGCTTACGGTAGCGCTTTATGTGTATGCGAAGGAGCAGGGGGAGTTTGGGGTTGCGTTTGCGATAGCGGCGATACTTATGGTGTTGACTTTGGGGATAAATATGTTGGCTGTGGTTGTGGGGAAATATTTTAGGAAAAGGAATGGCTGACAGAGCTGCTGCGAAATGTGTTCTAAGCCGTCCGAATTTAGTCAAAATATATAAAAACGCAGCTAGTGTACTGTACTGTTCATACTTAGCATGATATAAAAACGAACAAAGCTTTACCTTATCATTATTATAAGTATTCGAATTATGCTAAATATCAACGGTACAGCACACTAGGTGCAGCAAGCTGCAAGACGCTGCTTATTTTATATATTTTGCCTAAATTCTACATTATTGAGTAGAGTGCGGTAAACACTTGATTAAAAAATTGCAGAAGGGAGAATCTTATGAGTGACATTATCACTGTAAAGGATATGTGCCTGTGGTACGGAAAAGCTCAGGCGCTTAAAGATATAAATATGTCTATTCCTGAGAAGAATATTACAGCGCTGATAGGACCGTCGGGCTGCGGGAAATCGACATTTTTAAAGACGCTTAACAGAATGAATGATTTAGTGCCGTCGGTAAAAATAACAGGTGAAATTTGTTATAACGGGGAGGATATTTTTGCTCCGTCGGTAGATGTGAATATGCTCAGAAAAGAGGTGGGAATGGTGTTCCAAAAGCCAAATCCGTTTCCGATGAGCATTTACGACAACATAGCGTATGGACCGAGGACACATGGGATTACGAGCCGCGTAAAGCTTGACGATATTGTGGAAAGGTCGCTTAGGGACGCGGCAATATGGGACGAGGTAAAGGACAGGCTGAAAAAGAACGCGCTGGGACTTTCGGGCGGGCAGCAGCAGAGGCTCTGCATTGCGAGGGCGCTTGCGGTCAAGCCGCGCGTGCTGCTGATGGATGAGCCTACCAGTGCACTTGACCCTATTTCCACGTCAAAAATAGAGGACTTGGCGATGCAGCTAAAGGAAAAGTACACGATAATCATAGTTACCCACAATATGCAGCAGGCTGTGCGCATATCCGACAGGACGGCGTTTTTCCTGCTGGGTGAGTTGATTGAGTATGGCGATACGGAGAGATTGTTTTCGCAGCCTGCCGACAAGCGGACGGAGGACTATATTACGGGGAGGTTTGGATGATGAGGGATAAATTTAATGAACAGCTTGCATTGCTTAAACAGGAACTTATGGAAATGGGTGAACTCTGCGAAAGGGTGATAGAACTTGTAGCATCGGCGCTTTCTCAGGGCGGTGGCGAGGAAACGGCAGAGGTGGCGGCGCTTGACAGGGAGATTGACGAAAAAGAGAGAAATATTGAGGCGATATGTCTTAGGCTTTTACTGCAGCAGCAGCCTGTCGCGGGCGATTTGAGACAGGTTTCGGCGGCGCTTAAAATGGTGACTGATATGGAGCGCATAGGCGACCAGGCGGAGGATATAGCGGAAATTATAGTATATCTTGGCGGGCGCGTGCCAGAAGAAAGCATACAAATCCGCGAGATGGCGACTGCTGCGATAAAAATGGTGACAGACAGCGTGAATGCTTATGTAAAGCAGGACGTGGCGGCTGCCGAGGAGGTTATCGCGTCGGACGATGTCGTGGACAATTATTTCGGGAGCGTGAGAAAAAGCCTTATCGGAGTTATCGCGCAAAATCCGTCGGACGGAGAGTATGCGCTTGACTTGCTTATGATTGCCAAATATTTTGAACGAATTGGCGACCATGCGGCGAACATCGCGGAATGGGTGCTGTTTTCGATTACTGGCAAAAAAAATTAAGAAAAAAAATTAAGAAAAAAAAATTAAGAAACACTAAGGCTGCAAAATACGCAGCCTAAGTGTTTCTAAATTTTTAGAAAAACGCAAGGGCGGCGTTTTTCCTAAATGTATTTGAATGCAAGTGTGGCGTTTTTCCTGAATGTATTTGAATGCAAGAGTGGCATTTTTCCTGAATGTATTTGAATGCAAAGGCGGCGTTTTTCTGAATATATGAATATATTTGAGTTGGATTGCTGTTTGAGCGGATTATTGAAATATGAATATAGGTGCGTTATAATTGATAGATATTGATTAGCTGTTTGTGAAAGGTTGATTAAATTCTATGTTGCGGAAAGGTTTTTGTAATTAATAATAGATATTATTGCCCGCAAGGAGGTTTGCAATGATTTTTTGCGTAGAAGATGACAGCGGAATACGGGATTTGATGATTTACGCTTTAGGCTCAGCGGGTTTTGAGGCGCAGGGCTTTACTCGTGGAAGCGAGTTGTTTGAGGCGCTTAAAGGCGGCAAGCCTGAGCTTATCATGCTTGACATTATGCTGCCCGGCGAGGACGGCATTGAGATTTTAAAGCGTCTGCGCCAAAACGCCGCTACCGCCGAAATACCGATAATTATGGCGACAGCCAAAGGTACGGAATATGACAAGGTGATAGGGCTTGACTTGGGCGCGGACGACTATCTTGCAAAGCCCTTTGGAATGATGGAAATGGTGTCGCGCGTGCGTGCGGTCCTGCGGCGAGCGAAAAACGGCGGTTCAGCTAAAATCCTGCGAATAGGCGGCTTGGAGCTTGATGCTGGCGGGCATACGGTCACTGTAGACGGCGCGCAAGTGCAGCTTACCCTAAAGGAATATGAGCTGCTAAAAATTTTTATGGAAAACACAGGGTTAGTCTTTACCCGCGAGCAACTTTTGCAAAGCGTGTGGGACACAGATTATATAGGTGAAACAAGGACAGTAGATGTGCATATCGGCATGCTGCGCACAAAACTTGGCAAGTACGGCGATTATATCGAAACTGTGCGCGGTGTAGGGTACAGATTTTGCAAGAGAACTAATAAAGTTTAAAAGCAAGACATTGCAAGTGTATGCGAAGTTTTATTCGATAACATAGAATTTAGGCAAAATATATAAAATAAGCGGCGTTTCGCAGCTTGCTGCACATATGTACTGTATCTGCGATACAGTACATTGACGCGATTTTTATATATTTTGCCTAAATTCGGACGGTTTAGAACACATTTCACAATTACCATAAAAAAGAAATATTAAGGAGAATGGCATCGCATTATGACAAAACGCATATTTCATTCAATCTGCTTTGTAGCGCTGGGTGTATTCCTCGCGTCAGTCGTGCTGTTTATGGGCGTGCTGTATGACTACTTTTCGGGCGTGCAAAAAGAGCAGCTTAGAACGCAGACGGAGCTTACCGCCAAAGCCGTTTCCGACGAAGGGCTAAAGTATTTTGACGGGCTTAATGAGCAGACATACAGGATTACATGGATCGACACAGACGGCGCTGTGCTGTACGACAATCAGTCAAGCGCTGATGAAATGGAAAACCACCTTGAACGCGAGGAAATAAAAGAAGCGCTTTCGACAGGCACAGGCGAAAGCTCGCGCTATTCAGTGACGCTTATGGAGCGTTCGCTTTACTACGCCAAAAAGCTTCCGGACGGCACTGTGATAAGGCTTTCAGTCCTGCAGAACACGCTGCTCACCCTGCTTTTAGGCATGCTGCATACCATAAGCATTATTTTTATATGCGCAGTCATTTTCGCACTTATATTCGCCATGCGGCTTGCGAAAAAAATCGTCGCGCCGCTTAATAGCCTGAACCTTGAGGACCCCCTCAGCAATGAAGGCTATGACGAGCTTTCACCGCTTTTGAGGCGTATAGACGCGCAGCAGCGCCAGATAAGGCAGCAGAATGACGAGCTAAAGCAGAATGAACGCCTGCGCAGGGAGTTTACAGCCAATGTTTCACACGAGCTAAAAACCCCGCTGCACACCATAGCAGGCTGCGCGGAGCTTTTGTCAAACAATATGGTAAAGGAGGAAGACAAAGCGGACTTCATAGCGCGCATAAACACGGAGGCGCAGCGCATGATTGCGCTTGTCGAGGATATTATCGGGCTGTCGCAGCTTGACGAGGGCGCTGTGGGCATGAAACGAGAGGACGTGGATTTATATGAATTGGCATCAGATGAAGTAAAAGCACTGTATCAGGCTGCACGGAAAGCGCAGGTTGAAATTACGCTTTCCGGCGAAAGCGCCGTAATATACGGGATACCGCGCCTGCTGCAAAGCATAATACACAACCTTTGCGACAACGCCATAAAATACAACCGCGCGGGCGGCACGGTTACGGTATCGGTAAAAAATAACATGGACTTTTTGATGCTGGTAGTGGCGGACACAGGCATAGGCATACCGCCGGAGCATCAGGAGCATGTCTTTGAGCGTTTTTACAGAGTGGACAAAAGCCGCTCAAAGGAGCTTGGGGGCACAGGACTCGGACTTTCCATAGTAAAGCATGCCGCAAGGCTGCATGACGCGGAAATCAAGCTGAACAGTGACATAAATAAAGGAACAACGGTCACAATCATCTTCCCAAAATGAATGTGACCGCAAATAACGAAAGTTATTTTATTATCGCATGCTGTAGCAAAAAGTCTTTCCATATCTCATAGTATTGCGCCTTGATATGCACTTGGTCCCAAGTATATTCGGGGACGAGCGCATTGTCTTCGCACAGTTCGCTTTCGTTTATGTCTATATAAAAAATATTCTTTTTGTCTGCAAGGGCTGATATCGCGTTATTTCTGTTTGCAATATTGTCGTTTGTGAATGAACTGCTTTCTCTTGACTTTCTTTCCGTCACAAAGAGGTTTCCCTGTATAAATATAAGCGCGTCAGGCTGCAGGTTTCGTATATCATCGACTACCTTTTTGTAGTTCTCGCAGAAACTTTCGGGCGTGCCCGTGCCGCACTCGTTTATGCCGACCATTATATAAATCTTGCCAAACTGCCTTTCACTCAACACTTCTCTCACAGAAGTCGTTTTGCCATCATAGCTGATTTTTGGCTTGTCGTAGTCATAAATCGTGAGGGATGATTTGCACAAAAATGTCGCACCCTCAATTCCGGCGTAATCCCGTATTCCCACTGTGCGCGAGTCGCCGATAAAACAAGCGTCGTTAAAATAATCGTCAGCGGCGGACGTAAAGTCGTAAGTCCTGTTTGCCACAACTTCGGCGGCGGCAGAGCCTATTGATGAAAGCAGTGTCATTGCCGAATCGCGCGACGAAACACTTAGCTGTGATGAGATATCAGGCTGCTCAATCGCCGCTTGGATTATGTCGCCGCATTTTGCAACAGACAAATCAGACTTTAGCAGACTTTCCGTGTTGTATTTTTGAAAAAAATGGAAATCATTTATGTATAGTCCGTCATGAAAACCTTGCATGGCGACTGCCACGGGTATGTTTTCAATCGAAAAAGTATTCTTTCCGTAATGCCTTATCTCGGCGTAAATACCAAGTGCGGTAAATAAGGCCGCTGACACTAATATGAGGATTGTCAGCGTATATGGTTTTTGGCTGTTGTTGTTCATTAAAATCCCTCTTATTTTATTAATAATTACGAATGTGTTCTAAGCCGTCCGAATTTAGTCAAAATATATAAAAATCGCGTCAATGTACTGTATCGCAGATACAGTACATCGGTGCAGCAAGCTGCAAGACGCCGCTTATTTTATATATTTTGACTAAATTCTATGTTGTCGAATAGAGTTTCGCAAACGTCTATAAATATAAAAAACGGAGCCTATAAAACAGTTTGTGGTAATGCCATTTGTCGGGTGTTAAAAGTTAAAGTATAAAAACGGATTGTTCATGCCAATGGAGAGATAGTACACGGAGCACCAGAAAATCACGAGTGCGAGTACCACTCCAAGTTTCGTGTGGCATATATTCCTGTAAATCCGCTCAGGATAATGCGTGGCGAATATAATGCTTATTATCAGCAGCGGCGCGTATTCTGAAAGCAGACTGGCAAAATCATAAGGATTTATAACCCTGCCAACCCCGAAAAACGGAAACATGCGGCCAAGATACGTGCCAAGCTCATGAAAATCGCTTATCGCAAACAATGTCCAGCTCACCAAAATATACAAAAACATATACAAATGTGAAAATACCCACGAAAAGAAGTTTTTGGCGGTAAGCCATTTGAGCGTCAGGTTTTTCTCGATAATCTGCAGTACGAATACGAAAAGCCCCCACAAAATAAAGTTCCAAGCTGCCCCATGCCAAAAGCCCACCAAAAGCCAGACGACAAGCAGGTTAAACGCAGTGCGAAGCTTTCCTTTTCTGTTACCGCCAAGCGGGATATATACATATTCCTTAAACCATGTCCCGAGCGTGATATGCCATCGGCGCCAGAAATCCGTGACGCTCCTTGCCATATAAGGGTGCTTAAAGTTTGCGGGTATCTTGAAACCGAGCATGTCGCCAAGTCCCATTGCCATAAGCGAATATCCGCAGAAATCAAAGTAGAGCTGCATCGAATACGCCAGCGCACCAAGCCATGCGAGCGGCGTCGAAATGCTTTCAAAGCCTATGGTGCACACTTCGTTCCAGAGTGTGCCGATGCGGTTTGCGATAATGACCTTGTAGCCAAGTCCTATAATAAACGTTTTTAAGCCGTTGTCAAGGTTGCTTGCGGAAATGTCACGTTTTGCCAGCGCGCCGCGGATATTTGAATAGACCACGATAGGCCCCGCGATAAGCTGCGGAAACATGCACAAATACGCGCCGAGATTGATAATCGATTTTTCGGCCTCCGTTTTTTGATGGTAAACGTCTATTATATAGGAAACAATCTGAAACGTATAAAAGCTTATGCCGAGCGGCAGCGCAAGCTCGAGCAGATAAAAATGCCAGTTTATTCCGCATGCCGCGAGTGCATAGTTAATATTTTCTATAAAAAAGTTCGTGTATTTAAAGTAAAGCAGTACGCCAAAGTTGTAGGCCAGCGCTGCCAAAAGGACTATACGTCGTCCTGCCACAACCCTCCCGAGAAAATAATTGACGAAAAGCGAAAGCAGTATCAGAAATAAATATACCGGCTCGCCCAGCGCGTAAAATATCAGGCTCCCAAAAAACAGCAGCGCATTCCGTCTTTGCGGCGGGGCTATATAATATAAAATTAAAAAAATGGGCAAAAAAATAAAAATAAACGTCAGGCTGCTGAAAACCATAGTTAATCTCCCAATAAACAAAATATGTCATTGATTAGGGTTTTATTATAACAAATACCGGTTAATAATTCCACCGCATTTTTATAAAAAAATAGTAAGCGGCAAAGCAATGAGTAGACCACAAAATATTGACACGCTACTTAATCTTTTGTAGAATAACAATGGCAAGCTGATTATATGGAGGCATAGTCTTATGGCAGTGAAAAAAAATGTGATGTCTGTTTTAATTATGACGGCAGTATGCGCGATACTTCTGTCAGGTTGTCAATATATTGAAAGCATGAAACAGGAAAAGGACGCAAAAACAAGAGTGGTGCTTACCGTAGGCTTTGATGATGACGAGATTTTTCGCATTGAAAAATCTTCATGCAGGCTTGCGGAGCTGATGGTATACCTCACGAACACAAAAAACAGGTATGAAAACGTATACGGCAAGGAAATATGGAACGCCTCATACGACGGCGAGACCTTGGAGGACAATATAAAAGACACGGTGCTTGCAAGTATAGCGAGAGTAAAGGCTATGAACCTGCTTGCCACAAAGTACAACATAACACTTTCTACAGACGAGCAACAGAGGGTGCAGCAGGCGGCGGCAGAGTATTTTTCATCACTGTCCGAGCATGAATGCGAGCGTCTTAATGTAAACGAGGAGCTTATCAAAAACATGTATGTGGAGTACGCGCTTGCCGGAAAAGTGTACGGACATTTAATCGCGGACATAAATCCCGAAATCAGCGATGACGAGGCAAGGACGATAACCGTGCAGCATATTTTCATCAAGACTTATACGATGAATGAAAACGGCGAGCAGATACCGTATTCCGAGGCGGCGAAAGAGAACGCGTACAAACGCGCGCAGGAGGCGCTTGAGAGAGCCAAGAGCGGCGACGAGTTTACAAGCCTTGTAGCCGAGTACAGCGACGACAGCACACCGACCGTTTCTTTCGGAAAAGGCGATGTGGAAAGCGCGATAGAGGAGGCAGCGTTTAATCTGGGAAAAGACGAGATAAGCGGCATAGTGGAAACATCTCAGGGATATCACATCATAAAATGTATAAGCACCTTTAACCGAGATGAGACCGACCGCAACAAGATTAAGATTATCGAGAAACGGCGCACGGAGGTATTCAACGAGGAGTATTCGGGCTTTGTCGATGGGCTTACAAAAAATTTCAACGAGGAGCTTTGGGAGAGCGTGAGCTTTATCGATGATGACGAGGTGACGACGGACAGCTTTTTTGGGATATACCACAAATATTTTGACGAGGAAGAAGAAAATAATTAAAATTGTATAAATAAAGTATTAATTATTAGCACTCATTACGTTTGAGTGCTAATTTTATCTTGACTTTTATAAAATAGGGGACTAATATATACTATGAAATTAATAAAAGGCGCGACGGACGGCTTAGAAACGTTTCGCATATGCCTGATAAAAGCTAAAAGGAAAGGAATGTGAATTTTTATGTCAGAAAAGAAAGGCAGCTTGTCAATCAACAGTGAAAATATTTTCCCCATTATCAAGAAGTGGCTGTATTCAGACCACGATATATTTTACAGGGAGCTTATCTCAAACGGGTGCGACGCTATCACAAAGCTTAAAAAGCTCGAGATGATGGGCGAGTATGAATTTCCCGACGGAGTTAAAAAAGACATCCATGTAATTGCCAATCCCGAGGCGAAGACGCTCAAATTCATAGATACAGGTCTTGGAATGACGGCGGACGAGGTAGAGGAGTACATCAACCAGATAGCGTTTTCGGGCGCGACGGACTTTATCGAGAAGTACAAGGACAAGACAAACGACGACCAGATTATAGGTCACTTCGGACTCGGCTTTTATTCGGCGTTTATGGTAGCGGACGAGGTGCATATTGATACGCTTTCCTATAAGAAGGATGCAACACCCGTACATTGGGAGTGCGACGGTGGTACAGAATTTACCATGACAGAGGGCACAAGGGACGCAGTCGGCACGGAGATTACGCTTTTTATCAATGAGGATTGCCTTGAGTTCTGCAATGAGTACAAGGCAAGAGAGGTTATAAAGAAATACTGCGGATTTATGCCGTATGAAATTTACCTTGAAAAGGCAAACGCGCCGGAGGAGTTTGAGACTATAGACCCTGCCGACAAGAAAGACGACGACGTAGTGGTAGAAACTCTTGAGGAAGAAAAAGAGATACCTGCAAAGGACGGCGAGGAGGCAAAGAAAGAAAAGGTCACAAAGCTTAAGATTAAAAAACGCCCCGTGCCTTTGAACGACGTGAACCCGCTTTGGACGAAGCACCCCAATGAGTGTACGGACGACGATTACCGCGACTTTTACCGCAAGGTATTTATGGATTACAAGGAGCCGCTTTTCTGGATACATCTGAATATGGATTATCCATTTAATATGAAAGGTATCCTGTATTTCCCCAAGATTAATATGGAGTACGAGTCAATCGAGGGCACGATTAAGCTCTACAACAATCAGGTATTTATCGCCGACAATATTAAAGAGGTTATACCGGAGTTTTTGCTTTTGCTTAAAGGCGTAATCGATTGTCCCGACCTGCCGCTCAACGTGTCAAGAAGTGCGCTGCAAAATGACGGCTTTGTCACAAAGATAAGCGAGTACATCACAAAGAAAGTAGCGGACAAGCTTTCAGGCATGTGCAAGACGGACAAGGAAAATTACGAGAAATATTGGGACGACATCAGCCCGTTCATCAAGTTTGGCTGCTTAAAGGATGACAAGTTCTGCGAGAAGATGACTGACTATATCCTGTTTAAGAACCTTGACGGCAAGTATATGACGCTGCCCGAGTGCCTTGATGTAAAGAAGATTGACCCTGATGACAAGGAGGAGAATGACGAGAATACGGCAGCGGCTACGGACGCCGAGACAGGCGAGAAGATTGAGGCGGAGGTAGTAAGCGACGGCGGCGAAAGTGCGGACGAGGACGAGGCGGTTGATATACCGACAGAGGACGCGGAGACAAACAAGAAAATCATTTACTATGTTACAGACCTTGTACAGCAGAGCCAGTATGTAAATATGTTCAAGAAAGCGAAGATGGACGCCGTAGTCCTGCCCGACAGGATAGACCAGCCGTTTGTATCGCAGCTTGAGGCAAAGAACGAGGGCATCAAGTTCTCTCGTATAGACGCGGACCTTACGGATACTTTCAAGACAAAGAACTCAAAGAAAGTCGAGGAGGAGCTTGCGAAAAAGAGTGAGGAGATTTCAAAGCTCTTTAAGAAAGCGATAAAGAAAGACAATATCACTGTCAAGGTTGAGAAGCTCAAAAATAAGGATATTTCTTCAATGATAACGGTTTCTGAGGAGACGCGCAGAATGCAGGATATGATGAAGATGTATTCTATGCCTGGTATGGATTTTGGAATGAACAAGGAGGGCGAGACGCTTATCCTCAATGCAAACAATCAGCTTGTGGAGTATGTGCTTGAGCATCAGGATGGTGAGAATGTAAGCCTTATTTGCGAACAGCTTTATGACCTTGCGCTGCTGCAGCAGGCGCCGTTGCAGCCGGAGGCTATGACGAAGTTTGTGAGCAGGAGTAATAAGATAATGATGCTGCTTACGAAATAATCGGAAGTAATGTAAAAAGCCAAATCTCCCTGCAGATTTAATGTGGGGGCGTTTGGCTTTTGGCTGTATTAGGTGATTGTGAAATGTGTTCTCAACCGGCCGAATTTAGTCAAAATATATAAAAAAGCGGCTAGGTGCAGCAAGCTGCAAGACGCCGCTTATTTTATATATTTTGCCTAAATTCTATGTTGTCGAATAAAGTTTCGCAAGTGGTTATTTTTGATGTATTATAAGGAGGGGAAAGGTGGCAGGCGAAATTGAAACTTTGGAGATGAATGAACAGGAGGCGTTTTTGGAAAGGTTGTTTTCGGCAAATGATGAGTTTTCGCCGATTCCGTTTTGGTTTTTCAATGATACTCCTGATGAAGATAAAATAAGAGCGCAGCTTAGGGATTATTCGGAGAAAGGCGTAAACGGGCTTGTATTGCATCCGCGAATTGGTCTTCCTGTAGATTTGCCGTATTTGTCAGGTGATTATTTTAAGGTTGTGAGATTTATTGTCAAAACAGCGGCTGAGCTTGGGATGAAAATTGTTTTATATGATGAGGGGATGTACCCGTCGGGCTCGGCTCATGGAATGGTTGTGGAGAAAAATCCTGATTTTGCGGCAAAGGGAATTGCGCTGCGGGAGAAGAATGACGAGGGCGAGGTTTTGGTAAAGCTTTCGGGGAACCGTTATATTATAAAGGATTTTACGCGCGGTACAATCAGGGGAATACATTTTGGCGAGGACGATGGCGAAAAGGGAGCTCCACCTGCTGCTGACATACTTAATCCCGAGGCGGTAAGGATTTTTATCAGCCTTACGCATGACAGGTATTATGAAAATTTAAAGGAGTATTTTGGCAATACTGTAATTGCGTTTTTCACTGATGAGCCGTGTCCTTTGGGGAGGAATGCGGGGGATTTTCGCGAGTGGGCGGACGGCATGGAAAATGAGATAGAGGAGCAGGGCGGACGGCTTGAGGAACTTGAGGCTTTGTTTACGGGCGGGGAAAATAGGACTACAAAAATTTACAGGAGGCTTGTAAAAAAGCATTTGCGGGAGAGTTTTTATGCCCAAATTTCGGCGTGGTGCGAAAATCATGGTATTGCGCTTATGGGGCATCCTGCCGAGAGTGATGACGTGGAGGAGGAGCTTTATTTTCATATTCCGGGACAGGATTTGATAATGCGCAGGATTGAACCGCTAAAAGGCGGGATTACAGGGATGGAGTCCGTGCAGGCAAAGCTTGCGGCTGATATAGCAAGGCACTTGAATAGGCGCAGGAATATGAATGAATGTTTTGGTGTGTGCAGTCGCGGCAATATTCCATGGTATTTTACAGGCGGGGATATGAAGTGGTATATTGATTGGCTGGGAATACGCGGCGTAAATCTTTTTGTGCCGCATGCGTTTTATTACAGTGTGGAGGGGGAAAGAAGCGAGGAAAGGCCGCCTGATGTGGGACCGAATAATATATGGTGGAAATATTACAATTATTTTTCGGACTATATCAAGCGGATATCTTTTCTTATGACTGATTCGGCAAACGGTGCGCGAATTGCTGTGCTTTGTGACAACAACAATGTGCCGTATGACGAGGTTATGCCTTTGTATGAAAATCAGATAGAGTTTAATTATCTTCCGATACAGCTTTTGGATAGGGGGCATGTGGAAAATGGTGGATTTTGCATAGGTGGATACTGCTATGAGATAGTATTGGATTTTATTGGTGTGGCGGAAAAAAGTGATAATTTTAGCGTGATTAATTCGCTGCGGGATGTAACGGTTTTTAACTCAGTAACAGATGTTATTGAATTGAGCAAAAAATGTGACATGGACGGCAAGGCAGGTATTAATGCTGTTTTGTGCTTTGACTCAAATGACAAGCCTGATTTGCAGGCAGCGTTAAGGGCGACGCATCTGAAAAAAGAAAAAACGGAATACTGGCTGTTGTCAAATGAGGGAGATGAATTGCTCTCTACATATGTGAAGTTACCGACGTCCTGTGACATGCCTGCCGCTATGATTGATTTGTGGAGTGATGAATGTCTTGACGCTGTACATAGGGCGGACGAAAAAATGCGGCTTATCTTAAATCCCTTTGAAACAAGGCTTATCGTTGCAGGCTTGGACTATGATGAGATGAAAAATAGGATAAAACAGCGCAAGTTCCTTGGTGACTGGACGCATTTGTTTGTATTGGTTAAAAAAGGTGATAATCAGGTGGAATATGTTTACCATTACTATGCAGAGCAGGTAGAACCGGAGGGATATTTTAAGGTGCGTGGGGAGGAAATGGCAGAGTGTTGGTGCAATGGTGAATTTGTAGGGGTCAGTTTTTGGAATGACCATTGTTTTGATATTGGAGGAAAGCTGCGTAGCGGAGATAATGAAATATGCTTGCGGTTTACTGGCAATATGGCGAATGTATATGCGGGGGCGGATATTTATTTTGGGTTGCTGTATAAGTAGGTGATTGCAAAGGGCTTTTTGGTGATAGGTAATTGCTAAATGTGTTCTAAGCCGTCCGAATTTAGTCAAAATATATAAAAACGCGGCTAGGTGCAGCAAGCTGCAAGACGCCGCTTATTTTATATATTTTGCCTAAATTCTATGGTTTGAGTAGATTTTTTAGCGGAAAGCCTGTAAAATCGAGGTTTTCCGCTATTTTTATCCCCAAAATATTTTTGGGGTTGGGGTTGAAATATGTGGTTGAAATGGGGTATAATACTCTTTAGGAGGTGGCTATAATGGCATATAAAGAGAGAACAAACCCCAAGACAGGAAAAAAGGAATACAAAGTAAGATACTATTTTATGAGAGAGGGGAAGAAGCGCGATTCTGAAACAGCGTGGTTTGATACTTTAGAAAAGGCAGAGAAAGAAGCAAAGAAACAAAAGGAATTAAAAGAGAAAGAGGACAGAAATAATATTACACAAAGGAGAGATAAGAAACTTATAACAGCCTATGAGGAATTTATAGCACACTTAAAGAAATTATCAGATGAAGAAACAAGCAATACTAATAAAAAGGAATATCAAACAGCAAGCGCAATCTATAATAACCATATGCCGCAAACTGTTAAAGAAACAAGAATAAAAGATATATCGGTATTTACTTTTAGAAGTTGGTTATCACATATAAACAGTAAAGATACATTGGGCGGCGGTTATGTTAGGCTTTGTAGAATGAATTTAATAAAGTTTAATATATGGTTAAGTCAAAATGGCTATTATGTAGACGAATATCAAGAAGAAACATTAGATATAGGGATAAGAAAGACAAAGATAAAAAATTCATTAGTAAACAATAGAGAAAGAAAAGGGGAAAGAAATATAATATCTATTCTTGATATACAGGAGATAACACGCTATTATATAAAACAAGAATATGGATTAGGAGTATTTAGAAACTTTTATTTTTATACTCTTTTCATTGTATTATTCTTTAGTGGTATGAGAGTAGAAGAATTAACTGGACTGCAATGGAAATTTATTGATTTAAGAGAGGGAGTAAGAACAATATCTATAAAAAATGCAATTAGTAAAATGGAAAAGGTTGAAAGTGCATTAGAAAGAACAATGAAAGGGCAATATAGGACTAAAAACACAATATCAATAAGAACAATACCTATATTTGACTTTTACTATGAGTTATTGATTGACTATAAGGAAAGTTTTGGATATGAATATGGACTTACAAAAGAAGAAATAGAAGAATGTTTTGTATTTCCTAATATAGACCAAAATAATCCGCATAGGTTTATGAGAAGCGACCAAACATTAAGAGAGTTAAAAAAAGTATTGGATTATTGCAATATGGAAAATACAGACTTACAAATGTTTAGGCATAGTTGCGCAACATTTCTAGTGCTTCCACCGCCAGAGGGATTAGGCTATTCAGAAGAAAAAATAAAAGATTATTTTGGACATCAAGACACAAAGATGTTAAATAAAATATATGCAAGACTGAATGAAATACAAAAAGCGGACAGAATGAGAAGAACATTCAGCGATATATATAAACCTGATGAAACAGCAGAGCGGACAGCAGAAGAAGAAATGAAAAATAAGTTAATAAGTAGAATTAGCGGAAATAACAAAAGGGAAAAGTATGCGGCAAGAATTTATAGAATACATAATCAAATTAAAAAGGCTATGTTAGAGGGTAAGAAGAAATACTATTACAGAACAAAAGACAAGAAGATAATAGAATTATATATAAAAGAAAATGGTAATACAATGGAATTTATAGAAACTGATTAAAACAAAAAGCGACCATTTTCGGTTTCGTCTTTTAATGAATGATTTAAAATATTATCCCTTATATATGCCTATAAAGGTTCTATAAGGCTCATAGAGGACTTATAAGCGGTTAAGGGTTTATTTTACCACAAAAGTACTAAAAGCCCTCTAAAGGGCAGATAAAGCGGTTAGAGGGCTTTTTATCCTGTTTCTTGCCAGTATTTTTGGCGGTAGGGGCAGCAGGCTTTCTAACCGCTCTATTTTGCCCTGTGGCGGATTTAAATGCTTTTAGGGTGTTTTATACCACAAAAGCAAAAGAAACGCTCTATGGGGCAAATAAAGCGGCTAGAGGGTTATAGGCGGCTGTGCCTGTGTCTGTGGTAGCATAAACCGCCGCAACTGCTTATTCTTTTAATAGTCCTGTTATCCCCTCTACAATACTCTTTCCTAACAATTTCCCCAACATACTACCTAAACTATTTGTTTTTGATGTGCGCTTTATGCCATTATGAATATCATATAATTTACTATATGCTTCATTGGCTATATCAGTAGATACTAAATCTATTAAAGGGGTAGCCGCTTTCTGTAATGCTTCATCAACTACTTTTTCTATATCCTTTTGTAGTCCTTGTGAGTTTAATATATATCTATCCCTTTTTACTTCTTTTCTTAATGGGTAGTTTAAATCTCTATGTGCTGATACAAAATTATTATATAGGTCTGTAGTATCTGCTATAAAAGTATATTTATTTGCTTTTCCAGTTTGCATTATATATCTTTCTGTTACATTCATTTTTTATTGATCCTACTATTATATTTTTTGCTTTAAAAGTGGTCTATAATTGTACTATTATTTGTATTATGTTATAGTATATGTAATATTTCTCTGCTAAAAATTGATATACCATCTAACAAAAATCAATATACATATAGTAAAATTTAATATACCTATATCAAATTTTACTATACCACCTAAAATTTAAAGCTATTATCCGCCTTGTGCATGGTTATTAAAGGCTTTTCTTCTTCTTTCTCTTGTGGCAATTCATAAAAATCATAATGATTACTACCGCTTTTTGATTGTACTAAATACCCTGTTTCTATCAACTCTTTAAAAGCTGATTGATATGTACTAGCAGAAAAGTTGCACCATGATAAACAATCTACTTTAGATAATGCAAAAGTATAATTGTTTTGGTTTTTTCCTAGATATAGCCACATTTCAAAAGTAGTCGGTTTTAATATATTCATAGCTTTTTTTAATGCTTTTAAATTTATGCTTGTATATAAATTGTCTTTATTGCAAGGCTCTTTCTTTGTGGTTATTGTGCGCTGATTAGGATTACTCTCCATAACTATTTATCTCCTGTTTCCTTTATATTTTTATTTTGTTCATGTTCTCTATGTATTTCCTTATGTTCTTCTTTTGTTACCCATACAAGATTATCCGCTTTATTGTTTAAACTATTAAAATCTTTATGGTGTATCTCACAAAAAGGTTTGGTTGGCAGAGGGAGAAAATATTGTCCTACAAGCTTATGTACTGAATAATTTGTTTTTCCTGTCCCAAAGTCCATGTTTACCCTTTTATATCCTCTATCAGTAGCAAGTGATAATATTTTAGCGTTATATCCCTTATAACTCTTTATTCTTCCCATGTTGGAAATAAAGTAGTTGCCACCACTGTTTTCTATCTCTTTCCATTGTTCACCTTGCAAGTCTTGTATATTATCATTACAATATATTTTTCTATGTACTTTATAATATAATTCTTTAAGGGTTGCTTTTACTCTTTTATCTTCTTCATTAACAAGTGTAAACATATTATTGTTTTTCCTTAAATACCTTTTTGTTAAACTATTATATACTCTATTATCATCACATAGATAATAATAGTATTTATATGGTGTTCCTATCTGTTCCATAGCGTTTTATATATCCTTTCTTTTGTTCTTCATGGATATATAAAAAACAGCTATAAGCAATTTTCCTAAAGTGTCCAAAATTTTTTAACAGAATAGGACAAATAAAAAAAGAGTTTGTTAATATATAGCAACCTCTTTTTATGGTGGCGGTATAATTCGGGATAAATATTTTTTTAATCTTGATTGTGGGATAGTGGTGGGCTGTCCGCTCTCCAAATAGTATTTTGATTTTCGTTTCCGCTATCCTTTTCTTTTTCTTTTTGCACTTGCTCTTGCATATACAAAAGAAAAGGCAAGCTATTTATATTGTTATCCATACTCATATTCAGCATATTAAAATCACTCCCTTTGTGGTTTTGGCGGCGGTCAAGCGGCTATTACACCGCCTGTTCCGCCTTTTCTTTTAATAGCTTATCTAGTGTCGGTCTGCTAACTTTCAGCTTTTCCGCAAACTCTTTTTTAGTGATTGCTCTTGTTTGGTATTGCTCTAGCAGATTATTAAATACTGTATCATCAATCTTTTTCACTTGACCGCCTTTAAACTTGCCTTGTTCTTTTGCTAGGGCAATTCCCTCTTTTTGCCGCTCTAACAAGTTTTGCCTTTCAAATTCTGCTATTGCTCCTATCATAGTAAGCATTAACTTTCCTGTTGGTGTACTGCTGTCTATATTCTCTTTATTGCTTACTAGATGAATACCTTTATTATTTAATTGTTCAACTATATCTAATAAATCTTTTGTACTTCTTGCAAGTCTGCTAAAGTCATGTATATATATTGTATCTCCCTCTCTAGCAAAATCAAGCATTTCTTTTAATTTTGGTCTATTAGTATCTTTTCCACTAACTTTTTCTATATACCATTTTTCTATTCCATGCTTTTCTAAAGCTACTACTTGTCTTTGTTCATTTTGTTCTACTGTTGATACTCTTACATAAGCTATTTTCATTTTATATACCTCTCTTTATGTTTTCTATTGATTTCTTATGTATATATAATATCATAAAGTAAAAATAAAGTCAAATACTTTCTTTACATTTTGTAAAATAAATAGAAAACTGACTTTGATTTTACACCCATTGGGCGGTTTCCGATTGTAAAATTCAAGTATACTCTGATTTTACTATAGTCTTTTCCGCTCTACACATATAAACCGCAAAGAAAAAGCTATCCTTTTACAGATAGCCTTTATTGTTTCCTGTTGTCTATTATTATTCTATTTTTTTATATGTTCCTTGTGGCATATCTCCACTAACATAATTTAATTCTGTACCATCACAATTTAACTCATAGCTTGCAATAAATGATGTACCTATTGCATTTCTTGTTAATACAATTACATCTTCTTTTATCTCATATGTAAATTCCCATGCGCTACCCTCTTTTGTTGATTGCTCATATTTTCCTATACCACCTTTTTCAAAAGTAAATGTTATTATATTTCCTTTCCCTGTGTCATATTGCCATTTTCCGATATAAGAGTTACTAGAGCTTTTGTCTACAGTTTGCTGTTGTTCCATGCTGTTTTCCTCTAATTGCTTTATATATTCTTTACTGTCCTTATCTAACAGATATAAAAACAATACAAGCACTAAACAAGCCATAACAAAAGCTATTGCCGCAAAACCTAAAACTTTTAAAAACTTCCTTTTCATTCCTTTTAACCTCTCTTTTCTATCCTCTTTGCATAACCATAACCGCTAGCGGTAATTCAAGTATATACCATTAGCGGTTATTATTCAAGTAGAAAGCAGAAAGAGAGGTATAATAAAATGATAGTATTTGATAAGCTATGGGGAGTAATGAGAGAGAAAGACATTTCACAATACAAGTTAATAAATGAATATGGTATAAGTCCAGCGCAAATTACAAGGTTAAAGCGGAATGAAAATGTAAAAGTAAGTATTCTTAATACATTATGTAATATTCTTGATTGTGATATATGCGATATTATAGAATTTATGAAGGACTAATAGAAATCTATTGATTTTACTTTTAGAATATGTTATTTTATATAAAACAATAGAAATTAACAAAGAAAGAGAGGGTTTCCGCTTATGGCAAATAAAGCAAAGTTTAATGTACCATTTAAGAAAATAACATTTGAGGATATGGTGAACCATATTTCACAAAATGCTCCTAGTGATAAGAAGTGGTTTAAAGAATTAGTTGACAGTCAACCTAAATACAATCACTTGAAAACAGTTAGGGCTTTTTGTGAAAAATACAATCCCTCTTTAATTCCTGTGGCAAAAGAAAAAAAGCCAAAGAAAACAGACATGATAAAAGACTGGTAATCAATTTTGAAAAATGGGGTTAAAAAATGGGGTTAAGAGCGAAAAACAGCCGAAAAGCCGCATAAATACAGGAAAAATTTTTAAAAGAAATGATATGTGTTGTTGAATAGAGTTTCGTAAATGCCTATGTCTGATGATAAGTGCAGGCGTCAGAAATTTACCCAATAGTAATCAAAAGAATAGAGTTTCGCAAATGCCTATTGCTGATGATAAGGGTAGGAGGAGGCGGTTATAAAACTGTCGTCTCTATTGTTATGCTTTCTGGTATTATGCCGTCGTCTGCTGTAAAAATCAGATTGTAAGTGCCTTTTTGCGTTTCTGCTGTCTGCCATTCAAAGATACGTTTGTCTGCGTCAAATACGGCGTTTTCAGGAAGATTTTCGCAGTATACATTAAGCGAAACCTTAGCGCCCTTTACGCTTGGGTTGAGCATAGTCATTTCATTGTACACAATCCCGTCGTCCGCTTTGTCGGATATGTCAGTCGCAGGATTTCTGACAATGAGTGAAAGCTTAATTGTCTCGCCTGCCTGAACTTTGACAGGTTCTATCGGCTGTATGAAAGGTCTGTGGACTGTGAGCGGCAGAGGATATTTGTCTGTGGGAGTTTTAAAGCTGTAGCCTGTTTCTACGCAGGGAACGGTCGGATAGCCGTATAAGCTGTCAGGCGGAGTGGAGGGAGCGGGGCAGTTTATTGTAATTTTTGCTACATCGGGCTGTGTCGATGATGTCGATAAACCTTTGATATTCAGGTTTTCAACGCTTGTCGTAAAATAGGGCTCATTGGGGACGTTTTCCATATTTGTGCGGCGGCGGAAATTGTCTGTGATTACGGCAATCGGGGAGATATTTGCCGCGCAGTATGCGTCCATATTTAAGATGTCAATTCCGTTTGCGTCATCAAACACGCACACATGTCTCTTGTCGGGAACTTTGCATGTAATGCTTATATTTTTGAGCGTCAGGTTATCGACGTGCTTTGCAAAAATGCCGTATGCGGGCAAGATGCCCCAGTTGCTGGGTTCGGGGTACACGTCGGGAAGTTCGGGCACATTGTATGGATTATCGCGCCAGCAGTTGTTTTCGGTGTCCCAGTCCGCGCGTGGGAGAAGTCCCTCATTTTTGAGGAAAAAGGTATTTACAAGCCATGGGATATTCTGTACTCTCGTTTTGGCGTGAAATTGCGAGTATTTCCATTCTGTGTTTAGCTGTCTTTGTTCTATGGCGTGCTCCATATCAAGTCCGCCCCTGTACTCAACATTGATATTTTCAAGGATAACATTCTGTATATGCGAGTCTGTGAGCCCCATAAGCAAAATGGGGTAGCGGGGGTCGGCGTTTGTAATCCGTATATTTCCGATATAAATATTTTTTACCGACGCCATTTCGTTGCTGCCTATCGCATTGGCATTGAGCTTGCCGGATATAGGCGCGTCCGGAGACACTACGCTGAAATAGGCATGTCCGTCAACAGTTACTTCTTTGGAGCGGTTGTAATGAGGCGCGTAGCGCTTGGCGGGGAAAGACTGGTAAGCGTCACTTTTCGGCAGCACCCAGTTTGGATTGTCAATCCGCACATCATTCTTACAGGGAAAAGCATTACTCTCTGAATTGCCTGTGACGGGAAAACGTGCCCGCTCGCCTGCCCTGATAAATATCGGCGAGCTTGAAACATTGTCAAGTTCGCAGTCCGTAAAAATCACGTCTGTAAGCGACGAGCAATCCACGGCCTCGAGCGCAAAACCGCGGGAACGGTCAAATTTAACGCGCCGTATCGTAACCTGATGATAGCCGCATGTAGATTCTGTGCCGAATTTCACGCGCCCTGTAGGGCCGCATCTGTCTTGTGCCACAAGCTTGTCGCGTGTATATTTTTTGGCATAGACGCTGCCCGCGTCGTAGCCGCTTACTGTACAGTCCTCAATAAGCACATTTTTTACAGGCATAAATTTACCCGCGCCAAAAGACGACTTTAGGCAGATGGCATCGTCTGTGAGCGAGTTGCAGACTGTGTTTTTTACTGTGACATTCTGGCAGCAGTCGATGTCGAGCGCGTCGCGGGTGGTGTCTATCAGTACATTTTCGATGTACATATTTTCGCAGCCCTCGGCGATAACGGCGAAATGTCCTCCGATAGTCAGGGAAAAATCGGAAAGCACTATATTTTTGCAGCGCACAAGCGCAATTGCCTTGTTGCCAAACCACTCTCCCCTGTGACCGTTTTTATCGCGGAATAAAGGCTCTGCAGGGTCGCCGCCCTGCAGCACATATTCGAGTATTCCGCTCTCTTTGTCAAAGCGTCCGCCTGTAATCAATCCTTTGCCGTAAATCATTATGTTTTCCAAGTCCGCGCCGTAAATCAGGCTGTTGGCAAAATATGAGTGACCGTGGTCCTGCAGGCCGACATACAGGTTGACTTCAGGCTCATCATAATTGCCGCCCTCGCCAATCTGTTTTTCATATGAGCTGCGTATGTCAGTCTTTGCCGCGGCGATGACGGCGCCGTCTTCGAGAAACAAATTGACATTGCTTTTAAGCCTTATCGTATAAAATGTGAACTTTCCCTTTGGTATGACGACAGTGCCGCCCATAAGCGCCGCCGCTTTTTTGATTGCCTCATTTATGGCGTATGTATTGGCGGCAGGGCTTGCGTCAGGCGACGCGCCGAAGTCTGTAATATAAAAATGTGTCTTTTTTTCAAGCATTTCAGGGCGTATAGACGCGCCTGCGGCCTCTAAAATCTGCGATTTGCAAAACATGGCTATTTCTCCCGATAAAAAATATTATGCTTGAATTATACAATAAAATCGCATAAATATAAACGATAAAAACTTAAAAATCTTAATTCTTGCTAAAAACCAGATAGAGTGTTAAAATGAAATAGTATGTTTTGCAGGCGCAGAGCTTTTCATTACTATTTGAGCCGTGACAGGCGGCATGGAGGGTTGAGATGATACAGACAATAGAGGAGATATTAACGGAGGCAAAGAGAAATAAAGCATCTGACGTACATATCACTGTTGGTATACCACCGAAGATGAGAGTAAACGGAAGACTTATCACAATGGAGGGCGAAAGGCTCCTGCCCGAAGACACGTCAAAAATGGCATACGGCATAATGAACGAGCACCAGCAAAGTCGCTTTGAGGAAAACGGTGAGGTCGACATGTCATTTGCGATAGCGGGCGAGGGCAGGTACAGGGTGAATATCTTCAAGCAGAGAGGCTCTGTAGCGATGTCATTTCGTCTGGTTGACACTGTGGTGCCGTCTCCGGAGGTGCTTGGAGTGCCCGAGTCGGTCATAAATCTGTATCAGAAAAAGAGAGGGCTTATCCTGGTTACAGGTCCCACGGGAAGCGGCAAATCTACGACGCTTGCCGCTATAATAGATAAGATAAACAACAACCGCGATGCGCACGTAATCACGCTTGAAGACCCGATAGAGTATCTTCACCAGCATAAACTTTCAATGGTAAACCAAAGGGAAATAGGTCTTGACTCGATGAGCTATGCGAATGCGTTGAGGGCGGCATTGCGTGAAGACCCTGACGTAATTCTTGTGGGCGAGATGCGTGACTTTGAGACGATAAGTGTGGCAATCACGGCTGCAGAGACGGGACATCTTGTGCTTTCTACGCTCCATACCATAGGCGCGGCAAGTACGGTAGACCGTGTAATAGACGTATTCCCCCCACATCAGCAGCAGCAGATAAGAGTGCAGCTTGCAAACGTGCTTGAAGCCGTAATATCGCAGCAGCTTGTCCCGATAATAGGCGGGAAAGGGCGTGTGGCGGCATTTGAAGTCATGCATACTACATCGGCGGTCAGAAACCTTATACGAGAGGGAAAGACGCACCAGCTTATGAGTGTAATGCAGACAAATCGCAAGCTGGGTATGATAACGATGGACGACGCGCTTGTACAGCTTTTCCGTGATTACAAAATCGACAGAGAGATGGCCCTGCAGTTTGCGCAGGATGTGGAGAGCATAAAGACAAAGCTTTACTAGTATGTAAATATAATATTATTTTAATATGTTGGCAGACTAAAGGCATGAGGCGGCGTTTTCATTATCGCTTGCACCGTCAGCCAAGGACGGAGGAATGGAGATTTTTATGAGAGAGTATCCTAAGCCACAAGAAATATATCGTCATTTTAAGGGCAATTACTATCAGATAGTCACTCTGGCAAGAAATTCCGAGACAAAGGAGCGCATGGTGGTATACCAGCAGCTGCATGAGCCTTACGAGGTGTATGTGCGTCCACTCGATATGTTTATGAGCAGAGTTGACACAAATAAATACCCAAATGAAAAACAGAAATACCGCTTTGAACTTCAGAATGTAAAGAGCGAAAAGGCAGCGGATGAAAAGGACGTGAAAGAAACGGCGGTATCTGACATATCCGGTACGAAAGCGCAGCAGGACGATGTTCAGGAGGATATTTCTCAGCTCAATCCGCGGCTTATAGAGTTTCTTGACGCGGACACATACGAACGCAAGCTTGAAATTTTGAGCGCCATGCATCCGATAGTGACAGACGATATGATAGACACCATGGCGGCGAGCCTTGACACTGAGGTTAAGGCGGGCGACATAGAGCAGAGGTACGCTGAGATAAGGAACTGCCTGATTATGATGGAACGCTTTGAGTGCAACAGGCTTAGATAATAAATAATGGGGGATTTTTTTGTATGAAATTATTGACTGTGACTATTCCATGCTACAATTCCGCGGAATATATGAGAAGATGTATAGATTCCCTGCTTGTGGGCGGTGAGGACGTGGAGCTTATCATTGTCAATGACGGTTCGACGGATAACACGCTTGATATTGCCGAGGAATACGCGCAGCGCTTTCCGGGCATTGTACGTGTCATAGATAAGGAAAACGGCGGTCATGGCTCTGCCGTAAACGCGGGGATTGAGAACGCGAACGGGCTTTATTTCAAGGTGGTTGACAGCGACGACTGGGTGAGCCAGAGCGCTTACGAGAAAATTTTGAACTGTCTGCGCAATCTGCTTGATGACGGCAAATCCGTGGATATGTTCATAAGCAATTTTGTCTATGAAAAAGAGGGTGAAAAACGCAAAAAGGTTATGAAGTATCACCATGCCTTGCCGCAGGATAAGATTTTTACATGGAAAGATGTGCGGCATTTCATGGTGGGGCAGTATATACTTATGCATTCTGTGATTTACCGTACAAAGCTTTTGCGTGAGTGCGGGCTTAAGCTGCCGGAGCATACTTTTTATGTTGACAATATTTTTGTGTTCAATCCTCTGCCTTATGTGAAGACTATGTATTATCTTGACGTTAATTTTTACCGTTATTATATCGGGCGGGCTGACCAGTCTGTGAATGAGGAGGTCATGATAAGCAGGATAGACCAGCAGATTAAGGTGAATGAGCTTATGGTGGACTATTATGTTTCGGAGTTTTCGAGGATATGCGCTAATGGCAAGGTGAGAAGGTATATGGTTAATTACCTTGATATAATTACGACGGTTTCGTCTGTGTTGCTTATTCGGTCGGGGAGAGAGGAAAATCTTGAGAAGAAGAAAGAGCTTTGGGGGTATATACGTGGTAAGGATAAGTGGCTTTGGGCGCGGCTTAGGTCTGGGATACTTGGGAATGCGATGAATTTGCCCGGGAAGCTGGGGAGGAAGATTACTGTGGATGGGTATAAGATTTGTCAGAGTATTTTTCATTTTAATTGAGATTGGGGTTGTAAAAGGTGGGGAAAACAAGTATACTATAAGACAAACTGTGTGTGTGGTGGTGGTGGCAACTGGTCGCCCGAGCAGGGGCACACATCCCCTTCAGACTCGCTTGCGCTCTGTGGGAAGCGTAGCGGACACTAAGCTCGGCGGCGCTGTAAAAGGAGCTACGCTTTTACAGCTTGTCTCGCTAAGTGCCGACGCTTCCCAAGGGTCTTCAGGGGATGTATGCCCCTGCTCGGGCTATGGTGTTGGTGCTGCGTAATGGAGATAAAAAGTAAGGGAAGCTAATTATTAAAAATAAATTTTATGGAGGTAGGATATGTATTCATTGGATGATGTGAGAAATGTAGACCCGCAGATAGCGGATGCGATTGTGGGGGAGCAGGAGAGGCAGAATAGTCATATTGAGCTGATTGCGTCTGAGAACTGGGTGAGCAAGGCTGTGATGGCTGCTATGGGTAGTCCGCTTACGAACAAATATGCTGAGGGGTATCCGGGTAAGAGGTATTATGGCGGCTGCGAGTGTGTGGATGTGGTGGAAAATCTTGCGATTGAGCGCGCGAAAGAGCTTTTTGGATGTGATTATGCGAATGTGCAGCCTCATTCGGGAGCGCAGGCGAATATGGCTGTGCAGTTTGCGGTATTGCAGCCGGGCGACACTATTATGGGCATGAATCTCGACCATGGCGGGCATCTTACGCATGGTTCGCCTGTAAATATGTCGGGAAAGTATTTTAAGGTTGTGCCTTATGGTGTGAATGATGACGGTTTTCTTGATTATGACAGGATGAGGGAGCTTGCGCTTGAGTGCAGGCCTAAGATGATTATTGCGGGCGCGAGTGCGTATGCGAGAACTATTGATTTTAAGCGGTTTAGAGAGGTCTGCGATGAGGTGGGCGCTGTGTTGATGGTGGATATGGCGCATATTGCGGGTCTTGTGGCGGCGGGACTTCATCCTAGTCCTATACCTTATGCGGATGTGGTGACTACTACTACGCACAAGACGCTTAGGGGTCCTAGAGGCGGGCTTATTCTTGCGAACAAAGAGGCGGCGGAGAAGTACAACTTTAACAAGGCTATTTTCCCCGGTATTCAGGGGGGTCCGCTTATGCATGTGATAGCGGCAAAGGCGGTATGTTTCAAGGAGGCGCTAGGTGATGACTTTAAGGTTTATCAGCAGCAGATTATAAAGAATGCGCAGGCGCTTTGCAAGGGGCTGATGAGCAGGGATATTAAGATTGTTTCCGGCGGTACGGATAACCACCTGATGCTTGTTGACCTTACTACATATGACCTTACGGGTAAGGCGGTGGAGAAGCTTTTGGACGAGGCGCATATTACTTGCAATAAGAACACTATCCCCAACGACCCTAAGTCGCCGTTTGTCACAAGCGGCATCAGGCTTGGTACGCCTGCAGCGACGAGCCGTGGCATGAAAGAGGACGACATGGACAAGATTGCGGAGGCAATCGCTCTGGTGATAAAGGGACAAGAGAGCGCTATACCGCAGGCGCGTGAGATTGTGCAGACGCTTACGGACAAGTATCCTTTAATATAGGATTGTTAAACACTAAAAAATAATTGGCAAAACAGACGACGGGAAGATTTATGAGAGACGAATTGGAAAACAAGCTAAAAAGGCGGCGCAGGCGTATAAGAAACCAGATACTGGCTTATGCCGTTACCGTGGTGATTATAGCGCTTGTGATAATGGGCGGATATTTGGGCATAAAGGCCGCTGTTAAAAACTTTAGAAATTATAATGAAAAAGTGTCGGAGGCAATCGAGGAGGCTGAGGCGAACGCGAGCGCGGCGGCAGAGCAGGAAAGTGCCGAAGTATCCGCGGCTGTGACACAAGAAAGTACAGAGTCGCAGACTGAAAATACTGATACTGAGAGCGATGCAGACCCTATTGACGAGCTGGTGGAGGCGCTTATAAACGAGATGTCCATAGAGCAGATGGTTGCGGGAATGTTTATGGTTTCCCCTGAATCGCTTACGGGTGTAAGCAAGGTCATTCAGGCGGGAGAGAGTACCAAAAACGCGATAACTCAAAATCCTGTGGGAGGGCTTGTTTACAGTGCTGCGAGCTATCAGTCGGACGAACAGTTTTCGGAAATGCTTGCGAATACGATGAGCTTTTCGGAGTTTCCGTTGTTTTTGGCAGTGTCTAGGGAGTGCGGAGCACAAGATTTATATGGCGTTGATGGGGGGAAAAATGCCTCAGAGCTTACTGACAGCGACAGCGTGTATGAGGAGTATTCCGCAATAGCGCAGAAACTTTCAGCTTATGGCGTGAATATGAATCTGGCGCCTGTGGCGGAAGTGGTGTCTGAGGACGGCGATGCCTCGCTCCAGGGGCGGACATTTAGTTCGGACGCTTCGACTGCCGCGCCTCTTGTAAATGCGGCGGTTCAGTCTATGCAGGAAAACGGAGTGAGCGCCGTGCTGCAGAAATTCCCTGGCATATCGGACAAGGCGGGAGCGAAGTCATTAGAGGAGCTTAATAACAGTGAGTTTCTTGTGTACAGTATGGCGATACAAAACGGCGTTGACTGCATAATGGTGTCACATGTCAGCGCGGAGGGAGCGACAGGCGAGGACAAGCCAAGCTCTCTTTCGGAGGCTATGATTACCGATATACTTAGAGGGAGCCTCGGCTATGACGGCATAGTGATGACGGACAGGCTGAATGATGAGGCAGTCACGTCAAAATATACCCCGGCAGAGGCGGCAGTGCAGGCAGTGCAGGCGGGAGCGGATATTCTTCTTGAGCCGCAGGACTATGCGGAGGCTTACGAGGGTGTTTTGCAGGCTGTACAGGACGGCACTATATCGACTGAACGTATACATGAATCAATTTACAGGATATATCGCGTGAAATATAAAAATGTGCTGGAAGAAAGCTGAATATCTGCCTGTCACTTGCAAATGGCAGGCGGTAACAATGAGGGAAACAAGGGTGTTTTCTAATGGGGACACCCTTGCTTTTTTATAAAATTATATTTATCAATTATGATAGAAAATGGAGGGATTTAATATGGTTCAAGGTTCTGTGGTTGCAAACAGTCCGCTGCTGTACATATTAATAGCTATCGGACTTATCTTTGTCGTTTGTATCGCGGTAGTCAGCGCTCTGCGCGCGTCAAAACGCTGTCAGGAGCTTGGCATCAGCAAAGAAACAATCAAAAATGTAGTGAAAGCAAGCATCACTACGGCCATCGTGCCAAGTATCGCCGTGCTTTTGGGATTCGTCACTTTGAGCGTGTCCTTGGGGGCGGCGTGGCCTTGGTGGAGGCTGTCGGTAATAGGCTCGCTTTCCTATGAAGTCATGGCGTCGCAGTATACGGCTGACGGCATGGGGATTGCGCTTTCTGAGGTTTTGACATCAAATGCGGATATATTCGGGGCAATTATCATGGTTATGACGATTGGAGTCATGATTGAGCCCCTTGCCGTAGTGTTTGTTGCACGCAAATATTCTACGGGTTTGATGAAAGCGAGCGGCTCAAGCGATTGGGGACAGATTTTGTCGGGCGTATTTTTCCTTGGAATGTTTGCTGTCTATCTCCCCATTCTGCTGTTTACAGATATTCCGACCACGATGACGCTCGTCACCAGCCTTGTCGTCACAGTTCTCTGCGGAATTGCGTCCAAGAAAGTGCCATGGCTTGGCAACTTCACCATGGCGGCGGCACTGATAATTTCCATGTGCTCAAGCGTTTTGTGGGTTTCGCTGGTGTCATAAGTCGTATTAGGTGTTTTCAAAATTTTATTCGACAACATAGAATTTAGGCAAAATATATAAAATAAGCGGCGTCTCGCGCAGCGCCTAGCCGCGTTTTTATATATTTTGACTAAATTCGAACGGTTTAGAACACATATAGCAATGTAAGGAGGAAAATAAAAATGGCTAAGAAAAATAAGAATAATGAAAATGTAAAATTAGACCCCTTTGTAGAGTGGGCGCATCGTTTCGGGCGCATCACGCTTTCGGTTTTTATCGTCTATATGCTGCTTGTGCCTATCATTACATGCCTTGTTTACAAATGCTTTCCCAGCGTTTCGACAATGGTTCCGGGACTGATTACCATCTTGATTATCATGGTTCCGACAGGAATAGCCGAGGTAGGCGGATACACGCCGATTTTGGGCTCGTCCAGCTATCTCACATTTGCCACTGGCAATCTCATGAATTTGAAAATGCCATGCGTAATCAATGCGCAGAAGCTTGCAAAGGTTGAGCAGGGCACGCCGGAAGGCGACGCGATTGCGCTTATCGCTACAGCCGTATCTTCAATAGTGACGATTATCATCATGGCAGTCGGACTTTTGCTGATAGTGCCGCTGCAGCCCCTGATGAATAATGAGTATGTGGCGACGGCGGCAAATTATATAATGCCCGCGTTGTTTGGCTGTATGGCGCTTAGCCTTTTTGGAAAAGGAAGCGGCAAAACATATGTTAAAAACCGTCTGCTTTCCGTAGCTTTGCCCGCGCTGCTCGTGTCTGTGCTTACCATTGTCGATATCGCCAACGCGGGAATGGCGAGCTGGCTTATGCTTGTCATGATTCCACTGAGTATTTTGTGCGCGCGGATATTGTGGAAGAAAGGCATTGTAAAGGTGGTGCCTGTAGAGGAAGACAAGAAGGCATAAGTCAAGGCGGAAAATGTGCAAAAATAATGCAAGGATAATAAAAAATAATAGTTGACACAGCTAAAACATTGAAGTATACTATATCTTGTCCGTAAGAAAGCGGACAAGATATAATGCGATAGTGGCGTAGTTGGTAACGCGCGACCTTGCCAAGGTCGAGACCGCGGGTTCGAGCCCCGTCTATCGCTTTTGTTGGAAAGAAAGCTCATAGTAGGGCTTTCTTTTTTTGCCTATTTTTTATTTGAGAATGTGCTATTCATTTTATGGATATGGTATATATGAGAGTGATGATAAACATAGCTATATAAAGTAGCTAGCCCTTTGCAATGTTCTTTAATAAGCGGCGGAAGCTTTACGGTCTGACATATAAATTCCAAAAAATTTTCATTGCAAAAGCGGTAGAAACATCATAAAATATAGTCAGGAAAGTGTGAATAAGCAAGATGTTAATAGACATTGACATCTTTAGAATAACTATTCCAATTATCGCTATGCTGGTATAGCGATAATTGGAATGAGCCATACTGGTGTAGTCTCGGAAAGTCAGTAAAAAACGGAAAAACATTTATTGATGTGAAGTTTGTGAAAAGATGGAATAAAAAAATGGTTATTTTTGAGTTATTTCAAGATAGTGGATAGAAAAAAGGACATAACAATTAAACCTGCTAAAAATACTTTTTTAACAGACTGAAAAGTCATATTTTACCCGTTTTAAGAATTAAGCAGTATAGAGATGGGCAGCTTTATGCCTTGCATCCAAATGGATGCATATCCCTATGAGCATAGTCCAAAAAGAAAAGTGGTCCCTGCCCCGTATTTTCAGGTATTGCAGGCAGTAGTCATTCAGTACGCGGTCATTGACACGTTCACATGCTGTCCGTTCGCTGTATATTTTCCTGTATTCTTCGGAATCCCTTGGAATCCGTGGATGGAAGCGGAGGTCGCCGTGGTTCTTTATATAGACGGTGCGCCCATAGTTTCCGGAGGAACATTTTCCGGCATGGGGGCAGAAATCTATGCGTCCGCA
>CANQSB010000025.1 GCA_947626435.1 uncultured Lachnospiraceae bacterium | reverse complement strand
GAGGTAGATAGGGCAGAGGTGTAAGCATAGAGATGTGTTAAGCTGGCTGTCACTAATAGGCCGAGAGCTTATCCTGGAGAGGCAGGGTATGGCAGGAAAAGGGAAGTAAGCGTATGTGTTAATGTAATGATTCCGTTAAGGAATAAGGGAGATATATAGCTGAAAGATAAGCTGTATTCGGTTTTGAGGGAATACCTCAAAAGAAGATGGCCTAGTGGCTCAGTTGGTTAGAGCGCCGCCCTGTCACGGCGGAGGTCGAGGGTTCGAGTCCCTTCTGGGTCGCTTTAAAATGATTAATTCATTTTGAATATGGGATCTTAGCTCAGCTGGGAGAGCATCTGCCTTACAAGCAGAGGGTCATAGGTTCGAGCCCTATAGGTCCCATTAGAATGGGAAGTGCGTATTGAATATGATACGCCGATGTGGCTCAATTGGCAGAGCAGCTGATTTGTAATCAGCAGGTTATCGGTTCGAGTCCGATCATCGGCTTTATGGGTGGATTCCCGAGTGGCCAAAGGGGACAGACTGTAAATCTGCTGCTTTATGCTTCGGTGGTTCGAATCCACCTCCACCCATTCAATTTAATATATTATCGCGGGGTGGAGCAGTCTGGAAGCTCGTCGGGCTCATAACCCGAAGGTCATAGGTTCAAATCCTGTCCCCGCTACTATGCCCAGATAGCTCAGTCGGTAGAGCAGAGGACTGAAAATCCTCGTGTCACTGGTTCGATTCCGGTTCTGGGCATTTTAAAATTAAAAAAATATAAAAAACACGGTTTATACCGTGTTTTTTTGATTAGATATATGATAGAATGTATATTGGTTGAGTATGTAAATAAATATATGTAAATCGGAGACAGAGCTATGTATGAAGATGAATTACAGAAATATGCCAATGACATACTTATATCTGAAAATTTTGAAAGCATGAAAGAATTTATACAGCATGGCAATATGTCTGTGCACGAGCACTGTATAAGCGTGGCGAAGACCAGCTTGGCGATACGTGATAAATATAATATTGAATGCAATACACGAGATCTAATCAGAGGGGCACTGCTTCATGATTACTTTTTGTATGACTGGCATAAAAATGATAAGCTTGCTCCGCATAGACTTCATGGATTTTTTCATCCGGGAAGAGCTTTACGAAATGCAAAAAAAGAATATTATTTAAGCTCAAGGCAGGAAGACATCATAATAAAGCATATGTGGCCACTCACGATAATACCGCCTATGTGCAGGGAAGCATGGATAGTAACAATGGCTGACAAATATTGTTCGTTTTTGGAAACGGTACATATACAGAAGGGTGTCATTCATACAAAAAAAATACATGGGAAAAATTATAAAAATAAAAATTAATTACTAAATTTTACATTCCTGCCATAGTGGAGGCTGATGCCAAAGCGACATTTTACATAAATATTTTATATTTAGAGGTCTGAAATAAAGATGGGAAGAATTTTTTGCTTAATTGGGAAAAGCTCGACAGGAAAGGATACGATTTATAAAAAACTGCTTAAAAATCCCAGATTAAAGTTGAAAAGGCTTGTGCCGTATACTACGCGCCCAATCAGGGAGGGTGAGCATGACGGAGTGGAGTATAGGTTTTCTACGGTGGAGGCGCTTGAGCGGTTTAAGGCGGAGAAAAAAATTATTGAATGTCGCTCATATGATACGGTGTATGGAACATGGTATTATTTTATGGTAAAGGATAATCAGATTGACCTTGAAAAAAATAATTATCTGATTATCGGTACATTGCAGTCTTTTATGATGACAAGGGATTATTTCGGCAGGGACAAGGTGATACCTGTCTATGTGGAGTTGGAGGACGGCGAGCGGTTGAGTCGGGCGTTGAGGCGTGAAAAACGGCAGAAGGAGCCGAAATATGAAGAAATGTGCAGGCGTTTTATTGCCGACAGTAGGGATTTTTCGGAGGAAAATTTAAAGGTGGCAGGAATCGA
Organism: uncultured Lachnospiraceae bacterium; assembly: GCA_947626435.1. Taxonomy (GTDB): domain Bacteria; phylum Bacillota; class Clostridia; order Lachnospirales; family Lachnospiraceae; genus COE1. Next base: position 46,450 of record CANQSB010000025.1, on the reverse strand, counting down.
AAGGATTTTCTACAATAGGAATCTTAATGAGTGCATAGGCGAGATAACTGAATATATAATGGGCTTGAACTAAGGGGGCGTGGTTATTTATGGATATGAAAATAAATGAGTTGCAGCAGACTACACAGGTTACACAGCAGCAGGCGGCGCAGCCGTCAGACGGTTCTTTTAAATTTATGCTGGCGAGTAATATCGAGGAAGCGGAGCTTGCAAACAGGCTCAACCTTATGATGGAAGAAATCGTCATGCAGGGAGATAAGCTTGTCAAGCGCATGGATGTGAGGGATATGCGCAAGTACCGTTCTTTGATAAAGGATTTTATGAATGAGATTGTAAACCGCTCGCATAAGTTTTCAAGGGAAAATTTTTTGGACAGGCGTGGACGACATAGGGTTTATGGCATTATCAGGCTGGTGGACCAGAAGCTGGATGAGTTGGCGCAGGAGCTTGTAAAGGATGAGAAGGATACTATAGCAATTTTGGCGAAGGTTGGAGAGATACGCGGGCTTTTGCTTGATATATTTACTTAATTTATAGATAAGCGTAAAATGTTTGTTATAAATTAAGATTAGGGTGTCAAAAGTTTGAGTTTTCAAATGCACGCCGTTATATTGCACAAAAAGCGACACTCAGCAATTGATTTTAGAGTGTTTTGATATCTGTTTTTTGGGAAAATTGCATAAGTGATTTTTGCAGAACACCCTTTTGACACTTGAATCAAATTAAGTATTGCGAAACATGTTCTTAATAATCTCAATTTAGTCAAAATATATAAAAATCGTGTTAATGTACTGCACATAACAGATACAGTATATTGGTGCTATGCAATATATCATTTATTTTATATATTTTGTTTAAATTCTATGTTGTCGAATCGAGTTTTGCAAATGATTATTGTTAGTGGGTAATTGTGAGTAAATAGCTTTGCCGATGTTTAATTATTAGACTGGCAGAGGGCGAAAATAAATTATCATAGATGGTATAGAGGATTTTTATGGGAGAAGAAAGTTATATGGCTGACGGATGGAGTGACATACTGGGACAGTCGCAGCTTACTGATAATTTAAAAAATGCAGTCAGACATAATAAAATATCGCATGCTTATCTGGTACAGGGCGAGAAGCTTTCAGGAAAAAAAATGCTTGCGGATATTTTCGCGCGGGCTTTGCAGTGCGAGGCGGATGGTGACAAGCCTTGCAATTGCTGTAGGACATGCAGGCAATCAATGAATGGGAATAATCCTGATATAATCTATGTAGGGCATGACAAGCCGAATGTCATTTCGGTGGACAATGTCAGACAGCAGATAAACGGTGACATCGTAATAAAGCCGTACAGCAGCAGCCGTAAGATTTACATTGTGGATGAGGCGGAGAAGATGAATGTACAGGCGCAGAACGCGCTCCTGAAGACGCTTGAGGAGCCTCCCGAATATGCTGTAATTTTGCTGCTTGCGACGCGGGTGGAGGCAATGCTTCCCACTATTTTGAGCCGCTGCGTAGTGCTGAACATCAAGCCTGTTTCTGATGAGGCGATAAAGAATTATCTGATGGCAAAGGCAAATATACCTGATTACAGAGCCGGCATCTGCGCTTCGTTTGCGCGGGGGAATGTAGGGCGCGCTGTGCAGCTTGCTTCAAATGAGGATTTTGACAATATGAAATCTGAAGTCCTGGATACCATGAAGAAAATTTCCAGCCTTGAGATTAATCAGATAGCAGAGCGCGTGAAGCATATAGCGGAGGAAAAGAAGAAGGAAAAACTTGACATAGACGATTATCTTGATTTATGTTTCACTTGGTACAGAGATGTGTTATTATATAAAGCGTGCAGGGATACGCGGCATATTATTTTTAAGGATGAGCAGCGTGAGATAAGCAGGGCGGCGGCGTTTTACAGCTATGAGGGGATAGAGCGCATTATACGCTCGATAGACAGGGCAAGGAGCAGGATTGCGGCAAATGTCAGCTTTGACCTCACTATGGAGCTTATGTTTATGGATATGAAAGCAGGCTGAAAATAGATTTTGCTTAATTTAAGAAGGGTGGTTTATAGATATGAAAAAGGTAATAGGAGTAAGATTTAGGACGGCGGGAAAGATTTACTTTTTTGACCCGCTTGACTTTGATGTAAAGCGTGGAGACCATGTGATAGTGGAAACTGCAAGGGGCGTGGAGTATGGTACGGTAGTAGGCAATCCAAAGGAAGTTGAAGACGACAAGGTGGTGCAGCCCTTAAAGCCTGTGCTGCGCGTAGCCAATAAGCGCGATATGGAGCAGGAGGCGGCAAACAAGGCGAAGGAGAAAGAGGCATTTAAAATCTGTTTGGAGAAGATACAGAAGCATAAGCTCGAGATGAAGCTTATTGACGCTGAGTATACCTTTGACAATAACAAAGTGCTGTTTTACTTTACGGCGGACGGGCGGATTGACTTTAGGGAGCTTGTAAAGGATTTGGCTTCGGTGTTTAAGACGCGTATTGAACTGCGTCAGATTGGTGTGCGCGACGAGACGAAAATACTTGGAGGAATAGGAATCTGCGGCAGACCGCTTTGCTGCCATTCGCATCTTTCGGAGTTTGTGCCTGTGTCCATCAAGATGGCAAAGGAGCAGAATTTGTCGCTCAATCCTACAAAGATTTCCGGTGTGTGCGGGCGGCTTATGTGCTGTTTGAAGCACGAGGAGGATACTTACGAATATTTAAACAGAAAGCTGCCTAATGTGGGTGATTTCGTGACTACGGACGATGGACTGAAAGGCGAAGTGCACAGCGTGAATGTCCTGCGCCAGCTTGTCAAGGTGTTGGTTGAGGCTGATGACGAAAAGGAAATACGCGAGTACAGCGTGGAGCAGCTTCGCTTTAAGAAGCGTCATAAGCGCGACAAAAATGACGGGATGACAGACGAGGAGCTTAAGGAGCTAAAAGAGCTTGAAAAACTCGAAAAGCAGGAGAAGCAGGATGGAAAATCAAAGCTTGACGACAACTGAGGCTTTTGGGGAGGAGGCATTTAGGAGCGAGGCTTCTATGAAAAGCTGTTCGGCGGAGTCCTTTCTTAAAGAGAATGAGCGCATTGATGATTTGCAGAGGAATGGGTACAGGATTATCCAGAGCCCTGATAAATTCCGCTTTGGAATGGACGCGGTGCTGCTTAGCGGGTTTGTGCGCGTGAGGCGCGGCGGGAATGTGCTTGACTTGGGGACGGGAACTGGGATAATTCCTATTCTGCTTGAGGCAAAGACACAGGCTTCGCATTTGACGGGGCTTGAGATACAGGCTGAGAGTGCGGATATGGCAAGGCGGAGCGTCTGTCTGAACCACTTGGAGAATAAAATTGATATAGTGACGGGAGATATTAAAGAAGCAGAATTGATTTTTAAGGCTGCTTCTTTTGATGTAGTGACTTCCAATCCGCCGTATATGATTGGCGAGCATGGGCTGACTAATCCTGATGCGCCCAAGGCGATAGCTCGGCATGAAATTTTGTGTACGCTTGATGATGTGGTGAGAAACGCGGCAAAACTGCTGAAGACCGGCGGGAGCTTTTTCATGGTACACAGACCGTTTCGGCTGGCGGAGATTATAAACATTATGACGAGGTATAAGCTTGAGCCGAAGCGCATGAGGCTTGTGTATCCGTATGTTGACAAGGAGCCTAATATGGTGCTTATAGAGGGCTGCAGGGGCGGCAAATCGCGCATGACTGTGGAAAAGCCGCTCATAGTTTATAAGGCGCCTAATGTATATACGGATGAGATTTGTGAGAAATTCGGATATTAAGTATTGAGAACGGAAAGAGGCTTTAGATGTTGAGAAAGCCAGATAGTCATGCTGTAAACGGTTAGAATTCGGCAGACGGATTTTAGGTTTGTCGGCAAGTTTTGCTGTAAAGTCTGTGTATAAACGGGGAAAATGAGATGGCGGGGAAATTGTATTTGTGTGCTACGCCGATTGGCAATTTGGGGGATATGACGCCTCGGGTGGCGGAAACTTTGAACATGGTGGATTTGATAGCTGCTGAGGATACGCGCAACAGTATCAGGCTGCTGAATCATTTTGATATACATACGCCGATGACGAGCTACCATGAGTATAACAAGGTAGAGAAGGCCAAATATTTGATTGGACAGTTGAATGACGGAAAAAATGTAGCGCTTATAACGGACGCGGGTACGCCTGCGATTTCAGACCCGGGTGAGGTGCTTGTGAAGCTATGTTATGAGGCGGGAATCACTGTGACTTCGCTGCCCGGAGCGGCGGCATGCATAACGGCGCTGACGCTTTCGGGGCTTAGTACGAGGAGATTTTGCTTTGAGGGCTTTCTGCCTGCCGATAAGAAAGCTAAAGGCGCTGTGCTTGAAGACTTGAAAAATGAGACGAGGACTATTATTCTGTATGAAGCGCCGCATCATTTAGTAAGGACGCTGGGGGAGTTGTATGAGGCGCTTGGAGACAGGCGAGCGACGCTATGCAGGGAGCTTACAAAAAAGTTTGAGACTATTTTGCCGACGACGCTCCAGGGGGCGCTTTCCATGTATGAGAGCGAGGAGCCGCGAGGCGAGTATGTTATTGTGTTGGAGGGGAAAAGCCATGATGAGCTCAAGCGCGAGCATGAGGCTGACTGGCAGAGCATTTCCATAGAGGAGCATATGGGTATTTATGAGGAGAAGGGCATCGGGCGCAAGGAGGCTATGAAGCTTGTGGCTAAGGACAGGGGGATTTCCAAGCGCGAGGTCTATCAGCATTTGCTGTCTGTGGGAGAAAGCGTAAGAGGGGAGTTGGAATAGATGAATATGCGCAAGCCTTTGTTTCCGGCATTGATAGTTTCGGTGAGTGCGATATTGATTGTTATTTATATATATTTTCTGTTGATGAACAATGCGGTTTCTGACAGGGTTTACGCGAGTATCGGGGAGCTTGCAAGGCACGATATACAGAGCATAAGGAATTATCTTGATTTAAACTGGAATGAACTTGAAAATATTTCTGAGCGAATGGAGCTGTGCGATATAGCGACGACGGAGGAGCTGCAAAGTCGTATTGAACTGGAGGAGAGGACGAGTTCGTTTGACGGTCTGTATCTGCTTGGCAGCGATGGCAGGCTGTACGGCGGGGACAAAATAATCAGCGACGCCTCGGGGCACAAGCTGGATGACATAATACGCAAAAAGGGAAATGAGGGGCGGTTTGCCGCAAGGTATGATTTTGACGATGGATTTTTGAATAAGGGAACGCTTGTTTATGGCATTGATGTGGACGGCGTAAGCATTGGCGGGGTGGAATGTGACACCATTGTCAGTACAAATAATGTCGCTTCTATTATGAGAAAGTACAAGCTTGACAGCTTTGAACGAGAGGAAAGCAGCGCGATACTTGACAGCGATGGCAATTATATTGTGTATGTGGAAAATGTTTTAAATGCGCAGTACGACGACAATTTTTTTGTGCGGCTTGAAAACGCGGATATGAAAGAGAGCGCGGAGGAGATAAAAAGCGAGGCGCTGGAGAATGGCGAATATTTTTTCAAGTATACGGATGGCGGCGGTAAGGATAAGGCAGCCGCGCTTTATACGATACCTATGACAAATTGGTATTTTCTGGTCGAAGTGCCGAAGGAAACCTTGACGCATTACGGCACTCATTTTCTGGTGCTTAATGTCGTGACCTTTGCGGCAATTACGGTCGTCTTAGTTTTTCTGGCGCAGATGTTTATTAATATAAAGAAACAGGCTGTGATAGTCGATTCGGAATATGTGAAGAATATTCTGGGCATAGATGATGATGTTTCAAGCATAAAGAATCTGGGCAATGGAGAGACGGTAAATATTCTGGTAGCGGAGGACAATGACATAAACGCTGAGATTATCATGGACATTCTGCACGAGCTTGGCTATAAGACCATGAGGGCGCATGACGGTAGGGAGGCTGTGGAGATATTCAAAAAATCGGCGGAGGACGAGATAAACGCCATCATTATGGATATGCATATGCCTGTTTTGGACGGGTGCGAGGCATCGTCTGAAATCAGGGGGCTTGACAGGGGCGACGCGCATAAGGTGGCGATTTATGCATGTACGGCAAATACCTTTAAGGAGGACAGGGATAAGGCTATTGAGAGTGGGATGAACGATTTCCTGTCAAAGCCTATTGATGTCAATGTGCTGCTTAGGAAGCTGGAGGATATTACGAAGGGCGTTGAAGCTTTTTGATTAAGTTTTTTGATTATGGTATTGACTTTTTAGCTTATAGCAAATATACTTGAATAAGTTGATTTAAAGAGCTGTATTAATCACTGTGGGATTGATGCAGTTTTTTAATGTCTTGATTTGTGGCAATGGTTATTAAATTTGTGGAAGGGATAGGTATAAGGAAATTATGGAAGCGATTAGGTTTGAGGATTTGAATTTGAGTAAGGAAATTTTGCGCGGCGTGCGTGAGATGGGGTTTGAGGAGATGTCCGCTATTCAGGCGCAGGCTATACCTGTGGCTATGGAGGGCTATGACATTATCGGGCAGGCGCAGACCGGTACGGGTAAGACGGCGGCGTTTGGCATACCTGTGCTTGAAAAGGTAAATAAAAATAAGGATGTAAAGCATCCGCAGACGCTGATTTTGTGTCCGACGAGGGAGCTTGCGGTGCAGGCGGCGGAGGAGATTAGGAAGATTGCTAAATATATGCATGGCGTGAAGGTGCTTCCCATATATGGCGGGCAGGATATAAGCAAGCAGATTAGGGCGCTGAAGGGTACGCAGGTAATTATAGGCACTCCGGGGCGCGTGATGGACCATCTGCGCCGCAAGACGATTCGCTGCGATTATGTGGACACCATCGTGCTTGACGAGGCTGACGAGATGCTGAATATGGGCTTTCGCGAGGATATAGAGACTGTGTTGGAGTATGTGCCTAATCAGGACAGGCAGACTATTCTTTTTTCAGCGACCATGCCAAAGGCTATTCTTGACATCACGAAAAACTATCAGAAAGAGGATGCCAAGTTTATCAAGGTGGTTAAGAAAGAGCTTACTGTGCCTATGATTGAGCAGTATTATCTTGATGTGAAGCGCAAGGACAAGGTGGAGGTGCTGACGCGTCTGCTTGATTTTTATGAGCCGAAGCTCTCGCTTGTGTTCTGCAATACAAAGAAGATGGTTGATGACTTGGCGGAGGTGCTTAAGGGCAGGGGCTACTTTGCGGAGGGGCTGCATGGCGATATGAGCCAGGCGCAGCGCGACCGCGTGATGAAGAGCTTCAGGAATGGAAAGACGGATATTTTGATAGCTACTGATGTGGCGGCGCGCGGTATTGATGTTGATGATGTTGAGGCTGTTTTTAATTACGATATTCCGCAGGATGACGAGTATTATGTGCACCGTATAGGCAGGACGGGGCGCGCGGGTAAGGCGGGGCGTTCGTTTACCTTTGTGAGGGGTAAGGAGGTTTACAAGATTAAGGAGCTTATGCGCTACTGCAAGACGAAGATTTACGCTATGCCTGTGCCATCGCTCAATGATGTGAACCAGATTAAGACTGAAAAGATTATGGACAGGATTGGGAATATTATTGAGGACGAGGACTTGACTTCAATGATAAATACTGTGGAGAAGTATGTGAACGAGTCGGATTATACGGCGATGGATATAGCGGCGGCGTTTTTGAAGATGTATATGGGGCAGCTTAACGATGCGAACGGGCAGGAGAGTGAGGCTGGCGAGGCTGGTTTTGACTTTGATAATACGGGCGCTGAGGAGGAAGGTATGGCGCGTTTGTTTATCAATATCGGGAAGGCGCAGAAGGTTAAGCCTAAGGATATTTTGGGGGCTATTGCTAATGAGACGAATATTTCCGGGAAGCTTGTTGGGGCGATTGATTTGTATGACAAGTATACATTTGTGGAGGTGCCTAAGGAGAATGCGTTGGAGGTGCTGCGTGCTATGAAGAATGTTAAGATTAAGGGGAAGGCGATTAATATTGAGCCGGCTAATGCGAAATAGGTTTTTTGCGTATATACATATGTGTTGAAGGGGGCGCCCGAGCAGGGTTATATATCCCATTCAGACCCGCTTGCGCTCAGTGGGAAGCGTAGCGGACACTAAGCTCAGCGGCGCTGTAAAAGGAGTTACGCTTTTACAGCTTGCTTCGCTAAGTGCCGACGCTTCCCAAGGGTCTTCATGGGATATATAACCCTGCTCGGGCTTAGGTTTTTCCCTGATGCCGCTTGTTTTCAAAATTTTTCAGTATTCGACAATAAAGATTGTTGAGTGTGGGAAAAAAGTGTGGTATTATAATATGGGTATGGATTTTGGGATGCGGTGTTTGATGGCATGTGCAGATAGTAAGGAGGTATGTATTGTGAATCAGCAGTTAGAGTATTATGTTGACGCTTTACCGACGATAAGGCAGATGTTTGAGAAGGATGTCTATATCACTGTGATTGACAGTGACGGCGTGGTTGTCGGGTATTCAATTCCGGATGGCGAAAAGCCTATAATGAGCGTGGGGCAGCGTTTTAATGACCCGAGTGGAATGCTTGACAAGGTGCTTAGGACAGGGCGTGCACAGCATAACCGTCTGGCAAAGGAAGTAATGGGCGAGGCGTTTGAGGGCGAGCTTGTGCCGATTAAGGATGGCAGTGAAGTGGTGGGCTGCATTACATGTACATATTCGGTGGATGTGCGTGAGCAGATGGCGGAGATAACCGATAAATTCCAGAAGTCTGTGGGAAATGTCAGCACTTCGCTACAGGAGCTTGTGGATGGGATGGAGCGTTTATTTAAAATGCTCGAAGAGATGGATTCGATGACGAGCAGTGTGGAGAGTGATGTGCACAATGCGGTCGAGGTAGTAAATAAAATCAGCAGCAACGCGTCGCGTTCAAATATTCTGGCGCTCAATGCTTCTATAGAGGCGGCGAGAAGCGGTGAGAACGGGCGGGGCTTTGCGGTGGTCGCTACGGAGATGGGGAAGCTTGCGAATGACAGCGGCAGCTCGGCTACGGAGATAAAAAATACGCTTCATACTATTATGGAGCATCTTGCTTCCATAATTACTTCAGTGAAGGACGCGAGTAGTTTTGCAAAGCAGCACAGCGGCAGCATAAGCGGCATACAGGAGGTGCTGAAGGAGATGGTAGTGCTTTCGCGGGAGCTTGAGAATGACTTGGCAAAATAATAAATATAACAAGGCTGCGGGGGCTTGCATTGATTGACGAATGGCGCATAAAATGTTATAATCAACAAGGTCTTATAGGAAATTACATAATATGGAGGAGTAAAATTAATTATGAGAAGAGACAACTTTGGAATTTGTTTAAGTTTTTATGCGGTGCTGGCATTTGTGCTTACCATATTTGGAAATACTACGATTTTGGCGCTTTTGCTTGGCTTTGTCATTCTGGTGCATAAGGACCAGTGGCTCATCAGGCAGGTTATGCAGGCGTTTTTCCTTGGTATGGTGTCCAACATAGTGAACATAATCATCAGCATTATCAGTCCTATTTATAGGATACCTATAATGGGAACGGCAATTTCGGCGACGCTGGGTGCAGTGGTGTCGATTATAGATTTGATAATACTTATCCTTGCCATTATTGCCATAATGCGTGTGGCAAAAGAGCAGGAGGCTGAGGTACCTATTGCCAAGGGCTTTGCGGACAAGGCGTTTGGTATTGTGAGGAAAGCCGTATATACGCAGCCGCCAATGCAGAATATGCAGTATCAGCAGCCCAATCCGAATGTGGGTTATCAGCAGCCCAATCAAAATATGGGCTATCAGCAGCAGCCGGAGCAGGGCGGCGGTCAGCAGCAGGTGCAGTATCAACAGCCGGAACAGGGAAGCGTACAGCAGTCGGCGCAATATCAGCAGACTGTGCAGGAAAGCCCTAAACAGGATGATGCTTTGAACTAAAAAATAGGCGGCAGCTTGTATGCGTAACCGGAAATAACACATAAATTTTCAATAAGACTAGACGGCGGGATGTCATGATGTATTGTGATGTTCCGCTTAGTTTTTTATTTGGATTGCTTATGGTTTGGTTTGTTGTAAATAAAAATGTGGTAAACTGCATATATTAGATTGGGAAATAATGTCGGCGGATAATTAATTAAAGGCTTGCAGAAAAGTGAAATTTAAGTATAATTAAATGTATCAAAATAAGGTGTTTGCGAAATGTGTTTTCAATCGTCCGAATTTAGTCAAAATATATAAAAACGCGGCTAGGTGCTCCGCAAGACGCCGCTTATTTTATATATTTTGCCTAAATTCTATGTTGTCGAATAGAGTTTTGTGAATGCCTAATGTATTAAAATGAAAAGGAGAATAAGGCTATGTCAAATAAGTACAGCGGTACAAAAACGGAAAAAAATCTTGAGGCGGCTTTCGCGGGAGAATCGCAGGCGCGCAATAAGTACACATTTTTTGCGTCAGTGGCAAAAAAGGAGGGCTTTGAGCAGATATCGTCAATCTTTTTGAAGACGGCTGACAATGAAAAAGAACACGCAAAGATGTGGTTGAAAGAGCTTAAAGGCATCGGTAATACGGCTGAGAACCTTGCGGCTGCGGCGGACGGCGAAAACTATGAGTGGACGGATATGTACGAGGAGTTTGCAAAGACTGCCGAGGAGGAGGGTTTTACAGAGCTTGCGGCAAAATTTAGGGCGGTAGGCGCTGTTGAAAAGCACCATGAGGAGCGTTACCGCGCGCTGCTAAAGAATGTCGAGACGGCGACGGTATTTGAAAAGAGCGAGGTCAAGGTCTGGGAATGCAGGAATTGCGGTCATATCGTAGTAGGTACGAAGGCGCCTGAGGTATGTCCGGTATGCGCTCACCCGCAGGCGTATTTTGAGGTATGTGCTGAAAACTATTAAGGATTAATGCGCATATAAGCACTGTTACAGCTCAATAATCAGGAAACTGAAAATGACAGTAAAAAATAAAAATCGAATTTTCTCAAAAATTTTCAGGAAAAAAGGTTGATATATCATAAAAAATAAACTAATATGCATGGTGTCAAGGGACGATGGCGTTCCACTGTAAATCAGTGGAGCGCCATTTCTGTTTTATTTTAATTTATGCTGAAGGGAAGATATGATTAAGCCGGAAAACATATGCAAAAATTTGGAGATTTACAGGTATCAAAAAATGTAAATCTTGAGGTCAGGGAAGGTGAAAAGCTTGTAATAATAGGACATTTCGCGCTCTATGCTGCTCTTGAAGAGCAAAGCTTTTTTGGCAAATTAAAGGTGCTTAAGTATGATTCTGAGGACTATGAGGGATATGCCTACATAAAAATATACAATCACAATGCTGAAAAGCAGAATATGACGGATTATCTTACTCAGAAACTGTCAGTGGAAAATATAGTGACCTTTGGAAGTATAGACGGAAAATATACCCACACTATAGACCGCGGTGACAGCAATCAGGTAGTCCGATTCATTAAAAAGGAATTTGAGCCTGTTAAAAAACCCAAAAGGAATATTTTTATGTAAAAGCCCCTATACGATAGTTTCAAGGGAAACATTCTTTTTTGTGGAAAGCTGTATAATGCTCCTGTAGTATTGCTGGTGTATGATGAAATCGTCGCTGTCATTTTCGGGCGCGCGTTTAGGCAGACAGTTATTGTAAGCTACTAAAATAACATTTCCGTCCATGCCTTGACTGAGCTTTACGGGAGCGTCTGAAAAAAGGTTTACCACATTTTCCAGAAAGACAAGCAGATATTTAAGTTCGTATTTATGTAAGCCGCTATTCTCAAAATATTTTACGGCGGACAAAGGATAGGTGCAGGAGTTTGGGCTTGAGGCGCTTATGGCGTTGGCAAGGCTGTTTGCGATAGCGACGATACGCGCAAAGCTGTCAATTTCGTCACCTTTAAGCCGATACGGATAGCCGCTGCCGTCAAATTTTTCATGGTGCATGAGCGCGGCATTTTGGACAGACTTAGGTATGTTTTTGTACCTGCCAAGCAGATGAAATCCTTCGATAGTGTGTGTCTTTGCAATCTCAAGCTCTTTTGATGTAAGCCTGTTGAGCTTGCTGCCGGATATCCCGGATATCGAAGAAGGCAGCATAATCTTTCCGATATCGTGAAAAAGTCCACATTCAGCGGATAGAAGCTTGTCGTTTTCAGGCAATTTCAGCCAGTCGGCAAGGATATATGAAATCACAGCGACATTGATACAGTGCGCGTAGACAGAAGGGTGCAGTCCGCGCATACCCAAAAGGCTCATGAGAAGTCCCTTTGAGCTGTCTTCCAAGCTGATAAGTCTTGTAAAGCCATTCATGAGCTCCTTTTCGCGGATTGGTTCGTTTCTGTACAGCGTATTTGTAATGCTCTCTTGGAAATATTCACAAAATCTGCCAAACTCGCGTGAAAATTGATTTGTGGAGCCGGATGTCTTATCTGCCATTGATATAGGGCGGTTAAATTCATTCGCGGCCTCATCTTCGACGCAAGCGTAGTAGACTGAATATCCGTCGAGTCTTGTTATAATGTTTTCGGTAAGGACGACTCCCTTGGGGACAAGTACCTTTAAATCATAGGTCAGAATATCCTCCGCAGTCACCATACCTGATTTTAAATCTGAAACAGGTAACCGTTTCATTTGTATTCCCCTTTCCCAAGCGCACAGTGCGGTTTCTGAGAAAACTCGCCATGTTCATATAACGCGCCATACACAATCATATATATTTTAGACCTTAGATAATGAAATGTCAATTTTGATTTTAAAATTCGCAGAGTTTCGCAGAGTTTCGCGGAGCTTTTTCCTGTTTTGATTCTACGAATCTGTGCGGGTATAAGTTCCTTTTTGAATTTTGGTATCGGCTTGATTGCTGCCTTGAATATGAAATACTTTGGATATGGTTGAAAATAATTAGCAATAATATATTAGCTATGGTATAATTTTATGAGGAAATATTATAGGCGTGCGCCTACATAATGGGCAAGTGTGTGATGTATGTAAATGGCGGCGCGGAAATGGAGTGAGATATGAAAAAATACACAAAGATACATAAGCTTTCCGACAACCGTTTCCTTAATTTATTCAAGCTTGACGCGCTTACCGATTCGGGCAGGCAGTTTGATTATTTCTTCGTATCGAGGAGGAAGCCGGATCGGATAAAGCTTTTGACGGGTGACATATCGGCGGAGGGCGTAGTTATATATCCTGTTTTAAAGGACGAGCCTGAAAAGATAATAATGATACGCCAATACAGGTATCCGCTTGGCGATTATCTATATGAATTGCCCGCGGGGCTTATTGACGAAGGGGAGACGCCCGACGTAGCCGCAGTGCGCGAGATGAAGGAGGAAACGGGGCTTGATTTTGAGGTATATAATGGCGGAAATAGCGCTATCCGCCGTCCGTTTTTTATGGGGGCGGGCTTTACCGACGAGAGCTGCAATGCTGTGTTTGGTTATGCAAGTGGGAAGATAAGCCGCGAGGATATGGAGGATACGGAAACGATACAGGTGCTTGTAGTGAACAAGGCGGAGGCGGCAAGAATACTAAAGGAGGAAAAGGTGTCGCTGCGTGCCGCTTATCTTTTGATGAATTTTTTACATTCAAATGCGGATGAGCCGTTTGGATTTTTGGATTGAGATTTTGCATTTACAAAATTATCATATTATGCTAAATTTAAACATAGTGAATGTTTTATTAGTAATTGCGAAATGTGTTCTAAACCGTCCGAATTTAGCCAAAATATATAAAAAGCAGCTAGGTGCAGCTAGCTGCAAGACGCCGCTTATTTTATATATTTTGTCTAAATTCTATGTTGTCGAATATAGTTTCGCAAATGATTAAATATTTATTTTATATAGGAAGGCGATTGATTATGCAGAATAAGGGAAAATACTATATTACTACGGCGATAGCCTATACTTCGGGTAAGCCGCATATCGGAAATAATTATGAGATAGTCCTTGCGGACAGCATAGCGCGGTTTAAGCGAAAGGACGGCTATGATGTGTTCTTTCAGACGGGTACTGACGAGCATGGACAGAAAATCGAGCTTAAGGCGGCGGACGCGGGTGTGACGCCGAAGGAGTTTGTTGACAAGGTTGCGGGTGTTATCAAAGGGCTTTGTGACAGGCTGAATGTTTCATATGACAAATTTATTCGCACTACGGATGATTACCATGAAAAGCAGGTGCAGAAGATTTTTAAGCGCCTTTATAATCAGGGTGATATTTACAAGGGTGCGTATGAGGGGCTTTACTGTACACCATGCGAGTCGTTCTGGACAGAGTCGCAGCTGCGCGACGGAAGATGCCCCGACTGCGGCGGCGAGGTAAAGCCTGCCAAAGAGGAGGCGTATTTCTTTAAAATGAGCAAATACGCGGATAGGCTTATCGACCATATAAACAAGCACCCCGAGTTTATCCAGCCTGTATCGCGCAAAAATGAGATGATGAACAACTTCCTTTTGCCCGGGCTGCAGGATTTGTGTGTGTCGCGTACCTCGTTTAAATGGGGTATTCCGGTGGATTTTGATGACAAGCATGTCGTTTATGTGTGGCTTGACGCGCTGACAAACTATATTACGGGCATTGGGTATGACGCGGACGGCGGCAGTACTGAGCAGTACAAAAAGCTTTGGCCCGCTGACCTGCATTTGATAGGAAAGGATATAATACGCTTCCACACGATTTACTGGCCTATCTTCCTGATGGCGCTCGGCGAGGAGCTGCCGCATCAGGTATTCGGACATCCTTGGCTTTTGCAGAACAATGACAAGATGAGCAAGTCAAAGGGCAATGTAATGTACGCCGATGACCTTGCGGACATATTCGGCGTTGACGCGGTGAGGTATTTTGTGCTGCATGAAATGCCGTTTGAAAATGACGGCTCAATCACTTGGGATTTGATGGTGGAGCGGTTAAACTCTGACCTTGCAAACACGCTTGGAAATCTTGTAAACAGGACAATCTCTATGAGTAACAAATACTTTGGCGGCGTGGTGGAGGACAAGGGCGCAGCCGAAACGATAGACGAGGATTTAAAGGCTGTAGCGACAGGCGCATATGACAAGGTTGAGGCGAAGATGGCGGAGCTTAGGGTAGCCGACGCGCTTACTGAGATTTTTTCGCTTTTCAAGCGTTGCAACAAGTATATCGACGAGACGGAGCCATGGGTATTGGCAAAGGACGAGGCGAAGAAGGATAGGCTTTCGACAGTTCTCTACAATCTGGTGGAGAGCATTTCCATAGGCGCGGGACTTCTCGAGCCGTTCATGCCTGAGACGGCGCAGAAGATTGCGGCGCAGCTTAATTGCGAGGTTAGGAGCTTTGAGTCGACAAAGACTTTTGGCAAGTACAAGTCGGGGAATAAGGTGACGGATAAGCCCGAGATACTTTTTGCGCGCCTTGACCAGAAGGAGATAGACGCAAAAGTGGAGGCGCTTGCGGCAAAGCAGATTGCCGAGGCTGGGGCAGCGTCCGGGAAGGAAAGTGAAAGCGCGGAGGGTGTTATCGACATAGAACCAAAGGCTGAGATAGAATATGATGATTTTGCAAAAATGCAGTTTCAGGTGGGCGAGATTATCTCCTGCGAGGCAGTGCCTAAGTCAAAGAAGCTGCTCTGCAGCCAGGTGCGCGTAGGCTCGCAGGTGAAGCAGATTGTGTCTGGAATAAAGGCGCACTATACGCCCGAGGAGATGGTTGGCAAGAAGGTTATGGTGCTTGTAAACTTAAAGCCCGCCAAGCTTGCGGGAGTGCTGTCTGAGGGGATGCTTTTGTGCGCCGAGGACGCAGACGGAAACCTTGCGCTTGTGACGCCTGAAAAGGATATGCCGTCAGGGGCTGAAATAGCATGAAAAATAATTCTAATCACTCGTGCCAATAGGCACTCACAAGGTGTTGAAGCGCCTGAGAATTTCTAAATGTTTACAAAAACGCAAGAGCAGCGTTTTTGGCGTGTTTGGGTTGATGAAGTAATAGGGGGAGACAAATATATGGAAAGGGCGCAGGCGGTTTTGTTTGATTTGGACGGGACTTTATGGAACGCTGTGGAGGAGATTTGCTATACATGGAACGAGGTAGTGAAGAAGAATCCGGGCAGCAGGGAAACTCCGATTTCCATTGAGGAGATGGGTGAGTGTCTGGGACTTCCTATGACTAAGATAGCGGAGAAGCTTTTTCCCAAGGCTTCAAAGGAACGGCAGCTCGAGCTTTTAGAGGAGTGCGGCAGTGTTGAAAACGAGTACCTGCGCACGCATGGCGCAAAGCTTTATCCAAAGCTTAGGGAGACGCTTTTGGAGCTTAAAAAGGACTACAAGCTTTTTGTGGTGAGCAATTGTCAGCAGGGGTATATCGAGAGCTTTATTGAGGCGCATGGGCTTTCGGACTGTTTTGATGATATCGAGTGCTGGGGCAATAACCAGCTTCCCAAAGGTGAAAACAATAAGCTTATAATGAAGCGCAACAATATAGAGCGCGCCGTCTATGTAGGCGATACGGCGGGCGACGAGGAATCCGCAAGAGTAGCAAAGATACCGTTTGTATTTGCCGAGTACGGCTTTGGAAAGGCAAAAGCGCCCGACTATGTCCTAAAGGAGTTTGCGCAGCTTCCGGAGCTTATGAAGACGGTTTCTTTTTAGTAGTACGAAAATTAAGATAAAAACATAAATGCCGGCTGTTGAATCTGTAAAAGTTGATTGCGGATTGCTGTTATGCAATGATTTACGCATAGCTGTAAAGGCATTCGTATTATTTATGAGTTCGGACAAGCCGATTGTGAAATGGCGGATTAAGATAAAAAATTACAGGAGCAGTGAAATATATGACATACAAGGAAATATTGGACCAAATGTATAAGACGCCCGCGTTTATTCCTTTTCTCGGCATAAACATCACAGAGCTTGACTCAGGCTACTGTAAGGGCGAGATGGAGCTAAAACCCGAGCACTTAAATCCGCTTGGGATGGCTCATGGCGGCTGCGTGTTTTCACTGGCGGACACAATCGGCGGACTTGCGGCAATATCGCACAATCCCGAGGCGACGGTAGTGACAGTCAGCAGCAACATAAACTACCTGCGCCCCGCCGAGAACACGACAAAGCTTGTCGCTCAGTCACGCGAGATAAAATACGGAAGCAAGGTAGCCGTCTACGAGGTAAATGTCACAAGCGACGACGGCACGCTGCTTGCTAGTGCGGTGAATAACTACTTTATACTGTAAAGCGGCATAAAAAGGCGGACAGATATGTAAATAATTAAATGTGACTTAAATCTGCGCACTTGAACAGGGGGATGCTTGGTGAATCCGATGATTAAATACAGAGGCGGAAAATCAAAAGAGATAGCGCACTTTGTAAATAATATGCCTGAAAAATATTCAAGATATATAGAGCCGTTTTTTGGAGGCGGGGCATTATACTTTTATCTTCAGCCACAAAATGCGATTATAAATGATATAAATTGCAGACTGTATGGTTTTTATAGTGAAATGAAGGAAAAATACCCCAAGGCAAGGCTGCAGCTAGACCAGCTCCAGGGGGAATATGAAAAAAACCAAAAAGACTATGAAGAACTAAAAGCAAAAAACCCAGATGGATATGCTGAAAATAGAAATGAAGCGCTGTATTATCAGATGCGAGATGCCTTTAACCATAAGATAGATACAGAGTATCTTGAATCAGTGGTGTATTTTTTTATCAATAAAACGGCATATTCAGGCATGATAAGATATAATGCAAATGGTGAATATAATGTGCCGTTCGGAAGATATAAGAACTTTAATACAAAGCTTATAACAGAGGAGCATTTTAAGCTCCTGCAGAATGCGGAAATTTATAATTACGATTATTCGAGGGTTTTTGATATGGCGGATAATGATGACTTCATATTTTTGGATCCGCCGTATGATTGTATTTTCAGCGATTATGGGAATGAGAATTATAAAGAAGGGTTTGGAGAAGAAGAACATAGGCGGTTAGCTAATGATTTCAAAAATCTGCCCTGCAAGGCACTGCTGGTTATTGGCAAAACAAAACTGACGGAAGAATTATATGGCAATTATATTGTTGAAGAATATGATAAATCATATGCCGTTAATATTAGAAATCGGTTTAAGGCAGATGCAAAGCATATTATAGTGACAAACTATTAGATTGGAGAATCAGGTGGCTTACTTAAAGAGTAAAACATTATTTTTTACAACATCGCCAAGAACGCCTTTAAAGATGATTCCTGAAATAGAGATTCTTGAGAAGTATTTTGAAGGCGAATTGTGGAATAAGGATACGCAAATAGAATTTATAAAAAAATTGGCTGATGGAAAGGATTTTCAAGGTGAAGGTTTTGCAAAGGAACTGGCATTTAGCGCGCGTGACCGTATTAATCGCGCACCTAAGGCTTTGGGATTTGTTGACTTGAAACCAAAAATAAGCCTGACACAAGCAGGGAAAAGTTTTATCAGCGGAAAAAGAACAGAGGAAGTGCTGCTGCGCCAATTATTAAAGTTTCAGCTCCCGTCGCCGTATCATAAAGAAACCGATGAAATTAAAGGCACATTTGGAGTAAAGCCCTATTTTGAATATTCCATGGAACAGGCTAAAATTTCAAAAGATGAAAATGATTGGTATGAAAAGGTTAAGAATAAAGCCTTAAATTGGTTAAACATATAAAACAAAAACATGGGGGCGTTTCCAGACTGGAAACACCCCCATAATTATTATTCATTTATTCCTCGCCCTTAACAACCACAGTCCCATCTTCAGTAGTAGTAGAGTTGTCAGGCTTTGTCTCCTCTGCCGGCTTGATAAGGTTGTCAAGCTTCTCGATAACAGAATCATAAGTCCTCTTTGAAATATCAGGCAGCTCGCCGCCCCATGTCTTCTCCGCCTGCTTATAGCCCTTGATAAACGCGTCGCGCATCTTTTCAAGTGCGCTCGTATCGTCGCCCGCAAGCGCCGTAGCAAATGAAACAATGCGGTCAGAGGTCTGCTTTACGCCCCAATAGCCGTCCTCGGAAATAGCTTCCTGCGCCTTCTGCTTTGTCTCAGCGTCAACGGTGAAATTGCCGCTTGCAAGGAAACGCCAGATATTGTTTGCCTTGCCGTACATATCGGTCTGTGATGAAAGCATATTATGTACAAGCTCCGTAAGCTGAGCCTGGCGCTTCTCCTGATCCGCCTTTAACTGCGCCACAATAGTCTTCCTGTCGTCCTCAGAAAGCTTTGACTTGTCATAGACTGCGGCGGTATC
The DNA here is from genome assembly GCA_947626435.1 of uncultured Lachnospiraceae bacterium. Taxonomy (GTDB): domain Bacteria; phylum Bacillota; class Clostridia; order Lachnospirales; family Lachnospiraceae; genus COE1. The sequence goes on along the minus strand of CANQSB010000025.1, from coordinate 27,245 downwards.
ATCCTGCTTAGAGGTAGTGACCTCGGCAGAAGTCTCGTTCTTTTTAGCCTCGCTCTCAGACGCCTTAGAGGATGTAGCGCTCTCAACAGCCTGATTCTGCTCGTTTACGGCAGAAGTATTGGTATAAACAGTATCATTAATAGTTGAAATTGTGCTCATATGGTATCCCTTCCCTTCTATAATTACAAAAATATAGTCATCCCTGACTGCGCATTAATATGTTTCTTTGAATTTATATCGTCATTATAGCACGAAAACTTTACCAATAAAAGAAAATTTTTGCTGAAAAAATCATACAAAACGAGTATACTTACATTATATAAAACTTACAAAAATAAGTGTGGAAACAAAGAAAATATGAAAAGATAAAGGACAAGCTTTCCCAAAATATTGACTAAATTATAAATATTGGATATAATCAATTAAAATTGTATTAAAAAAAATACATAAGGCAAAGCCTGTCTGCTGCATGAAGGATGCGCATGGAAAGTGAGGGAAAGTAATGGAAATAATGAAATACAAGGCAAGGGCAAAGATTAATCTGGGGCTTGACGTAAGGAAGCGTCTCAGCAATGGCTATCATGAGGTCAAGATGGTCATGCAGACCGTAGACATATATGACGAGCTTGAATTTAAACAGAGCAAAAATCCTGACATAATTTTGTCCGTTGCGGGTTATGATGAGCTTGGCGGCATATCAAACAACCTCATTTTCAAGGCGGCAAAGCTTATGAAGGAATACTTCGGCATCAAGGGCGGCATAGAAATCCACCTGCGCAAAAACATTCCCGTTGCTGCGGGAATGGCGGGAGGAAGTACGGACGCGGCTGCGACGATGCTTGCGATGAATGAGATATTTGTACTGGGGCAGAGCAAGGAGAAGCTGATGGAGCTTGCCGTCCGTCTGGGAGCGGATGTGCCGTACTGCATAATGGGTGGCACTGCGCTTGCAGAGGGCATTGGCGAGAAGCTTACCGCGCTGCCGAATCCGCCCAAGGCAACCCTGTTGGTAGTGAAGCCGCCGTTGATGGTTTCGACAAAATGGGTTTACGATGCGCTTGACGCGGGCGTCATTGAAAGTCACCCTGACATAGACGGCATGGTAGAGGCGCTTAAAAACAACGACCTGAACGGCATTACGAGCCGCATGGGAAACGTGCTTGAAAATGTTACCGAGCGCAAATACGGCATAATTTCCGAAATAAAGAATATTATGATTGATAAAGGGGCGCTCAACGCGCTTATGAGCGGCAGCGGACCGAGCGTGTTCGGCGTGTACGAGCGCGAACAGGACGCCAGGGCTGCGGCGGAGTATATGAAGGCTGCCTTAAAGGAAAAAAAGATGCGCGCACAGATATTCGTTACAGAGTTTTATAATAAGTGAAGTAAAGAGGGATAGCGCTTTTTGTGTTGATTAAAGGGGATTTTTATGAATAATATTATGAATGACGACGAGTATCTTCCGCTCAGGGACGTGGTGTTCAACACGCTGAGGGAGGAGATACTTACGGGAAAAATGAAACCGGGAGAGCGGCTTATGGAGATACACCTTGCGAATAAGCTTGGGGTGAGCCGCACGCCGATACGCGAGGCAATCCGCAAGCTTGAGCTTGAAGGGCTTGTCATAATGATACCGCGGCGGGGCGCGGAGGTGGCGCAGATAACGTGGAAAAGCCTGAAGGACGTGCTCGAGGTAAGGCGCGCTCTTGACGTGCTTGCAATCGAGCTTGCCTGCGAGCGCATGAGCCGCGACGACATGGAGGCGCTGTCGGGGGCGTGTGAGAACTTTGAAGCGGCGACGCGGACAAAGGACACGCGCAAGATTGCCGAGGCTGACGTGGGGCTGCACGACATTATAGTGGCTTCGACGGGCAATTCGCGCCTTATACAGCTTGTAAATAATCTTGCGGAGCAGATGTACCGCTACCGTTTTGAATACTTAAAGGATGAAAGCAAACACAGTATGCTTGTTCAGGAGCATAAGGACATGTACAAAAACATTGTAAACAAAAATAAAGAAGCGGCGGCGGCAGTGGTGCGCAAGCACATTGACAATCAGGAGGAGGCAATAATAAGGCAGCTACAGCTTGAACGCGAGGAAAGAAAGGCAAGACGCTGAATATTTTCGTGAAAATCCGTCCATACTTTGATTAGGTATAATGAAAAAGGAGTTGGGCGGAATGAAAAAAACATTGATGGCGTTGGGAGTCATACTTTGGGTAGGCGCGTTAAGCCCTGAAATATTTGTAAAATCAGGCGGCGGCTGTATATTTGATGAAAATGGCAGGGAGCTTACTCAAAAAGAGGCGGACGCGTTTATGGAGGAATGCTTTTTTGAGGACGGCGGCGCGCAGCCGCAGAAAAAGGTGACATACAAGCTTGCGCTGGCGGAGCTGTTTAAATGACGTCGGATAAGCAAATAATTGGCGCACACGATGGCGCGGAATGAGAGGAAATAATGGAAAAGGATGTACTGGTTTCCATAAAGGGATTGCAGTTTGCGACGGAGGATATCGGAGACTCCGCGACGGACGACGAGCTTGAAGGCATAGAGACTGTCTGTCCGGGGCAGTATTACTTTAAAAACAATGCCCATTATATACTTTATGATGAGCTGATAGAGGGCTTTGACGAGCCGATAAAAAATATGATGAAGCTGCGGGGCGACGAGTTTATTCTCACAAAGAAAGGCGCAATCAACGTGCAGATGGTATTTTCGGAGGGCAAAAAGACGATGACGGACTACGGCACGCCCTTTGGCAATATATTAATCGCGATTGACACGCAGCATATCGAGACGACCTGCACAGAGGACAGTCTTGATATACATATCGAGTATGGACTGGAGGCAAACTATCAGTTTGTGGCGGACTGCGACATAGAGATAAGAATAAAAAACGTTACCCACGCCTGACATGTGGGTAACGTTTTTAGCTAAATCATTGCATAGGCTCCTGCGGATTGTCGCGACGCACTTCGTCGAGAAGATGCTTCATACGCCGCTCCATCTCGGACAGCTCCGCAGAGTATTTTCTGAAATCATCTGTAGTTTCTTCCGGCGTATCGCCTTTGTAGCAGATACGGTGCTCCATACTTGCCCAAAAGTCCATGGATAATGTCCTAAACTGTATCTCGACAGGGTAATACTGCATCCCCTCGATACGGTATACCGGCACCCCGAGCACCATATGGTAGCTCTTGTAGCCGCTTGACTTCGGGTAATGGATATAATCGCTTTCCTTTAAAATAAGCAGGTCGGTCTGTGCCTTTACGAGTGATAATATGCTGAATATATCTTCAATAAAATAACAGATTATGCGTATGCCAGCAATGTCCGTCAGGTTATCCTTGGCGGAATATGCCGTGACGGGCAGATTCCTGTATGAGAGCTTCTTTTCAATGCTCTTTCTGCTCTTTATGCGCGCCTGAATATTATGTATCGGATAGTCGCGGTATTTTTTTCTGTAGTCCTCGTTTAAGCCGTTCATGCGCACTTCAAGCCGCATCATAGCCTCCCTGTAAGGCTCTACGAGATGGTCGTATTCCTCCTGGGGGATATGTTCGGTATTTATCGTCGGGACATACGTGACGGCCTTTGCAGCCATCATTTCTTTTAGCAGTTCGTTCTGGATTTCGTTTATCTTAGCAATCAAATTAAGTACCTCCTGTTCCTGATTAGAGCCTATGGTACAGGTTTAGCTAACTACTATAATTAAACTATAGCTTATATGGGCGGTAAAATCAATAAGAATGTGTAAATTTAACAAAAAAATTACAATCTTTAAATAATTTTTGTAGCTTATTTAAAATGACGGGACGAAAAAAGAGCGTTGCTGCTGCGGCTGATATGACAACATGTGATTAGGATTTTGAAGTAATTACGTATTATTATCAAAATTTTATATATTTTATGAAAATAATATACCTAATATGAAAAAATTGTGTTAAAATAAAAAAAATATCTGTTTGCGTCCGGCGGATAGTTTAGGGGAGTTCCAATTGTGTAAAAGGAGGTTAAGCATGAAAAAGGTAACAATTCAAGACATAGCGGCAGAATTAGGGCTTAGCAGGAATACAGTTGCGAAGGCTCTAAACGGCGGTCTGGTGTCGCCGCCGACTAAGCAGGCGGTAGTTCGGAAGGCTTGGCAGATGGGGTACGCGAAGCTTGACGAGCGGTTGCTTGATGAGGTCAAAACAAGCTGCAGGAGGCCAAATACGGGAGTAATCCTTGTGCTGTCAAATCACAACCAGTCGGTATTCTGGAACAAGGTACTGGCAGGCATAAGCGCGGCCGTAAGCGATGAGGGATATCGCATGCAGCTTTATGTGGTGGATGACGAGGACTATGACGGAGAGGGAGTGTGCAGGCTCATAGCCGATGATGTAAGGGGCATCATCTTCTTGAGCGTATTTCCGATAAGGTTTGTCAAGGGCATAAGCAAGACAGGGCTTCCGCTTACGTTTTTCAACAGTCCCGTCAATGCGCAGGAGTATATAGAGCTTGGCGACGTCGTAAATGTGGACGGCTTTTATTCGATGAACAAAATGACGAATTACGTGATAAATAATAAGGGCTGTACGAAGCTTGCGTACATAGGCTATGCGGAGGGCTCGCGCATGGTGCAGGCAAGGTATATCGGCTTTTTGAATGCCTGCAACCAGAATTTTATAAACATTGACGATGCGCTTCAATTTACTCATCCGTCGAATCAGCTAAGCTTTAGCTATGCCATGGTCGAGGAGGTCATAAACAAGCTTCCGTATATGCCTGACGCCATAATATGCGAGGATGACGAGGTGGCAAAAAACGTCGCGCTCGCGCTTTTGCAGAAAGACCCCAAATATGTCCAGTCGATAGTGATTACGGGTTTCAACAACATTATCGAAAAGGACTTTTTCAAGAAGGATATTCTGACGGTGGAGGTCAGGATGGAGGAGCTTGGCAAGCGCCTTGTGAAGTCGGTGATGGACAGGGCGAAGAATCCGAGCATGGACATCACGTTTACGACTATAGTGGCGTATCCGATATTAAACTGATATGCCGGACATGGCGGATTGCGTCGTTCATTCGGCGAAGCATGATTGGCGCGTTGTGCCGATAAAAGAATTAAAAGAGAGGTCCAACATACATGGAGTATAAAATAGTAACAGACGGTTCATGCGATTTGCCTACGGAGCTGTGCAGACAGAAAGACATCACAGTGGTGCCGTTTTATGTGTCGTTTGACGGTGAAAAGTATGAAAAGGAAATAGTCGAGATGCCTATCAGGGAATTTTATGACAAGATGGTGGCAGAACCAACGACGTTTCCAAAGTCTTCGATGCCGTCGGTTCAGGATTATGTAGATGTCTTTACGCCTATCGTCAAGGATAATAAGGCGATTATCTGTATCTGTATTACGACGAAATTCAGCGGTTCCATGCAGTCTGCTTTGGGCGCAAAGGAGATAGTGCTTGAAAGCTTTCCAGACGCGCGCATTACGGTTATTGATGCGACTATCAATACTGTGCTGCAGGGCTTATATGTCTTGGAGGCAGCAAAGCTGCATGCGGCAGGCGTAGATTATGACAGGGCTGTCAGTGAGCTTGAGGCTATAAAGAGTACGGGCAGGATATTCTTTACCGTAGGAAATATAGACTACCTAAAGCATGGCGGCAGGATAGGGAAGCTTGCGGGGCTTGCAGGCTCTGTGCTTGGCATACGCCCGCTGATTACCTTGAAGGAGGGGGAGATATTCCCGTCGGGCATAGCCAGAAGCCGTAAAAAATCGCTTGATAAGGTATATGAGCTGTTACTTGAGTATTTGAATGAATTAAATGCCGACTGTTCCGACTATAGTCTGGCTGTTGGTTTTGGCTACGACAGGGACGAGGCTGTGGTATTCAGGGACGGCGCGGTCAGCTTTTTGAACTCAAAGGGATATTCCATTACCGAGGAGGAGCTTCCGATATATCAGATAGGTGCGACTATAAGCGTACACACAGGACCATATCCGCTTGGCTTCGGAATCATCAGAAAGGCGAAATTTTAGATAAAATAGCAAATAAAAGAAGCTTCGGTGAAAATGCCGGAGCTTCTTTTTTGCTGCTCTCTTTTTGCTGATTTTTTAATTAATTTATTTGTGGAAAATGTCCGTAAATTACAGCTTAAACATATGAATGTCATCTACAAGCGTGCGAACCTTTTGCTCAAGCTCGTCTACAATGCTGCCTGAATCCTCTACAAGCTGTGAAAGCTCAGCCGACATGGCTGCCGTTTCCTGGGTCATTGTGGCGTTGTCCTGAGCAAGATTGTTGAGAGTGTCAAGCGCGTCCGTAACGCCGGAGCGCTGCTTTTCGATATCGCCCGTCATGTTGTCTATGATTCTTACCGCCGTCACACAGTTGTCAAGCTCCTTGTAGAGCTGGCTGAAGCTCTGCTGCGTATCGGATATGCAGTCTACCTGCAGTCCGACGGCATCGCTTATCTCGCGCATAATCTCAACCGACTGCGAAGCGTTCCTGAGAAGGTCGTCTACTATTTGGCTTATCTCCTCGACTGAGGTGGTGGACTGCTGCGCAAGCTTGCCTATCTCGTCGGCAACTACTGCAAACCCCCTGCCTGATTCGCCGGCTCTTGCCGCCTCTATGCTGGCGTTGAGTGAGAGGAGGCTCGTCTGGTCTGAGATTTCGTTTATGAGGTTGGCTGCCATCTGTATTTTTTGTACGGATTTATTTGTCGCTTCCGTCTGTTCATGCATTGCCGCTATGTTGCTGCGCGTCTTGTCGTTTGCGGCGATGAGCTGATTTAGCGTATTCATTGACTTCTCGCTGAGCTGCTTCATGTCGTTGGCGTTTTCGTCAAGCGTCTTTACTTCCTGTCCCGTCTTGTCAATGCTGCCGCCCATTACATCCGCCTCGGTCGAAGCGCTGTTTGTCGATGAAGCCTGTGAGGATACATTGCTTGCGATAGAGTCAACCGCGGTTGAAACCTCTGAAATGGAGCTTCGCATATTGCCGAACATTTTTTCAAACTGCTCAAGGGCATTTGTCACGCCGTCGACTACCTCGTTGATATTTTGAAGGAGATTGCGCGTATTGCTTTGAGCCTTCATAATGGCATCCGCCGTCTGCCCGATTTCGTTGTTTGTCTTGATGCTGATTGAGCCCGTCAGGTCGCCCGTCGCGAAATTATCCACAAACGCGCGCATGTTCTGCAGAGGCTTTACAAGCTGTTTGCTGTAGAGGTATGCGAGTATAAGCGAAAATACCAGTACTGCTATAAACACTATGTCAACCCTGAGAAGGAGAGAGTGATATGTAGAGTCAAGCTGCTGCTTTACGCCTGCCATATCGGCTTCAATATCATCTATGTAGTTTCCTGTGGAAATTATCCAGCCCCAAGGCTCAAAAATCTGTGAGTAGGCAATCTTTGGCGCTACGGTCACGCCGTCCGATTTGGTGAAATAAAATTCATTGTAGCCACCTTTTTCGGCGCTCTGGCATACCTGCAGGATTGACTGGACGATTTTCACACCGTTCGGGTCGGTGAGGTCATAGCGGTTGTTGCCCTCGTTTTCAGTGAGGATAGGGTGCATAACAAGGATATAGTCGGTGTCGTCAATCCAGAAATATCCGCTCTGGTCGTCGCGGTAGCGCATGGCGCGGACCGTTTCCTTGGCGGCAAGCTTGGCCTCGTCCTCGGTCTTTTCGCCCGCCATATACTTGTCGTACTCGCCCTGCAGTACGGAAATGGCGTTCTGCACTTGAGATTTAATCTCGGTGTTGTAGCCCTCGTTCATTGCGTTTTCATAGGTGGCATAAGAGTCGTTTGTAAGTCTTTTGATTGATATGACTGCGTTTGCGCCTATACATAGTGCCGTTATTGCCGTAACAATCAGGCACAGCGTCATTATAGCGGCAGTCAGGCTTTTTTTCTTTCCGCGTTTTTCTGTTTCCATTTGGTTCACTCCTTATCTTTGTTTGACATTATTATAGTGTCACTTATTAATTTTACTATTATAATTAGCAAAAATCAATATATTAATGTGCTTTTTTGTCGTCGCTTATCGTGTTAATGCACAAAAAACGGGTTTTGCAAACGAAAGACATTTTTTTGATAAAAAAAGCATTAATATTATAGAGCAATTTAAAAATAAATCATAATATAAAAAGCATAAGTAAGAAATATGTAGATAAAAGAAGATGACAAAATGCTGTAAGGAAGGAGATTACGCAAATGAACAGTATAAAGTCAAAACTTGTTATTCTTGGGGCGGTTTCCATTATATGCACGATAATTCTCGGCATAACGGGCATTTATATCATGAACAGCAACAACTCAAACAATCAGGTGCTGAATAATATAAACAACATCAACCTGATGCAGTATGAGAATAAGGCGGAGGAGATAACTTTTCTGTATGACTTGGACCTTAGCCATTATGACAAAATCACGTCAAATCTCAGTTCGATGAACGATGCGGCAGCCGCGGCTTTGGAGAGCAGCAAGGGACAGGGCTACAGAGATGACCTTGAGAGGGTGGCGCAGAATATTTCCGCTGTGTCGGCAAATACTGATGAGCTTAGAGAAATATTGGCATCGCGAGGCTTTAAGCAGGGTGAGGGCTTGTATGAGGCTTATCTTGCGGGCGACGAGGCTTTGGGAGCGTCAATATCGCAGCTTGACAACGAAAATAGTTGGTCAGATATTTTTTGGGTGGAAACGGATCTCTCCACGCTTGAGACGGTCGAGATAGGCGGCAAGACGTACCGCAAGGCGACCTTCAGCAATACGCTTCCGGCGACGAGCAGGCGCGACACGCTCATAGTGCGCGTTACGGCGACGGGCGTTGATTATGTGGGCGACGTAAACGTGGTGAACATAAAATTTGATGATACTAAAGTGGATATAGGCAGCTTTGATACGGAGGCGCTTGCAAATTCAATGGGCGATTCGTTTACCGATTTGAAGCTTTCGACCTTTAACGGCGAGGATTGCGTGTATTTTAAGGGCGCGTTTGTAAATACCGGCGGCAACGCGCAGGAAGCGAGGCTCACTCTTCCCATAAAGGACTACAACAATATGGACTACGAAAACTTTTCCGTAGACATATATTTTGAGGATACGCAGACTCCGTCGGTGAGCGTTTCGTCGGCATTAAACGACAAGTATAATTTTAAAGGCAAGCTGTCGGACGCAAACACGCTTTTTGGCGAGTACAACAAGCTTGTGGCGGAGGGAAGCGATACGGGCACATACCCGGAGGACATCTCGGCGATACTTGGCGAGATGAAGGAAATGTCGCAGTATTATTCAATGCAGCAGGATTTGAAAGACGCCATCGCGTCAGAGCTTGACGACAAAATACAGGCGCAGCAGGCGATAGTTGAGTATGACGGCGAGATACTTGCGATAAAGGGCGAAAACAACGAGCTTAACACGAGCCTTACAAACGATACGGCAAGCGTGCGGCAACAGATAGAGGAACAGACGGCGCAGCAGAAGATGATGATGTCGGTGCTCATATATGCGGTATTTATAATCGGAGCTGTGCTTGTGGTGCTGCTTACAGTGTTTGTGATAGCGTCCATACAGAGGAGCATCAAGGCATTTGAGGGGACGCTTTCGCAGATTTCACAGGGAAACATCATGGTAAAGGCGCGCACCGACAACCGCGATGAGTTCGACAGTTTTGGCGCGTCGCTAAACGCGATGACTGATAAGCTTGCCGAGGTAATACGCAATGTAATAAACTGCGGAATCGAGCTGAACAAGAGCGGTGCGGAGCTCGAACAAATGTCGCAGAGCTCGGGGCAGACCTCGGAGATGATAGACAGCTCAATTTCAGAAATCGCTCAGGGGGCGGTCACGCAGGCTTCCGATGTCGAGACCTCCACAAGCGAGATAACGCATCTTGGCGAGCTTATGGAAAGCATGAATACGGACATCGCGGAGCTTGATGAGACTTCGATTGACATGAAGAACGCGAGCGACGGCGTGGTTTCCATATTGAACGAGCTTAGCGCGTCAAATACGCACATGACGGACAGCATACATAAGGTCGCAAGCCAGATATCAAAGACAAATGATTCCGTAAAGGAAATAGAGGAGGCGGTTTCGCTCATTTCGTCAATCGCGGACCAGACGAACCTGCTTTCACTGAATGCGAGCATAGAGGCGGCGCGCGCGGGCGAGGCGGGCAGAGGCTTTGCGGTAGTCGCGTCGGAGATACAGCAGCTTGCGGACCAGTCAAACAGCTCGGCGGACACTATCTTTAAGGTAATATCGAACCTGATAAACGATTTCAAGGAAACGCTTGATATAATGGATGAGGTAGGCAGGGCGACAAACGAGCAGAACGAAAACCTCATCAAGACGCAGCACCAGTTTGAAATAGTGAACAATGGCATCTCACAGTCAAGGGATAAGACGGAAGTCATCAGGAAAGCGATAGTTGAATGTAATGAAGTAAGCTCGACGGTATCTCATATAATGATGAACCTCTCGGCAATATCGGAGGAAAATGCGGCATCAACCACAGAAACGGCTTCGTCAATGCAGCAGCTCAACAGCACGATATCAGAGCTGATGAGGGAGTCACAAACACTGCTGTCGATATCTTCGCGGCTTGAGGAGGATATGAGGTTCTTTAGACTTGAGGAGTAAGAAGAGTTATAATGTGCAAGAAATAAGGCGGGGAGGCAAATCGGTGTCCCTGCCTTATTTTCCTGTTTAAAAAGTGTGGCAACTATTTAATTAATATGCTAATATATATTATAGATAACACACTACGCACATAAAGCTTGTTACTGAAATAATAATAGGTAATTGTGAAATGTTTTCTAAACTGCCCGAATTTAGTCAAAATATACAAAAACGCGGCCGGATACCGCGCAAGACACCGCTTATTTTATATATTTTGCCTAAATTCTATGTTGACGAATAGAGTTTTACAAATGCCGAAAGTAAATAATAATGAAAGGTATGGTACAAATATGTCAAGTGTCAGCATTGAGAGCCTGATAGAAAAATTCGGGCTTACTAATTTAACTCCGCAGGTGGATATTTCAAATATCAAAATTCACCAGCCCGACATAAACAAGCCGTCTTTGCAGCTTGCGGGATATTTTGAGCATTTTGAGGAGTCGAGGGTGCAGATAATCGGCTTTGTGGAACATTCCTATATCGGCTATATGACGCAGGAGCAGAAGGAGGAAGTATTCCCAAGGCTTCTTACGGATAAGACTCCATGCATAATCTTCTGCAGAAGTCTGAAGCCCGACGAGGTATTCCTGAATATGGCGATACAGAATAATGTCCCTCTGCTGCTTACAGACAAACCGACATCGGCATTTATGGCGGAGATAATCCGCTGGCTTAACGTCAAGCTCGCGCCTTGTATTTCCGTGCATGGCGTGCTTGTGGATGTATATGGCGAGGGTGTGCTTATCACGGGCGAGAGCGGCATCGGCAAGAGCGAGGCGGCGCTTGAGCTTGTAAAGCGTGGACATCGGCTCGTATCTGACGACGTAGTGGAGATAAGAAAGGTGAGCGACGACACGCTGGTAGGCTCCGCGCCTGACGTCACGCGCCATTTTATAGAGCTCAGGGGCATAGGCATAATCGACGTCAAGACGCTTTTCGGCGTATCAAGCGTAATGGACACGACAAACATAAATCTCGTCATTCGCCTTGAAGACTGGGACAAGGAGAAAAAGTATGACCGCTTAGGTCTTGAAGAAAACTATACTGAATATCTTGGTAATAAGATAGTATGCCACAACATACCTATCAGACCGGGGCGCAACCTTGCAATCATATGTGAATCGGCGGCAGTAAACCACAGGCAGAAAAAGATGGGCTACAACGCGGCGCAGGAGCTTTACCACCGCGTACAGAGCCAGCTTGCAAACCCGCGAGGGAATGATGATTAAGTTTCGCGCAGCGGAAGGCGTTTCGCAGCCGCTTAAACAAAAAACAAGATGAAAAAGGAGAAGAATATGAATAAATACTGTTTTGGAGTTGATTTAGGAGGCACTACGGTAAAGATAGGACTTTTTGACCCGGAGGGCTCAGTTTTGGAAAAGTGGGAGATACCTACGAGAAAGGACGATAACGGCAACAACATCCTGCCCGACATAGCAAATGCGATACTCGGCAAGATGGATGAGATGAATATTACAAGGGAGTCTGTCACAGGCGTAGGCATAGGAGTGCCGGGCCCCGTAGACAGTGATGGCGTGATACACAGGGCGGTAAACCTTGGCTGGGGCGTCATGAATATAAACGACGTGCTCGGAGGTCTGCTGCAGATGCCCGTAAAGGCGGCAAACGACGCGAACGTGGCGGCGCTTGGCGAGATGTGGTGCGGAGGCGGCAAGGGTTTTGAAAATATGATTCTTGCAACACTAGGCACAGGCGTAGGCGGCGGCATAATAGTCGAAGGCAAAATTCTCACCGGAGCTATGGGCGCGGGCGGCGAGATAGGGCATATCCATATGAATGACGATGAACAGGAGGAGTGCGGCTGCGGCAATTACGGCTGCCTCGAGCAGTACGCTTCCGCTACGGGAGTAGTGCGTCTTGCGGCGAGAAAGCTTGCGGCAGTATCGGACGACAGCATGCTCAGAAATGACGAGCTTAGCGCGAAGTCCGTATTTGACGCGGTAAAAGCGGGCGACAAGGTTGCCTGCGAGATTGCGGAGGAGTTTGGAGAGTACCTTGGCAAGGGACTTGCCGCCGTAGCCTGCGTGGTAAATCCGGAGGTAATCGTGCTTGGCGGCGGCGTGTCGAAGGCAGGCGAAATCCTTTGCGAGTATGTGTCAAAATATTATGAAAAATATGTTCACTTTGCAAGCAGAAAAGCTGAATTCCGTCTTGCGTCGCTTGGCAATGACGCGGGTATTTACGGAGCGGCAAAGCTTGTCTTAGGTTAAGCGGGGGAGTTTATTGGACGAAAAAACAAGACGGCGTTTAATACAGAGGTTGGAAGAGGGCGTTCCGCAGGAAAATATTTATACAGACGAACCGATGTCAAGGCATACGACATTTAAGGCGGGCGGCGCGGCGGATTTGTTTGTGGAAATTATGTCGGAGAGGGAGCTGTCAGGCGCGTTGGGGGCGTTCGCGTCGGAGGGCTTGACGCTCGCGGGCGGCGGCTTTTATATCCTTGGAAATGGGAGCAACCTTCTTGTGAGTGACAAAGGGCTTCGCGAGCCGGTGCTCCATATTTCAAAGGAATTTAATAAAATAGCGCGGGACGGCGAAACGCTCCTATGCGAGGCAGGCTGCACTCTCGCGGCAATCGCGAAATATGCGCTTGACAATTCGCTTGCAGGCTTTGAGTTTGCGGCGGGCATACCGGGATGCCTCGGCGGCGCCATAGTGATGAACGCGGGCGCTTATGACGGTGAGATGAAGCAGGTGGTAAAGAGCGTGCGCCTTATGACGGATACGGGCGAGGTTATTGAAAAGGGCGCGGAGGAGATGAGATTTTCCTACAGGCACAGCCTTTTGAAGGAGGAAAGCTTTATCGTGCTTGGAGCGGCAATCAGTCTGACGCAGGGCAATTTTGGCGACATAAAGGCGCGCATGGACGACTTGGCATTTCGGCGCCGCGACAAGCAGCCGCTTGAATATCCAAGCGCGGGTTCTACATTCAAGCGTCCCGAAGGGTATTTTGCGGCAAAGCTTATTCAGGACGCGGGGCTTAGGGGCTTTAGCGTCGGGGATGCGCAGGTTTCCGAGAAGCATTGCGGCTTTATTGTGAATAAAGGCAGCGCTACGGCAGCGCAGATATACGCGCTCATTAAAGAGGTGCAGAGACGCGTCAGGGAAAGCTCGGGCGTGAATATTGAGACGGAAGTTATATGTCTTGGCGATTTTGAGTGATATTAGACGAAGTGCCATTAGATAACGGAGGCGAGTGACGATGAGGTTTGTAATAGTGACGGGCATGAGCGGCGGCGGCAAGTCCACCGCCATGAAAATGCTTGAGGACGCGGGCTTTTATTGCGTTGACAATATGCCCGTAGCGCTTATAGAAAAATTTATGGAGATTATCCTGCTGCCCGACAGCGACATCCAAAAAGTAGCGCTTGGGCTTGACGCGCGCGCCAGCCAGTCATTTGAGGACGTAAATAACGTAGTCACGGGACTTAGGAAAAAATATACGTTTGAGATACTTTTTCTCGAAGCGTCTGATAATGTGATTTTGAAAAGGTATAAGGAAACAAGGCGCGTGCACCCGCTGTCTACGGACGGAGATTTGATGAGCGGTATACGGCGCGAGCGCGAGCTGCTTTCGCGCATGAGGGCGCAGTCGGAGTACGTCATAGACACGACTAACCTCCTCACGCGCGAGCTGAAGGCGGAGCTGGACAAGATTTTTGTGCAGAATCAGGATTATAATAATCTTATGATAAATGTCATGTCATTCGGATTTAAGCATGGCATACCGCAGGACGCGGATTTGGTTTTTGACGTGAGATTTCTGCCCAATCCATTTTACATTGACAATTTAAAGCATAAAACGGGGCTTGACAAGGAGGTTCAGGATTATGTGATGGGCTTCAAGGAGGCGCATGAGTTTCTGGACAAGCTTACCGATATGATAAGCTTCCTAATACCAAACTATATCAACGAAGGAAAGTACCAGCTTGTCATAGCGATAGGCTGTACGGGCGGACAGCACAGGAGCGTGACGCTTGCGGGCGAGCTGTACAAACGTCTGAAGGACAAGGGTGACTATGGGCTCACGCTGCGCCACAGGGATACGAAATAATAGGCATCTGCGAAACTAAATTCGGACAGCTTAGTTTAGGGCGCGTTTCGCAATTACCTAACGGAAATAGGTATGAAGGGTAAGGCATATGTCATTTTCGGGAGATATAAAGGATGAGCTTATAAAGGCTGAGGGCTCGGCAAGGCACTGTATGATAGCGGAGCTTGCCGCGCTTCTTGTTTATTCACGTTCTGAAAAAAATTCAAGAGTGGAATTTCAGGCGGACGCGCCGCTTGTGGCAAAAAAGGGCAAAATGCTTATAGAGCGGCTTTTTGACATAAATATAGAGGGCAATGCATATGACGGCGCAGCTTCGCAGAAAATATTTCAGACCATTAAGCATGCGGACGGCGCTTCGACAGTCAATCCGCTTGTGATAAAAAGCCTCTGCTGCAAGAGATGCTTTCTGCGCGGCGCGTTTCTGGGCAACGGCTCGATGAGCAATCCTGAAAAGGGATACCATCTTGAATTTGTGTGCTGTGACGAGCAGCAGGCGCGTCAGATCATGGAGGTGCTTGCCGTTTTTGACATTGAGGGAAAGCTTGTGCTTAGGAAGCGCTATTATGTGGTCTATATAAAGGAGAGCGAGGAGATAGTAGAGCTTCTGAACGTGATGGGTGCCCATATGTCGCTTATGAATCTGGAAAACCTGCGCATTTTGAAGGACATGAGGAATTCCATCAACAGGCGGGTAAACTGCGAGGCGGCAAATATCACAAAGACCGTAAACGCGGCTACAAAGCAGATAGAGGACATCCGGTATATAAAGGAGCACTACGGCTTTGACAGGCTTTCCGACAATCTTAGGGAGATAGCCGAGGTAAGGCTGGAGCATCAGGACGCTACCTTGAAGGAGCTCGGGGAGCTTTTAGAGCCAAAGGTAGGCAAATCCGGCGTAAACCATAGGCTTAGGAAGCTTAGCGAGCTTGCCGAAAGCTTAAGGGGCTGATATGCTGGCTTAGTGCGTTAGGCATAGATGTTGCAGGGGGCTTAAGTAAGTCAGCCTAAAAGCTTACGGATATGGACTGTACCGGCAAAGGAGATGATGTCAGTGGAGGATTTAAGTAAGAATAAAAAAGCCCTGTTTATCATAAACCCGCATTCGGGCAAGGGGCTTATCAAAAATCATGCCTTGGAGATAATCGACATACTTGTTAAGGCGGGATATGAGATGACCGTATATACTACGCAGGAGCGTGGTGATGCGGTGCGCGCGGTCAGGGAGCGCGATAAGTCATATGAGCTCGTGGTGTGCAGCGGCGGCGACGGTACGCTTGATGAGATTGTTACGGGCATGCTGCAGTCGGGCTTTAAGACCACTATAGGCTATATACCGTCAGGCAGCACAAATGATTTTGCAAACAGCCTCAAGCTCCCTGTGAGCATGAAGAAGGCGGCGGAGATTATCGCGGGCGGCGAGCTCTTTTCATGTGACGCGGGGCTTTTCAACAACGACATATTTGTATATATCGCGGCGTTCGGGCTTTTTACGGAGGTGTCTTATGGTACGCCGCAGGAGATGAAAAATATGCTTGGTCATATGGCGTATATTCTCGAGGGCGTGAAGCATCTGCAGAATATAAAATCCTACCATATGAGGGCGGTGTGCAAAAAGGGCGGGGATTCGGACGAGGAGCAGATTATCGAGGACGACTTTATATTTGGAATGGTGACTAATTCGCTTTCAGTGGGCGGTTTCAAGGGCATAACGGGTAAAAACGTGCTTCTGAATGATGGGCTGTTTGAGGTAGTGCTCATAAAGCGTCCAAGAAATCCGATGGAGCTGAACTCCATATTGAGTGCGTTGGTAAGCGAAAAATTTGATACAAGCCTTATGTACAGCTTTAAGGCGGGTGAGCTTTATTTCGAGGCGGAGGACGAGGTGGCGTGGACGCTTGACGGCGAGTTTGGCGGAAGGCATAAGAGCGTGACTCTCAAAAATAAGCAGAATGCCATAGACATAATGGTGAGGTAAATATAATATTAAACGCATAAAAATATCCCCACGAAGGTTTGTCCGTCGTGGGGATGTTTTTTTGTCAAGCCTTGTTCTCACTGCCAAGTACGTTCTTAATCTTGTGTGCGACTATTGCCTTTACGTTTGCGCGGCCTACCTTGAGATATTCCCTTGGGTCAAATGCAGCAGGATTTGCGAAAAGCACCTGGCGGATTCCCGCTGTCATAGCAAGCCTTAAGTCTGAGTCAATATTAATCTTGCATACGGCACTCCTTGCAGCCTGACGCAGCATATCCTCGGGGATACCGATAGCGTCCGCAAGCTGTCCGCCGTTTTCCTGAATAATCTTTACATACTCCTGAGATACGCTTGACGCGCCATGAAGCACGATAGGGAAGTTTGGAAGCCTTTTGCTTACTTCGTCAAGAATGTCAAAGCGAAGCTGCGGCTTCTGGCCCGGCTTAAACTTGAATGCGCCATGGCTTGTGCCGATAGCGATAGCGAGCGAGTCAACGCCCGTCTTGTCGACAAACTCCTCAACCTCGTCGGGATGGGTGTAGCTTGCGTTTTCGTCTGATACGTTTACATCATCCTCAATGCCTGCGAGCTGTCCGAGCTCGCCCTCGACTACGACACCCTTTGAATGAGCGTATTCCACTACGCGACGTGTAAGCTCGATATTGTCCTTGAAGGAGTGATGTGAGCCGTCAATCATTACAGACGTAAAGCCGCCGTCAATGCACGATTTGCAGATGTCAAAATCAGCGCCGTGATCAAGATGGAGCGCGATAGGGATGTTGCTGTTTTCGATTAAGGCAGCCTCCACAAGCTTAACCAGATAAGTATGGTTTGCGTATTTCCTCGCGCCTGCCGAAACCTGAAGGATTATCGGCGAATTAAGCTCGCCGGCAGCCTCTGTGATGCCCTGGACGATCTCCATGTTGTTTACATTGAAAGCGCCGATAGCGTAGCCTCCCGCATACGCCTTGTCAAACATCTCCTTTGTCGTTACTAAAGCCATTTGTTTGTCCTCTCTTTCTTATTCTTAACAGGAAAAACCTGCCAGTTTAAAAATTACCTGTAAATTTATATTATAACAATAGTGATAATTTTACAATAGATACCGCGAAAAATAGTGTAAAAATTGGTAACAAGTACCTAAAAACGAATGAAAAACACTTGAAAAATGCCTGTTAAAAAATTGACATTTGGTAATATTAGGGATATACTGATTTTATCATTAATTAAATGGAGGTTGGTTTCAATGTTAGTATCAGCTACAGAGATGCTTAAAAAAGCAAAGGAAGGCCACTATGCTGTAGGCCAGTTCAACATCAACAATCTTGAGTGGACAAAGTCTATTCTGCTTACGGCACAGGAGTTAAACAGCCCTGTCATTCTCGGCGTTTCAGAAGGCGCAGGCAAATATATGACAGGCTTTAAGACAGTTGCCGCAATGGTAAAGGCTATGGACGAGGAGCTTAAAATCACGGTTCCCGTTGCGCTCCATCTTGACCACGGCACATACGAAGGCTGCTACAAGTGCATCAAGGCAGGCTTTACATCCATAATGTTTGACGGCTCTCACTATCCAATCGAGGAGAACATCGCAAAGACGACTGAGCTTGTTGCGGTAGCGCACAACTTAGGTCTTTCAATCGAGGCGGAGGTAGGCGCAATCGGCGGCGAGGAAGACGGCGTAGTAGGCATGGGCGAGTGCGCTAATCCCGATGAGTGCAAATCAATCGCTGATTTGGGCGTAGATATGCTCGCGGCAGGCATCGGCAATATCCATGGCAAATATCCCGCAAACTGGGCAGGCTTAAGCTTCGAGACGCTTGACGCCATCCAGCAGAAGACAGGCGTTATGCCTTTAGTTCTTCATGGCGGTACGGGCATTCCTGAGGATATGATTAAGAAGGCTATTTCGCTTGGAGTTGCAAAGATTAATGTTAATACGGAGTGCCAGCTTTCATTTGCTGACGCTACGCGCAAGTATATAGAGGCAGGCAAAGACCTTGAAGGCAAGGGATTTGACCCTCGTAAGCTCCTTGCTCCCGGAGCGGAAGCTATCAAGGCTACAGTGAAGGAAAAGATGGAGCTGTTCGGCTCAGTAGGTAAGGCGTAAGCTTTCTGAAAAAATACAGGGTGTAAAAGCAAAAACAGGGCAAAGGCGAAGATGGCTTTGTCCTGTTTTTTGCATTAAATAAGATGAAAGATATAATCGTATTCCAAGATTAGGATGTCTAAACCTTGATACGATGGATAAGCAATATTCAGGTTCTATGTCTGTGAAAGGGACGGAAAAGGTGAGCGGAAAGTATGTCACAAGCTGGTCAAAAGTTGTATAATAAATATAGTATACAAATAATTTGCAATTGCAGCTTGCTGCCAAATAAATTTCCGCAATTGCCTAAATACAAAAAATATAAGGCGGACAATCGACATGATTGAATTATACTATGCCGAAGACGACACTGACATCGCAGATATGGTAAAAGAATATCTGGAACAAAAAGACTTTAAAGTTTCAGTCTGTCACACAATTTCAGAAACCAGACATGCTCTGGAAAAGCATATGCCGTCGCTTATTCTGCTTGACTGGAATATGCCAGACGGGCGTGGCGACGGTATGTGCCAGTGGATTCGCAGCAGATGGAAAGAGCTGCCCATTATTTTTCTTACCGTTCGCGGGGACAGTGCGGATATCGTCTCGGGTTTCAAAAACGGCGCTGATGATTATGTGGTAAAGCCGTTTGAGCTGGAGGTTTTATATTCAAGGATTCTGGCAGTGCTTCGCAGAGCG
Organism: uncultured Lachnospiraceae bacterium; assembly: GCA_947626435.1. Classification (GTDB taxonomy): domain Bacteria; phylum Bacillota; class Clostridia; order Lachnospirales; family Lachnospiraceae; genus COE1. The sequence goes on along the minus strand of CANQSB010000025.1, from coordinate 7,717 downwards.
GGCAATGCTACGGAACATTATATTTCCTGCGATGAAATCAAAATCGACACAAACCGTCACGCTGTATTTTTACGTTCAGAGGAAATCGCTTTAAGCGCAGCGGAATACCAGTTGCTTTTATACCTGATGCAGAATAAGGGAAGAACGCTTACCCGAGAGAAAATTCTGGAGCATATATGGGACATAAACGGAAATTTCGTGAATGACAACACTTTGACAGTCACCATGAAACGCCTTCGTGACAAGCTTTTCCAGCCAAGCTGCATAAAAACGGTCAGGAGCGTGGGCTACCGCATAGAAGATACAAAACATTAAAGATTAGTGATATCACTTTTGGGGAATATGATGCTTCAAAAGGCAAAAAGAAAGCTGTTTAAGGCAGCAGGGGGGATTCATATGAGTGGCAGAAAAAATTTGTTTATTACTTTGGGAGTTGTATTAGCGGCAAGCTTGATTGCCGCCTCAGTTACAGCTTGGCTTGTTTCCTGCCATTACAGCCGACATTCGTTTGAACTGTTAAATGCAGTCTGTGGCAAAGCGGCAGCGCAGCAGCCTGAAACCGTGAAAACTCTTATGTCCGCGTTGAAGGAATATACGGAAGAAAATCAGAAAAGCGTATTTGAGAGTGATGCACTGTCTGAATGGGGATATCAAGTATCTGACTTTTCGGGTGCTAATTACGAGCGGATTTGTCTTTCTGCCGCAGTTGGCTTTTCCGCAGGCTTTTTCCTTTTTCTTTTCACTTTTTCGTATCGTAACAAAGTGGAAAACAGCAGAATCAAGGCTTTAACCGATTATCTGGCGCAGGTAAACAGCGGTAAAGCCTTGATTTTTTCCTCTTTTGGGGAAGATGATTTTTCCAAGCTGGAAGATGAAATATATAAAACGGTAACTTTTCTCTGCCAGACGAGGGAACAGGCAGTGCAGGCAAAAAAAGGCTTTGCGGAAAACCTGTCCAATATCGCGCACCAGATAAAAACTCCGATTACGGCTATGTCCCTGTCAGTGCAAAAGATGAAGGCGGGCTTTGACGGTAAGGCATTGGAGCAGGCACAGAAGCAGCTCTCGCGGCTGTCCTATCTACAGGAAGCTTTATTGGTTTTATCACAGCTTGATGCGGGAACATTGCCTTTGAAAAAAGAAGAAACAGATGTTTATACCCTTCTTGTCCTTGCTTCGGACAACCTGCAGGAGATGTCCTCCGATTATGGAGTTTCCATAGACATACCAGAGCAGGGGGAAATAACGATAACCTCAGATATGGACTGGACAATGGAGGCTGTTATGAACCTGATGAAAAACTGTATGGAGCATAATAAAGGGGGAAAAGTCCATTGCTCATATGCGCAGAATCCGTTATATACTGAAATATTGGTCTGGGATGAAGGCGCAGGATTTGCAACAAAGGATATTCCGCATCTGTTTGAAAGGTTTTATCGGGGAGAAAATGCCAGCGAAGGCGGTATTGGAATTGGGCTTGCGCTGGCAAAAGAAATCATTGAACGCCAAAATGGAACGATACGGGCGGGTAACAGGCAAAAGGGCGGCGCTTTTTTTGAAATTCGTTTTTACAGTCACTAAATTGTAACATTCATCTGTTATACTGTTGCTTGTAATGGAAACAGAAAAACATAATGGGCAGCTACTGAACGCGGCATTATAGAGCTTCGCAGCCGCCTAAAAACAGAAAGTGACAAATTTGAAGGTAAACTTTCAAACTATTGATTGGTATTTGTGTTAAAGAATGCAAAGGGGTATAAAAATGGAAATCTTAAAATGTGAAGGAGTAAGAAAAACATACGGCTCTGGAGAAAACCAAGTGGCAGCCCTTGACGGAATTGACCTATCCGTAAATAAGGGAGAATTTGTGGCAATCCTCGGCGCTTCGGGCTCAGGAAAATCCACTCTGCTGCATATTTTGGGCAGTGTGGACAAGCCGACAAGCGGAAAAGTTACAGTTGACGGGACTGACTTGTCAAAGCTTAACAGGACGCAGGCTGCGGTTTTCAGACGGCGGAAGGTGGGGCTGGTGTATCAGTTTTACAACCTTATCCCGACGCTCACGGTGCGGAAAAACATTCTGCTTCCCCTTGCGCTGGATAAGAAAAAGCCAAATAAGGAGTATTTTGAACAGATTGTAAGCTCCCTTGGGATTGCAGATAAGCTTGACGCTCTGCCAAACCAGCTTTCAGGCGGGCAGCAGCAGAGGGCGGCTATCGCGCGCTCGCTGATTTACCGTCCCGCGCTGCTGCTTGCCGACGAGCCGACTGGCAATTTAGACCGAAAGAACTCCAAGGAAGTCCTTGATATGCTGAAGCTCTCCAACCGCAATCTGGAGCAGACTATTCTGATGATTACTCATGATGAAAAGGCTGCCATGGAGGCGGGGCGTATCGTTACGGTTGAGGACGGGCGCATTATCAGTGATGAGCGGCGGAGGTGACAAGCAGCATGCAAAATAAGTATTTCAAAAATGACAGCTCATTTGGCGGCTCCGTCAGAATTGCGGCATTTATTTCAGCGCTGCTTTTGTCTCTGCTGTGCGGGCTGTTTTATAACGCGTGGAAATATGAAGTGGAGCGAATAGAATTAGAGGAAGGCGGCTGGCACAGCCGTATCATTGGCGCTTTTGCGTCGGATGATATAGAAACGATAAAGAATTTTGCAAATGTGAAAGACGCTGTGGCAGACGATAAAGGCTATAATGGGGCGGAGCCGACAGTTGACATATATTTCAGCGATAAAAAAGCTGTTTTTTCAGATACTCCCCGCATTGCAAAACAGCTCGGTGTTCCGCAGGAAAAAATCGTTTATAATTATGAACTGCTTGCCATGTATCTAATCCGTGACTCTGGCGATACAGCTCCAAGGCTGGTGTTTCCGCTGTTCATTCTGATTACGCTGGCGGCGGTTTTTTCACTGATTATTATTATCCACAATTCTTTTGCCGTGTCTATGAATGCGAAGGTGCGCCAGCTCGGCATTTTTTCAAGCGTCGGAGCCACGCCAAGGCAGATACGGACATTTCTTCTGCAGGAGGCGGCTGCGCTTTGCGCTGTGCCTGTGATTGTCGGGAATTTGCTTGGCATTGCGGGGAGCGCAGGACTTGTGCAGCTCACAAATGTCTGGCTTGGCAGCATAGATGTGGGGCGACATGAAGCGACATTTGGCTATCACCCTGTTGTTCTTGCGCTGGCATTGCTTGTAACGGTTGTCACGATATGGGTTTCCGCATGGCTTCCCGCCGCGCGCCTGAGTAAGTTGACGCCCCTTGAGGCAATCAAAAACACTGGGGAATTACAGCTAAAGCGTAGAAAAAGCTCCCGTCTGCTTTCCATGCTGTTTGGCGCGGAGGGGGAGCTTGCGGGAAATGCCCTGAAAGCGCAGAGAAAGGCTCTCAGAACAGCGGCTTTATCGCTTGCGGCAGCTTTTTTCGCATTTACGGTCATGCAGTGCTTTTTTACTCTTTCCACAATAAGCACAAAAGAAACTTATTTTGAAAGGTATCAGAATGTTTGGGATATTATGACTGTCGTAAAGGACACAGAGGCGGATGATTTTGACAAGGCAGCGGATATTCGTGGGCTTGACGGCGTAGAAAGCGCCATCGTCTACCAGAAGGCGTATGCAAAGAGGCTTGTTACCGAAGACGAAATGAGCGAAGATATGAAGTCCTTTGGCGGGTTCAATGGAGCGCCTGCAGGCTATGTGGCGCAGACGGAAAGCGGCTGTCTGGTAAATGCGCCTATTGTTATAATGGACAATCAAAGCTTTTGGGCTTATTGTGAACAGCTTGGCATTACTCCGCGGCTTGACGGGGCTGTGATTCTCAACAGGATTAGGGACGTGACAAATCCTGATTTCCGCCACCCTGTGTTCATGCCTTATATAAAAGGCGAAAATAAAATAAGCGTGTTGAGACAGTCGGGTAATGAGGCGATGGCGGCAGAGCTTCCCGTGCTGTCGTATGCGCAGGAGGAGCCTGCGCTGCGGGAGGAGTATGCAACGCTTGATTATTATGAGCTGGTGCATTTTGTGCCAGCGGATTTATGGCATGAAATTAAGGGGCGGATAGGCGGAGCAGAGAAGGATACTTATATCTGTGTCAAATGCAGTGAGGGCGCATCGCTTGAAGAATTAAATGATATACAGAATGAAATAGCGCAGCTTGTCAACGGAGAATACGCCATAGAACAGGAAAACCGTATTCAGGAGTATGAGACAAATGACAGACAGATACATGGAATGATGGCTGTTTTCGGCGGCTTCTGTGTTCTGCTTGCGATTATCGGTATTGGCAGCGTGTTTTCCAATACTATGGGATTTGTGCGCCAGAGAAGGCGGGAATTTGCAAGGTATATGTCGGTAGGAATGACACCGAAGGAGCTTAAAAAAATGTTCTGCATAGAGGCGTCTGTAATTGCCATACGCCCGATTTTGATATGTTTTCCGATTGCGTTTGTTTTAGTCGCGGTTATGCTGCGCGCAAGCTATATGGAGGCTGAAACATTCGTGGCAAATGCCCCATATATGCCGATTGCTTTGTTTATGCTGGCAATTTTAGGATTTGTGGCGCTGGCGTATTATCTTGCATGGCGGAACGTGCGGAATATCAGTTTGGCTGAAACGCTTAAAAGTGATGTAATGATGTGAAGTGACTGTCCTGTGTGCATATTTTAATAAGTAATGACTCCGATTGTGGATTTGTCTGCGGATTTTGAGGACTGATTGTTGATAATCGGGAAATAGTATAGTAAAATTATTCTTAAATTCGCAGGTAATGCAGCAGGCAGATAAGCAAGTCTGCCAAATTTACAAGTTTTTTTGTGGCATACAAAGTTTATGCCACTAACGGTAATATAGTATGCGGGCAAGTGAGTCTATTAGTTTTTCAAAGCTGTAAAATATAAAAAGCATTGGCAGATATGACATTGATATTGCTTTTAATTTTAACTTTTTGTGGGAAGTGAATTTGACCTTCGGGACTAATTAATATGGAAGGGCGGTACAAGATTTAATATGAAGATATATAAGAGAATACTGATTTTGATATGCGTGTCTGTATTTCTCACAGCCTGTTCATTTTCAGAGGAAAAGGGAAGTGGAAATGCACAGGCAACACAGGACAGCTCAAGCAGCGAAAATTCGTCTCAGGCATCAGGCAGCTTAGACGACGCAGCAGCTCAAAAAAATGAAAACAGCATATCGCAGGGAATTACCATAGACGACATATTTTCAAAGCGTGATTTAAGCGGGGAATATGACGCGGGCGAGAGCATCAGCATAGAGCTTTCAGACGGCAGTATCTCTGCCTCGTCAGATACGGTCACGGTTGACGGGGGCGATATCACCCTTACGCAGGAGGGCACATATATTTTTAGCGGCTCAATAAGCAACGGGCGCATAATAGTTGACGCGGGCAAATCGGATAAAATTCAGCTTGTTTTAAACAACGCCTCCGTGACAAGCCAAAGCTCCGCCGCAATATATGTCAAAAAGGCTGATAAAGTATTCGTAACTCTGGCGGAAGGCACTCAAAACGCGCTTGCAAACGGCGGCACATTTAATTCAGAAGGCGATGACAAAATAGACGCGGTTATTTTTTCAAAAGACGACTTAACCCTTAACGGCGCAGGAACGCTCAGCATTGCCTCTCCCGCAGGTCATGGGGTAGAGTCAAAAGACGAGCTTAGAATTGCGGGCGGGACATACAGCCTTGAAACAGCATCGCACGGCTTGTCGGCAAATGACGAGCTTAGCATTACAGGCAGCGATATTTCCATAAACGCGGGCAAAGAAGGCATCGAGGGCACCATGGTAAATATTTTTGACGGAAATATAGACATTACGGCGGCAAATGACGGCATAAACGCCGCCAACAAAAATTCGTCAGAAACTAATGATGTCAGCATAAACATAATGGGCGGAAATATCACCATCGACGCGCAGGGCGACGGTATAGACGCAAACGGAAACATAACCGTAAGCGGCGGCAATATGATAATAATGGGACCGTCAGACAATGAAAACGCTCCGATTGATTATGACCTTTCAGCGACGATAAGCGGCGGAGTAGTCGCAGCATTCGGCTACAGCGGCGAAGCGCAGAACTTTGGCGAAGCATCGTCTCAGGGCTCAATCCTTGTCAAGCTCGACAACCAGCCAAACGGCGCGCTCGTACAGCTTATTGACAGCAGCGGAAATGCGCTTATCGAAAGCAGGACAGACAAAGCCTTTAATTGCGTGGTATTAAGCTGTCCATATATTAAGGCGGGAGAAACATATACCATAAAGGCAGGCGAGTATGAAACGCAGGTAAATATGACCTCGCTTATATATGGCAGTGGGTATAAGCATTAGAGTCTTATTACTAAATTTTGTTTGTATTATGGATGTTTGCGAAGCTTTACTCAATGACATAGTGTTTTAATGATGTCACAGAGTTTATTGCTGGCATTAAGAGTTTCTATTAATCAACTGGATTTTTGTATTAAAGAGGTAAAATTAGAAAAGCAGGGATAAAAAATAATATATAAATCACAATGTTTAAAATGGAGGTATTTGTATGATAGCGATGCAAGGATATTATAACGGAACGGTTTGTATTCCTGAAGAAGGGGAAAAATTGAAATTAAATCAAAAAGTAATTATTACTGCGCTGGATGAAATTGTTGCACCCAAAATACGAAAGCTGGGAACATTGGAAGGAAAAGGAACGGTTTCTTTTTCTGAAGACTGGGAGTTGAGCGACGAGGAGATGATAGGGGAATGAAACTGCTAATCGACACACATTATCTGCTATGGATGTTTATGGATACTGGTAAAATTTCAGATAAGGTAAAAACAGTGCTTACATCGGTTGAAAATGAAATATATTATAGTCAGGTAAGTTTGTGGGAAATATCCATTAAATATTCAATAGGTAAATTATGTTTGGATGGGATTACTCCAGAAGAACTTTATTCTGAAATTGAAAATAGTTTTTTGATATGTAAAATGTTAGAAAACCAAAACCTGATTTCTTCTTATCATCTTCCAAGAGAACATAAAGATCCTTTTGATAGGATGATTATCTGGCAGGCAATATCAGAAAAAATAACACTTTTATCAGTGGATTCCAAAATGAATCATTATGTTGAATATGGATTGAAATTGTTTGAATATTAACTTTTAAGCGGTTGAGTGAATGGACACATTCCATATGGTCGCATCTATGAATGGGAGTACGGTGGTGGCAAAATACACATTGGAGAGCAGATATTTAGACAGTTATCAGAGTGGGCAGAGTTTGAAAAAGAGCTGATCTGCACTCTGATGAAGCAAGGCTATGAATATCTGAAAATTCATTTAGAGGCATAACTGATAGAAAACCTTGGATGTAAATTAGAGCAGTTGAATGAATATGAATGATTTCACGGATAGCAACTGGGCGAGAGCCTTAATCCTCGCCCTTACTCTTTTCAAGCGTAAAAATAAACTCAGTGCCAACCCCCTCCGTACTGATAACATTAATGTTTTCATTATGTGAGCGAATAATCTCCTTCGTAATCGAAAGCCCCAGCCCCGTACCGCGCTTGTCCTTCCCGCGAGACAGGTCAGTCTTATAAAAGCGGTCCCAAATAAGCTTGATGCTGTCCTTCGGTATGCCAATACCATTATCCTTTACCGACACAAGCAGCTTACTTGATTTTTCAATCGTTTCAATTTTAATGGAAGA
>CANQSB010000024.1 GCA_947626435.1 uncultured Lachnospiraceae bacterium | reverse complement strand
CTTTTGACAGATTAATTGAGTGATGTTATGGCTGCAGGAATCAATTTTAAGGTTCATGGTACAGTTATCAATTCAGAAATTGTCCCATGAATAATTCAGGATTATTTTAATCTCTCAGGATATATTCCCCGCTGCTCTGCTGCGGGGAGTTTCATTACTTTCCTTTATTTTTTAGGTTCTTGTTTATAAATATGTAATTGGTTGTAACAAAAAGTTCTAACGTTTCTTTATATTCTTCAATTTCCAAAAGTCCATTTTTCATAACCCGATAAACTGAATAAGTTGGAGTTAAAAGATTCCAAAAATCCCTGAAAAATGTTCTTGAGTCAATATTACATCCGCCAAATTCTATCTGAATTACAGAGATTCTGCCATTGCGAATCAAATTTTGAGCTCCGTGTAAAGCGTTTAATTCGTTGCCTTCAATATCCATCTTAAGAAAATCTATTCTTTCAATCTCATTCTCATTGCAATAATGATCCAAGGTATCGACTTTAATTGTCTCAGTAGCTGTATAATTCACGCATTCTCTATTGTATAAGCTTGTCAAGCCAATGTCATTCTCGTTATAATAAAGAATAGCTTCTGACTGGGTATCACCAATTCCGCAGTTATTTAATTTTATTTTTGAATAGCTGCTAAGATTATTAACCAGTTTTATAAATGTTTTGTTAGCCGGTTCAAAACAATGAATATATGCCGAAGCAAAATGATTTCTTAACTCTTGTGTATAGCCTCCAATATTTGCTCCTACGTCAAATATAATAATTTCATTATTATGTTTGAATAGTTTTTGCAAAATGTGCATAACATACAATTCACCGCTCGTTGCGTAATCCCCCCCCCTCCCTATATTTTGACCTTCCAAAGATAACCAATATATTTTACTCCATACGTTAAAATATTCTTTTTTGCCTAAAATAGGTTGCAATACTTTTTTAAAAATTTTCTTAATCATAATTTTTACCTTTCTTTTAGATTCATCTACATATATATTCCATTGTCTAAAATACAGCATTTGTCAAATATCTTATTTTGAGACTTTTTTGTAAATCCTCACACTTAAACTAACTTGTGATTTTCCGGCAATAAAACCTTTACAACATGACAGAGTCACCATATCGCGCAGTACCTCATATCCAAATAAATATTTATGATGGACTCTGCTATTGCTTGATTTATGTACGGGTTCGTTGTTATCAGAGCGTAATACATCATTATAAAATAAAATTTTGTCATCATATATTTCAGTTAGTCTGGTAATAACTACTTGTTCATCTGTGGCAACAAATATTTTATCATCCTCACGTATATAGTTCCTTTATTTTTTCCAGATACTGTTCATAATGGATTGCTATTGGATGATTTTTATTCTTATTTTTAAAAGCGGTACCTCTTATATGAACTCCCCAAATTTTATTATCATCAGGTGCAATTAATAGGTCTTGTTCCAACTTTTTAGCGGTACTTTTACTAGGCAGTAAACTTGCGTTCGAATATATGTTATCACGCGAATAAATGTTTGCAAACCATCTTCAAAGGGAAAAAGATTTTCCTAATATAAAGTATGAAATTGTCAAGGTGCAGTGCTGCGGTTATTGCTCTACAGCCATATCTAAACAAACAATATTTAACCTTTAGGGGCTGCGTGATTAAATTTATTTTCATAGTAAGGTGCAATTTTTTCTAAAAATATAAGCATATCAATATTGGCTAGTATACTCGCAATGCTATAACATTAATTAAAATTTACTCAATAGGTCATTTTTCATTTACCACTCATTCCTCACTTATGAATTAAGTACTTACAATCATAATTTGCTTTTTAATATAAATCGAATAGCCTTTTTAGGTTCCTCGGTTAAACAAAATAGTATCAACTGCCCAATAAATACACTCAAAAAGCAAATTAACATATTAAAAATTAATTCCATATACCTCCCACTCACTATGTGGCTTTTTTCTATGCACACGTTTGGAATCATACATATTGCAAGCATAAATAACCACATTATATTCTTTTTTATATACAAAAAATAGCTTCTTAAATTTAGACCTAAGATTTTAAAATACACTATACAGCTTCTAGTTATCCAAAAAAAAACCTGACTTATTACTGTGCCCAGCAATACACCCTCTATTCCGCATTTTAATGCACCTATTAAGGAAATAATTATATTTATAATTGCACCCATAAAAGCAATTATCTTATCTTCCTTGAACAATCCTGCCGCATTAATATATTCGCAATTGCCAGAATATGCAATATGGATATATAAATCAGCTGCCATGAGATATATTATGACCTGTTCCATAATATATTGGCTTCCAAAAAACACTTTAACAATATAATTGATAAAAAAAATCCATGGCAGTATAATTACAGAAGCTAAAAAATAACGTATATAAGAATAAGTTATAAACTTTTCCTCAGCCTTTTCTGATATATCACCATCTAACAACATTTTCCCTATTACGGGTGTCATTGAATTAAATATAGCATTTACAAATTGTTTAATTGCATTAATAAGGACATTATAGTTTGAGATGTACCCTACATATATTGTTCCTAAAAAACCAGATATTATTAGGTTATCCGTTGCACCATAAACATACCCCGCGACTTTTTCCCAAAAGATATTTTTCACTTCTTTCAAAATTTGTTTAAAAAGCTTCCAATCAAATTTATTTTTGTGTAATAAATATTTTTTTGAAGTGTAAATATGAAGCGAAATATTACATGTCAAAACCTGAAATATCTGTATTACAAGAAACATTACATAGTTATTAAATAATACAATAATAGCAATTCCCAATACACCAAATAAAAAATTAAAAATTAAATCAAAAATTTTAGTTATATACTCTTTTTGATCCGCATAAAGTAATGCTCGTTTATACGCCACAAAATATGTCATTGCATTATTTAATGATAGTAGAATATGTATTTCTATTACTTGTTTATTGATTGCAACTCCTTTCATCAATAAATTTAGTATTGGAATTAATCCTATAGAAAATAGCAAAAAAATAATTCCTATAATAATATATACTTTTCTCAGTATAACCATAAGTTGACTTATTTTTTCTTTATTATCATTATGTAAAGGTTCATATAAAAAATAAACAATTGCTGTCTGAAACCCTAATTCAGTTAAAGATAACGTAGCCAATATGGAAGATAACGTAGAACTTATACCCACCATTTCTATTCCAATATAGCGAAGAATAATTATTCTCGTTATAAACTGTATAAACAATAGTACAATTTGATATAAAAAGCCTACTATGCTATTTTTTAATATTACATTTCCCTGTATCATTATCAGCAACTCCAATGTTATAGTATTTTGAGGAAAATCAATTCAAATATTACTAACATTATTTATTTCAACCCAACCCTTTGGAACGCTAAACCTATAATACATATCCTTAAATATATACATATATTTAGGAAATATCACATTATTAGGTTTTTTATTTAAAAAACACCCCCAGAATGAAAAAGTACTATTAGCCAATATGTAATTGTGACAAATTGACATTAAAAACATATCTGTGCCAGATGATCCTGTTTTTACCATTTCTTTATTTTTAATAAATTTTGTTAAATTTTCTGCGAATTCCAAGTCATCTGAAAAAACATAAAACTTAATATTAGAGTGTCCAACCAATAGGTACATTTTATCAACTGCTTTTTTATAATATTGATGATTGCATAAGTCAAATCTTGTGTTTACATAATCCCCTCTCCTAATATGTATACAAACAGAATTGGAATCTGAACTTATTCTATTTGCAATTTCTCGAGCTTCTAATTTTAAATTTTCCTTAAACTTTATTTTACTCAGTAATAAGTCCTGTATTTCTTCATAATACATAATATTTTGCCAGTTGCCTTGAAAATAAAATATTTTGTTTTTGCTATCTTTTATTTCCAATAAACCTCTATTATAGTCACTGGTTGGCGTATCTTTTATTACTTGTATGTTTTTGGTTGTATATGATATTTTTTCGAAAAGAGTTATTACTTTTTTAATAAAAAATTTTTTTCGAAAACTTAATCTTTTAAAATATTTACATATAAAATATCTTTCTGGCTTAACTTTTTTTAATACATTATTATCAACTATTTTTTCATTAAACTCAAAATATTTATTTAATTCAAATCCATTATGCTCATTAATCAAATCATAGCTACTTATATCAAAAACAATATCTTCCGTAGGATATCTTTTGTGCAACCAAATAGAAAAAGCATACTGAAATAATTGATTTCCTAATCCTCCTCCGATATCAACAATAAACATAACATTACCTCACAGACTTTTTAGTCAAGAAATAGTCCAATCGACACATTATATATAAAGGTAAGATTGACTTTAATCTAAAAAACATTCGTGTTTTTTTATATGTTCAATCAAGTTATTATTTCTCCTTATGGTACAATATTTACTTTTTTATTGTAGTTTCTTATCCAAAATTTATGTTTTCTATATACATGAATTTTTCTTATTATAGGCAAAGAATGTGAAAGTACATAATAGTTATATAGGTTTTGAATCCTTCTGTATTTTTCCGCGCAAGTATTTTGGGACACTGGAACTTGAAAATGTTTCCATTCTGTGTGACTCAAATATTTCATCCAAAGCTGCATGGCGGGGTGAGTACAATTTGATGTCCAAGGTCTTGAAGTAGTATCACCAGCAAAATGAATGACAATTATTTTTGAAAAGGCATTAGCGAATTCTTCTGACGAATACGTTTCGCATTTTTTATAACCACTTATTTTCAGGTAGCCTAAATAATCGTCAACAGCCTTATAAAATTGGTGCATCCAATTGAATCGCGGAGAAATGGTTTTTATTTCGCCTTTCAAAACACAATTTAAATATGATTGATCCTCGTCTATACTGTTTCCTTTTCTATAGCGCATTTCTGCCAGCATTCTTTCATAAACAGAATTATCGCGCCAATATTTAAGATTTATGGAAAGTATGCCTGAATTATAATAAGTATCGCTGCACCTGAATATGTGCAGACGTTTAAAAGAAGCTGTGGCGTCTATTACGGCAGCAATAGCATAATTGTCAATATTTATTTTATATAATTCATAAATTGAATTGATTATTAATGTGTCACAATCAAGCCAAATTATTTTGTCGATATCAGATGGCAATAATTGAGTAAAAAAGAGTCGGCAATAGGCAGATTTTGAGCGGTAATTGATTGCAAGGTTTTGCTCAGCTAAGTCATTTAAATCCGGCATCTCGATTATTTTAATACGTTGATTAAATTCTTCCGCAATTTCAGTAAGCCGCTGTTTATTTTCCAAAGAAATGTTATCGGAAAAAACGTATGCTATGATGTCAATATCCTTGCTTGAGTAAAATAGCGAATAGAGGGAAACGCCTAACTGAATTGCATAATTATTATCAGCGGCATATGCTACTATACATGTTTGGGTTTGGGAAATTTTGTTTTTCATTTTTTTATTCTTTCCTGTTGTTGTTCTTGAATATGAACTTTAAGTTTCTGAATAAAGGGGTGTATGCCTTCTTTGCGGAGTATTTGTATGCCATAAAAAACAAGTCCCACAATTTTTCCGTATTGCTTTTCAATAGAATGTTTTTGCGAAATTAATTTTCTCTCCTCGGGACTTATCCATGCACCATTAAATAAGTGTTGTGCATAAGTATTTTCAGAATAGCAATCGGGATAATCTCCATAAGGTATATGAGGGCAAAAATATGTTCTGGGAAATACTGTAATGTGGTCTAATGTCTGCATTGCTCCATTACCCCGCAATCCATGTCTGTATAATGTGCTTGTGACAGGCACAACATTCGGAGTGGTATCAAAGGAGCCATTTGGAAAAAGAAATTTTCTTTGTTCATAGTATTCCAACAACTCTTTGAATAGGGGATTTCCCTTTTCGGATGCAAAAATCCATGCCGCAATTTTTTCATCTGTTTCAAAACCTGTAAATGCTTCATGATCTAATAATTCATCAAAACTTTTAAATACCATGATATCACTGTCTAAATAAATACCGCCATACATGTATAAGGCGTATAATCGAATGTAATCACTCGCAAAGGCATATTTTTTGCTTTCATATGCTTGCTTTACATACAAATTGGAATTGATATCAAAGCGTTTAGTATCCCATAAAATAAAATCGTATTCTGGCATATGTTTTTTCCATGAATTGATACAGGATTGGATTGATTCGGGAAACGCTTCATTGCTTAACCAACAATAATGTATAATTTTCGGTATCATTCATTTTGCTCCTTTTGAGATAATATCGCGTATAGTTCTGCGTCAGAAATATATAAATTCTCATCATCTGAAAGAGTTAATAAATAGAATCCCATATCTTTAAGTTCATCTTTTGCATAATTGCATAGTATAATTGATTTTTCATCAGTGGATTCCGGTATGCCCCCAAAAATTGTATATTCAGGATTCTGCAATTGCAGTGCGTAGGCAGCGCTCTTGTTTTCAACGTATATTTTGCATCCTGCCAATACGTCTGATGATGGATGCAATACAGCAGATTCAAATGCGTCACCCTTTGAATAATAGTTATTCGACCAATCAAGCGAAGCATTTAGATTTTGATAAGCATATTGATATATACATAAAATAGTTGCTGCCAATAGCATGACGGAATGACTATGCTTGGACAGAAATGCTAAGATGCATACAATCGCCACGCAACTCTCAAAAACTATTACGTAATGGAACATAGTCATCTGAGTGTCTGCATCGCCGCAATATTTGACGCCAAAAGCGTTCCATGCATCACGGATATGGTAATTCCCTAATAGAAGAACGGTTCCAGCATAACATAACAAAAAAAAGATAAATGCATATTTTAATATTGTTCTGGCAAATGGTTTTGAAATATCCAAAAAAATCATATAACCAAATAAAATCAGAGGAACGCCAAAATTCAAATAGTAGCGAATATAAAATGAGTGCGCAGTTGCCTCCCCCAAGAGCATCATGGAATGCTGCAAGGGAGTTTTTGCAATGCAAAAACCGCAATACATTATCATAAAACAGATAAACGAAAAGAACATCCCTATGTATTGAACGGATATGTCGGTGATGTCGAACCTGATTTTTTTAATAAAAAGCATTATAAAGCCAACGAAGCCAATTAGAAAAAAGGTGTTAGTGTATTGCGTTATGGCATAAAGATTTGATGAAATAAGAGAAATTAGCGCCTTTATGCTGCTAAAAGACAAAAGGCTGAGAGCTCCCTCGGTTATCATATCTCCAATAACGCTTGTAGAATTAGTTACATTTGTTGTCCCCCAAAGGTTGTTTTGGATATACCGTATTAATACCGTAATTGCAGCATAAAATCCAATACCACATAGAAAGAAAACAGGTACATTTACGATCCATCGCTTTTGTGTAAGTCGCACAAAAATGATTATAGCACCTGCTCCTATCCAGTATATAAAAGAACGAGAATGGATGGATAATGTGTAACTTAACACCAAAATAAGCAACAGTGAATAATAAAATTGTCGTTTAGGGTTTGCTTTTTCTTCATAAAGGATAGTAATTATATAAAGAATAATCCATGTCAATAATGGCATAATGCAATCATTTTCCAATCGGCAGGCAGCGGTATATGTCATATAGGACATAATAATACTCAAAAAAAATGAATGTAGATTATTAGTCATTTTATAATGCTTGGTAAGTAAACGATATACAATGATTCCCGTAAATGATTGAAAAACAGCATTGATTCCCCAAATAAACTGAAAAAATAAATAGCTGTTATGCCTAAACAGAACTAAAAATGGCGTGTATATTATGGAATACCCAAAGCCATAATATGCCGTGTTGGGAATTAGACCACTCCAATCATACTTTGCCAAAATAGAAGGAATAATAAGCATCCCCAAATCGTCATGACCGCCATTAGTGGTCATCATAGGAAGATTGACTAAAATCCGTGGACATAATCCTATTAAAAATATTAAAATTTCCCATGTAAAAAACTTTGTTCTATTTTTATTCAATGCATTCGCCTCATAATAAATCTAATTAATCTATGGTACTTAGAAAAAAGCCGTAACAATAATTTATCGCCTGTATTCAGTGTCTTAAAAACTAATGCTTCGTCTAAAGCAATACAAAAATGTTGATATAATTTATCTCCGCAGACATTAAATACTGAAGGTTCAATTACGGAGTATGTCAACATATAATATTTTAATAATTTAATAAAAAGTCTTTCATAGGATTCAAGATAGCCCTGCTTTTTAAACCATTTTAACCTCTCGTTTTGTGCATATAGACAGTCCTCAATATTTTTGAGAGTATATGTTTTTGAGATACTGCCTATCCGAGGAACATAATAGTATAACGGTTTATTAGTCAACGCTATCCGCTTGGAAGCATTAATCAGAAGATGGGTAGTAAGCACGTCTTCATGATTCCGCTTAAATGGGTAAAAAATTTCATTTTTAATAAATAAATCCGTTTTATACATTTTGTTCCAAGCCATTGTTTCATAATGCTTGTATTTACTGTGCCATTGTTTTAACATGCTCCTTGAGTCAAAAAGAATAGTGTAATAATGCCTGATGGAGTGTCGAAATAATTCTTTTTTAGGTGCATTGATATATCCACATATGGAAACGTCAGCGTGGTATTTTTCTATTTTTTCATATAATATAAAGATAAAATTAACGTCCACATAATCATCTGAATCAATAAAAGCAATATATTTGCCGCTTGCGCGATGAATGCCGAAATTTCTCGCGTCTGATAATCCTCCATTTTTCTTATGTATTGTAATGATGCGTCTGTCCTTTTTTGCATACATTTCGCAAATATCACCTGAATTATCAGTCGAGCCATCATCAACTAAAATGATTTCCAAATTTGCATACGTTTGTGCCAAAACGCTTTCAAGACACCGCGGTAAGTATTGGGATACATTATATATAGGAATTACTACGCTGATTAATGGTGTTGTTTCGTTGTTATTTTCTACACTGTAATGCATTATTAAAGTCCTTATAATTTTATTTTTCAATTATCCACAAATTACCAAAGTGATGCTTTTGTCCATTGTACTAATGATGATTGCATGCTCATTTTTTAGTTATGCCTGTAGGTTTTCACATCTAACAGATCTCCCGTATCAATGCACAATATTTTCTGCCTGATACGGAATAATCATAACTATTGGCAGTTCCAATCGCATTCTGAACCAAAGTTTCATATAATTTGGGATCATCGAGCAGGGCAGATATGCTATCCGCCAGTTGCCAGACGCATTTTTCTTCACATAGCAATCCATTCACATTGTCTTTCACAATATCTATGATGCCTCCAGATTTGCTCGCCACAATTGGAAGTCCAGATGCCATTGCCTCAAGGATTACCAAACCAAGTCCCTCCTTATCCCCATCAGAAGCAGTAACAGAAGGCGCCGCAAAGATATCTGCCGACGCATATACTGTTTTTAGTTCATCATGGGTTTTGGCATCCAAGAAGATGATTTTTTCACCTTTTCCCTGCAGGTTTATTTGCTTTGCCTGTTGCATTAGTTCTGTCTTTAACGGGCCATCCCCGACAATGACCAGCAGGGCATCAATATCCTGCATTGCATCAATCAGGTATCTGACGCCTTTTTTCTCGGCAAGGCGTCCAACAAACAGCACAACCTTTTTGTTTCCCTGACCGAAATAGTTGGGAACATGATATTGTTTACTAAACTTAGATGTGTCCACGCCCATTGAGATGACAGAAGGCTCCAGACCTGGAAGTAGCTCCTGCATCTTTTCTTTTAAGGGAACGGAAACAGCCGTCACACGGTTTGCCCTTTTCAGGCAGCGGACTTTAAGCCTCTTGATAATTCCCATATTTAAGGAAGCTACATCGCCGCCGTGCCCTGTTACGATATAAGGCTTCTTAAAAAATGACTGAACAATCCCCTGCGGGATTAGCCAGTGGGCGTGTACCACATCAAACTGAGGAAGTATCAGTAAAAGTTTTAACCACAGTGATGCCAGCAGAAAGGGTACAAGTAGCGCACGAATTTTTTTTCCCTTTATCCTCGGGACAATGGCGCCCGGGTAGCAGAGTGTCTCCCATTTATGTATTGGAAAGTAATGGTATCGGATTATATTGACTCCTTCCATAATTTCCCTATCGGCGGCGCCTGGCGCTGCAGGCGCTAGTACAGTCACATCAAATTTATCCGTCATATGAGTACATAGGTCTAAGACAAATCTTGGCTCAGTATCATTTTTCCATCGTGGGAAAGTGGATGCTGTGACAAGTAATTTTTTCTTTTCTATCATTTATCTGTGCTCCATTTGTGGTTTTGTATTTTAGACTTTTTGGACAATAATAAAATTCCCTACCGTTATGATTTTGTCTATTTTCCCTTTGCCTTTTATTAGATTTTGTAGGAAAGACTTCCTATAAATGATATAACTGACTTTCTGGATAAGGCATGATATCCAATGTATAACTTTATTTTTAAAAACTTTGCCAAAGAGAAAGTTGATATATACCATAATGAACATCCCTACCCCGCCAAGGCTAACGATTTTTTCTACCTCAAAACCATTTTTGATAAGTTTATGTTCAAGCCCATATCTTGTAAAACGATAATAGTCATATGGGCTTTCATGAACCGGATATAAGAAAGGTACTGATATGACTGCATAACCGCCAGACCGCAAAACCCTGCTTATTTCTCTGAACGCTTCTTCCATATCGGCCACATGCTCTAAAACGTTGGTACATAATACCGTGTCAAACGATTCATCATCAAAAGGCATGTTGTCTGCACTCGCAAATATATCAACATCCTTTTGGTCATGTCTGCATTGTTCAACATCGATACCAATGCTTTTTTCGCAGGTGCCATCGTATATAAGCTTATACGGCTTCTCACCACAGCCTACATCAAGCAGGCTGCCCTGCAGGTATCGACGGAACTCATATATTAGGTCAACATGGAGCTCATTTAATAGCACTGACGTGGTTTTTTGCCAGTTTACGGTTATCCTGCCATTATCCTTTTTTATTAGGAAACCTTGTTTAATGCTCATCATGCTTTCTCCATTTCTCCACAAAAAAACTCCCAATGCATGGTTTGCTGTGTCATTAGACAACTGCATACCTTGCATTGGGAGTTTTCCCTTTATATTTTTATTATGTTCAATTATTTGTTACTTGTATTTTTTCAAATATTGGCTTCGCTTACCTCTTTAGCCTATACGGCATTCCTTCCCGCGGAACGCAAACCCATACCTGCGTATCCTTTCAGGCGCTATCCCCTTAGCTTCCAGTGAGGCGCTGTAACGTTTCTCCTCAATCTGTTTGAGTGCATCTTGGACCGTATCATCAAGCGTCTTCTCATCATCAGGGTCAAAGACCTTAAACTCTATAATTATCGCGTCATCTTTCTCATTAAGCGGTTCAAGCATCACGTCATACCGCCCGAATCCGCTCTCGCGGTTAGACGTTACATCATACCTTCCCGCGAGATCCACTATCAGCCCCAATACAAAACCATGATAAAACCGTTCAGGTTCAGCGTATTCTGATGGCTTGTTACCCGCGTCAAAACTGCTGAATGTCGCAAGCGCCACCTTATTCATGTAGCGGTTCATCGCTTTTTTATCGTCGGCGAGCATTGCCTTTATGAAATCATTATAATATGTTTCCGCATTTCCACCAAACCATTCCTTTACCATATCTGAAAACATAATCTCAACTTCCATGTTGGTGAGTTTTAAAGTGTATAATTCCTTTTTGAACCTTCCCACCTGTACCAGCCTGTCAATCTTGAGGTATCCGGTAGCCAGCAGTAAGCTCCATATGGCGCCTGTATTACCGTTAAGCTGGCTGAACACTATCTGTTCGTCTATTTCGGTCTCGAAGCTTCCGCCATCCAGAAGCGTTTCCATGGTCGTCTTAATAGCAGAACTTCCTGTCTGAATCAGCATGCTCACAAGCCCGTTGCTGCTTGTATTCGACCAGTATGTGGCATAGCGCCCGTTGCTGCTTATAAATGATATAATTGACCATGGATTATAAATATCCGTATGCTTGCCAAACGTAAAACCATCGTACCATTTTTTCACATCCTGCTTTTCAGTGCCCAGCCCGTTTTGCTCAAGTGCCGTAAATACTTCTTCCTCCGACAGCCCGAAACATAGCGCATATTTATTTGATATTGTCGTTATCACTTCTAAGTTGTTAAGTCCCGAGAAAATACTCTCCTTGGATATCCTTGTGATACCTGTTATGATGCTTCTGTAAATATGGCTGTTAGTTTTGAACGTGGCGTCAAAAAAGCTCCTGAAAAAGCTGACAGCCTCATCCCATGTCCCCGTAAGCCACGCTTCTTGCATCGGGGTGTCGTATTCATCAAGCAGTATGATTGCTTTCTTTCCATATAATTTTTCCATATATCCACTGAGTCGATTAATTGCCATAAACGCTGCGCTGTCCGACATATTATCTTTTATGGTATTGTAGTATTCCTTTTCCTTGGCGCTAAATGCCTTGTCTGACATCATATTGCTATGCCTGTCATACACATCTGAAATAACCTGCTTTACTGCGGTCTTAATTCCTTCAATATCTCCAGTCTTAACAGACGCAAAGCTCATAAATATCACCGGAAATGTTCCTTGCAGATGCCTGTACTTGTATTCACCGTCAGAACCCCTTGCATCCCATACAGCTTTTCCTTCAAACAAATCTCCACGCCCCGCGTATTTATTGGAAAAAAAACATTCTATCGTGCTCATGTTGAGCGTCTTCCCAAACCTGCGAGGTCTTGTTATAAGCGTAACCTTGTCACCATATTCCCACCATTCGCTTATGAAATTCGTCTTGTCAATATAAAGGATATTCTCTGTGATGACCTCTTCATAATTCTGGTACCCTAAAGCTGGTCTGCCTAGCATATACGTCCCTCCTGCCAATAACGAAATCGTTTTTAACCCACAATCTCATTATAGCCGTTCGGAGCTCATTATACAACATTTTTTCCTAATGCAAAGTATGCAGTTGTCAAGGTGCCATACTGTAATCAATTAATCTATATAAAGCCTTTCAGGCTATATAGCAGAACTGCTTCTTTCATTCTCATGCTGCTGCGTTTCCCCTACAACCATGTAGGTTCTCACAGCCTCATTCTCAACCTTCTGCTGCATATACAGCGCGTCATACTCCGTCCGCCGCACATGGTACTGCGTGTCCTCCAGCAGCCGCCTATTTGCCGCAAGCGTATCAGCCATAAGCCCTATCATAAAAGTCAAAAACCCAATAATCAGCAACATGCACGCCAGTATCAGCGACTGCACATGCCCTGTTGCCGTCCCATTGAACACAAACCAGAAATACCTGAGTATGTACCCAATCCCCAGCGCCATAGGCGGCAGCATAAGGAACGTGAAGCATTTGAGTGGCTTGTACATCATATACGCCCGCAGTATCGTGATCATGGATTTCTTCACATATCCCCATATACTGTTGAACAATCTGGACGGCCTAAGTTCCGGGTTTGTCCGCACAGACACACTTGCAATCCCGAGCTTTTCACGTATTATAAATCGCAATGCAGCGAAAACACTGTAAAACTGCGGCTTTAAGTACCCTACGTGGGTATATGCAGCAGACATCAAGGGAAGAAATATTCAAAAATATTCAAAAATTTTCCAAAAAATTTTCACCCCACATGGCTGAAAGCATTGTAAATACTGCAATAGAGCCATTACATTTTTTCAAAAAAATCATAAAAAAAATTTATTTTCACCAAAATTTCAATCATGAACGAATCAAAATTTGAGTATTGATTGGATTAAACCGCTGCAATAAGCAAGACATTAACAAAAATAGAGAAATATACACTGAAATGACAAAATTGACAAAACCCTGTCGCCCCCTGTCAAATCCGCCCTCAATTTGACGAACGATTTTCCACCCGCGCGTCTTGATACGCGCCGCGCGAATGATTATACTTAAAGCAAATTAATCATTTTGGAGGGAAAACATATGTTAAATGAAATTATCAGCTATTTTGACCAGTCATTTATAATAATGCTGACGCTCATACTGATGGCGCTCGGCATAGCTTTTCAGGCGGCAATCGGCATCACCTACCAGCGCATGATACAGGCGGCGGACACATTTTCAGGCGTGGAAAACAAGCTCCTTACGCAGTGCAAGGAGCGCTTCGTGAATTGCTACAAGCTAAACGGCGGCGTGTCCAACATATCAGTCTTTGTGGACAAGTTCATCAACCGCATACGCTTTGTCGGCATGAGCATGGGCTTTATGAAGCACCTTTCGGGGCAGCTGATGCTTGCGGGCGTGTTCGTGGCGGGCTTTGGCGTATGCAAGGGCATAGTCGAGGGCATAGGCTTTATAAGCCTTCTGCCGTTTTACATCATAAGCCTTTTGGGGATTTACCTGTATTTGAGCGTCGTGTCGATAGTGGACATGCCAAACCGCAGGCAGATGCTAAAGACAAATCTCACGGATTACCTTGAAAATACAGTCGCCCAGCGCCTTGAACACGGCATACTCGAAAAAGAAAAGCTTATGTGGGAGCTTGAACAGGAAAAATCAGATGAGGAGGACGAAAAAAGTAAAAAATCAGCGCCGCAGGAAGAACGGGTTTCCTTTTCGCAGGAGGAGGCGCGTGAGCTTGAAGAATTGCTGCGCAGTTTTATAGGAAACAAAGCATAAATGATTGAAATATAAGGAAAATTTTGCTAAAATATTATTATCAGTATTTGGCGACTGCAAAGAGGCTTTGCATATGCCAGATATAAATATTTTTAGAAAAGGAGCAGAGGACAAATGAGCAAGGTAACATTTGATTATTCAAAAGCGGCGCAGTTTGTAAGCGAGCACGAGGTTGAGTACATGAAAAAGCTGACGCTTGACGCTAAGGAGGTACTTTTAAGCAGAAACGGCGCGGGAAATGACTTTCTTGGCTGGATTGACCTTCCTGTGGATTACGACAAGGAGGAGTTTGCAAGGATTAAAGAGGCGGCGAAAAAAATTCAGGGCGACAGCGATGTCCTGCTTGTTATCGGTATCGGCGGCTCATATCTTGGCGCAAGGGCGGCTGTTGAGTTTCTGCGCCACAGCTTTTACAATATGGTGGACAAGAGCATCAGAAAGACTCCCGAGATTTACTTTGTCGGCAATTCAATCAGCTCTACTTACATCAAGCACTTGATTGATGTTATCGGCGACAGGGATTTCTCTATCAACATGATAAGCAAGTCGGGCACGACGACCGAGCCTGCCATCGCTTTCCGTGTATTTAAAGAGATGATGGAAAAGAAATACGGCAAGGAGGGCGCGGCAAAGAGGATTTACGCTACCACTGACAAGGCGAAGGGGTCATTAAAGAACCTTGCTACAGAGGAGGGCTATGAGACATTCGTAGTGCCTGATGACGTAGGCGGGCGTTTCTCAGTGCTTACGGCAGTGGGTCTGCTCCCGATAGCAGTAAGCGGCGCGGACATAGACAAGCTTATGGAGGGCGCGGCAAGCGGCAGAAAGAGGGCGCTGGAGCTTCCGTTTGAGGAAAATGACGCTATGCAGTACGCGGCACTTAGAAATATTCTCTTGAGAAAAGGTAAGGCAATCGAAATCCTCTGCAATTATGAGCCGAGCGCGCACTACGTTTCAGAATGGTGGAAACAGCTCTTTGGCGAGTCGGAGGGCAAAGACCAGAAAGGGCTTTTCCCCGCAAGCGTTGACCTTACGACCGACCTCCACTCAATGGGACAGTTCATTCAGGACGGCGCAAGAATTATGTTTGAGACGGTTTTGAATATCGAGAAGTCAAGGGAGGAAATCACAATCGGCACAGAGCCCGTAGACCTTGACGGCTTGAATTACCTTGCTGGCAAGACGGTAGACTTCGTAAATAAGAGCGCCATGAACGGCACAGTGCTTGCACACACGGACGGACAGGTGCCTAACCTTATGGTAAAGGTTCCCGAGGTAAATGAATTTTATTTAGGTGAGCTGTTCTATTTCTTTGAGTTTGCGTGCGGTCTCAGCGGATATCTGCTCGGCGTTAATCCGTTTAACCAGCCAGGCGTAGAGAGCTACAAGAAGAATATGTTTGCGCTTCTTGGCAAGCCAGGCTATGAGGCAGCCAGGGAAGAGCTGTTGAAGAGACTTTAATTACAGTGAGGTAACAATGAAACAGGAAAAAAATATCCCATACAAAATTTATCTTGAAGAAGATGAGATGCCAAAGTCATGGTACAATATGCGGGCGGATATGAAGACCAAACCCGCTCCGCTCCTGAACCCAGGCACGCTGCAGCCTATGACCTTTGACGAGCTTAGAGGAGTTTTCTGCGACGAGCTTGTAAGACAAGAGCTTGACGACACCACGGCGTATATTGAAATACCTGCGGAGATACGTGATTTTTACAGAATGTACCGCCCGTCGCCGCTTGTGAGGGCGTACTGTCTGGAGGAAAAGCTGCAGACGCCTGCAAAGATTTATTACAAATTCGAGGGCAATAACACGAGCGGAAGCCATAAGCTCAATTCCGCTATTGCACAGGCGTACTACGCAAAGCAGCAGGGCTTAAAGGGCGTGACTACAGAGACAGGAGCGGGACAGTGGGGTACGGCGCTTTCCATGGCGTGCGCTTATCTGGGACTCGACTGCAAGGTATATATGGTAAAGGTTTCGTATGAGCAGAAGCCTTTCCGCCGCGAGGTGATGAGGACATACGGCGCGTCCGTGACGCCGTCGCCTTCAGAGACGACAAACGTAGGGCGCAAGATACTTGCGGAGCACCCTGGCACGACGGGAAGCCTTGGCTGCGCCATTTCCGAGGCGGTGGAGGTTGCGACTTCAAACGAGGGCTACCGCTATGTGCTGGGAAGCGTGCTGAATCAGGTATTGCTGCATCAGTCCGTGATAGGTCTTGAGACAAAGACCGCCATGGACAAATACGGCATCGAGCCTGATATTATAATAGGCTGCGCGGGCGGCGGCTCTAACCTTGGCGGCTTGATTTCGCCGTTTATGGGGCAGAAGCTGCGCGGCGAGAAGGATTACCGTTTTATTGCGGTAGAACCTGCGTCATGCCCGAGCTTTACGCGCGGAAAATTTGCATATGATTTCTGCGATACAGGAATGATTTGCCCGCTTGCCAAGATGTACACGCTGGGCAGCGGCTTTATCCCTTCGCCGAACCACGCGGGCGGCTTGCGCTTCCACGGCATGAGCTCGACGCTTTCGCAGCTTTATCATGACGGCTATATGGAGGCTGTTGCGGTGGAGCAGACATCAGTGTTTGAGGCTGCGGAGCAGTTTGCGAGAGTTGAGGGCATACTTCCCGCGCCTGAGAGCGCGCACGCAATCCGCGTCGCAATAGACGAGGCGCTCAAGTGCAAGGAGACAGGCGAGGAAAAGACGATACTTTTCGGGCTGACGGGTACGGGCTACTTCGATATGGTTGCATATGAGAAATTCCACGACGGCGAGATGACGGATTATATCCCGACAGATGAGGATCTGCAGAAAGGTTTTGACGGGCTGCCTAAGGTGGATAAATAGTTGATTTGCAGTGAAAATAAAAAGCCATTCTTTAAGGCTATATGCTTTAAGGAATGGCTTTTTTATCGGTAAAAAAATTAAGAAAATATGTTAAGAAAATACAGATAGTTGACGATATAATAATTACAACGATTATAAAAAAAGTAAATTCGATAGCATTTTAAAAAAATGGAGATTACTATGAAAAAGAAAGACTGTCTTACGCAGAGAGAAGAAGAACTTCTCAATATTTTATGGGAAATAAACGAACCCCTGACTTTGGCAGAGATGGCGCAGCAGTTGGAATCGGAGGGCTGGACATCGGCAACATTATTTAAAACTGTCCGTTCGCTCTCGGATATGGGGTATCTCAAAATAACAGGGCTTGAAAAAAATACAAAAACGTATTCGCGTAGGCTTGCCCCCGCCTTGACGAAGGAAGAATATTATGCGGAGGTTATGATGAAGCGCGGTATGGGCATAAAATCAATAGCAGATATCACAGCCGCCTTTTTGGGAGTTGCCGACAAAAACAGCAGTGAGCGCGATGCCGAAGTGATAGCTAAGCTGGAGGAGATCATCAGCACACTCAGAAAATCTGGAGAAAAGCAAGATGCAGATTAATATTTTTTCTATCCTGATGACAATTTGGTGGAGCAGCATTCTGATCATATTATTTTATTTTTTGCGCACTAGGACAAAGCTGCTTCATGTATGCAGCATATCAACCATAATATTTCTTTACTTGTTTTGCGCGGTAAGGATAGCGCTGCCGATAGAGCTGCCATGGTCATATACCGTTCCCTGGAGAAAGGTTTACAATAAAATACATGATCTGCTTTATTATAAGATTGGCTCTGTTCGGGTTTATGAGCTTTTTACCGTCATATGGATAATAGGCAGCCTGTGTATTTTGTTAAAATATTTGGTATCATATTTTAAAGCGATTGTTTATATAAGAAACATTCCGAGGATAAAATGTGATATAGATGAGAACTGGTGTGAAAGGCGCATAGAAATAATCAAGACTGCTTATGTAAAATCCCCCTGCAGCTTCGGCATACTCAGCCCCAAAATCCTGCTGCCTGACAGGGAATATGGAAATGATGAGCTGCAATATATTCTGATGCATGAATATACGCATATTCGCAGCCATGACATACTGATAAAACAGCTTATCGCGGTACTGTGCGGAATATACTGGTGGAATCCTATTGTATATCTGTTGAAGAAGGATTTGGATCAAAGCTTGGAAATACGCTGCGATTTAAGCATTGTCAATCATCTTAGTGAAAATGAGAGGGCGGATTATCTGACAGTTATGCTGAAGGCATTCCGTGAGAGCAGGCAGATAAACAAGTATGTAGGAATGGCAGGACTGATAGAAAACCATTCAGACAGCATTTTAGAGCGCTTTCAGATTGTGGCGGATATGGGGGTTGTACAAAAAAATCATGCCAATGTATTTATCGGAATGATAATGCTGTTGGTTTTGATAGTATCTTATTCTTTTATTTTTCGGTCATCGTATGCCCCCCCGCAGTCTGAAATCGTGACGGACAGTAATACTTTTGAAATAACACCCGAAAATACATATATCATAAAGCAGGGAGAAAAATATATTGTACATGCTAAAGACAAGCAAACTGTAATAAGTAAAGAAATGGCAATGATGATGGCAGGAGATGGATTTGAGGTGAGGGAAGATAAATAATTTAGGCTTCATTATTATTAAAAAATATTAAAATTTAGGAGGAAAAACATATGTCAAATAATTTAAGCATCAATATCAATCAAACGCCTATAGCCGATATTCAGAAAAATTCCATGAATAGTCTCTCGCAATTTAAGGTAGCTGGTTTGGACGAGGAAAATGCACAGACAGCCGTTGAATTGAAAATATCAAAGCTTGGCAGATTAAAGCTTGAGAACAGTGCTATTAATGCAAATAAGGATAATGTAAAAAAATCAGGAGAAACTGCCGTCAGGGAAGACTGGGAAAGTAATTCTTCGGTTTTAAAGTGGGAGGCGCGTTATTCTGATCAGTATAATATAGATGAAAGACTTAGGCTGGATAATCCCGATTTATATGCACAGATAAAAGAACTGAAACAGAGGCTTGATGAGCTGCCACCCAGCGGGTATCAGTTTACATATGCTGAGGGTATGCCAGACAATTATGAGTTTAAGCTTTATGACAAGTCTGATTATCACGAAATGCAAATAGATGCTGATAAGGTCGAAAATGTGGATGGGTTACAGTTTGACAGTGAATACGATATGAAATTTTCCGATAATTTAGAGTCGATGTCATTGGTAAATCGTTATAATGAATTAGTTGGTATTCGATCTTTATGGCTTAAAGAACAGATATTTAAAAATGCCGCCAAGGGAGCAGATCGTTGGACGGGCAATCCTGTAGCCAAGCAGTTTGCTGACATAGATGCCTTGGAGAATAAATATTCCACGGATGAACATGATACAAGGATCAACTACTACACGAGCGCGGATTCCAAGCTGAGCGAGGACAGTCTATGGCGGTATGATGCCAAGTTTAATGTTCTCTTGGACGCGCATGCGGTCAAAAATTTAGATGAAAGCATGCGTAAAAGAATTGATACAGCCGTTGAGGAAATGAAAGAGGTAGAAAAAGTATATGAGGGCAATTTGAAGCGTCTTCAATTCGGGGCAAAGCTATGGGACGACGGCAGAGTAACCTACCACGCAAGATACGAGGGCTGCGGCAGCGAGGATGGCATTATGGCGGACAGCGCCGACGAGCTTTTGAAAATGCTTATGGGGAAATATACGGATGGACACTAAGATTTTCTAATTCCTGTCCATTGTATGTCACATAATTTAATGCCATGTGATGGGCAGGAAGGAAATCTAAATGCGTGTGAGTATAACAGAAGGAATCAATATATTAAAACATTACATTGTCGTTGAAAAGAGGCACAGTCTATAAGTACGATGAAAGAGTTAAAAAAGATTTTAGGAGGAAAAACATATGCCCAATAGTTTAACCATTAACGTGAACCAAACACCAATAGCCAATATTCAGGCAAACTCTGTACTCAACAATCTAACCCCTCAATTTAAAATGGCTGGTTTGGACAAAGAAGATACATCTTCAGGCATTAAATCGGAAATATCCAATGAAGGCAAGGCAAAGCTTGAAAACACTCCCGTTAATACTATAAGCAATGCCAAAAAAGCAGGAGTAACCGCTGCAAGAGAAGCGTGGGAAAACAATTCAGCCAAATTGAAAAAGGAAGCAAGGTACAGCAGCACCAGCGATACATGGGATATACAGGAGCTTTTTAGGCTGGATGATCCTGATACATACGCGAGGGCGCGTGAACTGCATAACAGGGCGTTTGATTTGCTAATCAAAAAAAATTATGACCTACATATAGCCTCTCAGCCTGCTGATTACGAACCTCACGCATATGACAAGATAGATATTCGTGACATCGAGGTATCAGCCGATGACGCGGTTGAATTACAGTTCCAGGAAGCAAAAACCCTGCACTTTTCAAAGCAGCCAATCAATGATCGCAGCCAGACACTTAAAAGCGATCCGACGATAAATGCGCTTTTTGCTGAGGCATCAAGTCTTGAGTGGGATTGGTTTCAAAGAAGGTGCATGAAGACAGGCAGCCTTAAAAATCCTGTATTCGGGCAATATTCAGACATAGACGCTTTAGAGGCTAAATATTCCACGGACGGTCATGATACAAGATTCAATTATTATACGAGCGCCGATTCAAATCTTAGGGAGGACAGTTTATGGAGATATTGCGCTAAATTCAATGTGCTTCTTGATGCCCACGACGTTAAAAATTTAGATGATGAACTGCTTGAAAAAATTGACAAAGCCGTCAAGGAAATGAAAGAGGCAGAAAAAGCATACGAGGGTAATTTGATATATCTTCAATTTGGCGCGAAGCTGTGGGACGACGGCAGAGTAACCTACCACGCAAGATACGAGGGCTGCGGCAGCGAGGACGGCATTATGGCGGACAGCGCCGACGAGCTTTTGAAAATGCTTATGGGGAAATAAAAGATAACAGTCAGTAAAAGCCAAGAGCTTTGGATTTTTAAAATCAAGGCTTTTGGCTTTTTTAATTTCTAAAAAGGCGCTAAAGGATTGAAATACATACCCATTTATTGTAAAATTAAACTAGTGTTTTTCGTATGCCAGATTTACGTAATGGCGTTATGCTGAATGGTTTGGATTTGCGGATAAAATTCATTATGCACGCTTTAGCTGGAAACGGACAATACAGTATGTGGAAAATTTTGGCATTTAATTGGAAATGGAGGATTTTATATGGAAAAAATAGCAAGCTTCACAATCGACCACATTAAGCTGCAGCCGGGGGTGTATGTATCGAGAAAGGACAAGGTGGGCGAAAATACGATTACCACATTTGACCTGAGAATGACCTCGCCTAATGAGGAGCCTGTAATGAATACGGCGGAGGTGCATACGATAGAGCATTTGGGGGCGACCTTTTTGAGAAACCATAAGGATTATAAGGATAAGACGATTTATTTCGGACCGATGGGCTGTAGGACCGGCTTTTATCTGCTGCTTGCGGGCGACTATGAATCGAAGGATATAGTGCCGCTTATGATTGAGATGTACGAGTTTATCCGCGATTACAAGGACGAAGTGCCTGGCGCAAGCCCCAAGGATTGCGGAAACTATCTCGATATGAATTTGGGCATGGCAAACTACCTCGCAGACCATTATCTCAAAAATGTCTTATACGGCATAAGCGAGGACAGGCTTGTTTATCCGCAGTGATGCGGTGGCATGAAGGACTGCCATAGCATTGTTTGAGATTTTGGCACGTTTGTGCTTATCTTGGCAGGATGCTTTTGGGTCGGAATGGGTGTAAAAATGAAAAAAAGAATTGTAGGTTATCGGGAAAGGATAGACAGGCTTATAGCGGATATGCCCGAAGGAACAGACTGGCAGGCGGTATTGAATGAACATCTGACACAAGTGTCATTTTTCCAGCATGAACGCCTTATACATCTGATAGTGACAGTCACATTCGCGCTTATGACAATTATCGCGCTGGGGATATACTGTATTGCATGCTATATGCCGATGCTTGCGCTCATATTTCTCTTTATGGTGCTGCTTGTGCCGTATATAGGGCATTATTACACCTTGGAAAACGAGGTGCAGAAAATGTATAAACAGTATGACGAGATAATTGCCTTGGCAAAGGAGCAGACCGCGGTAAAGCAAGCGATGAGTTTTGCACGGGAAATGCTATAAGTCTGGCATTTTTCAAGGATAAAAAAGCTGCAAAGCAGCGCAAGGGCAGTATTTTCAACAATATTTAAGCCGCAAAAGGCGGTATGGAGGAAAGTTAAAATGAATAAAATAGGAATTATCGGAGCAATGGAGCTTGAGGTTTCAGAGCTCAAATCAAAGCTCGAACAGATTAAAATAGTCGAAAAGGCGGGCATGAAATTTCACGAGGGAAAGCTTAACGGCAAGGACGTTGTGATTGTCCAGTGCGGTATTGGCAAGGTAAACGCTGGCATGTGCGTGCAGATTCTGGCGGACATATTTAATGTAGACGCTGTGATTAATACAGGCGTTGCAGGTTCGCTTAGGGCGGAGATAAATATCGGCGACATAGTGGTTTCAAGCGACGCATGCGAGCATGATATGGACGTGAGGGCGCTTGGCTATGAGCTTGGCATTATCCCACAGATGGAGACCTCGTTTTTCAAGGCGGACAGGACTCTAGTGGAGCAGTCAATGGCTGTCTGCAGGGAGGTAAATCCTGACATTTCCGTGTACGAGGGCAGAGTGGTGAGCGGCGACCAGTTCATTTCAGACGGCGCGGTGAAGGATTCGCTTATCAAAAATTTCGGCGGCTCCTGCGCGGAAATGGAAGGCGCGGCAATAGCGCATGCGGCATTTTTGAACAAAATCCCGTATGTCGTAATCCGTGCAATATCGGATAAGGCGGACGGCAGCGCCCATATGGATTATCCTGAGTTTGAGCGTGCGGCAGCGGCCCATTCGGCAAAGCTTGTCGAGCAGCTTGTCACGAGAATATAGCGCGCACGCCTAATTTTTCAAAACGGGGGATATACAAATGGAAATAAAAACTAAGCTTAAAAGAGCGCTGCTTTCGGGTTTGCTTTTCAGTACGATTGTAACCTTCGTCTGGTTTATGTTTAAGTCCGCCGGCGTAAAGCGCGCGGCTGTTGTGATGTTTTGCGCGGCGGCTGTTATTTTCGTGCTGAAGCTTGTATTTGACATTGTGGCGGATAAGCTTAAGCTGAAGGCGATGCTTTTGGCAAATATTTTGTTTTCTGTCATTGCGGTTGCCGCGCTTCTGCTTGTCGCGGTGTATGCGTTTGCGCCAGCCGTGCTTTTTAAGACGAGCTTTGATGAAAAGGCGTACAACAGCATGGCAGATTATGAAGATACCATTGAAAAAATTGAAATAAATGGAGGCGAATATTCGGGATGGCTTATGCATAATGCCGATGACGGTGCGCCTCTTGTGCTTTATTATGGAGGAAACGAGGATAATTCCTCGGCAAGAATGGCATGGCTTATGGAAGAAAATGACAGGCTTGTCACATTTTCAAAGTGCAATTTTGCCTATGTGGACTATCCAGGGTATGGTAAAAGCGCAGGCGTTCCATCGGACAAAAGCCTTAAAGAATTTGGATTAGCCGTATATGACTATTTTGACCAGAGAAGCGACATAAACGATATAGTAATTATGGGTTATAGTCTTGGCACGGGCGTGGCAAATTATGTGGCGAGTCAGAGGAATCCGAAAGGCTTAGTGCTTATGGCGCCGTATGCCGATGGCTATGACCTTTATAACAATAAGCTGAATATTTTCCACGGTCCGCTGCGCCTTTTGGTGTCATACAAGATGCGGGCGGAGAAGTTTGCAAAGGATGTGTCGGTCAAGCCGCTTATACTGGCTTCAAATATAGACGAAACAGTTCCATATGAGAGCTCTGCAAGGCTTTTTCAGGCTTATGGCAATGGCTGCGATTTTGTGACCGTAAATATAGGACACAGGGAATTTTGGGAAAACAGCGAAGTGATGGGCAAGGTCAGGGAGTATATCGCGGGCTTGACAGATAGAGCGGAGCGCTGACAAACGCGGGATATCAAGTATTTGCATTTGTCCGCGTACCAGCCTGTTGGCAGAATGGAGATTATTATATGAAGGAAAAATTAGGGCGTATTTTAAAGGGAAATTTTTATGTCGCCGCAGTCATTGCGCTTGTGGGGACAGTATTGGGTTTTCTTTTGTGTACGATGTTTTTTATGGAAAACATTATTTTAATGCTTGCGCCGCTGTGGCTGTTTGTCATATTTGCGGTGATGTATTTTGTGCTTGATTTTATACCGCAGACATCGGGGAAATGGTATGTTAAGCTTGGCTTGATGACGGTTGTAGCTGTGGTTTTGGCGGCATTGTTGATATTGCTTGGCTAATGACTTTAGGCTGCCGCTTATGCAGGAGCAGATAAATTTTTTATTTTGGCATGTGGAAAGGGCGTTGTCTGCCGTAAATCTGTTGTGCGCGAGTGAAGGCGCGGAAATGAGGTAAGATTATGGGTATACATTTTGGGGTTGACTATTATCCTGAGCATTGGAGCCGCGAGCGTTGGGAGATTGACGCAAGGCTTATGCAGGAAATGGGCGTTCAGGTAGTGAGAATGGCAGAATTTTCATGGTTTAAAATGGAGCCGGAGGAGGGCGAATTTCATTTTGAGTGGCTTGAAGAGGCGGTTGCCCTTTTAAACAAATACGGCATCAAAACTATACTGGGCACCCCTACAGCCGCTCCGCCCGCATGGATAGTTCGCAAAAATCCTGAGATACAGCCGATTGACCGACAGGGCAGACGCAGATTTTTTGGCGGCAGGCATCATGACTGCCAGTCAAATGAAGTTTACCGCGGGCATATAAGGCGGTTTGTAACGGCAATGTCACAAAGGTTTGCCGATAATGAGGGCGTGATAGGCTGGCAGATTGACAATGAGCTGGGCAACTCGCATGGCGATTTATGCATGTGCAGTTCATGCCGCGCGAATTTTCAAAAATGGCTTATCAAAAAATATGGCACGATAGATAGATTAAATGACGCATGGGGTACGGCGTTCTGGAGCCAGGGCTACAACAGCTTTTCGCAGATAAGCACGCCGCTTATTACGGCTGTCGGCGAGAATCCTTCAGCGATGCTCGACTGGAAATGCTTCTGCTCCGATTTGATTGTTGACTTTGCCAAAATGCAGGCGGATATCATCAGGGAAAACTGCCCGAAGCATTTTATCACGCATAACTATATGTGCTTTGACAATAAAGTGGACTATTATGATTTAGGAAAACTGCTTGATTTTGTGTCGAATGACATTTACCCCGCGGGACATTGGCAGAAGCAGCCGCACCAGCCCGACAATGAGCTTGCGGCGTCACATGATGTGGTGCGCGGGTATAAAAATATGCCGTTCTGGATTATGGAACAGCAGGCGGGAATGGCAGGCTGGGAGATAATGGGCAGGGCGCTTGAACCGGGGCAGATGAGCGTGTGGGCAATGCAGTCGGTGGCGCATGGCGCTGACGCGGTTGTGTTTTTCAGGTGGCGCACATGCGCTATGGGCACAGAACAGTATTGGCACGGCATATTAGGGCACAGTGGCAATCCGGGGCGCACATATGAGGAGGCAAAGCAGCTCACGCACAGGTTTTCAAAATATATGGACGAGTTTGAAGGCAGCATGCCAAACGCGGAGGTGGCTATCGTCCACAATTTCAGGCAAAATTACGCCTTTGACATACAGCCACATCATCCTGAATTAAGCTATGTGGGGCAGCTTTATAAGTACCACAAGGCGTTTTATGACAAAAAAATCCCGGTGGACTTTATACCTGACACGGCGGATTTTTCAAAGTATAAGCTTGTGGTCGCGCCACTGCAGTATTTGATGACGCCGGAGTTGGAGCAGCGGTATATCGATTATGTGTTGGCAGGCGGCAGGCTTATCCTCACAATGCGCACTGGTGTAAAAGACGCGACAAACCTTTGCATGACTGACCGCGAGCTGCCGGGGAGGCTTGGCGACATATGCGGCATAGAGGTGCCTGAGTACGACTGCCTGCTTGAAACGACGGGTGGCGTATTATTTGGGAAAAATGAGTATGAAACGCAAAAATGGTGCGATATAATAAAACTAAAAGGCGCAAAGCAGCTTGCCGAGTATTCCACAGGCTTTTACAAGCAGACGCCCGCCGTTACGGAAAATAAATATGAAAACGGCGTTGTCTGGTATGTCGGCACAGAGCCGGGCGAAGAGCTTATGGAGGATTTGGTGGAGTACTTTGTAAACCAAAGCGGAGTCGCGACACTTGGCAGCGCGCCCGCAGGCGTAGAACTGATGACGCGCGAAAATGACAGCAAAATCTGGTTGTTTGTCATTAATCATACAAATGACGAAAAGGTTTACAGCCTGCATGACAGCTATGTGATGCTGGAAGGCGAGCGCATGGAGTTTTTGAAGCCCTACGAGGTGCAGCTTTTTGTGAAAAATAAGTTTGGTAGGAAGGATTAAAACCGCTGTCAGGCAAAAAAATATCATAAAAAATTACAAAACTCTTGAAAAAAAAAAGAAAATATGCTAACATAAATTTCCGTGATATATAAAATCCTTGCTTTTCCTTCGGGGAGAAGCCAAAGACCAAAAGGAGGTAACAAGATGAACAAATATGAATTGGCCGTTGTTGTAAGCGCTAAGCTTGAGGATGACGACAGAAACGCTACTATTGAGCGGGTAAAGGACATTATTACAAGGCACGGCGGCACTATTACGAATGTGGACGAGTGGGGCAAGAAGAGGCTTGCATACGAGATTCGCAAGATGAGGGAAGGCTTCTATTACTTCATTCAGTTTGACGGTGAGCCTACGGTTCCGGGTGAGGTCGAGTCACGAGTGCGTCTTATGGAAAATGTCATCAGATATTTGTGCGTTAAACAGGACGGCAAATAAACGCATACGGATTAGGAGAACTAAATGAATAAAGTAATTTTAATGGGACGTTTAACAAGAGACCCTGAAGTAAGATATTCACAGGGCGCAAGCCCTATGGCAATTGCAAGATATACGCTTGCGGTAGACAGAAGATTTAATCGCGGTAATGACGAAAACACGGCGGATTTTATTCCGTGCGTCGCGTTCGGCAAGTCGGGTGAGTTTGCGGAGAAGTATTTCCGCAAGGGCACGAAGATTGCCGTGTCAGGTCGTATACAGACAGGCAGCTATACCAATAAAGACGGCGTCAAGGTTTATACCACGGAGGTTATCGTGGATGACCAGGAATTTGCCGAGAGCAAGAATAGCTCATCAAACGCCGGAGGAGGCTTTGATGGCGGCAGTTCAAATCAGCAGTCGGCGGCGCCTATGTCGGCAAGCGATGATTTTATGAATATTCCTGACGGAATAGATGAGGAATTGCCATTTAACTAATAATCTGTTTTGGTTAATTACAATGGGAAATTTGCAAAGTGCGTTTTCCGTTGTATAAGATTTTTAAGAATAGGAGGCTTTATCATGGCTTTTAATAAAACTGAAAAAGCTGATTCCCCGATGAAAAGGAGAGGCGGCATACGTCGTAGAAAGAAAGTATGTGTATTTTGCGGTAAGGACAATGTAATTGACTACAAGAATGTCAGCAAGCTCAACAGGTATGTTTCTGAGAGAGGTAAAATCCTTCCGAGGAGAATTACAGGCAACTGCGCTAAGCATCAGAGGGCTTTGACGGTAGCTATCAAGCGCGCGCGTCATGTTGCGTTGATGCCTTACACGATTGATTAATCAAAAATAATAATTGTAAGAGTTGGCTGTTCGAGAGGGCAGCCAATTTTTTAGTTGAATGAAGTGTTTCAAGTGACTGGTTGTATAATGAAAGGAGCCACTTTGGGAAATAGGCGGTTTAGTGGGAAGGTCTGCAGGAGTATTCCTGCTTTATTGGTATGCGTTATAATTGCGTGTCTGCTGCTTAAACATTATGGAACGGGTAAAAGCGCGTCAAGGTCGGTGTTTGCGATGGACACTTATATGGAGCTTACGGCATATGGCGCTGAAGGCGAGGAGGCACTTGACAGGGCTGTTCTTGAAATACGGCGTATAGATGAGCTGTTATCTACGGGTAACGCTGACAGCGAGGTTTCGCGGCTTAATGCTGAAAAGGAGGGCGTGCTTTCGGAAGATTTGGGGTATCTTTTGGAGCGGTCGATTGAAATAAATGAGATGAGCGGGGGCGCATTTGACATAACGATTTATCCCGTGATGAAGGCTTGGGGATTTGCGGGCGGCGAGTTCAGGGTGCCTGATGATGAGGAGCTTTCGGAGCTTTTGGCGTATGTCGATATGTCGAGGCTTAAATATTCGCGTGAGTCAGGCAGGTTGGAAATGCCGCGGCAAATGGAGCTTGATTTTGGCGGCATAGGGAAGGGATATGCGGCGCAGCGTGTCGCGGAGGTTTTGGCGGAATACGACATAGGCGGCGCGATACTGAATCTTGGCGGCAATGTACAGATATATGGCTCAAAGCCTGATGGGAGCGAGTGGAAAATCGCGGTCAAAAGTCCTGATGGGGCGTTGCCTTATTTGGGAATACTTTCCTTTGAAGGATTTTCGGGCGGAGCTGGCAGCAGCAGGGCGGTGGTTACTTCGGGGGGATATGAGAGGTATTTTGAAAAGGACGGTGAAATTTACCATCATATAATAGACCCTAGGACGGGAAAGCCGTCGGACAGCGGGCTTGTTTCCGCGACTGTGGTGTGTAGTGATGGGACGCTTGCGGACGGGCTTTCTACGGCGATTTTTGTGATGGGGTATGACAGGGCGGTGGAGCTTTGGCGCGGGCATAAGGGCGAGTTTGAACTTGTACTTTTTGATGAACAGGGAAAGCTTTATGTGACGGAGGGACTTGATGGCAGCTTTGCGTCGGAACTGGAATATGAGATAATTCGTTAATGAAGTCGGTTGAATTTGCCTGTGCTGTCTGGCGAATTTGCGGCAGGATCTGCTTTTTCTCTGGCTGATTTGTATTAGGGTAAATGTATTGATACGACATAGGGATTGCGTTGGCGCGCAAATCCGACGGTTGGGGTGTTAAAAAGCCTTTTTTATATAAGGAATGGGGTATTATAATGGCGCGTAAAATTGCGTATTCTGCAATGCTTACGGCATTGGCGATGATTTTGGGATATGTAGAGATGTTGATTCCGTTTTCTGTGGGCGTGGCGGGAATTAAGCTTGGGTTGGCTAATCTTGTCGTGCTGATGGGACTGTATTATATGCCGCCTAGGCAGGTGTTTATTATTTTAGTGGCGAGGATTGTGTTGTCGGCGTTTATGTTTGGGAATATGGCATCGCTTATTTACAGTATGGCGGGGGGCGTGGTGAGTTTTTTGGTGATGCTGGGTTTAAAGAGGCTGAAGGGGTTTTCTATAGTTGGGGTGAGTATTGCGGGCGGTACGGCGCATAATATTGGGCAGTTTATTGTGGCGGTGTGCGTGCTGGAAAGCTGGGGGATTGTGTATTATTTGCCGTTGCTTATGATAGGCGGAGCGGTTGCTGGGATGGCTGTGGGGGTGGTGGCGAGACAGGTTGAGGGGATATTGAAAAAGTATGTGGGGTGAGGGTGATGATGGTGGAAACAGGTATTGGCTGAAGCGGACGAAACCGCTTAGATATGCCTGCCTCGCATACACAGTCCGCGAGGACGGATTTTCTAATACAATGGATTTAGGTGTTTTAGTGAGGACGAGGCCGGCACAAGTCGCCGTCCGTGGCTCCGTGTGCCTCGATTTGCCGTCCAGGCAAATCGCCCTCCGGGTGTTGGACCATTGTATAAGAAAACACGCCCTTGCGGCCTAGGTATGCGCGGCAGGCATATCTAAGCGGTTTCTGGGTGTTGGCATGGGGGTGGGGTATCGCAAAAATTAAAAACAAAAATTTAATAAGTACCTCAATAATGCCGCAGAATTCCCGTAATATTTGACTAATCCGCCATATAGTGATATATTAAGAAAAGCAGCATAAAAAACCACTTTTTGCCAACAGCTGATATCCGCATAAAATCATCATATATAAAAATATTTGCGTCTGACACTCTCAAACGGCGCAGAAACGAGGAAGAAATGTCGTATTCCAGGGTAATAGAAAACTTTTTAAGGTACGTGAAGATCGACACCCAGTCAAGAGAAGAATTTTCGGATAAAGTGCCTTCTACAGAAAAGCAGCACAAGCTTGCGGCGCTTTTGGCGGACGAGCTTACGCAGATGGGTGCGTCGGAGGTGCGTTATGACAGAGAGCACTGCTATGTATATGCGTCAATTCCTTCAAATCTTGGCGCAGACAGCAGCGCGCCGTCAATCGGTTTTATAGCGCATATGGACACCTCCGATGCCGTGAGCGACGAGAATGTAAAGCCACGCATAATTGAAAACTATGACGGATGCGACATTGTCTTAAACGCCGAAAAGAATATAGTCACGCGGGTGAGCGAGTTTCCTATGCTGGAGTCTTGTAAAGGCAAAAGCATTATTGTGACGGACGGCAGCACCCTGCTTGGCGGCGATGACAAGGCGGGCGTGGCGGAAATAATGGCTATGGCTGAATATTTCCTAAAGAATCCCGAAGTGCGGCACGGCAAAATCTGTATCGGCTTTACTCCCGACGAGGAGGTTGGCAACGGAGTCGAGTTTTTTGACATCAAGGG
This sequence comes from uncultured Lachnospiraceae bacterium, assembly GCA_947626435.1. GTDB lineage: Bacteria > Bacillota > Clostridia > Lachnospirales > Lachnospiraceae > COE1. Next base: position 18,187 of record CANQSB010000024.1, on the reverse strand, counting down.
CTTTGGCGCGGATTACGCTTATACTGTTGACGGCGGCGAGCTTGGCGATATGAGCTTTGAGTGCTTTAACGCCGCTGCCGCAAAGCTTCGTGTTACAGGAAAAAGCGTACACCCAGGCTATGCGAAAAATATTATGAGAAACGCCATTAAGATGATATACGAGTTTGCAGGCGGTCTGCCGAATGAATGTCCCGAGAATACGGAGGGCTATGAGGGTTTTTTCCATATCACGGATATTAATGGCACTGTTGAGGAGGCGTCGGCGGACTTTATCATACGCGACCACGACAGGCAAAGGTTTGAGCAGCGCAAGGAGATATTTGCAAAGACGGCTGACCGCTTAAACGAAAAGTACGGCGAAAAGCTTTTCCATGTGGAAATAACTGATTCCTACAGCAATATGCGCGAGATGATAGAGCCGCATATGCATATTGTGGACAATCTGGCGCAGGCTATGAGAGAGGCGGGCGTAGAGCCTAAAATTTCGGCGATACGAGGCGGCACTGACGGAGCGCGGCTTTCCTTTGACGGCTTGCCCTGTCCCAATATATGCACAGGCTCTGAGGGGCATCATGGCAGAAATGAATTTGCTGTTATCGAGGATATGGAAGCGGTAGTTGGAATACTGATAAATCTTGTTAAGCTCTACGCAAAAAACAGCAGTTTATGACAATGACTGACAAAATATGCTATGGAATTTTATGGAAAATAATGATATACTTAATTTATACGATTAGCATAAGCTGCGGCTGGCGGCTTAATGAGGGGATACATGAAGCAAAAAAGGATTAGGCTCAAGGGGCATTTGAGGTCTTACCTTCAGGCTACCTTGATATTAGGATTTATATTGGCGGTTGTCAATGTGGGAATATATTTTCTGGATATAACAGCGGGACTGTGCGTCACGGCGTTTCTTGCGCTTTACCTTATAGTGATGCTTGCCCTCCTGAACCACAACAAGCCGCTTATATTAAATGAATTTATAAGCTTTGCCACTCAGTATGGGCAGATACAGCGCAGGCTTTTGAGGGATTTGGAGCTTCCGCATGTGCTCATGGACGAAAACGGCAGGATTATATGGACAAACATTGCGTTTGAGAAGATAACTCACAAGGAAAAGGGCTACCGCAAGTCTATAACGTCAATTTTCCCGTATATTACAAGGGATAAGCTGGAGTTTGAGCAGCAGACGGAGATGGAGGTTTCCTTTGAGGAGCATGACTATCTTTTCAGACTGAAAAAAATTTCGATAGATGAGGTGCTGGAGAGCAGCGAGGTATTGGACAGCGATGGCGGCAATTTGCTGATTGCGGGCTACCTCTTTGATGAGACCGACCTTAAAAAAGCACTGGGCGAGATTGACGACCAGAGCCTTGCCATGGGACTGATTTACATTGACAACTATGACGAGGCGCTTGAAAGCGTCGAGGAGGTGCGCCGCTCGCTTCTGATAGCGCTGATAGACAGGAAAATAAACAAGTATATTTCATCGCTTGACGGCATAGTGAGGAAGACGGAAAAGGACAAGTATCTTGTGATTATGCGTAAAAAGTCGCTGCTTGCGATAAAGGAGGCGCGCTTTGACCTGCTTGAAGACGTAAAGACCGTAAACATCGGCAATGAGATGGCGCTCACGGTCAGCATAGGCGTGGGGCTTGACGCGCCGACATACAACCAGTGCATGGAGTACGCAAGAAACGCGATTGACATTGCGCTCGGGCGGGGTGGCGACCAGGCTGTTATCAAGACGCCCGATTCGATAGCATATTACGGCGGCAAGAGCCAGCAGGTGGAAAAGAACACGCGCGTAAAGGCGAGAGTCAAAGCAAACGCGCTGCAGGAGATAATTACAAGCAAAGACAGGGTGCTTATTATGGGGCACAGGCTTGCTGATGCCGACGCGTTTGGCGCGGCGGTGGGCGTGAGCTGCATAGCGAGGGCGCTTGAAAGGAAACCGCATATAGTTATAGACAACATCACAAATTCTGTCAAGCCGCTAGTCGAGCTTTTCAGGGACAGGAATGTGTACGAGGAGGATTTTATCATAAGTACTGCCGAGGCGCAGGAGCTTGCGGGCAGCAATACGGTGCTTGTGGTTGTAGACGTAAATAAGCCAAGCATCACGGAGTGCCCTGAGCTTATCAGGGGCTGCAAGACAGTTGTGGTGCTAGACCACCACAGGCAGAGTTCGGAAATAATCGAAAATGCGACGCTCTCATATGTAGAGCCGTATGCGTCAAGCACCTGTGAGATGGTGGCGGAGATACTGCAGTATATAGCCGGCACTGTAAAGGTCAGAAATAATGAGGCCGACTGTATGTATTCGGGCATTATGATTGATACAAACAATTTCACGGCAAAAACAGGCGTCAGAACCTTTGAGGCTGCGGCGTTTCTGCGGCGCTGCGGCGCGGACGTGACGCGCGTGCGCAAGATGTTCAGAGATGACGCCAATGAGTACAAGGCAAAGGCGGAGGCGGTAAGGAACGCCGAGATTTACAAAAACGCCTACGCAATGGGCATATGTCCTGCAGATGGGCTTGAAAGCCCCACGGAGATAGGCGCGCAGGCGGCAAACGAGCTGCTAAATATGAATGGCATAAAGGCAAGCTTTGTAGTTACGGATTACAATGGAAAATCATATATTTCGGCGAGGTCGATTGACGAGGTAAACGTACAGGTAATAATGGAGCGTCTTGGCGGCGGCGGCCATATGAATATCGCAGGCGCGCAGCTTGCGGACACTTCGCCCGAGCGCGCAATCAATATAATCAAGACCACATTAAACCAGATGCTTGAGGAAGGGGCAATATAATGAAAATCATACTGTTGGAAGATGTCAAATCATTAGGGAAAAAGGGAGAAATCGTAGAGGTAAAAGACGGCTACGCAAAGAATTTCATCATACCTAAAAAGCTGGGGCAGGAGGCGACAAACGCAAATATGAACAGCCTGAAGCTCCAAAAGCAGAATGAGGAAAAGATAGCGCGCGAGCAGCTTGAGGAGGCAAAGGCGCTTGCGGCTGAAATTGAAAAAATGACGGTAAAGACTGAAATAAAGGCAGGCGAAGGCGGCAGGGCATTTGGCTCGGTATCATCAAAGGAAATTGCCAAGGCAGTCGCGGAGCAGTACGGCAAGGACATAGACAAAAAGAAGATACAGATAAGTGAGCCTATAAAAGCGGCAGGCAGTTTTGAGGTGCCTGTAAAGCTGCACCCTCAGGTGACGGCAAAGCTCAGGGTTCATGTGGAGAGCGTATAGGCTGAGAATATACAGAATGGTGGTATTGCAATGGCTGACATAGACGAGGCAGTGCTTAAAAGAGTCCTGCCCAACAGCATTGAGGCAGAGCAGTCCGTGATAGGGGCAATGCTTATAGACGCGGAGACCATAACCGTAGCCTCCGAGTATATAACAGGCGACGATTTTTATGGAAAGCAGTACGGCATACTGTTTGACGCAATGGTTGAGCTGCATGACGAGGGCGTGCCCGTCGATTTGATAACGCTTCAGGACAGGCTTAAGGAAAAAGGAGCGCCGCCTGAAATATACAGCCTTGAATACATAGGCGACATAATGAGGGCAGTGCCGACCTCTGCCAATATTAAGCGTTATGCCAGCATAGTGGCGGAAAAATCAGTTATGCGCAGGCTGATACGCGTAAATGAGGAGATAGCAAATAGCTGTTATTCACAAAAGGAGCCGCTTGAAAATATTCTTGATGATGCCGAAAAAAAGATTTTTGATGTAGTCCAAAAACGGAATAATGGCGATTTTGTTCCTATCAGGCAGGTTGTCATGAACACTATGAATATGATAGAGGCGGCGTCAAAAAGCGGAGGCGCGGTGACAGGCATAGCGACAGGCTTTTTGGATTTGGACTACAAAACCGCTGGCATGCAGCCGTCGGATTTGATACTGGTAGCGGCGCGCCCGTCAATGGGAAAAACGGCATTTGTATTAAACATAGCCCAGCATGTGGCGTTCAAGGACAATAAGGCGGTAGCCATATTTTCACTGGAAATGTCAAAGGAGCAGCTTGTCAACAGGCTGCTTTCACTGGAATCAAAAGTCAATTCACAAGCAATCCGCACAGGAAACATGAAGGACGACGAGTGGGAGCGTCTTGTTGAGAGCGCCGATGTTATTGCAAAATCAAAGCTTATCATAGATGACACGCCGAGCATAAGCATGGCTGAGCTGCGTTCAAAGTGCCGTAAATTTAAGCTTGAATATGACCTGCAGATGATAATAATTGACTACCTGCAGCTTATGTCTGGCTCAGGCAGGACTGAATCAAGACAGCAGGAGATTTCCGATATATCGAGGTCTCTAAAGGCGCTTGCGCGTGAGCTTAACGTTCCTGTTATAGCGCTGTCGCAGCTTTCGCGCGCCGTGGAGCAGCGCCCCGACCACAGGCCGATGCTGTCAGATTTAAGGGAGTCAGGCGCGATAGAGCAGGACGCGGACGTCGTGATGTTTATATACCGCGACGACTATTATAATAAGGACACGGAGCTTAAAAACGTCGCCGAGATTAACATAGCTAAGCAGAGAAACGGCGCAATAGGCACGATAAATCTCGCATGGCTGCCTGATTACACGCAGTTTGCAAATCTGGCGAAATGACAATGATGCGAGAAGGATTTTTGGCTGCCGTGTTCACTTTTGGAATGATAAATACGGGATATACTAAGGAGGACATTGCAAATTGCGGCGTGTCCTCTTTTGATATATTAATATATTAATTGAATATATATGCAGCTTTGCGTTTACACTTAGTCGAAGAAAGGAGTATAAAAGTGGTAAAGGAAAGATATTTAATCAACGAAGCTGCAAAAGAAGTCCATGTGGAGTCGCATGTACTAAGATACTGGGAGGAGGAGCTGGAGCTTCCGATAAAGCGCAATGAGCAAGGGCACAGGATATACACTCAGGAGGACATCGACAGATTCATAAAAATCAAGAATCTCAAGGATCAAGGACTGCAGCTAAAGGCAGTCAGAATGGTGCTTGAGCAGATTCAGGGCGGACAGGAGGAGTCTATGGATATGAGAGCGGACAATCCCTTTGCACAAAAGCAGCTTACAAAGATAGGCAAAAACGGCGATATGAAGGTTATCCAGCTAAAGCCTGGGGACGAGGCAAAATGGAAGGAATTTAAAAGCGAACGCCACATGAGCCAGCAAAAGAATGAACACGGCGAAAGCAGTGAAAATAACGAAAAGCGTGAAAATAATGAGCTTGCAATTCAGATAAAGGATACTCCGCAAAAGGAGAACGGCAGCAGCACACAGCTGAGCGCCAATAATGCAGATACGCAGAAGGAGCAGATGGTAAGGCTCCAGTATTTATTCCAGAAGCTTATAAAGGAAGCGGTAGCGGAAAACAATGAGGCTATGGTACATACGCTCACTGAGCGCATTACGGACAACGTGAAATCGGACATCTGCAAGGAGCTTGATTACCAGTTCAGGCTTTTTGAGGAGCGCGAGGACGAGAGGACAGCGTCAAAGCAGGAGAGCGACAAGCAGCGGGACGAGGAATACTATAAGAGGATAGACGAGCTTTTGCGCCAATACAGCGCTAAGAAGGCATCTAAGTCTATTCTGAAAAAGCTGGACAAGGAAAAGGATAAAGAAAAAAACGGCTCGAAAACAAAAGAAGCCGAGGCAATAAAGGACAATACTGTAAAATTCATTAAGGAGAAGGAGAAAAAGCCTAAGAGGGAGTTTAGCTTTTTTAAAAAGGCTGTTGAGGTAAAATAAATTGGTTTGGGATAAACAACAAAATGCCACGCATAAAAAGCGTGGCATTAATGTTTTTAAAATATGTTTGCTTATGCCTGAGAAATAGAGCCTGTAGGGCATGCGCCCGCGCATGAACCGCAGTCAATGCACTTGTCAGCGTCTATCTCAAACTTGCCGTCGCCCATGCTGATAGCTCCTACGGGGCACTGTGCCTCGCAGGCTCCGCAGCATACGCAAGCGTCAGAAATCTGGTATGCCATAGCTTAAGTTCCTCCTTATATGATAAAATTTACAGCGGTAATCCGCCAAATCACGTTGGTTTAACGGGCTTTTGTGTATAATGCCTGTTAATATAGATATTTTAATATAAAAGAGTGGGAAATACAAGGTTAAAGTAGAAAAAATGTGTGGGAAATTTCATTATTTATATTGATGTGAGTGAGTTGCCCGCTTATATATAGAAGGGGGTGTGTGGCAATGGGACGCCCTAGCAGTGTTATACACCCCATGAAGACCCGCTTGCGCTTGTTGAAGGCGTAGCGGACACTAAACTCAATGGCGCTGTAAAAGGAGCTACGCTTTTACAGCGCCATTGAGCTTAGTGCCGACGCCTTCAAAAGGTCTTCATGGGGTGTATAACACTGCTAGGGCTGGTTATTGGTATATTCCATGATGCTGCTAGTCATAAGTTTGTGTTGTTGGGGTGTATAACACTTTTTGGGCTGGTAATTGGCGTGTGGCTATTATTTTAATAGGCTAATGGTGTATGGGTTTATTCTGTATAGGGTATGCCGCGGCGTTCTTTGATACCGTTGAGGATATGTTTTTTCAGTTCGGGTACGCGGCTTTTGTCCATTTCGGGTACGCCTTCGAGACGGTATGGTATGCCTAGCTCGTCGTATTTCTTTTTGCCCATGGTGTGGTATGGGAGGACGTCGAGAGCCTTTAGGTTGCTTAGTCCGCCGATGAAGTAACCGAGCTTGTGCAGGTCTTCGGGATTGTCCGTGATGCCTGGGACTACGACGTGGCGTATCCATATGTCAACGTGCATTTTGTCAAGATATTCTGCAAACGCGAGTATGCCGTCATTTGGCTGCTTTACAAGCTCCTTGTGCTTTTCGGGATCGATGTGCTTGATGTCGAGCATAACCAAATCGGTGACGGCGCAGAGCTTGTCAAGCTTTGCAAGCCATTCGGGGTTGGCGTTTGGCTTATAGGCGATGCCTGAGCTGTCAATGCAGGTGTGGATGCCGCGTTCTTTTGCCATGGTGAAAAGCTCAAGCAGAAAGTCAATCTGCATGAGCGGCTCGCCGCCTGTTACCGTGATGCCACCGCCCTTGTAAAAGGGCTTGTTTCTCTCGTAATTTTCAAGAATTTCCGCAGGCTCCATAAGAGTACCCGCGTTCATCTCCCAAGTGTCGGGATTGTGACAGTAGGCGCATCTCATAGGGCAGCCCTGCACAAAGACGACATAACGCACGCCTGGTCCGTCAACCGTGCCAAATGATTCAAGTGAGTGTATTCTTCCCTTCATAATATCAACCTTTCATTTTCTTATAATAAAAAATTGGCATAAAATTATCCTATAAATAATATTATACCCTATATTTGGGTAAAAGTGGTAAATAATATGAAAAAAATGTATGATAATATATTTACCTATAAAAATCTGAAAAAATTATCTCTGCCATAACATTTGCATCCCTTCAGCTGTTGTTTCATTATTATAATTGTACTACGAACAGAAAGAAATGAAAAGGCGGACTAAGCCTTTTTTGCTATGTCAATGGCAGGATATTGGTGGAGATATGAAACAATTATAGTTTATAATCTGTAACTTGATAAAAAGGGTTACGCGGTGTAAATTCAATTCCCATTCAAGAGAAAAAATTTATATTTTTTGTATTAATTTTTACATTTCAAGCGAATTTTTACATTTCGATTGGACAGGAGTCAATTAAATATGGTATAGTGCGTATGTTGTGTGACATCTTCGGACTAAGAAAGTGTGTTTTTTGTCTTTAAAATGCACTTTCTGTCTAAATAAACTCGAAAGGATATCATATTTAATGGCAAAAGAAAATTTACATGCAAAAGAAACTATTTCTGTTGCGTATGAAACGGCAACGGGCGAAATTCCCTTTAATATGACAAACGACTATATGTTCCGCGCTGTGTTGCAGAAGAACAACCGTGTCTTGCGCGGGCTTATCAAAGCGCTGCTGCATTTGTCAGAGGATGACATTAAGGAGGTCAGGATTACCAACCCTATTATTCTGGGAGAATCGGTTGACTCAAAGCAGATGTGGCTTGATGTAAATGTTATTCTTAATAATTTCATAATCATTAACCTTGAAATGCAGATTGCAAATCTGTTCGACTGGCGGAACCGCTCTGTATCGTATATGTGCCGTTCCTATGACAGTTTGAACAGAGGTGGCAAGTATAAAGATGCCAAGCCTGTCATACATATTGGATTTCTTGATTTTTCATTGGAAGGAGTGGTGCCTGAGTTTTATGCGACATATAAGCTTGCAAATATAAAAACAGGGCAAGTTTATAGTGACAATGTTACCTTATGTGTGGTAGACTTAAATAAAACAGAGCTTGCCACAGATGAAGACAAAAAATATGGCATTGACAAATGGGCGAAGTTTTTCAAAGCACGGACATGGGAGGCGGTAAAAATGTTGGCGGAGGAAGATGCTTATATCAAAGATGCGTCTAAGACAATTTTTGAGCTTTGTGCAGACCTTGAGGTTAAGAAACGGTGTTGTGAGCGGGAGGAATTTGAGGACTATGCCGAGAGGCTTGCCCAATCAGAGGCTAGGCTTGCGGATGCACTGGCGCAGAGAGATGCTGCATTTGCACAGAGGGATGCTGCAGACGCGGCACTTGAACAGGCGGAAAAATACCGCGAATGGGCAATAGCCCACGGTTATAAAGAAGATTAAAAATAGAACATCTGAGCATATGGTTCAGGAGAACGTGTAAAAGTATAATGAGTATAAGACTAGCAGCGTATTTTTGTCTGGCAATGCCTCCAGGTTGGGAAACACTTTTGCAAATGCTGAAAAATCAAGCTTTTCTGAAAATGAATGTATAAAGAACTTAATTTATGCTGTACTAATTGGGATATATAGCGATTGCAATCAGTGAATATATCAGGAGTAGTCGTAGATACGAATATGCGGTTAGTTTAATATCAAAGGGGGTTAGCAGCTGTGAATGTTAAAATTCGTAAAATGGCTTTATTTATAACTGCAGCAACGTTAAGCGTAAGTGGGTGTACATCTGCACACACTGATGCTCAACAGCTTGAACTGGTTTCGGTGGACATGGATTCATCAGAACATGATTATAATTTTGGAATTTCCGCTTCGTTTGAAAATTCTGACTCATTTGAAACCGAGGACATTGTAGTTTCCGAAAATGCCAATAAAGACATTCTGAATACCATACCAGTTGAGCACGGAGAAAGCGACGTTTTTCTTGATATGCTTGACGAGGATAATGGTTATCTCCTCTACTGCGGCGGTCCGGCAGCAGGATTGATGGAGAAGTATATCTATTCCACAAATGACAGGTGGAAAACATATGACAAAATTGACATCAGCAGCAAAATAGACGGATATCCCACAAGCTTTGCGGCATTATCCTCAGAGCGCCTTTACATTGGAACACAGCTAAGGGGCGATGGCTATCTGTTTGAAACTACTGACAGCGGCGCGAACTGGGAAAGTGTATCTGTGGACAATGACATAGAACATTGCCGTTATGGGTATGTGCCTGCGCTTGATGCTTCAGCAGATGCTTTATATGCCCTTTTAGATTTGGAGCGTGATGGGAAAGAAGGCGCATATTGCTTATATAAATTGGATGACAGGCAGGATAAATGGGACAAAGCAGGAACATATGATGCAGGATCCGATTTGCCGATAAATTCTTTTTATATTTATGATGGCGGGTTATATATTGATTTAAATGATGGGTTATACAAAATAAATATGGAATAAAACCCACGGAAAAATAAAACTATTGCAAATAATGATTTTTATGCAATGATATCCCATACAGGAGAAAAGCAAATGGAAGCAAGAAAAGCAGTAGTTGTTATAATAATAAGCCTGTTCATATTGTCCGCATGCGGAAGGGAAAGCCTTCCCAATGCATATGTGGAAGGCAGCGATTTCCAGTATATGCAGATGAATGACATAGGGGAATATATGGACATTCAGAAAGGGGAAGGCTGCTATTACCTGAGGCATGGGGATTTTATATATTATCTTGATGAAACAACGAATAAAATCCTGCCGCTTTGCAATAAGGTCGATTGTCTGCATGACAAGGAAACTCAGCAGATAAGAAAAGAAAAGTGTAATGCCTATGTGGCTGATAACAACGAATTCTGCAAAGGGATTTCATACTGTAATGGTTTTATATATTGTTTGGAGGCTACACTGTGGTTTGATGAGGGAAATACGCAGAAGCTTTATCGGATATCAGCCGATGGAGCTAAAAAAGAATTAGCATATCAGTTTTCGGATGACAGGTGGATACAGCGCTGGGGGATTCACAGGGACATTTTTTATTATGTCGAGAAAAAGTACATGGAAAAGGAAAAAGACGGACAATCAGAACTGATTGATGCAGTAGCATTGAAAGCAATAGACTTAAAAGATATTGTTAAGCGTCCGATGACAATTTTTTCGATAACCAGCGATGAAGCCGAAGGTCCTGTAATCGCACACATTCAATGCTATGGCAATTATATTTATTACTTGCTGGACGCAGCGACAACATTGGAGTCCGACGGTGAAATGCATAGGTTTACGAAAACATATATTTATGATTTGAATAAAAGGGAGAATAAGGAGTTAACCATTTCTAAACGGCAGGAAGGCGTACAGGTAATAGGTTGTTGTTTATGGAATGGGAGGCTGTTGATTAAAGCTGTGAGCGGATATGAACAGGATTATTTTAAACCCGCCGTTATGTATGCTGCCGATTTGGATGGTTCAAACATTGAGGTATGTATGGAAAATATACAAATGGGGCATACCTTTTCTTGCGATGAGGAATATTTGTATAAGACGGATATTGCAATGGTAGAGCTTTCGCAGCTTGGTTTTTTTGAATATGATAAAGATGACGAAACCTATTGGGTATATGACAAAGAACTTAAGCTGGTAGACACATATATGCTTCCGTCTGATATTACGCTGCCCGTAGGCGCCCCAAGACCAGGAACTTCCGAATGTATGTACCTGATATATGATGATTCTGAAAATTCTGAAAACTGGGGTGTCCTTAAATGGGATAAAAGTGGTATAGGCAGCTATAACGGCAAACCGATTGAAATGGAAACCATTCCATATGAGGGATAAATAATGGAGGAGCTCATAAAATATGAGATAGTCAAACTGTGCAAAAGGAAAATATTTCTTATGGTTTCCATGCTGCTCATAATCTGCAATGTTTTTATGGCATATGCTTATGAGAAATCCACGGATAGGTTTTTTTACATATATAAGCAGAGGGAATGTTATAATGATTTTCTAAGCGGAAATAAAGCAGCTGATATTTCAGGCTATTATCAAAATGAGGCTGACGCGCAAGCAGCATATGCAAAAGACTATTTCCAACTTGTAAACGAAATGCAGCAGCGCTCTGAAAAAATGCAGGAAGTCTCATTTTTCCTTGACGAAAATAGTTATGTGTACCGAAATCTGATAAAAAGCAATGAGGATTTTTATCCCCTTTTAAATATTGTAATAAAGTCGGATAACTGCTATGGAATAGATGCTTTTGCACAATACAATGCTGGGATTGTATTTCTGCTGATTTTTCTTGCGGTATTAAGCTATTATGTTATGTTTTGGGAAAGGGACAAAAATCTTGTGCTTTTGTTGAAATGTAATGAAAGAGGACATGTTACCCTTGCAGCGGCAAAGCTTTTTACAATTCTTGCAGCGTCGGCTGTATTTACTGTTATGCTTGAAGGCAGTATTGCCTTGACTTTTGGAATTGTTTATGGATATGGCGATTTGGACAGAACCGTCCAGTCCTCAGATGCGTTTCGCAACTGTACATATATGCTGACAGTCAGGGAAGCTCTTATAGCTATGATGCTTATACGCATATGCATAGCTGTAGTATTTATATGCATATTTTTTGCAGTCGGAATGTTGTTGAAAAATGCCGTTATGGCAGCATGCGTTTCAGCGGCGGGTCTCTTAGCAGAATATGCCTTTAGCAAGGTGTTTTCACTTAGCGGCACATTCGGAATCATAAAAAGCGTAAATCCGTTTTATTGCTGGGATATGCAGCAGGTACTTGGTGAGTATTACAATTTAAACATTTTAGGTTATCCGATAGGAAAAAATAAGGCGGCTTTTTGGACCGCGCTTATGCTGATTGTCGTTTTCTCATCGGCTGGCATATATATATTTCATAAAACCTGTCAAATAAAAAGCGAAAGCCGTATTGAGACGCTGTTTCAATATATACGGGGAAAGATGAGTTTTTTGAGCAGACATCTGAGTCTGACATACTATGAATTGTACAAAGTAATGTTTCAACAGAAAAAAGCGTTGGCGCTGGTTTTGCTGCTATTCTGGTGGTTTTTGGAATTTGAGGATATTAATATGGTGCGCTACTATGGGTCGGCAGAAACTGCGGCATATCATGTATATTTGAGCAATTTGGAAGGAGCAATAACCGAAGACACATATGATTATATTGAAAATGAGGCAGCTTATATAGAAAGCCTGCGGGAAGCGGTTGATTCGGGCGATACAGACATTATTGACAGACAGGTATATGATGCTTATTTAAAAATGTATGAAGATGGATTTGCTAAGGTTCAGAAACAACTTGAAGAATTGGAAAAAAGAGGCGGGGACATACGGAAAAAATATATGGTTGATGAATTGGCATATATGGAATTATGGCAGGACAGCGCAGCTGATGTAAAGATTTGGTTTGCAGGTACAGTGCTGTTGATATTTTTTATAAGCAGTATTTATACTGTAGATGAAAAAAAGGATATGGCTCTGATTATACGCTCTACACTGAGGGGAAGAAAGGAATTAAAGCGCAGCAAGCATCGGTGTGTGGCGATATGCGCATGCATGATTTATGTTATTATGGAATCGCCGCTGCTTACAAAATACTATATGATCGACCATTTTTCCACGGCAAAGCATAAGCTGTGTGATTTTACAACACAGAATTTTTCTGCCACTATTTCCATAGGAGCTATGCTTGCGCTGGTATTTGTTTTAAAGGCATTGAGTTTTATGGCAGTATGCGGTTTTGGACAGGCTGTTTCCAGAATAATCAGGAATGAAACAGTAATTATATTTATAGGCATTGGAGTGGCTGGTATATGTGCCCTTATTGCATATCATTTTAATTGGAGTTTTAATATGATTTTTCTGATTCCATAGGAAATATGGGCGATATCTGAAAATTTTGAACATTGGCTCTTGAACCGCTAAAGCAGCATGGGGGATTGAGATGGTATTAAAACTTAATGGAATTAAAAAGAGTTATAATAACGGAAAAACATATGCGTTAAATGATTTTAGCGCTGATTTTACTTCGGGTGTGTATGGACTTCTGGGACCCAATGGGGCAGGTAAAAGTACTCTGATGAATATTATTACGGACAATTTGAAAGCTGATGCCGGCACAATTACGCTTGATGGTCTTAGCATATTCCATATGGGTTCAAGATACCGTGGCATGCTTGGATACATGCCGCAGCAGCAGGGAATTTATGATGACTTTACAGGTGAGCAGTTTTTATGGTATATGGCAGCACTGAAGGGACTTAAAAGGAAAGAGGCAAAAGAAACAATAGATTGGACGCTTGAAATTGTAAACCTGAAGCAGAGTCGCTATAAGAAGCTAAAGTCATATTCGGGCGGAATGAAACAGCGCATTTTGATAGCGCAGGCATTATTGAATAGTCCCCCGATATTGATAATGGATGAGCCGACAGCAGGGCTTGATCCCAAAGAGCGAATACGCATAAGAAATTTTATCAGCGAAATATCAAAAGATAAAATTGTACTGATTGCAACGCACGTGGTATCCGATATAGAATATATATCAAAGGAAATACTGATTTTAAAGGATGGCTTATTGGTGCGTAAGAATGCTTCTGATATACTTTTGAAGGAGATTGAACATAAGGTATTTGAGGCAGTGGTTGGGCATGATGAGCAGAAATTTTATGAACATTCAGAATATAAAATTGCAAATATTATGTTGGTTGGGGATAAAACATGTATGCGGATAGTTTCAGACAAATGCCTTCAGGTCGGTGAAATTCGCGAGGTGCTCCCCAATTTGGAGGATGTATATTTATATTTTGCAGAATGATTATCTTTGCGTGGCGGGTTATATGTAATTTTTGTTTTATCAGTTTACAATTTGTAACTTGACAAAAAGAGGCTACAAAGTGTAAACTATAGATAATAAATTACAGGGGATTCCAACTGATGGGCAATGCAAATAATTCAATTACGGAAAGTGAAGAAGTTATATTGGAGATTCTTGAAAAAAAGAATCCGATTACTATGAAACAAATCATAGAGCTGGTAAAAAAAGAAAAAAAGTGGGCAGACAGTACGATAAAAACATTAGTAAGCAGATTGGTAAAAAAAGGGAACGTTACAATAATTAAAAAAGAGGTTCAGTATTTTATGCCCACCCATTCAAGGGGAAAAAGAGGAATAAACGCATTACGCGAAGTGATTGACAAGTTTTATGATGGACATTGGGAACAAGCAGCATTGAGCTTTGCTGAAAATGAAAAAATCACATTGGAAGAATTGGAAGGTGTATTGGACTATATAAGAAATCATAAGTAAAATACTTGAGCAGTTAGATTTAATGTAAAGAATTCGCATGTGCAGCAACAACGGAGGATTAATATGTCTGAGGCATTGTGGAATATAGTCGGAGTTACAATAATGGGCAGCATCATTCTGCTTGTCCGCAAAACCAACGGGGACAAAATACATCCGCAAATATTGACGGTATATTGGATTGGTTTTTTTATTATTTCGCTATTGCCGTTGCATTTAACTGCTGAAGCGGGAGCAGCTATTGGAGATATCAATTACATAAGCGGGGTAAAGGGTATATCGGACAGCAGGCAAAACGAATATTTTGAATTAGCAGCTATACTGGGCAGTCAGCGGAATTCAAGTATATTGCGTAAAAGCGCAGCCAAAAATTTATTTATCACGGCTGCTCTGATTATATGGACAATTGGTTTCTTGGTAAATGCCATTATAAAAATATTAATAGCTGTAAGAACTGGGAAAAAAATAAAAGAAAAATGCGTAGGAATTCATTCACTCATCTTGATAGGTAAAAAAAGTATTAACGTAGTAATTACAGAGGATATAGGTCCCATGGTGTATGGAATACACCCTGTAATTTATGTGCCAAAGGAATTGGCAGAAAGTGACATATTAAATAGTATTTTGAATCACGAAAAAGTTCATATCATAAGAAGGCATAATTTGCTGTTATTATTAATTAACGCAGTAAGCTGTATATATTGGTTTCTTCCGTATTATGAAAAATTTTTTCTGCAGGCTTTGCGTGAGGATATGGAATACCGATGCGACTATGAAGTGATTAAGAATACGAGTGTAAGTCCTAAAGAATATGCATTACATTACGCGGCTGTGAATGGATATCAATCCGGGCTTAAAGGTTCCCTTAACTTTAGCAGGGAACAGGTTATGAAAAGAGTTAATCGTATTTTTGACTTCAGGATTAGCCTGAAAAAGTCTGTCCATATGTCTTTTGTGTTTAGCATAACAATTATTGCGTTTATAGTATGGATTACAAATGCCTATTTGCTGCCGGATATGAACGGATTTACCAAATGGGAAATAAAGCAGGCAGAAGAAACTGTTATTAACATAGTAAATGCAGCAAATAAAGGAGATAAACAATATATACTTAATCATATTTATGAATCAGGACCGCTAAGCGATGCGGCGGATTTTACTTATATGCAGTACGACCTGCATTATATTGATTATTTTCCAAATACATCCAATTATTATGAAAACAAATATAGGGCGCAGCATCAGCTGCAGGAAAAAAAGATTATCCATTTAGAGGGAATTTTTGAAATAGAAGAAAGCGAAATGGTATGGGGATTTACGGTTATCTTTGATGAAACAGACGGTACTTGGAAACTATATGATTGGGGGCAGTAAGTCCTGGGAAAACCAAGGGCTTTTTGTATTAATTTTTACATTTCACACGAATTTTTACATTTCGATTGGACAGATGTAATTAAATATGATATAGTGCGTATGTTGTGCGACATTTTTTTATTAAGAAGGTGCATTTTATGTTTTTCAATGCACATTTTGCCTAAAATAAACTTGAAAGGATATCATATTTAATGACAAAAGAAAATATATCTTTAAAAGAAAGCGCCTCTGTCACCTATGAAACAGCAACAGGCGAAATTCCCTTCAATATGACAAACGATTATATGTTCCGTGCCGTATTGCAGAAGAACAACCGCGTTTTGCGCGGGCTTATCAAAGCACTGCTGCATTTGTCAGAGGATGACATTAAGGAGGTCAGGATTACCAACCCAATTATTCTGGGAGAGTCGATTGACTCAAAGCAGATGTGGCTTGATGTAAATGTCATTCTCAATAATTTCATAATAATTAATCTTGAAATGCAGGTTGCAAATCTGTTCAACTGGCGAAATCGCTCTGTATCGTATATATGCCGTTCCTACGACAACCTGAACAGGGGCGGAAAGTATAAAGACGCCAAGCCTGTCATACATATCGGCTTTCTTGATTTTTCACTGGAAGGAGCAGAGCCTGAATTTTATGCCACATATAAGCTCGCAAATGTCAAAACAGGGCAGATTTATAGTGACAACGTTACTCTCTGTGTGGTAGACTTAAATAAAACAGAGCTTGCCACAGATGAGGACAAAAAATACGGCATTGACAAGTGGGCGAAGCTTTTCAAAGCAAAGACATGGGAGGCGGTAAAAATGTTGGCGAAAGAAGATGTTTATATCAACGAGGCATCTAAGACAATCTATGAATTGTGTGCAGACTTTGAAGTTAAGAAACGCTGCTGGGAGCGGGAAGAGTTTGAAGATTATGCCGAGAGGCTTGCTGAGTCAGAGGCTAGGCTTGCTGAGTCAGAGGCTAGACTTGCCGATGCATTGACTCAGAAAGATGCGGCGCTTGAACAGCTTGAACAAGCAGAAAAATACCGCAAATGGGCGTTGGCACACGGTTATAAAGAAGATTAAAATAAAAAAGGGGCTTTAGACAAGCCCCTGTTTATTATTCAGCCAATTAAATCTGCTCATGGAATGTACGAGAGATAACGTCAGCCTGCTGTTCAGGTGTAAGCTTGATGAAGTTTACAGCGTAGCCTGAAACGCGGATTGTAAGCTGAGGATAATTCTCGGGATGCTTCTGAGCGTCAAGCAGTGTCTCTCTGTTGAGCACGTTTACATTAAGGTGATGACCGCCTTTTGTAGCATAGCCGTCTAATAATGATACTAAGTTGTCAACCTGTGTCTGATTGTTGTCTGCCATAGTAATATACCTCCTAATAAAATTTATATTATTGATAATCGTCTAACCCCTGGTGCAGCGTAGGTACGCTGCACGCTAAGGGAGTTCTGGAACAGTCTGTACATCCAAGAGTTTCTACTTCCTTTGTAGAATTTGCCGCCTCGTCAACATCTACATTGAAATGCCCTACAGCCTTGTCTTTGGAAAATCCCGCGTCAAGCTGCGCCACGAGGTCGTCAATCATAGATTTCTCGTCCATAGTCAGCACCTATTCCTCTCAAAAATCGCAGTTAGAAATTAGTTGTTAAGGTCAATCTCGATATCGCCAGAGAAGACCGAGGGCTTCTCCGGCGTTAGATAACATTAATTGTTAAGATCAATTTCAATGTCGCCAGAGAAGACCTTAGCTTCCTTACCAAGCGCGTTAGGGATAATGGTAAATGTATTAGAGATACCATCCTGTGCATCCTTAAACGGCAGCTTAGATACTGAAGACAATGAAGCTACAGCGCCATGAGTATCACGGCCATGCATAGGGTTAGCGCCGGGAGCAAACGGCTGTCCCTTCTTACGTCCATCAGGTGTGTTGCCTGTTGCCTTGCCGTATGTTACGTTTGAAGTAATCGTAAGGATAGAAGTTGTAGGAATACCGTTTCTGTAGGTATGATGTCTTCTTACAGCAGTCATAAATCTGTGAACGATATCCTGAGCGATAAGGTCTACACGGTCATCATCGTTGCCGTACTTAGGGAAGTCGCCTGTTGTCTCAAAGTCAACGATTACGCCGTCCTCATCACGGATAGGTTTAACCTTTGCATACTTGATAGCTGATAATGA
>CANQSB010000023.1 GCA_947626435.1 uncultured Lachnospiraceae bacterium | reverse complement strand
AACAGTCTGGGAAACAGCCGTAGCGACAGCCACTCCCGCCACTCCCCAATGGCACACGATTACAAAAAACAAATTCAGGACGACATTTATAATACCCGCGCTGAGCAGGAAGTAAAGCGGACGCTTCGTATCCCCGACCGCCCTCAAAATCGCACTGCCAAAGTTGTAAACCATGGTCGAAGTCATCCCAAGGAAATATATGCGAAGATACAGCACCGCCAGATTAAGCACCTCCTCTGGCGCCTGCATAAGCTCCAGCAGCACGCGCGCCGAGGCAATGCCCACAATCGTCAGTATAATGCCGCTGTAAATACTAAGCAGCATCGAAGTATGCACCGTTTCCTTTAAATCCTCATCCCTCTTTGCTCCATAATACTGCGCCGTCAGCACATTTGAACCGATTGAAAGCCCTATGAAAAGATTGGTGATAAGGTTAATCAGCGAACCGTTTGAACCAACCGCCGCCAGCGCGTTGTCACCCGCAAAGCGCCCCACCACCACAATATCCGCAGCATTGAACAAAAGCTGCAAAATGCTTGAAAACATCAACGGCACCGCAAATATCAGCATTTTCTTGAACACAGAACCGCTGCACATGTCAATCTCATATTTTTTATTTTCCTTCTGCATATCCGTTACGCCTCTTTCCTTTTCATAATTGGATTTTTAATTGTCATAACTATAAGCGGAATCACCATCAGGCACCATATGACAGGCTCCGTCCATATAATCCCCCAATACCCAAAAATCCGTACAAACACAAAAGTAAACACCAGCTTGCCGACAAGCTCTATAAAGCTTGAAACTATAGGCGTCTTATAATCGCCGAAGCCCTGCATCGAATTTCTAAGCACCACGATAAACACACACACTATGAGGAAAGACATATCGTATTCAAGATAAGTCGTACCCCAATGCAATATCTCCTCACTGTCCGTACTCGCAATAAATCCAATCAGATACCTTGAAATCGTATGCGCCAGCATAAAAATAACGCCCGCCCAGCATATACCCAATATAAGCGCCGACTTTATCCCGCTGCGTATCCTGTCATATTTCTTTGCGCCGTAATTCTGCCCGCAGTAGGTCGCCATTGACGAGCCGATTACGCTCACCGGCAAATTCCATATTTCAAACACCTTGCGCGCCGCCGTATGGGCTACTATTATCGAAGTGCCAAGCTGGTTGATACCGCTCTGCAGCACAAGCGTACCAAAGTTCACAAGGCTTGACATCAACCCCATGGAAAGCCCGCTCTGATACATCGAAAATACCTGCTCTCTCGACAGCTTAAAATCCGCCCTTGAAACATGGAGTATCGGAAAATTCCTGTAAATATGCACTAAGCAGAGCGCCGCCGACAAAAATTGTGACACGACTGTCGCAATTGCCGCCCCCCTTACGCCAAGCCCAAAATTTAGTATAAATATGTAGTCAAGCGCCACATTCGTAAAGGACGCAATTATCAAAAATACCAGCGGCGTCACCGAATCGCCAATTGCCCTTAGCGTATTAGCGCAGAGATTATAAGCAATCGTGACAAACATTCCCCAAATCAGTATGCTTATATACTGCCGCGACATATCCGCCTGTCCGCCGCCCGCATGCAAAAGTGTCAAAATACGGTTCAAAAACATTGATACAAAAAGTACAATGACTGCTGCCGTAGAAAAGCCAAGCACAATCGCACCCGCTACATTCTTCTTAAGCCCTTTCTCGTCGCCACTCCCATAAAAACGCGAGGTTATCACGCTGAACCCCAAACTCAGACCGTTAAAAAATCCCGTAAGCAGAGTATACAGTATAGACACAGAGCCTACTGCCGCCAGCGCCTCCTCGCCCAATATGCTCCCCACGATTTTCGTATCCACAAGACTGTATAAAATCTGAAAAAGATTCCCCAGAAATACAGGAATCGCAAACAGGAGTATCAGCTTCACAGGACGCCCTTGGGTAAGGTTGAGCGCCGTCCTTGAATTTCTTTTCGTTTCCATTATTTTCTCAAGCCTTTCGGATAGTGATTTTTAATAAGCTGTCCGGCAAATTTACCCCATCCCAAACTATAGCCATTGTAAAGCATCAGGCACCAGCCTTTCTCCATGGTTGTGCCCGCAGCCGCGTTTATTACCTGCCCGTTTATAAACGCCGCCGCCTCGTCGTCCGAAAGCGCATAGGTTCTTTTCACCTCATCAGGCTTTAGCGCAAGAGCAAGCGCGTGTGACGGCTCGAAACGGTTCTTTTTTAGAGTGCCCAAATGAAGCCCCGCGCGCAGCGCCTTCAGCCTGTCCACCGACGGCATACCGCGCGGCATTAGATAAAGCTGTTCGCCAAAACGCAGGATACATTCCTCCTTTTCATCAAACAAGCCGACATTTAAGGCATCCTCTGCAAACTCCAAAAGCTCCTTTATCTCCTTTGGCTTTATCCCCTTTTGAATGCCGTTTGCCAAAATGCCCCTGTATGCGTCCGGCACTTCACCGCCCTTTTGAAGCGCCGCGACATAATGACCCTCGCCCTCCAATAAATGCGGGAAAAGCCTGATTGTGCGTTTAAGCGCACCCAAACTGCAACCTAGTGAAGCCGACAAATCAGCCGACGCTTCCTTGTCCGTCATGCCCCAGCCTACCCATTCCGGATTTCCGGAAGACATGCCTTCATATTTATATACATCCAAAAGCATATAGTCGGGATGCGCTTCCAAAAATCCCGCAATTACCCTCTCATTCTCCTCCGGGGCAAAAGTACAGGTTGAATATACAAGCCTACCGCCCGCACGAAGCATACCGTCAGCGCAGGCAAGTATTTCTTCCTGCCTTTCGGCGCAGAGCCTCACATTTTCAGGGCTCCACTCTTTCACTGCTTCTTCATTCTTGCGGAACATTCCCTCGCCCGAGCATGGCGCGTCTACAAGGATGCGGTCAAAATAGCCGATAAACAGCTCCGACAGCCGCTGCGGGGTTTCATTTGTGACGATGGCATTTTTTATCCCCATGCGCTCTATATTTTCCGATAAAATTTTCGCGCGCGAGAAATTGATTTCATTGCAGACTAAAAGCCCCTCGTTTTCCATATATGACGCTATCTGCGTACTTTTTCCCCCAGGAGCGGCACACAGGTCAAGGATTTTTTCATGGGGCTTCGCTTCAAGATACGCCGCGGGCGCCATCGCGCTTGGCTCCTGAATATAATACGCTCCTGCCTCATGCAGCGGATGCTTCCCCGCGCGGAGCACGCCGTCATCATAATAAAAGCCTCTTTGCTCCCACGCGACAGGCTTTAAACCGTCAAAACCCGAATTTTTCAGGAATTTGCCGACCGTACCTTTAAGCGTATTCACCCTCAAGGCGCTCTTCTTTTCCTGCTCATAACTATGCACGAAAGCAGGATATGCATCACCCAGCATATCCTGCATTCTCTCCTCAAAAGCCTTTGGCAGCCGTATACTTGTCATAAGACTAATCCCTTATCCTCCTCGCAGCCAAGCAATATGTTGAGGCATTGGACTGCCGCACCCGACGCGCCCTTGCCGAGATTGTCAAAGCGCGTCGTGACAAGCGCCCTGTCCGCGTTGCCCGTCACATATATTTCTATGCCGTCCCACCCCGAACATGCATTGGCGGCAAGAAATCCGCCGTACTCCGCTTCCTTGCCAAACGGCATTACTTTGATAAATTTTTCTCCTGAATAATATTCGTCAAAAAAGGCATGAATTTTTTCAGGCGTCTGTGCGCCGTTCAGCATATCCGTATAAAGAGGAACGGTAAGCAGCATACCACTGTAATAATCGCATATTATCGGCGAAAACAGTGGAGCTCTGCTCAAACCCGTAATCAACTGCATTTCCTTTAAATGCTTGTGCTCCTGCGAAAGCGCGTACTCTCTCGGTGCGTCAAGCTCAGGCGGGCGGTTCTCGCCCTCATAGACCGCTATCGTCTTTTTGCCCGCGCCGCTGTAGCCCGACATGGCAAATGCGGACACAGGATAATCCTTCGGAAGAATACCGCCGTTGACCAGTGGATACGCGATAGTGATAAAGCCTGTGGCATAGCAGCCCGGCACCGCTATCCGCCTGCTGTGCCTGATTGCCTCCCTATGACCCTTTGACAGCTCGGGATAGCCGTATGCCCAGCCCTCCTGAGTGCGGTGGGCGGTGGAAGTGTCAAGTATTATGACATTGTCATTTTCTACCATAGCAACTGCTTCTCTTGCCGCAGCGTCAGGCAGACATAAGAAAGTGATGTCTGACGCGTTTATGTATTTTTTTACCTCGTCCGGGTCTTTGCGCAGCTCTGTGGGGATTTTCATGATTTCAATGTCATCGCGTCCCTCAAAGCGTTCAAAGATGCGAAGCCCCGTAGTGCCCTCGCTGCCGTCTATAAATATTTTTTTCATATGCTCTCCTATCTGCCTGCATTTTCAGACCTTTAAACTAATGATACTACTTATTTAACGCCGTTTCAATATCAAAGCAGGTTAAAATATAGCGGGTTGGTACTATTTTCCTATATACATTATTTTTTTAACTGCTATACTTTTATATAAAGACGCGCGGTCTTATATTCTAAATACATCGCTGCACTTCACCCAATACTGCATCTGCCGTCTATCAGCAGGGCAGGACATTTTATCACTTTTCAAGAACTACGGCAAAATTCTTTCCTTCAGGCTGACAGCTTATCAGCCTGAATCTTTTTTTTCTTTAAAAAATACCCTAAAATCGGTCAAAAGCCCTGAAAGTAAAAAATCCGCAGCATGAAATTACGCAAGCTGCGTCATGCCGCCGACAAGTATAAGCCTATTGTCCTCGTATATTTGCGGAAACTGGCTCATATCAAGCGGATTCGTGCCAATCCCCGCCTCTATCGTGCAGCCCGGGCGGTCGTACTCCTGAATAAACCAGTCCTTGTATCCCGCATAGCCTGACGCGGTGGGAGTAAGCTCCAGCGCATAGCCGCTCACCTGCGCAAAATACTGCGCAATCCTCAACGAATTTTCAGGCTCATAATCAAGATATTTCCAATAAATGACCTCTCCCTGAGTGTGATATGCGAGTATCAGCAGAAAGTCATGCGACTTTGTAAAGCTATACATTGCCCTGCTTTCGGGCGCGGTTATTGGGGCAAGACCTACAAAATCACGCGGAGCGGGCGACACATAGCCCTGCGCGTATTTGATTTCCCGCGCCTGCTCCCAGCCCGCGGGAAACTGCAGATTTAAGTCAACGCCCTCAATATTTGCTTTCCAGCCGTCGGGAAACGGTATTTCCGAATAGTCTGACGCTATCCTTGCTGCCTTTATCTCATATGCCGCGTCATCCAACACCCGGTTTACGAGGTCAACGCCGTCGGGATTTACCATTGGCACGAGGAACAGACTGTATCGCTCATACAGCGAACGCGCATTCTCGCCGTACAACTCCCCTCCGGAAGCATAGGCTGCGGCGTACTCTTCCGCAAATTTAAGCAGCACTGGCGCTGTTATCCACTCATTCGCGTGAAACGCCGCCGCGTAGCAGAGCTGTTTTTCTCCTTTGCCAAGCTGCATATAGGCTATCTGCCTGCCAATCACGCTCTTGCCTATGCAGCCTGTGACAATAAACGGATAACGCACCGAAAGTCCCTCAATAATGCACTCGCTTAAATACGATGTATAGCTCACTTCTTCCGACACGAGCGCAAATGAAAAAGGCACATAAATCCGCTCGCCCGCCCGCAGTCCTGCGGTTTCCAGCAGCGGATTTGCCATGAGCACCGCCGCTGCCGATGTGCCGGACATTTGGGCGATGCTGTCAATGGAATCGCCGTCCTTTACTATGTAAGCGTCATATCCCTTCAAGTACGGCATCAGGCGCTCCCAAACCTCCTCGTCAACATAGCACCCCGCATCCTCTCTGCCCAGAAATTCTCTAAGCATATGGCAGGTCGCGCTCCCAAAGCGTCCGTCCACCGCCGTCGGGAAGCCCGCCCTGCTTAACGCGAGCTGGACATATTCGACAAGCGCCCCCGAATCCCCTATATAAATATTTTTCATCATATCACCGTTTTTTCGCATTATTATCTAATATATTTATGTAATCGCGAAACGGTCATAAATATTTTTCAGATTCAGAAAAAACAGCCCACAAGCTTCTATTTTCCCTCGTCGCCTGTCCAGCAGTAGGTACAGAGCCTGTCTTTTTCGATACCCACAGCGTCAAGCATATCGTCAAGCCTGTTGAATCTGAGCGTGGTAAAGTTGAGCTCTTTGCGGATTTCCTCTACCATCCGCCCGTACTTTTCCGACTCGGGATTGGCGTACTCCGCGAGCGCCTCGTCCGTCACATTTCCGTTTTCGAGCCTGTCTATCACGCGTCTTGTGATAAGGTCCATCTCCGACGACGAGCGTGAAAAGTTGAGGTATTTGCAGCCATAAAGCAGCGGAGGACACGCGGGGCGTATATGTACCTCCTTAGCTCCGCTCTGGTACAAAAACTCTGTGGTTTCCCTAAGCTGCGTGCCTCTCACTATTGAATCGTCAATCAGCAGCAGGCTTTTGTCCCTGATAAGCTCCTCCACCGCGAGCAGCTTCATCTTGGCAATTAGATTGCGCTGGCTCTGTACTGTAGGCATAAATGAGCGCGGCCATGTCGGCGTGTATTTGATAAACGGTCTTGAAAACGGTATGCCTGATTCGTTCGCATAACCTATCGCGTGTGCCGTACCTGAGTCCGGTACGCCCGCGACTATGTCGGACTTTACATTGTCGCGCTGTGCCATTTTCTGCCCGCATCTATAGCGCATGTTTTCCACTCCCACGCCCTCATAAGAACTTGACGGATAGCCGTAATACACCCACAGGAATGTGCAGATTTTCATTTCTTTATTTGGATTCACCAAAGTAACGCATTTGTCTTCCGTTATGACGGCGATTTCTCCCGCGCCCAATTCCTTATAGTCGGCATAGCCCAGATTTTTGTATGCGAAATTTTCAAACGAAACGCAGAAAGCGTCCTCTTTTTTTCCTATTACTATCGGCGTCCTGCCGTATTTATCCCTTGCGGCGTAGATGCCTGCCTTATTCATCAGCAGGATTGAAACTGAGCCGTCTACCATTTCAAGCGCGTAATGTATGCCGTCTATCAGATTTTCCTTTTGGTTTATGAGTGCGGCTATCATTTCCGTAGCATTGATGTCACCACCACTCATTTCCAAAAAGTGCGAATATCCACTGTCAAACAGGAGCTTCGCGAGCTCGTCCATGTTGTTGATTTTGCTGATTGTCGTCAATGCGTATGTACCATGATGTGAGCGTACAATCAAGGGCTGCGGTTCAAAATCTGATATACAGCCTATGCCGTACCAGCCTTTCATTTCCTGCATGTCCTTGTCGAATTTGGTGCGAAAAGGCGAGTTTTCGATATTGTGGATTGAGCGGTCAAAGCCGTTTTCCCCGTATACTGCCATGCCGCCGCGTCTTGTGCCCAGATGCGAGTGATAATCCGTCCCGAAAAATAAGTCAAATACGCAGTCATGTTTTGATGCTACTCCAAAAAATCCCCCCATTGGTTTCCTCCGTTTTTGGTTTTTGTGTTTTGTTTTGTTGCATAAATTAACAGTAGCATTATATTCAGGATTTGGCAAGGGGGAAATTGGGATATGAAAGGGGATTGGCGGGGGGACGAAAACGCCGAGGGAAGTTTGCGGCATACTGAGGCGAGAATGGGGATTTCCTAATGCAATGCGTTTAGGTGTTCTCAGACGGTCGAGGCGCGGCGCAAGTCGCCTTCCATGGCTCCATGCGCCTCAATTTGCGTCCATGCAAATTGGCCTCTAGGTGCTTCAGCATTGCATAAGGAAATCTCCCATTCTCGCCTGGGCATGCCGCAAACTTCCCTCGGCGTTTTCTGGTTATCGGAATGCTTTCCTTTTTTTTGCTTGTAAGGGAACAAGACCATTTCCTCACTCGCACCAGCATTCTAAAAGTTTGTAAAAGGGGCGGCTTAGATATGTCTGCCGGGAATACCTAGGCTGGAAATGAGGATTTTCTTATACAATGCTGATGCACCAAGGGGGCAATTTGCACGGACGCAAATTGAGGCGCATGGAGCCATGGAAGGCGACTTGCGCCGTACCCCGACCGTCTTAGAACACCTAAACGCATTGTATTAGAAAATCCTCATTTCCATGCCTCGGTATGCCCGGCAGACATATCTAAGCCGCCCCACCCCCGCCCCTACAATCAAAAAACCTCCCCCAGTCCCTTCAATATTCCTTGAATTTTGCCCAAATCTATGATAAAAATATATAATGTACCGTCCCACATACAATCTTTCCACATCAGGCAGGTGAAAAAAAGAAAAAATGAAACGCGAATACTCAACCCAAAATGTATACGACGCCCTACAGGAACGCCTCCGCTTTATATTCGAGGAATTTGACAACATCTATCTCTCATTCTCCGGCGGCAAGGACAGCGGACTCCTCCTCAACCTCACCTTGGATTTTCAAAAGAAATATTACCCCGAGAAAAAAATCGGCGTATTCCATCAGGATTTCGAGGCCCAATACACAATGACCACAGAATACATAGAACGCACCTTCCAACGCATAGAAGACGATGTATATCCCTACTGGGTATGCCTGCCCATGGCGACGCGCACAGCGCTGAGCAGCTATGAAATGTTTTGGTATCCTTGGGACGACACCAAAAAAGACGCATGGGTACGCCCTATGCCAAAGCACCCTTATGTAATAAATATCGACAATAACCCAATCGCCACCTACCGCTACAAAATGCACCAGGAAGACCTTGCAAAGCAGTTCGGGCGCTGGTACCGCTCCCTGCATGACTACAAAAAGACAGTCTGCCTTTTGGGTATACGCGCCGACGAGTCCCTGCAGCGGTACAGCGGCATATTAAATAAAAAATACGGCTATGACGACAAATGCTGGATTACCAAACAATTTAAGGATGTATGGTGCGCTTCCCCGATATACGACTGGACAATAAGCGATGTGTGGCATGCCAATTACCTCTTTGGCTACGATTATAACCGCCTCTACGACATGTACTATATGGCAGGGCTGACACCGGACCAGATGCGCGTAGCCTCGCCGTTTAACGACCACGCCAAGGAAAGCCTGCACCTCTACCGCGTGATTGACCCGGAGATATGGGCGAAGCTTGTCGGGCGGGTAAGAGGCGCAAACTTTGGCGCAATATACGGACGCACCAAGGCAATGGGCTACAGAAACCTGAAGCTCCCGGATGGACACACATGGGAATCCTACACCCAATTTCTCCTAAGCACCCTGCCCGCGCGTCTGCGAAATAACTACATAAAAAAATTTGAAACCTCCATAGAATTTTGGCACAAGGTAGGCGGCGGTCTTGACGAAACAGCCATAAACGAACTGATAGAGCATGGCTACAAAATAAAACGCAACGGCGTTTCCAACTACACCCTCATGAAATACTCACGCATAATATTTATAGGCGATATCCCTGACAATACGGACGACATCAAAAGCACAAAGGATATACCAAGCTGGAAGCGGATGTGCTACTGCATTTTGAAGAACGACCACATCTGCCGCTTTATGGGCTTCGGACTGACAAGACAACAGCAGCAGGCGATAGACGCCCTAAAGCAAAAATACCGCGGCATAGAAGAGCTCAGCAAATCAGAAAAAACCAATAAGAAATGAGGCACATAGCAGCATGAACGAAAAAAGTCCCGTATACAATATAATTTCCGTCCCAATAGACAAAATAAAGCCAAACGACTACAATCCCAACTCAGTAGCCCCGCCGGAGCTGAAGCTCCTCTATGACAGCATAAAGGAAGACGGCTACACAATGCCGATAGTATGCTACCACGACGACTCCGACGACAGCTACATAATAATCGACGGTTTTCACAGATACCGCATAATGCTCGATTATCCCGACATATACAAGCGTGAAAACGGCATGCTGCCTGTGTCCGTCATTAACAAGCCCCTCGACCAGCGTATGGCAAGCACCATACGCCACAACCGCGCAAGAGGCTCGCATGATGTGGACCTCATGAGCAATATCGTCAAGGAGCTAAACGACCTCGGACGCTCAGACGCATGGATTGCAAAGCACCTTGGCATGGACAGGGACGAACTTCTGCGCCTCAAACAGCTTACGGGACTTACCCAGCTGTTTAAGGATGTAGATTTTGGAAAAGCCTGGACCCCGATAGACGAATAGCCTTATCAAGCCTCCAGGTAAATCAGCCATGCTTTAAAATCACCCCATGGATTAGGCATCAAAATTCCCGCTTTCATCAAGGTGTCCCCGCTATAAACCTTTTCTTCAATGTCTTTGTTGTTTTCAAAGCTTACGGTATAGCGTTTGTCAGGGTCAAGCCCTTTCAAAAGAATACGCCTTGATTTGAAGTTTGGACGATTCAGTACCTGCACAAAGGTCACAAGCGACTTAGCCTTATCTCCGCTTACTATCTGCCAGCAGTCAAAGCTCTTGTTTTGGCTGTATGAAGCTATGCGGTAGTAATCTCCCTCTCGGACAAGGTCATTAAATTTATGGTACATCGCCACCTGCTGTGGTATCATCTCCCTGTCCTCCTGCGGTATTTTCGTCACATCAAGCTCATAGCCGAATGTCCCCGCAAGCGCGACAATTCCCCTCGTTTCAAACGGGGTATTCCTTCCTATCGCATGATTGGGGCAATCTGATATATGCGCCCCCATGGTTGAAAGCGGATATATAAGAGCCGTTCCCTCTTGAATTTTCAGCCTTTCTATCGCATCGGTATCATCAGAGCACCAGATTTGCGGACTGTAGTACAGCATTCCCGCATCGAAGCGTGCGCCGCCGCCGGAGCAATTTTCAAGCAGCAGATGAGGAAATTCACTCGTAAGCCTTTCCTGTAGTCCATATACCGCGAGCACATATCTATGATAAAGTTCGCCCTGCCTGTCGGCCGGAAGTCCGAAGCTTCCTATATCGCTTAGCTGCCTGTTCATATCCCACTTTACATACTCGATATTCGCGCTTCTAAGCACCGACGCGACTGCCTCGTACACATAATCGGCTACCTCATTTCTTGACAAATCAAGCACATACTGCTGCCTTGACTGAGTCGCCGTCCTGTTTGGTATCGCTATCGCCCAGTCCGGATGCGCCCTGTAAAGGTCTGAATCGGGCGATATCATTTCAGGCTCAAACCATATGCCGAATTTCATCCCAAGCTTATTGACCTCGTCAACCAAGTGTTTCAGTCCGCCCTTGATTTTATCCTCATTCACCTTCCAGTCGCCGAGCGAACAATCGTCGCTGCTGCGCTTTCCAAACCAGCCGTCGTCCATGACGAGCATCTCTATGCCAAGCTTCGACGCCTCACGCGCTATTGGCAAAAGCTTATCCGTATCAAAATTAAAATATGTAGCCTCCCAGTTGTTAATCAGTATCGGACGCTTCCTGTCCTTGTATTCCCCGCGTATAAGGTGCTTTCTGTAAAGCCTGTGGAAGCTGCTTGTCATAGCGTCAAAGCCCTTGTCCGTATATACCATCACTACCTCGGGCGACTGAAAGCTCTCGCCGCTTTCAAGCTTCCAGCAGAAGTTCTCGGGATGTATGCCCATGGACATGCGCACATAGTCAAACTGCGATACCTCCGCCTGAGCGCGGAAATTTCCCGAATATACAAAATTCATGGCGTAAATCTCGCCGCTTTCCTGATTGGCATTTTTACTGACTAACGCCAGAAAAGGGTGGTCCTGATGGCTTGATTCTCCCCTGAACGAGCTGACATTCTGTATACCAAAGCCCAGCGTCTTCCTCTGTATGCAGCGCTCCCTTGCCCAGCTTCCATGCAGCGTCACCATGTCAAAATCCTGATTGTCCATATCAAGACAGGCAGAATATACCTTCGTAAGATAAAAATGCTCTTTACCCGTATTAGTCACTCGCACGCTTCTCGTTATGACATCAGTGTCATTAAACGCGGTATAAAGAAGCTCCACTCTCATTCCGACGATTGCATCCTCGCATACAAGCCTGAGCGTAGTACACTCGCCTTCATCTCCAAAGGTTGCGGGAAGTCCCTCAAGCTTTGGCTTGCCGTCAAAAATCTCATGCGACACATATGACAGCATTGCGCCCGTATGTCCGCCCTTCGTCCTTATGCTGATGCAGCTTTCCCTGTAGTCACCCACGCCGCCCGTCGGATATTCAAATGGGAAACAGTCATAGAAAGAGCAGCGCTCCCTGTTGTTGCGGCTCGGCACAAAGGGCGGCTCGTCCGTACGCATTAAATACGAAACATCCGCATCCTCCAACCTCCTGCCATAATAAGCATGACCGATAAAGCCCTCCTCATCCACAATGCCTATTACATAGCTCGTGTTCGGCGTGTCAAGCTTAAATGTTCTTTGCTTTTCGTTATATGTTATCATTTTACCCTCCTTACCACCATCGCGGATTTAAATGTCGTCATAATCATCAAGGAAATGGTGCTTTACCCCATCCTTTTTGTACGCTATAATCGTGCTCAAATTTACATTTTCCACGCTTTTAAAAATATTTCCCTCCACAAACGGATTTATTTTTTTAAGCTCCTTTATAAGAAGCTTTATCTCCTGCCGCTTCGAGGTGCTGCTCATATCCTCGCCCGTAATGCAGTTTTCGGTAAATTTGCAGGCGCACTGCAGAAATTGAAGATTATTATACTCGCGCCATGCCTTAATCGTGCTCTCCCGGATGAGGTACATAGGACGGATAAGCTCCATTCCCTCAAAATTCGTGCCATGGAGCTTAGGCATCATGGTTTGGATCTGTCCGCCGTAAAGCATACCCATGAGGATTGTCTCAATGACATCATCATAGTGGTGCCCGAGCGCAATCTTGTTGCAGCCAAGTTCCTGCGCCTTGCTGTAAAGATGCCCCCGCCTCATTCTGGCGCACAGATAGCAGGGCGATTTTTCCACAGTGAACACGCCTTTAAATATGTCGGTCTCAAAAATGGTTATCGGGATGCCAAGGCGCTCGGCATTGCTTTCTATGAGCTGCCTGTTCGCGGGACTGTAGCCGGGGTCCATTACCAGAAAGACAAGCTCAAACGGAAATTTGTCGTGGCGTTTCAATTCCTGAAAAAGCTTCGCCATAAGCATAGAATCCTTGCCGCCCGAAATGCATACCGCTATTTTGTCGCCTTCCTTTACCAAATCGTACTGCGTTATGGCTTTTGTAAAGCGGCACCACAGACTTTTCCTGAAACGCTTTCTTAAATCCTGTTCAATTTCCTCGCAGGTTTTTTCTGTATTCTTTATCGCGTCACCCATGTGCGTCCTCCTGTTTTTGATTAATCAGCCAAGCATCCAATAAAAATATTTTTGCAAAAATCAAGCTGCCACTGACGCGGCAGCTTGAACATGTCAACGCTGTTTTACAGCAATTTATTTGTTATTCATATTCAAAACAAGGTGCTGTGGCAGACCGTTTACCATGAACGGATGGTATGAGCCTTGGATAAGTGGCTTTACATAGTCGATAAATTTCTCCGTCACATAATTGCCTTCCTTATTTACCCAGTCTCTCGGCACGAGCTTCTCATTGTTTGCTATGCGGTGTACATCATATATGCCTGCTGCCGCCATGTACGGGTCATCCGATACCCTGTCGATAACTACCATCTTGCCTGTATCTCCCTCGTCCGCCGCTTTGACAGCCGCGCCGCCTACCATAAACGCCTCGTCTATGTCGGTGCGTGACGCAATGTGCGAAGCGCTTCTCTGCAGGGTAGAAAATTCAACAGCCCTTGTCTTGCAGCCAATCTTGGCTCCGAGATAATTCGCAAGGTATGCCGCCGTTCCCTGAAGCTGCTTGTGGCCAAACGCGTCAACATAATCGGCGCCGCCCGAAAGCTCGCATACATATCTGCCATCCTCAAGCTTGATGCCCTCGGAAACGGCAATGACAATATTTTTCTTTTTCTGCAGAAGGTCCTGAACCGTATCCGTAAACTTATCCATGTCAAAGGTAATTTCAGGCAGATAAATCAAATCAGGACCGACACACTCCTCCGTCCTTGCAAGCACCGTAGCGCCCGTAAGCCATCCGGCGTTGCGTCCCATAGCCTCTATAATCGTGATGTTTTCTTTTTTGTAGCTGAGTCCCAGCGCGTCGCGGATAATCTCCTTGGTGGAAGCCGCTATAAACTTTGCCGCGCTTCCGAAGCCCGGCGTATGGTCTGTGAGCGCAAGGTCGTTGTCTATAGTCTTCGGCACGCCGAGGAACTTCTGGCTGTGTCCATGAACAATCGCGTAATCCGAAAGCTTCTTGATGGTGTCCATCGAATCATTGCCGCCGATATAGATAAATACCTCTATTTCAAGCTTGTCGAGGATGCTGAAAATCTTTTCATAGGTTTCGGGATTTTCATGAATCTCAGGGAGCTTGTAGCGGCATGAACCCAAAAATGCGGACGGCGTCCTCTTTAAGAGCTCTATATCCATATAAGTGTGGATTTGCGTAGACAGGTCTACATACTGCTCGTCGAGAAAACCTTGGATTCCATGTAACATTCCATATACCTTGTTGAAGCCTCTTTCCTGTGCCGTCTTGTATACGCCTGCCAGGCTTGAATTGATGACCGCTGTGGGACCTCCTGACTGACCTACGATGATATTGCGCTTTGTGGACATTGTAAATACCTCCTAATATTTATAAATAACGAAAATGTTGCTGTATCTATTTTACCAAAGTCGCATTGTACCTGCAACATAAAATTTTCATAATTTTTCAGCAAATGCTCAAGCACATTTTTAGGAAGTACTCGTGCAGCGCGGTGTTTTTTGTGACCTCAGGATGAAAAGCCACGCCTATCTGGTTTTTGTATTTGACTCCGACAATCTTCCCGCCTGCTGTGGCAATTACATCAACGCCCTTCCCAACGCTTTCCACATAAGGCGCTCTTATAAAGGTAAGCTGTAGCCTGCCAATGCCTGACACATCCGCTTTTGTCGTAAAGCTGCCAAGCTGCCTGCCGTAGGCGTTTCTCTTCACTGTGACCGGGAGCGTGGCAAGATGCGGGCTTTCGCCGCCCGCAATCTTTTCCGCCATGAGTATAAGACCCGCGCAGGTGCCGAGCGTCGGCATTCCGTTTTCTATTCTTCCGCGCAGACCTTCAAATATGTCAAGCTCTCTTATCAGCTTACCCATCACTGTACTCTCTCCGCCCGGCAGGATAAGCCCGTCAAAGTCCTGCTCTAAATCGCTTTTCTTTCGTATCTCAATGCTATCCGCGCCTAAATCGGAAAGCATTTTTTCGTGCTCGGCAAACGCACCCTGTACGGCTAAAACTGCTATTTTCATGAGCTTCTCCATTCCTGTGATGTATTTATCGCAAAATCTGGAAGCAGACTGCGAATTGCTGTGCCCTGCTGATTTTCAGCGTTCGCCGCTCTCGCCGCGAATGGACATAAGCAGTTCTATTTCCTGCTCGTTTATGCCTACCATTGCCTCACCTAAGTCCTCCGAAAGCTCTGCCAGAAGCTTGGAATCATTGTAATTAGTGACTGCCTTGACTATTGAAGCGGCTCTTTTTTGGGGATTGCCTGATTCGAAAATGCCCGAGCCGACGAATACGCCCTCCGCGCCAAGCTGCATCATAAGCGCCGCGTCCGCCGGCGTCGCAACACCGCCTGCCGCAAAGTTTACTACGGGCAGCCTGCCATTTTCATGGACATAGCGCACAAGCTCGTATGGAGCGCCAAGCTCTTTTGCCGCGTTGAAAAGCTCATCCTCACGCATTGATGTAAGGCGTGCGATTTCTTTGTTCATCTTGCGCATATGGCGCACTGCCTGCACTATATCACCTGTGCCCGGCTCTCCCTTTGTCCTTATCATTGACGCTCCCTCGCTGATACGGCGCAGCGCTTCGCCTAAGTCTTTTGCCCCGCATACGAACGGCACTTTAAATTTGGTTTTGTCAATGTGGTATACATCATCTGCGGGCGAAAGGACTTCGCTTTCGTCGATATAGTCTATCTCTATCGCCTCTAAAATCTGTGCCTCCGCAAAATGTCCTATGCGGCATTTTGCCATGACAGGAATAGATACCGCATTTTGTATTTCCTTAATCATCTTTGGGTCGCTCATTCTGGCTACTCCGCCCGCCGCCCTTATGTCCGCAGGTATGCGTTCAAGCGCCATTACGGCGCACGCGCCCGCCTCCTGCGCAATGACAGCCTGCTCGGGCGTGGTCACATCCATGATTACGCCGCCCTTTAACATTTGGGCGAGCTCTTTATTTAGGTTATATCTTTCATTTTCCATGTGTTAGTCCTCCATTTTTAAACGAAGCCGCACAGCGTTGCCTTCTTGCGGGTTTACTTTAGTCCGATTTCCGCTCGGGCGGCTTCGTCTCGGTTTGTAATACAAACATCAGGCTACCAGTTGAAAGATAATGCGCATTTTCTTATCGTGTTTTATAATATAAGAAAACTGACACTGTTTAAAGTGTCAGTTTTGATATTTTTTAGATGCACAGTTGTGTTATGAGAGATGTTATGTATGGTGCCGCTCTTTACATCAGACATAGTCCTCACCCATAACCGCTTTTAATTCGTACTCGACGCAATCATCCTCAAATTCCCCGTAAGCTCTGCCTTTCCAAAGCCATTAGGAAGTATGAAATGGTCTCCCATTTTAATGGGACAGCCGTTTATTTGTCCGCTGCCCTCTATGACGCTTACGATCAAAAACGGCTCATTTTGCTCAAGCTGCGCCTGTCCGTCGACCTCCATATGCCATACCCTGTAATATTTGCACGAAATAATAGGGTTGAGCATATTTTTCACAAAACGCCTTTCAAGCTCCTGTGCGCCTATTATGCTTTCCTCCACGCTCTTTGCGGGCACCGTTATCACATCAAGGCTCTGCTCTATATGAAGCTGTCTTGGCTTCCCGTCGCTTAAGCGCCCATAATCATATACCCTATAGGTTATGTCTGAATTTTGCTGCGTTTCGAGTATCTCAATGCCGCCCTTTATCGCATGCACCGTTCCGGGCTCAATCTGTATGAAGTCGCCTTTTTTGACGGGCACCTTGCGTATAAAGGCATCCCACTTCCCATTTCTAATCATGTCCTCAAGTTCCGCCTTATCTTTTGCATTGTGGCCTATTACGAGCTCCGCGCCTTCCGGCGCGTCAAGTATGTACCAGCACTCGGTTTTGCCAAATGAGCCGTTCTCATGCTCTGCCGCGTAAGCATCATCGGGGTGTACCTG
This sequence comes from uncultured Lachnospiraceae bacterium, assembly GCA_947626435.1. Classification (GTDB taxonomy): domain Bacteria; phylum Bacillota; class Clostridia; order Lachnospirales; family Lachnospiraceae; genus COE1. The sequence goes on along the minus strand of CANQSB010000023.1, from coordinate 32,486 downwards.
TATGCTGAGGTCGCTTTTGGCATCTATTATCTTTACCAAAAGCGGAAATCTGCCGCCAGCGCCGCCCGCATTTCCAAACAAACCGGGCTCATCCGCCCACAGCCCGCTTAAAGTCTTTCCCGCAAAGCGTCCGTCCCTTACTGTACAGTCTCCGTTTGGATGCGCCGATACCGCCCAACACTCGCCTGTGGTCTGCGATGGGATAGCATACCCCCATTTCGTGCCAAGCTTGTTTCCGCCCCATATCATCGACTTAAATACGGGGTTCAAAAATAATATCTCACCCATAGCCTTATCCTTCCTTTCCCGACGCTATTATAGATACCAGGTAAAACGGCACTTTATCATCACTATGCGTTTCCACGAGCTCTATGTCCACAGTGTGCTTCCCGTACGGGATATGCTCCGCCAGCGTGTCAAGCCAAAGGCTGTCGCCCCAGTCCTCATCAAAGTTTCCGTCAAGGATAACCGCGTTCTTATCATCACCGTCGATTACCGCTTTCGCAACAGGAGCGGGCTTGTTTACGCTCTTTCTGTATTGCACACCGATACAGCTTCCACACACCTCGAAGCTTATCCTTGCGCCCTTCTTGTCAGCCGTCCATCCATTCCTGAATATCTCCCTGATGTCATTTTGCGGCGTATTATCTGCCGTAAAGCCTTCGTTATTCGTCATTATGCCTTCGCAATTGCAGTTTCGGTAACGCATGGAATTTTGATAGGCGTTTTGTGACAGCAGTGTCATATTTTCTATATCAATGTCCTGCGAAGCGCTTTCCGTTTCGTTTGCCGTTTCAAGCGAATTATATATTTTGTCAAGAAATCCCGTTATTATGTCAGCCATAAGCTGATGCCCTAAATCATTCGGGTGCAGGTCATCTTCCGTTATGTCCCTGCTTGAAAAAGTCTTGTCAAGCACTTTTTCATATAATGTGGGCTTCATGCTTACGCAGGGAATACCGTACGCCTTTCCCACCTTGGCATGCTGCGCTTGGGCGTTTATGCCATTGTCATAGCGCACACTGTTCACTATCAGCATTGCGGGCTTCATTTTGTCTGAATATATTTTCCGGATAAGTCCCTCGTAGGTTTCAAGAAAATGGGCGTCGTCGTCATCATTCACGCTGAACTCAACTATGGTAAAGTCAATATTGCAGTCGAGCAAATCCTCCTGCGCCCTTGCCACGCCAAACTGAGATGTCGTACCGCCGATTCCGGCGTTGACATATCTGACACTCGTGTCAGGAAATCTGCCGCGCCACCATTCATATACAAGATAAGCGTAACATTTTTCGGGCGTTGACGAAAGACAGCCCTGCGTTATCGAGCCTCCCAAAAAACCAACCGTAATGTCCTGCCCGTCCTTTGCCTTTTTCATAACCCGCTTTATGCGGTGCAAATTTCCCTCGTTTAATATTCCTTTTTCAAAATCAATGCCATAATCCAAAGCGTGCATTCTTACACCCCCATTATTTTTTATATGCTGCCTTATATGCTGCCGGATATTTGCAAAACTCTATTCAGCGCATAGAACTTAAAGCAAGACAATAAACCGGCGTAGCCGTCAACATATAAAAATGCATATTGTTTTTATTTTTTTGCCTAATAATTATTCAATATTAGCTTTCTTTTAATTTAATTCAATTAAGTTGATAAGTCAATGGCGCTTACTAATTTTTCTATATTTTGCTGTTTTGCACAGTTTTTAGCTTGTTTTTTGTATGTTTTTATTATACTTTTGGCTTGATTTTATCTAATTTTACTTAATTTTATTCTTTAAATACTAATACTTTCCTTGCAGATTAATTTTTACCTATTTACCTAATGTCTTTAACCGTACTTCGTTCAATAATTCTGCCATTCACCACATGAATGTTGGTGTTTACCGCGAGGTTCTCTATTAATTTCAGTATGCAGGATAACGCCGTCCTCGCCATCTCATTTGTGTCGACAAGGTATGTGGTAATCGTCGATTCGCCGTATGACGGGTGAAGATAATCGTCATAGCCCACGACAGATACATCATCCGGCACTTTATACCCCATTTGCTCAAGCTGCTTTATAAGCGCATATGCTGTAACATCATTATTGCATACAAACGCTGTGGGCATATCCTCCGGAAGCTTAAACTCGTATCCAAGACCTATAATGCCATCCTCGTAATCCCTATCCTGAATAATCCAATCATCGCGATATTCAATGCCGTTTTCAAGAAGCGCCCTGCGATACCCAAAATATCTGTCAGTGATGCTTCCCGTATATAAAACCGTACCGACAAACGCTATTCGCGAGTGACCCTTTCTGATAAGATAATCCGTCAACTGATATGCACCGTAAAATCCCGCGGATATCACTGAATCAATCATCTGCTCATTGTCATAAAAATCCAAAAAAACCATCGGCTTTTTTCTGTTTTGGCAGAGAATCTTTAAATATTCATTGCGCGGCTTACCGATTATAATTATGCCGTCAGCCCGATTTTCGTCGATAAGCCTTGACGGTACGCCCGAGTTTTCATCCTGAGCCGAAATCACCTCAAGCATTGTAAAGCAATTTTCTTTGACCGCGCGCGTGGCAAGCTCCTGATACATTTTCCAATAAAACGACTCAAACTGCTTGAAATAATTTTCAAATGTTATAACGCCGATTGTGTATGTCTTTGCCCGCTCCCCCTGCTGCATATGAATAGGCACATAGCCCATCTCATCCGCAAGCGTCTTTATTTTCGCCCGAAGCTCCTCGCTTACGCCTTTCTGACCCGAAAGCGCCTTCGACACAGTCACGACGCTTACCCCCAGTCTTTGCGCTATATCTGCAAGCTTTACCTGCTTTACCATAATATCCTCCATACCGCTTACGCGAAAACTCAAATATCTTCCTGTTTCAACAGCTGCATAAATCATCCTTAAAATACGAATAACATTTAATTTATATCTGATATGATAGCAAATTTACTTAAAATATGCAACCGTTTTGACTAAATTTAGGTATTTTTAGTTTCTGTCGGCGGTGGTTTTATCTTTGTCCGCCTTTGGAGTTTTATATTTTTATGCCGCATCTTTTTCCGTTACGGCAGAGATATCTTATTAAGTATTCCCGTCAAATGTGCTATGGTGACGCCGTAGTTAGTCATCGGTACACCCTGCGACTTTGCCCTGTCTATGCGTGAAAGCACATACCTTCTGTTGAACATGCACGCCCCACACTGGATAATCAAATCATACTGCGAAAGGTCTTCCGGAAAATCCGTACCGCTTTTTATGTCAACCGTAAGCCCTTCGCCAAAACGCTTCCTTAACATTCTCGGCAGCTTAACGCGCCCTATGTCCTCCGCCAGCGGCGCATGAGTGCAGCACTCCGCGATAAGCACCCTTGACTTTTCATTAAGCCTGTCGATAGCCTTTGCGCCCTCTATGTAATACGGCAAATCACCCTTGTAAGCCGCCATAAGCACCGAAAACGACGTGAGCATGCTCTCGCTCGGCTTATGTTCATATACATAGCCGAAAACCTGCGAATCGGTTATTACAAGCTTCGGCGGATTTTTAAGTGCCGCAAACCCTTCGTCAAGCTTGTCCGTCGTGACGCTTATGACAATGCACTTTTTGTCAAGCAGCTCGCGTATAGTCTGCACCTGCGGAAGTATCAGCCTGCCCTTGGGCGCCTGAATGTCCTGTGGCATTACGAGCAGCACGACATCTCCACCGCCCACAAGCCGTCCCGTAATCTGTCTGGCGTCAAAATCTTCCGGCACAAGCCTTGCAAGCTCCTCCTTTACATGTCCTATCCCTTCTCCTGTGGCTGCACTTACCGCAAAGGCAGGCAGTCCCGTTTCCTCATGTATCTTTTTCAAAAGCTCGCTTGTATTTTCCCGCTCGTCCGCTTTGCTCACAAGCGGCAGCACAGGCGTCTTTTTTTCCTTGAAAAATCTAACCCATTCAAGCTCTTCGCCCATATCCCCGCCGTCAAAAATTATGACAGCAATGTCAGTTTTCTCTGCCGCAAGCCTTGTCTTTTCCACGCGACTTTGTCCTAAACTGCTGCTGTCGTCAAATCCTGCAGTATCTATAATCACGCACGCGCCAAGCGGATTTATCTCCATAGGTTTGTAGACGGGATCCGTAGTAGTCCCCGCCACATCAGCCACAATCGACACCTGCTGCCTTGTGAAAGCATTTATAAAGGAAGACTTTCCGCTGTTTGCCCGCCCGAATATCCCTATATGCAGACGGTTCGCGCTCGGTGTTTCGTTTAATGTTGACATTGCTTTTTCCCTCTTTTAAATATTATAAATATTTGCATTAATTTTCAAGATTTTAAACAATTCCAGATCTACAATAAACTATATTATTGGTATTTCCTTCTGCTACTATATAACCAGTATCAATCAACATTTTGAAATACCTTCTCACAGTTGCCGCAGACTTCTTAGTAATTTGCACTGCTTCATTCGGTGTAATTTTCCCATGTTTATCAATAAATTGAATAATTGGACTTACTTTTTCCAAATCCTTTTTTATTAAAACTTCGCTCAAAACTTCGCTCAAACTTCGCTCATTTTTTTGAGTGAAGTTTTGATTTTCAATACCAAAACCTTCATGTTGCCTTATCGTCGTGATCATATAGGTTCTGTCAGCATCCGTCTCAAACTCCGGCAATGGAGAACCGTTTCTTTGCAGCTCCCGCAGAATCTTTGTTATTCCTGTAGATTTTTTCTCAGACAAATCAATTTCTTTAAAGAATTCTCCGATTTTAGGGTTTCTATATCTTCTTGCCCTAATTTTTCCGGCTGCGAATTTTTCCATATCAATATATCGATCCGGTCCCGGAAAATTTATAATCTGTATCTGATCCAAGTAAATACGGATTTCTACCGGCACATCTTCTCTATAATTTTTATGCAAGACAGCGTTTACCACTGCTTCTTCCAATGCATTATAGGGATAATTGAAAAAGCGTTCCGCTTCCGCTTTTCCATCCACTTTTACCACTTTTTCTTCAATGACTGTTGTTTTGATATAATCTAACGCATCCCTGACTTGTTTCCAAATCGGACCATAAAAAGTTTTTTCAGTAAAGTCTGACGCTTCTGCCTCCTTATCGTGAAAACGCACCAATTCAATCTTACTCCCCGGAATCAGTTTGTCCGGTCTTTCCCCAAACATCAGCAAGCCAATGTTTTTGATAACAATTCCCTCATCCTTTTCTTCCGCTACTTCTTCCGATATCAGCAAGTCTTCTAAAGAGCGCGTGTTCAATTCTTCTATCAGCGAACTATTGCTTTCCCGGATAAAATCTTCCAAATATCCTCTGCGTATATGTTCCATAGAAGCCTTGTTATTGATACGGTCTACAAACGGTATCGCAGCAAATTTTTCAAATAACTCCGCCAGTTCACTTTGTTTTGCCTCTGTTGTAAGTGACGCCGGACGAATCCAATATTTCATGGTACGATCCTGCTCTTTTCCCGCTTCCTTCTTAGAATAAACATCCATCGGAGCCTGATACGGTCCGGCGTCACCGGCAGCACATTTCAGGTACACCAAATGAACTCCCTTATATTCCACTATATCAATTTTAGGAATATAACGAGGCTCTATCTTGTTGCAATATTGAAAAATCTTCAGTTGAATATCATCAAGCAACTCCTCCGGCAAACCAACAGGCGGCAATACAGGAAGTCCATTTTCTGTCTGCACGCCCAAAACCAGATAGCCGCCGTCCACACCGGCAATATCATTTGCGTAAGCGCATACTGTATGCACTATTTCTGATGGATTAAAACCCGCTTTATACTCTATTCGGTTTTGCTCTACCTTACGCCCTTCCAATAAGGTTTCAATTTTTATTGGAATCATATCATATCTCCATCTCTTAAATAATATTCTCAGTCATTTCCACACTACTTCAACTTATCCCTCAGGCTTTCCGCAACGGTCATTTTCCCCACCGCCTGCAGGCCGCATATTATAATCAAATTTGCCATGTCAAGCACCTCCGAAAACCGAAATCTACAAATAAATCCAAATATAGTGTTTATTTCCGTAATCTTCTCAATCACCCCGCCATTTGCCAACGCAACATAAATAGACGGTATATTATGATTCCGGATGGTAAGCAGTACTTTAGACAGACCTATTTCTTTACTTGCATCAATCAATAATGCTAAGAACTTCTTTCCCAGACCTCGATTCCTTGCCGAAGGTCAGATTGCATACCCTACATTTCCGCCGTTTTCCAGCAAGGCTTCTGTTAAAAAATGGCGTACCTTACCAAAGCCCACAGGGTTATTGTTTTCAAAAAGCCAAAAAGTTGTTTCCGGAACCTTCCATCCATTCACTAACCCGGTTTGCTCAGAATTTCTGAGTGAATTTTTTAACCATTCCTTATATTCATCAAAGGTTTACTTTCTTAAAACCTAAAATCCCTCTGTCCGCCTTCTATATCATGTATGCACTCATACGCCTTCTGCCTTACCTTCGGATTGGGAATATTTTCAAGCTCCCTGTCAATCAGCGCCATGCCTATTCTCCTTGTCTCCTCGCCTGCGTAGTCCTCCAGATACTCTTTCAGCGTCATAAGCGCGTTAGGATGACAGCAGTTTAAAATCTGCATATTTTTGCACAGCGTCATAAAACGGTCGCCTGTCCTGCCTTCGCGGTAGCAGGCGGTGCAGAAGCTGGGGATATATCCAAGCTTCATCAGCCAGTTCACTACCTCGTCAAGCGTGCGGTTGTCGCTCACATCAAACTGCGCGCTCGTGACCTCGTCAGGCGTTTCAGGCTCGGCATAGCCGCCCACGCTTGTCCTTGACGCGCCGCTTATCTGCGACACTCCAAGCGGCAGCACGCGCTCCCTTACCGCCTGACTTTCCCTCGTGGAAATAATCATCCCCGTATAAGGCACGCTGATTCGTATAAGCGCACAGATTTTCGCAAATATATCATCGCTTATGCCGTTATCAAAAGCGGCAGGGTCTATGCCGTCAGCATGCTTAACCCTAGGCACGCTTATCGTGTGCGGGCCTACCCCATGCACAGCCTCCAAGTGCTCCGCATGCATCAAAAGCCCCGCAAACTCATAGCGGTACATTTCCAATCCGAAAAGCACTCCAAGTCCCACATCGTCTATGCCGCCCTCCATCGCCCTGTCCATTGCCTCCGTATGATACGCATAATCATGCTTTGGTCCCGTAGGGTGAAGCTTTTCATAGCTCTCCTTGTGATAAGTTTCCTGAAAAAGTATGTAAGTGCCGATACCCGCATCCTTAAGCTTTCTGTAGTTTTCCACAGTAGTAGCCGCGATATTGACATTTACGCGCCTGATTGCGCCATTTTTATGCTCTATGCTGTAAATGGTCTTTATACTCTCCAGAATATATTCTATAGGATTATTCACCGGGTCCTCGCCCGCCTCAATCGCAAGACGCTTATGCCCCATGTCCTGCAGCGCAGTGACCTCCCTCACAATATCCTCCTGCGTAAGCTTTTTGCGCGCAATGTGCTTGTTTTTCATGTGGTATGGACAGTACACGCAGCCGTTCACGCAGTAATTTGACAGATAAAGCGGCGCAAAAAGCACAATCCTGTTACCGTAGTAATCCTTTTTTATCTGCTCGGCAAGTTCATAAATCTGCCTTATCTTTTCCTCATCCTCACAGGCAAGCAGCACAGACGCCTCCCTGTGGCTAAGCCCCTTTTTTTCCTTCGCCTTCTCAATGATGCTGTCAATCAGCTCAAAATTTTCGCGGTTTGCGTCCGCATATGCAAGAGTTTCCTTTATCTCCTCGTCAGAAATAAACTCCTCCGCCTTCAAAGATTTTGCATCGTACATTATTCTTCCTCCGTTCCGCCATTAAACGGCTTTTAAATATATTTCCCCAACCTTTAAAAACACTTCTTTCTGCACTTTGAGTATTTTAATTTGAAAGAACCTTAGAAACGCCTAAAAAGGACATTTTTCCCGCCTTAATGTCCCTTAACATTTTCTGCATAATCTATGTAATCGCCCCTGTCGGTCACAACTCTATAGCCTATTCCCTCCATACGCCTTGAAAGGCAGCTTTTACATTCCGCCGCCTCGTCGCCCGTACAAATTTTGTCGTCATAGAGCGCATACTTGTCCCTCACATTCACAGGTGAAAGATTAGGCATTACCACATTCGCACCACTCAATATACCAAGCTCGCGCCCTTTAGGGTCTATCGTGCCAAGCGCCGTAGTCGCAGGCAAAAGCACCTTCGGATTCATAAGCCTTATAATGCTAAGCAGCCGAAGCGTCATATCAAGCGTCCCCGCCGCCATATTCCCAAACGGCGTGTCCTTCTGCGGTATAAACGGACCTATCCCCACCATATGCGGCTCCAGCTCCTTTATAAAAATCAAATCCTCATAAATATTTTCAAGCGTCTGAAAAGGCGACCCGACCATAAAGCCACAACCGACCTGATAACCAATCTCCTTTAAATTCCAAAGACACCTCTTCCTGTCCGCACAACTAAGCTCCGACGGATGAAGCCTCCCATAATGCTCCTCATTCGCCGTTTCATGCCTCAAAAGATACCTGTCCGCCCCTGCCTCAAAAAATGCCCGATAGCTCTCACGACTCTTCTCCCCAATAGAAAGCGTCACAGCACAGTCAGGATAAACCCTCTTTATCTCCGCAACAATACCGCACACACGCTCATCAGTAAAATAAGCATCCTCCCCGCCCTGCAGCACAAAAGTCCTAAATCCAAGCCCATACCCCTGCTCACAGCAGCTCATTATCTGCTCCCTCGTAAGCCTATACCTCTCAACCTTCCGATTACTCCTCCTTATACCACAATAAAAGCAATCATTCCCACAATAATTAGTAAACTCAATAAGCCCGCGAATATAAACATCCCTGCCATAAACCCCATCAGCACACTCCCTGGCCGCCACCCTAAGCCGTCGCTTCTCCTCCTCATCGTCAACAGTCATAAGCGCCTTAAACGCCTCAAAACTAAGCTCTCCCTCCCGTTTCAACCCCTCAATTATATCCTCTATCCCACACATACCCATTACCTTACCTTCATCAATCATCCAAATTCCCGTTCCAACTCCCCTAAACATTTTATCACCATTTCCCCCCAATGACTACTAAAAATTTTTGACCCGAAATAAACTGCTAAATCCCCCCAAAAATAACTATTTATTACCCAAACAAAATATGCTATAATAAATTCATATTTATGTCTTTCAAATTTCTCACTCAAAAAACATACGCCAAACCAAGAATGGAGGATTTTTTATATGAAATACAAGCTCTTACTAACAGGCAACAACAAAGAACTAATAACATCATTCTTCTCCCAAATGAGCGAAGCCTTCGAATGCCTCTGCTCATCATCCAACTACGCCGACCTCACAAACCACCTAACCTACTTCCAACCCGGCGCAGTAGTATACTGCCCCAAAGACGAAACCCGCGCCGAAATCACAGCCGTCTCAAAATTCCGCGACGACCTCTCAAAAGACGAAACCCCCTACATAGTCGCGGCAAGCATAGGCGACTACTCCGACATAGAGCGTACATCCGCAGGCAAAAGCAAACTCGTCCTGCGCATCCCCGTTTCCACCATTTCCATCCAAAACAGCATCACAGATTTTATCACAAACGACCTCTCATTTGACAGCAACCCCATAGGCGCGTCCACAGACGCAATCCTCGCAGGCGACAGCACCTTTGATATGCTCGCACAGATAAACGCCGAAATGGCAGACCTCGGCTTAGGTCCCGCCGTTCCCGAAAAGCCCAAAGGACTCACGCTCGAACCTGAGCTTGGCATGCGCCGCATACTCGTCATAGACGACTCAACCATCATACACAGAACCGTCAAAAGCTTCCTGGATGACAAGTACGAAATAGCCACCGCGATAAACGGTAAAGTCGCAATGCGCTATCTTCAGAGCAAACGCGTAAGCCTTATCCTGCTCGACTATGAAATGCCCGGCATAAACGGTCCCGAACTTCTCGCCAAAATAAAGGAGTTTCCCGAGCTTGCCAACATCCCCGTCATATTCCTCACCTGCATAAATGATGTGGAAAAAATTCAAAAAGCATTGGCGCTCAAACCGCAGGGCTACCTGTTAAAACCGATTGACAAGGAAGCACTCACAAAGAAAATCACAGAGATTATAGGATAAAAAGCATGAATAATGAAATCACCCTCACAGACCTTTTTGAAGTCGAAATGCTGCAGCGCATACAGGACGCCTTTGCCAAGATGACAGGCATGGCGGCGATAATCACAGACGCAAACGGCGCCCCCGTCACAAAGGGCACCAATTTCAGCGATTTTTGCAGCAAATACACACGCCCCTCCCCCATAGGCGGACTCCGCTGCCAGGAATGCGACAAACATGGCGCCGAGCTCGCCTTGAAAGTAGGGTCGTCAGTCTTTTACTACTGCCACGCGGGACTGCTTGATTTTGCGGCGCCCATTATGGCGGGCGACAAAATGATAGGCTGCTTTGTCGGTGGACAGGTGCTCACCACGCCGCCCGATATTCCAAGACTTATGCAAGTGGCGTCAGACCTCGACCTTGATTTGATAAACTATCTGCAGTCCGCCATGGCGATACGCATAGTGCCCAAAAGCACGCTTGACAATGCCTCATATTTTCTTTACACGCTCACAGACACGCTCTCAAGCATTGCCTATCACAAGTACATAATGAAAGAGGCAAATATCGAGATAGAGAAAGCGGCAAACATGAAGTCCGACTTTCTTGCAAATATGAGCCACGAGCTCAGGACGCCGATGAACGCCGTAATCGGCATGGCGGAAATGGCTCTGCGCGAGGATTTGTCGCCGTCGGCGCGCAACTACATAACGCAGATTAAAAATTCGGGCAAGACGCTCCTCACCATCATAAATGATATCCTTGACTTTTCAAAGATTGAATCCGGCAAAATGGACATATTGGAGGTAAATTACGAGCCCATCTCGCTAATCCGCGATATTTCCAGCATAATAAACACGCGTATAGACCGGGACAATGTGGAGTTTGTGCTTGATGTAAATCCATCCATCCCGAAACAGCTTTTTGGCGACAGCATAAGGATAAAGCAGGTCATAATCAACCTTGCAAACAACGCCGCCAAATTCACGAGCAAGGGACAGGTATACCTCAAATTCGACTTCCGCCCCACAGGTAAAAATACCGGGGAACTGCTGTTTCTGGTAAAGGACACAGGCATCGGCATCAAGAAAGAGGACATGGTGAAAATCTTCCAGTCCTTCCAGCAGGTAGACAGCAAGCGCAACCGCGCCATAGAAGGTACGGGACTCGGGCTTGCCATCTGCAAACAGCTCCTTACGCTCATGAACAGTGACATAAAGGTAGAAAGCGTATACGGCGAGGGCTCGTCCTTCTCCTTTGCGCTGCCGCAAAAAATAGTGGACGGCTCGCCTTCAATCAAACTCAATGACGACAATATACTTCCGACATACGGCTGCCTAAAAAACGAATACGCCCACAAACAGCTCCGCCTCGACATGTCGCGGCTCGGCATCAAGTACATGGATTTGAGGAACCTCAATGTCGCCAAATTCCTCTCGCAAAACGCGAGCGTAAAAAAGGGCGCGTACCTTTTTATAGACCATAAGGGCTTTGATATGGAGCTGCAGCTTTTCGTGCGCACCAATCCGCAGGTCACCGCCGTCGTCATCACCGATTACGACCAGCTTGCCTACTATGACATTCCAAATGTCATCGTAGCGAGCAAACCGCTTTCATCCATAGCGATTGCTTCCATTTACAATCACGAGGCAATGCTGCTCGAGGAGCATCAATCTACAGACGAATACTATGATTTCACCGCGGAAACGGCAAATGTCCTTATAGTTGACGATAACCAGATTAACCTCACCGTAGCGGAGGGACTTCTCGAACCGCTTAAAATGCGCATTGATACCGCTTCCGGCGGCAATGAGGCGTTGAAAATGATTAGCTCCAAAAAATACGACCTAATACTTATGGACCACATGATGCCCGAGATGGACGGCGTGGAAACGACGCGTATAATCAGAAATTCACACCATGAATATGACGGCGTGCCCATCATCGCGCTTACGGCAAATGTCATATCCGGGGTAAAGGAGATGTTCCTAAAGGCAGGCATGAATGATTTCGTGCCGAAGCCCATCGAGGTGCGTGTGCTCGTGACAAAGATAAAGCATTTTCTCCCCAAAGATAAAATAAAAAGCGTAAAGGCATCGCACCACAAGTCCGCGCGTCAGCAGCCAAATACCCTCAAAATCAAGGATTTGGATACGGAAGCGGCATTGAAGCTTGCAGGCAGCGAGGCTCTTTATTGGACCATTTTAAAGGACTATTTCCATGCCATTCCAAAAAAATACCGGCTCATACAGACCCACAAAAAAAACGGCGACTGGCGCAATTACACAGTCGAGGTACACGCCCTGAAAAGCGCCTCACGCCAAATAGGCGCCACCAAACTTTCAGAGCTTGCCGCACAGCTTGAGGTGGCAGGCAATTCGCTTGACATCGATACAATCAATCTGAAAACAGACGACGCGCTTGAAATGTACGCGCATTATTACGACATACTCCAGCCGTATTTCAGCAGCGCAAAGACCTCCGCAGAGAGCAGCAACAAGATAACCCGCGAAAAGCTTGAAGCAGTCTTCAAAAAAATCGCCCATGCCATAGACAATCTCAACCTTGACGAGATGGAGGCATGTGTAAAGGAGCTTGAAGGCTACAGCTATGACGAGGAGGAAACCAAGCTTTACAACAGGCTTTGCGAGGCCGTCGCGGAGATGGATCCCGATATATGCGAGGAGGTCATAGCAGGCTGGCGCAGATTAATGGATAAAGCATAAAAAAATAGGGCTGCCGTTTCAACTCACAAGCAGCCCTACAATTATAAAGCAACTATTTATAGATTGCGGATTTTTCTCTATTTTTACAATGTGCCCCCCTTTTTGAAGCTCATCATCAAAATACAGCGCTACCACATCCGTTTCAGTTTCTGTCCTCACGTCATAGTTACCGTCAAGCGTCATGACATATTTCCCGTCAACATACACGTCATACTTGCCAAAATTGCCTTTCTCCGTCCGCTGATATATCATGCCAATCGTCATAGCATCCACCACAAAGGTAATGGAAGCGTCATTTTGATACGCGCTCCAATTGCCCGTAAAATACCTGTTGATGTTTCTCTCCTCGAAGCCATGCGATTCTACCGGCTGAATAGTGTAGCTGTTTTCGATATGCGCGTCGCCATACGCCTGAAAAGTAATCGGCTCAGGAAGCGTCCACTCCGAAACCTCCTCTATAGTGTCAAGCCTCGCATATACCTCCTCGATATAAGCCGAGATAAGCGCGGCATATATCGAATGTCCTATGTCATTGGGATGTACGACATCCGAAGATATGCCTTCCCACTCAATGCTGCGTGATTCCACATCGGGCATGACGGCGTCGCCATAGCTAATCATCGGAAGCTTGTAATACTCACCTATCGCGGCTTCAACCGCCTGTACGCTGTCGCCGTTTTGATTGACGGAAAACAAAAGTATGACCGCAGGATTGTTTTCCGCACTCAAAATCCTGCGTATAAGGTTTTCATAACTGCTCATGCCAAACTCCGAAAACGTATCATTTACGGCAAACTCGACAAAAACCAAATCAGGCTTGTACGCCAGTATATCCTCCTGAACGCGGTGGACGCCAAGATATGAGGAAGTGCCACCAACACCGGCATTTACCAGATTTATCACTGTATTCGGAAAAGTGTCGCACCACCACTTATGCACCAGCGACACATATGTATTTTCCTTTGATGACGCATTGTAGCCCTCTGTGATCGATCCGCCGATAAACCCCAGCGTAATCTCCTCACCCGCATCAGCCTTTCGCAGGACAGACGCAAGCCTCGTCAAATCCCCCTGAGGAAAGTCAGTCGCGCGTTGGTACATTCCATGTATAATGTCCTCCGACGCATATACGTCCCTGCCCAAGCCCGCAAAACACAATGCCGTAAGCAGCAAAGCAGCAATCAGTCTGTATTTCAGTTTCATAAATATCCATTCCCTCTTACCTTATGTATATTTTAATCTATAAAATAACTATGCTTGCATTTTCAATCGCCGAAAGATCGTAGCTTTTACCCGACGATAAGCCAATTACCTTGGGGCGCAGCACATACTGCGGATTGTTTTCGACTACCCTTGCCCGCTCTCCTGTGCTGAGCTCCACGTCCGTACCTACAGGATACAGTATCACGCTTTCTAAAAAGCTTCTCATCACATTTATATCAAGCTCCTCAGTCATTGACATAATCATCTCCACCGCGTCCCTCGGCGAAAATGGCTTTTTGTACGGACGCTCGGTGACAAGCGCATCATAAATATCAGCAACGGAAATAATGCGCGCGAACAGGTTTATCTTGGAAGCTTCCACGCTCATCGGATACCCTCTGCCGTTCATCTTTTCGTGGTGCTGAAGTACGCCAAGCTTAATCGGATTAGACAGGTCAGCCTTATCCTTCAAAATGCTGTAGCCAAACAATGAGTGCTGCTTCATCATGGCAAACTCATCATCAGTCAGCTTGCCCGCTTTGTTGAGTATCTCGTTTGGTATCTTTGACTTGCCCACGTCATGCAAAAGCCCTGATATGCCAATTTCGTATACCTCTCTTTCGTTTAAACCGTATTTTTTTGCAACTATCATAGCCATGGTCGCCACGTCGACACTATGCTTAAAAGTGTACTCATCACTTATCTTGAGCGTGCTTATATCGACCGCTATCGCATCATTATCGGAAATCGCCTTCATCAAATCGTCCGTGATGTTCCTCGTCGTGTTTGTAAGTCCTTCTGACGCGGTATCGTTGTAAATGTATTGTATGCCCTCAGCGACACGCGCCTTCACGCTCTCGGAAAGCTTGACCTTCGCGCGGTCGTTTACCGTATGCTTGTCAATCTCCTTTTGGACGGCGGCAGATACTACAGGCGCCTGCGCACCGTCCGCGGGGACGTCATCCTCCTCACCCTCGCGTATGTACACGCCCGGAACGCCCATCTTTTTGAGAGACTCTATATGAAACTCATCCATTACGGTATTTCTCGCAATCAAAATCCTGCCTGCCCTGTCCACAATGGATTGGTCTATCACCATTTCTTTTTGCAGGGAACGCGTCCTCACGTATCTTCTGGTAATCAGAGCGCCCACCTCCTTTACCTTTACATTTTACTCTATACCGACACCAAAGTCCATAGCTTAATTGTCAGATTTAGTAAAATTTACCCGACAGCCAGATTCAGCCTTGCAAACGGCGCGGTTGAACCTATAGCGGAAGGCTTTTCTGCAGGCATAGCGCGCCCCAGCCGGTTTTGCCGTCAGGTACGTCTGCGGCTCCCCTTATTGGTCTTGCGCCCCTTATGAGATATGCCTTTAGCTTTTGTCCAAACAAAAACGGATCATTTCCTCTCACTATGCCCCACTCCATCATCAACGCCGCGCTGCCCGCGACAATCGGAGCGGAAAAAGACGTGCCGGACAAACGCTCATAACCGCCATTTGGCATCGGCACCGCAATATCTACGCCGGGAGCCGAAATATCCGGCTTTACTTCCGCGACGGCAGGCAAATGACCTGACGCGTCAACGCGCCCCGCAGCATATCGGTACACATATCCGCGCCCCGAAAAGTCTGCATATCTTTGAAGCGCCGCGTCATATGCGCCTACGCTTATGGCGCGCCGCGAAGCGGATGGAATGGTAAGCGTCACCTCGGGAGTCGGTAGAAAAAATCCCGTCCCCGCGTTTCTTGCCGCATAGCTTGGCAGATAAAGGCTGTATTCGCCCGTAACTACACTGACAGGCGTAAACTCAAACCGCCACACGCCCTCGTTTATATAGCTTCCGCTTCCCGCGGGCAGCATATCTATGTAAATTTCCTGATTGACGCTATAGGGAACAGGTTCTCCGATATAGCACAGAAGTTCAGTCTGCTCCAGCGTACGCCTTAATGTCTGCGCCCTTTTGACATTTGAGATATCCAAAGTTACGCGCTCTCCTGATGGTGACACTATCGTTATATCATATATATCCTGATAACATTTCCACAACTGTACGCTGAGGCTTGTTTCATATCCCGCTACCGCAAGCTCCGCCTTGGGCAATGACGACACCGTTCCCGATATGTGACCGCGCGAAGCTCCCTCGTTTCCGCTGCCTATCACGATAACATTTTTCCCTATCTCCGAAGCATTGTCTATGAATCGTTCCAGCAGCGAATTGCCCCGATGGTCGCCGTATGTATTGCCGAAGCTTATATTTATAACGATGGGGCGGTTCAGTTCTTCTCCAAGCCTGACGGCATAGCTTATGCCGCGCATAAGCTGGGTAGTGCGCGGAAAGGACGCGGGGACAGGATTGCCTAATTTTATGACAAGTATGTCAGTTTTGGGTGCGACGCCCAGCTTCGTCCCTGCCGCCACTCCTGCCACACCTGTACCATGTCCCGACAAATCCAAAACAGGCGCTTTGCTCGGTCCGTCTGTGCGTCCGAGCGAAAGCGCCTCGTCTATCATCTCTCTTGTGTAAAGCACGCCCTCCTTGAAGCCTGCAGGAGGCATGAGCCCTTTCTGCGGATTGGGTACAGCAGTCTGATCCCATATCCCTATCAGCCGCGTTCTGCCGTAGGTATCAATAAACTCCGGCAGAAAATAATCAATGCCGCTGTCTAGCACTGCCACAATTACGCCCTCACCCGTAAGAAACGGGGATTGGCGCGTTACCTGTGGTATGCATGAGGCTTCCTTTGCAAAGTCATTGTCAATAAAATCCATATGCCTTTTCCCGACGCATAAATTTCTTAATTTATATTATATGCTCTCGGGATGGTTTATGTTACCTGCAATCTTTCAGCGCACAGCGCCATCAAGATTTACATAAACACTATAACAGTAACGATACATGCATCTGCCATATTTTCATCGTAATTAATTCCAATATAAAAATTTTTCTCCTCCTCAGTCTCCTTGCCCGCAGCCTGAGATATGTATTCAGCACATGCATTTGCGCCCGTTGCCTCTATATCGCCTGATACGCTGCAAGTAACAACAGCGGCTTCATTAAATACATTTCCAAACATCGGCGAATCTATAGCCATCTTAGCCGCATCCAGATACTTGTCCTTTCCCGCGCCATAACCAATGCCTATATAAGCTATATGGTATTGCTCCTTCATTTCTGGTATCTCGGTAATATTGACCATATTTCCAATGACCTCGTCGGTGTCAATGTCACATACACAGTCTGTAATATCCTTCACAGCCTGACGTACAATGGCGTCATTTTTTTTAATGAAATCGGGCAGCTCAATGCTATTGCCTAAAAGTTTGTCCATCAGCCTGTCCTTCGGAATGACAATAAGCGTATCCAACAGCTTTATGCAAACTCCGTACTGATTTTGTGCGCCTCTTTTTATCTCATTTTCCATAATCAACAAATCCCTCCATAATACTTGATAAGCCCAAACCCATATGTTACTTTAATTTCATATGCTCCAGCAAATAACCAATTATCTCCTTAATGCCATTCTCCCCATAATACTGCACCAAAATATCAGCTATACCTTTTGTATTGTAATTTTCCAAAGAAATGCTTGTCTTTTCATTAGTTTTTCCACAAAAATATTCCATCACGTCCACACATTCGTAAATCTCACAAAGCGCAAGAAATATTTTTACGTTTGGCACACGTTTTTCACTTTCATAAGCTACCAGTGTATTTTCCTGAATATCCAATCCATATTCATCCTTTAATATTTGGCACACCTTACTCCCTGACAAAGAATTCTTCTTTCTAAGAGCACGCAAATTTATTCCGATATTAATTATCTGTTTTCTTATTTCTTCATTGCAATCCAACTCAATAGGCGGATTCATACATTCCAAAAATTCCTCACTCATATTATATAACCCAAATTTAAATTCTGCCTACAAAACCAACCAAAACCATAATCACCCCTATCCTCCATATATGATGATGAAAACGCATCTATTTCAGGTATTGGTATATATGCATCTACAGTTGCACATTCATTATTTACCTGTAATGTAGCCTTATCAAACCCGATAAATAAATCTATTTTCTTTCCTTCTAATGATAGAAATTCATCATATATGTTTGGCGGCATATGCTCCTCGCCTAATAATGCTATTACACCCTCATATACATCTATGGTAATATGATTAGGCATTCTAAATCTCTTATTATCTAATTCTATTAACTTTTCATCTGCATCATACAACGAATATGTAATATCTAATCGCCTACTATAATCATCACAAAACTTTATATATAATCCATTACTGCCAGCATATCTACCAGAACAATAATAATATTTCTGTTTTTCAATGCCTGGAATCAATACATTATCTTGATTTGTATACTTTTCTACTTTAGTGATTCCACCTTTAAACTTTGCAATACCTTCTTTTACATTTGCAATATCATTATTCATAATTGCCTCCTTATTGTCATTTATTTTTTATTTAAGTGACATATGTATAGTAGCATATATTTTTTATATTGTCAATACCATATAAATTTGGCTTTCTAATTTTTCTTTTTTCAAAAAAACAGCTATGCCTGAGCGCGTTTCTGACAGAATACGCTCTATGGCATAGCCTAATAACTTTTTTAATAATCCCATTCTCTTAAATTTGAAGCGCCAAATTTCTCGCAATAGCGCTCCGCCCTCTCCCATATCACAACATCCGGCTTGTACTTGTCATATAGTTCTACATTGAAGCTGTCGGGATATTCCCAGTATACTTCATCGTATTTATAATAACCCTTGCACACAGCAGACAAGAATCCGCCAAAAGAATCACCGACAAACAAAAGCGTCTGGTCATGATACTGCGCCGGGTCAGCCGTATCCCTCTCAAATACGTATACATTATCAATCTTGTACTTGTCCTCATCACCTAAGCCCGCAAGCGTCGCTAAATCTCCGAGATAATCAGTGCTGTCGCACCTGAAATCCACAGAAGAAAGCTCAGCATGGGTACCGTATGCCGCCTTGAAAAGCTCCTGCATCATCACGAACGAGCCTTTTTGATTGCAATGCGTATCCGTCTTGTAATAAATCTGCGTGTCTTTCTTGGCTTCAAGCAAGGCATCCTTCGGATATACGAATATCAAATCCGTATTCTCCGCAATATACTCCGCAAGCTGCTCCCCCCTCGAGACTTCATCCACACGCGCTATCGTGTCGGGCATATTTTCCGGATAAATAATCTCCTTGTTCGGCGCGCACATAGCATAAAACTCAATCCCGCGCGAAGCAAGATAATCCCGCGTCGCCACAATATTCCCGGTAATCGCCGCAAGCTCCTCATCCGTAAAATGATTTATCCCCATATAATCCCAAAGCGGATGCCCGTCAAGCTCCGTCTTATAAAAAAACATATCATTCTTGCCAAGAAGCACCTGTGTAGACTCAATATAAGTACCGCCCGTCAAAAACGACGTAAGCCCCGTATTAAACGCAATCAGCCGCGTGCGCCCAAAAAGCCGCTCCGTAAAACCGTTTAATATGTTCTGAAGCCTTGCAAAACCCACAGCCTCCTCCACCGGCGCACCCTCATCCTGCTCCGCTCCGGTCTCATCCGTCCCCGCCGTTTCATCTTCACCTGTGCTCTCCTCGCCGTCTTCCTTCTGCAAAGAACCATTATTTTCAAGCACCTTCTGCTCCGCCTCGCTCAATCCGCTCTCCGCAGGCGCCACCAAATCACGCACAACCGTCACCACCGGCACAACCAATATAAAAGCCAGAAAAAACACCGCTATCAGCCTATTTCTCTTTTCCATACGCATCCACTCCTCCCCAACACCCAAACACAAGCCTCAAAAATTGAAATAAATAAACGGATTATAAGCATTATTGCTAATAAACGACACACTCACTACCAAGCAAACAATTACCCCCACAGCATACACAGCCTGCCAAACCCAATTCCCTTTCAGCTTCTCGTCAAGCTTAGGCAAAATCGGCGCGCTCCCAATCACCGCAAACACAAAGTAAATCCAATTCTGCGCAATATACGCCCACACAGCCTTGTCCACAAGTCCTTTAGCCCCAATACCAAACATCGCCTTAATATAAATAAACGCATTCCCCATTCCGGTAGACCGAAAAATCACCCAGCCAATAACCACCAGCAGCATAGTATAAACATGCCCCCACCGGTAATTCTTCTGACCAAGCCCGCTAAACCTCTCAAACGTCAAAATCACAAAGTACATAAGCCCCCAGGCAATAAACGTCCAGTTCGCCCCATGCCACATACCCGTAAGCAGCCATACCACAAAAAGGTTAAACACCAGCCTCAGCTTTGAAACCCTGTTGCCGCCGAGCGGAATATACACATAATCCCTAAACCACGTCTGCATGGAAATATGCCACCTGCGCCAAAACTCCGACACAGTTTTTGACATATACGGATAATTGAAGTTCTCCTCAAAATGAAAGCCGAACATCTGCCCCAGTCCAATCGCCATATCAGAATAACCGGAAAAATCAAAGAAAATCTGAAAAGTATACGCAATAGCTCCAAGCCACGCCATGCCCGCGGAAGCCTGAAACCCCCCGTTTATGATGAGCCCAAACGCATTGTCCGCTATTACTGCCATATTGTTAGCCACAAGCACCTTTTTGCCAAGTCCGATGCAGAAGCGCACTACGCCCGCCGAAAAGTCACTGAAATTTTCCTCCCTGTGCTCTATCTGCTCCGCAACAGTCTCATAACGCACGATAGGTCCCGCAATAAGCTGCGGAAAGAGCGACACATAAAGCCCCACATTCAGAGGATTGTACTGCACCTTGCCGCGCTTCCTGTATACGTCGATAACATAAGACATCGCCTGAAAAGTAAAAAACGAAATGCCAATCGGCAGCGCCACCACAGGAACAGGTATATTCGTGTGCGCAAATCGGTTTATCTGCAGCACAGTAAATTCGCTGTACTTAAACCATCCAAGCGTACCTATATTTACTGCCACCAGCAAAATTAAAATAATAGTAACCGCCACCTTATTGCCGCGGAACCTGTCCACCAATATGCCCAAAAGCCAGTTTGACAAAATCGTACCTATCATCAGAAACACATACACAGGCTCGCCCCACGCATAAAAAAATAGGCTTGCCAATAGCAGAAATATATTTTTAGCCCTAGTCGTCTTCCTAAGAAACGCATAATATACTACCAGCACAGTCGGCAGAAAGACAAACAAAAAAACCTCACTCGGAAACAGCATATTGGTAGTCCCCCTCAAATACGCTTACGGCAGGACCAGTCATATACACAAGATTGTTTTCCCTGTCCCACTCGCATACAAGCTCTCCGCCAAGCAGTTCAATATTTACCTTGTTGTCAGTATAGCCGTTTAGCATACACGCCACCGCCGTAGCACAGCTTCCCGTACCGCAGGCAAGCGTCTCACCTGTACCGCGCTCCCATACACGCATCTGCACATGGCTTCTGTCAATCACCTTTACAAACTCCGTATTCACACGCTCCGGAAAACGCTTGTGATTTTCAAACTTAGGTCCTATCTTTTCTATATCAAAATTCCTTATCTCGTCAACGTCATCTATAAATACAACCGCATGAGGATTACCCATTGACACGCATGTCATTTTGTATATCCTTCCGTCAACCTCTATCTCTTCATCAATCACATTTTCATTCTCAGAAATGACAGGAATGTCATTTGACACAAGTATCGGCGCCCCCATATTTACACGCACAGTCGACACCCTGCCGTCCTCTCCAAGCGTCAAATCAAGATACTTCACCTTGCCAAAGCTCTCTATAGTAATGCTTGTCTTATCCGTAAGCCCCTTGTCATATACATACTTTGCCACACAGCGTATGCCGTTGCCACACATCTGCGCGCGGCTGCCGTCGGCATTGTACATCTCCATCTCAAACTCAGCTTCTCTGCCTTTATTTATGAAAATAACGCCGTCGCCACCAACACCAAAATGCCTGTCGCTCATGCGTCTCACGAGCTCAGGCTTTTTATCATCGTCAACGTGTTCTTCAAATCCATTAATATAGATATAATCATTCCCGCAGCCTTCCATTTTTGTAAACCTCATCACGCGCTCCTCCTCCCTGAAAAAATATCAAAAGCTCCAGTCAAATATCTCCACGTCATCCTCCGTAACATCCTCGCCAATCTGCACCGAAATCATCTGCAAATCCTCAATCGCCTTTATGGCATGCTTCTTTCCACGCCTTATCGAAACCGTATCTCCGCACGAAAGGCTCGTAATGCACCCATCAATGACAAGCTCCCCTCTGCCGTTTACGACAGTCACGACTTCATCCTTGTAGTGATGAAGCTGATAATCCTGCGCCATTCCTGCCTTTATCGTTATATGCTTTGTAATTGACTTCGTCCCGTCCTTGTACTGACTGTAGTCATAAACCTTATACTCGCCCCAGCGCCTCTCCTCATACATGGGACGGTCGGCAATATTCTCAACATATGGCTTAATATATGAGCTTTTATGCTTGTCAGACACCAAAATGCCGTCAGGGCTTGCCGCTATGACAAGATTGCTCGTACCAAGCGCGACCACAGGAATGGAAAGCTCGTTTATAACGTGGGTATTCACGCAATCCTCTCCCATAATGGCATCGCCTACACTGTTTTCTTCCATCTCCTCTGTGAGAGTGTTCCAAGTGCCTATGTCCTTCCAACTGCCGCTGTACCGCACTACGCCAAGCGCTTTCGCTTTCTCCACTACCTCATAGTCAAAGCTGTCCTTTTTCAACTTTGCATAATTTTCCACGACATATTTAAAATCTCTGCTTTCAAGATAATTGTCCGCTATTTTCATAAGATATTTGAGCTTAAACGCAAAAACACCCGCATTCCAGTACGCGCCCTCATCAATCAGCCGCTTTGCCGTCTGCTCATCAGGCTTTTCCTTAAACCCTGTCACGACATTTGCGCCGTCAGTCCTTATATAGCCATACTTTTCAGAAGGATAAGAAGGAGAAATTCCCATAAGCACGATATCGGCAGTCCCTTTTTGCACTTCTTCGTCCATGCGCTTGAAAGTTTCAAAATATTCGACGTCCACATACGGGTCTACGGGCAGGACTACCACAGTTTCCTCCGGATTCGTCTTTTTTTCGGACTGCAGATATGATGCGGCAAGCACTATCGCGGGAAAGGTATTCCTGCGCTCAGGCTCTACCACTATATCCACGTCATTCTGCAGCTGTCCTTTTATCGCCTCCACCTGTGACGCGGAAGTCGCCACGACAATGTTCGCGTCTATCCCCGCTTTCACAATCTGGCGGTACACCCGCTGCACCATGGATTCATGCTGCCCTTTCCCGTCAGACAAAAGCTTTAAAAACTGCTTCGACCTCACATCGTTTGAAAGCGGCCAAAGACGCTTGCCTGAACCGCCCGATAGCAATACTATATTCATTCCAATTCCTCCATAATCATACCATTACCGCAAGCACCATCTGTGCCGTTTCCACAAGGCTTGTCGCATTGTCCATGCTGTGCTTTTGCAGATAGCGGTGCGCCTCGCCTTCCGTCATATTGTTTCTCTCCATTAGAAGCGCCTTTGCTTTGGATATGACAGCCGCTTCCTCCTCGTTTCGCACGCGCGGCTTTTCGCGCAGCTTTTTCCTGCGCTTTACCATGCTTTGGCTTATCATGCCTACAGTGCTTACAAGGTCATGCACCTTTAACGGCATTGCGAGCCCTATTATGCCCTCGCCCGACACCTCGGAAAGAATTTTCTGTGACGCCATCACCACGAGCTCGAAACCCGCAGGGAGATTGCCATGCAGCTCCATGCACACCATATCCGCAAGCCGATAGCCGCTCACTATTATCCCGTCATTCAGCTCATCAGCACAGCTTAGAGCCTGTGCGCCCGAGGTACATACGGCAGTCACGCTTATCCCGTTCTTTACCAAAATATTTTTGATGCTTTTTGCTTCATCTATTTTGGCAAAGGCTACTATTATATTAGTCACCGATATACCCCCACACAAAGTTTTTTGTGGCATCAAGCCCGCGGCTTAAATGCTGCTTTTTTATATTTGCAATGAAAATATATCTAAAATTTGTAAAGATATGAATCTATCTCCCAGCTTGTGACCTGTGAATCGTACTCCTTCCACGCCGCGCGCTTTGAGTCATAAAACTGCTTGAAAACCTTGTCGCCAAGCAGTTCTTTGAGAAGCGGGTCCCTTTTCATCTCGGCGCACGCCTCGTTTAAGTCTGTGGGCAGCTTTTCCACGCCGCGCTGCACAGCCTCCTCCTTGGAAATGGCGTTTATGTTTTCCGTCATCTCGTCGCCGAGCGGCTCGATTTTATTTTTGATACCGTCAAGCCCCGCCTTCAGGCACGCCGCTATCACCAAATACGGATTGGCAGCGGGGTCAGGGCTTCTCAGTTCTATCCTCGTATGCTCTCCCCTTGAAGCGGGAATCCTGATAAGCGTATTTACGCCCTTCGTGCTCCATGTGATAAATACGGGCGCCTCAAAGCCGGGTTTCAAACGCTTATATGAATTTACAAGCGGATTCGTTACGGCACAGATGCCCTTTATGTGACGCATAAGTCCGCCTATGAAATAATACGCCTCCCTGCTTAATCCATGCGCATCCTCGGGATTGTCAAAAATATTCCTGCCGTCCTTTTTGATTGAAATGTTGATGTGCATGCCCGAACCGCAGAACTCCTTGCGGGGCTTGGGCATAAAGGTAGCGTGCAGCCCATGGTGCTTGGCTATCGTCTTTATTGCGAGTTTAAACGTCATGATATTGTCCGCCGTCTTCAGCGCCTCGTCATATTTGAAGTCAATCTCATGCTGCGAGGGCGCTTTTTCATGGTGGGACGCCTCCACTTCAAATCCCATCTCCTCAAGCATAAGCACTATATCGCGCCTTGCGTTCTCTCCGTTGTCAAGCGGAGCTACATCGAAATAGCCTGCCTGCTCGTTCGTGTTTGTGGTAGGTCTGCCGTCCTCGTCGGCGTTGAACAGGAAGAATTCACATTCCGGTCCTATTTCAAATGTAAGCCCCAACGCTTCAGCCTCTTTGATTGCCTTTTTCAGTATGTAGCGGCAATCGCCCTCATACGGTGTACGGTCGGCATTGTAGATATCGCAGATAAACCGCGCGACCTTGCCTTGCTGCGGGCGCCATGGAAATATGGTAAAAGTATCAATATCGGGGTATAGGTACATATCGGCATTTTCAGCGGGAAGCATGCCCTCTACCAGTGAGCAGTCAAACATACAGTCGTTGTTGAGGGCTTTTTCCAACTGGCTCGATGTGATAGCCACATTTTTAAAATTGCCCTCTATATCCGTAAACTGCATACGGATAAACTCGACGTCCTCCTCCTCTATGATTCTGATGATGTCCTGTTTCGTATATTTTGACATAGCCGTACCATTCCTTTCATAACAAGCTTTATATTTATGTGGTTACCATTAACCGCAGCCCTCTGTCAACCAATGCAATGCCGCTGTTTTTGATTTTTCTACCCTATAATTTAATAGGAAATTTTGATTTTGTCAACCTTGATTAATCATATTCGCGCCGCCCTTCTCATATCTTGATAAAAAGAAAGCTAAACGGAGTTATGATAATGAGCTCTAGCACAAAAATTGTTGTCCTTCGTTCAAAGGAAATAGTTTATTCTGTCGTCCTTTTAATAGTGAGTATACTTATTATACTGGTGGCGGTATCTATATTTGCGCCGTCCGGAAATGGTTCCAAGGCAAGCCCTACGCAGACGCCGCAGAACACGCAGCCGACCCAGGATTTGCAGGCTCCCGCAACCGAATCCAATAAGCAGAGCTTACTGCAGGAAACACAGCAGCCACAGGATGCATACGACACGGCGCAGCTCTATGTGCCCGGCATATACACCGGCGTTTTGCAGCTTGGAAGCTCTGCCGTAGAACTGCAGCTCACCGTTGATAAGAACCACATCAATTCCATAACATTCACAAATATAGACGATGCCGTAGCGACAATGTATCCGCTTATGCAGCCTACGCTTTCCGAATTGTCGTCCGAGATAATCGAGCAGCAGAGCCTCGACAATGT
This sequence comes from uncultured Lachnospiraceae bacterium, assembly GCA_947626435.1. Lineage (GTDB taxonomy): Bacteria > Bacillota > Clostridia > Lachnospirales > Lachnospiraceae > COE1. The sequence goes on along the minus strand of CANQSB010000023.1, from coordinate 6,308 downwards.
GACATATGCAGAGGAAAGCCGTTACACATCTATGCTTTTGTTGAACACCATATCCGATTTGCTCGAAAAAGCCCGCGCGTCGGAAAACGCCGACTCGCCCGCACAGCTTTCAGAAAGCTTAAATGTGCAGTAGCTCAATCTCATCAAGCCAAACGCGCGCCGCCGCGTCCGACGGCATACGCAAATCCCCTCTGGGCGACAACGCGACGCTGCCCACCTTGGGGCTGTCGGGCAGGCACGAGCGTTTGAAGTGCTGCGCAAAAAACCGCCTGTAAAATGTTTTCAGCCACTTTAAAATGACACTCCTGTCATAATCACCTTCAAATACCTCCAGCGCAATACGGAAGATTTTTGCAGGCGGATAAGCGCAGCGCAGCATATAATATAAGAAGAAGTCGTGCAGCTCATACGGTCCTACCAAGTCCTCCGTCTTTTGCGAAATGACGCCGTTTTCAGGCGGCAGAAGCTCAGGGCTTACAGGCGTGTCGAGCACGTCCAGAAGCGTATCGCAAAACTGACTGCCGCAGGACGGCAAAGCTTCACAGTCATCCGAACCGTAATTTTCCTTCCATGTGTCGGCACAGTATTTCACGAGATGGCGCACGAGCGTCTTTGGCACACCCGCGTTCACGCCATACATGCTCATGTGGTCGCCGTTGTAAGTAGCCCAGCCAAGCGCAAGCTCCGACATGTCGCCCGTACCAATCACAAGCCCGCCCGTCTTGTTCGCCAAATCCATAAGCACCTGGGTACGCTCCCTTGCCTGCCCATTTTCATAAGTCACGTCATGATTATCCAAATCCTGACTTATATCCCTGAAATGCTGCAACACTGACGCCTTTATGTCCACCTCTATAAGTTCGGCGCGCGATGCCCTCGCAAGTCGACACGCGTTCTCATACGTCCTGTCCGTCGTGCCAAAGCATGGCATCGTCACCGCCTTGATGCCGCTCCTGTCAAGCCCCAGCATATCAAACGCCCTCATCGTCACAATAAGCGCAAGCGTCGAGTCAAGACCGCCCGAAATGCCGATAACTGCCGACTTCGCGCCCGTATGCTCAAGACGCTTTTTTAATCCGTTTGCCTGAATAGACAAAATCTGCTCGCAGCGTTTGTTTCTCTCCGCCTCGCTGCTTGGCACAAACGGCGTGCGCGAAAATACCCTCGAAAGCTTCGTATCTCTAGTATCGCTATATGAAAACAAAATCCGAGCATATCCCTCCGAGCTTCCGGACACAAAGGTATTCATGCGCCGCCTTTCCATTCTAAGCTTCGCTATATCCAAATCCGCATAAACTATCCCTGCCGAAAAAAGCTTGCTCTGCGCAAGCACAGAACCGTTTTCCGCAATTATGTCATGACCGCCGAAAACCATGTCCTGCGTGGATTCGCCGTCACCCGCGCTCGCATAGATATAGCCTGACAAAAGCCTTGCGCTCGTAGCCTTCACAAGCTCCTCGCGGTAAGCGTCCTTGCCGATGAGGTCATTGCTCGCCGAAAGATTGACAATGACGTTTGCCCCTGCAAGCGCATGCCGCGTAGATGGCGTATATGCGCTCCATACGTCCTCGCACAGCTCGCAGGCAACCTTCATCCCTTTCACGCTGCCGCACTCAAACAAAATATCAGTGCCAAACGGGACTTCATAGCCGTCCACGCCCACCATTTCAGGCGAGCTATTTCCCGCCGCAAAATGCCTGGTCTCGTAAAATTCCCCATACGACGGTATGCAGCTCTTGGGGACAAAACCGAGCGCCTTGCCATCCTTTAACGCTGCCGCCACATTGTAGAGCTTTCCATCCTTTTCAAAAGGAAGCCCCACAAAAATGAGCGCATCCACGCCCGCCGTCTTCTTCGCAATTTCCAAAAGCGCCGTTATCGCCCCATCCAGAAGCTTTTCCTGCAAAAACAGGTCATGACAGGTATAGCCCGTAATGCATAATTCGGGCAGGACTATGATTTTTGCCCCGCCCGCCCCGGCTTCCAGAATAACGTCCACTATCGCTTCGGCATTGTATACCGTATCCGCCACCTTTATCTTAGGCGTAGCCGCCGCTACCTTTACAAATCCGTCCTTCATTGGCAAATCACCTCTTTATAAGCTCCCTTAAATCCTCTGTGTCAAAATTATAAACATTGTCGCAAAACTGACACCTTACCTCTATCGGATTCGCGTCGTCAATCATCTCCTGCAAATCCTTTTTTCCAATGCTTATAAGCGCCCGCTCCACGCGCTCCCTGCTGCAATTGCAATAATACTGCGCAGGCAAAGTGTCCGTAATTTCAAGCCCCAAGTCACCCAGCAAAAGCTCCAAAAGCTGCTCGGGCGTATTTCCCGCGTCAAGAATATTCGTCACGCTGTCCATCGTCTTTAGCTTTTCCTCCAGCTTGTTTATGACCTCGTCCTCCGCAAACGGCATAAGCTGTATGATAAATCCCCCCGCCTGCCTGACCGTGTTGTTCTTCTCCATAAGCACGCCAAGCCCCACTGCCGACGGCACCTGCTCGGAAGTGGCAAAATAATACGTCAAATCTTCCGCAATCTCACCCGTCTGTATCTGAGTCTGTCCGACATACGGCTCTTTTAGTCCCATATCCTTTATCACGCTCAAAACGCCGTTTCCTACCGCTCCGCCCACGTCAAGCTTGCCAAGCGCATTCGGCGGCAGCATCACCTGCGGCTCCACAGCGCTCCCCTTGACCCGCGCATGGGAATCCGCCGTAACCGTAAGTCCTTTCACTGGCCCATCACAGTTTATCTGCAAAGTCAAAATATCCCCGTCGCCTTTCAGCATACTCCCCATCATAGCGCCCGCAGTCAAAAGCCGCCCCAATCCCGCCGACACCACAGGGCTAGAATTGTGTATCTGCCGCGCCCTTTCCACCAAAGCCCTCGTAGTAGCCGCAAAAGCCCTTATCTGCGCTCCCGCCGCCGTCGCCCTAACAATATAATCAGCCATAAAATCATTTTCCTTTCCCATGTTCCCGCGCCACGCAATATATCCGTTCGCTTTCCTCAGTAACCTCCAAAAGCGTATCCGCATCATACGCCCTCACAAACTCAAGCCCCGCATCAGCAATAAATTTTTTCATCTCCTCCAAAGTATACCCCCTCTGACAATGGACCTCACAATGCCTTGAAAAAAGCCCATTCTCCTCCCTTTTAAATATAGTAAGGTCATACTCATTCACAGCCGTCTCACAGTCAAAATAATTCTCCCATATAAAGCTGCAGTCCTCACGATTTTCCGCAATCACACTCTCCCCAATAACACTTTCATACTTGTACCGCGTATTAAAATCAAACATAAAAATGCCGCCAATATCAAGATAATTGTTCACAAGCCGAAAACATTCAGTTATATCCTCATCTTCAAGCAGATAATTTATGCTGTCGCAAACGCTCACTACAGCGCGCACAGTGCCGTAAAGCTCAAACTCCCTCATATCCTGATTAAGATAAAGAATGTCAAGCCCCGACGCCTCCCGCTTTTGGACAGCGATATTCAGCATCTCGTCAGCGCAGTCAACTCCTATCATATCAAAACCGCACCTCGCAAGCCGCTGCGTCATTTCCCCCGTACCGCAGCCAAGCTCCAGCACAAGCCCGTCATTTATACCGTAACACGCAAGCTCGCCCACGATATTTTCAAGCCACTGCTCATATGGCACATCGTCCATCAGCTCATCATACACCGACGCAAAATCCGAATACGCCTCCATACTAATTCCCCATTCTTGATGCAAACCCCAGCCTTTTGGCAGCTTGTCTTATTCCGCCTTAAAGCTTTAGAAATCCTCAATTTACTCGCCAAGCTTAAATGACACCAGAAATCCTACGACAAGCAGCACAGCGCCCACCAATACCTGAGCGATGCCCACAGAGCCTATCTCCATCATAATAAGTATCGCAAATGGCGACGCCACAATAAGCCCGATAATCGCCCAGTACGCAATAAGCGTGTATTTCTTCAATATAAACTCAATCAGCTTAGCCACAGCCACAATACCTACAACCACGCCAATACCAAACGGTACAAGCAGCGTAAAAGTGTCAAGCATAGCGCCTATGTCAAACGCCCTCAGCGCGTCAATAAAAGCATTGATAGTGTCAATAATAGTCGTATAATACCCTAAAATCATCATAATCATCGAGCCGCTCACGCCGGGAATAACCATAGTCGCCGCCGCGATAACGCCTACAACAAAAATCTTTATCTCATTAAAAAAGCTAAACGACGTATCAGCCGCCGCGCCGCTGCCCTCGCCCACAAGCGCCAGACCTACGACAAGCGCAAAAAATGCCGCAAACGCTATAATATGCGGAGTTTTCACAGTATTGCCCTTAACCTTGCTGTAAATGGCTGGCAGCCCGCCCAAAATCAAGCCGATAAACAAAAGGTTTGTCTGCAGCGGATATTTCGGGAAAAATATCTCCGAAAACAGCTTTGAAAAAATCGCTATCGCAAGCAGCATGCCTATCCCTATAGGGACAAGCAGCGCCACTGCCTCCTTTATGCGCTTGATAAAATGCGTAAGCACCAGTATCAGCTTGTCATATATGCCCATTGACACCATCATAGTGCCGCCGCTCACTCCGGGGATTACATTTGCAAGCCCCACCACAATTCCTCTTAAAATGTTTAAAATAAATTCCTTCATTTTTACCTCCATTACCATAAAATTATCACAAAATCATTATAAATTACAAATAGCTTTTCAGAAACGCGACAAGCGTATCCATCTCCTCGTCAGTGCCGACCGTGATGCGCAGGAAATTGTCAATCCTCGGCTTATTCCAGTGCCTTACATAAATGCCGTTTTCTTTCAACGCGTCAAAAATCTGCCGGGCGGGAACCCTTTCGTGCGCCGCGAATAAAAAGTTCGTGCTCGAAACCGTCTCCTCAAAACCAAGGCGCTGCAGCTCCTGAAATATCCTGGTTCTTGTCGCCTTTACCTTATTGCATGTGCTGACAAAATAATAGTTGTCCTTTACCGACGCAGCTCCTGCCAAAATCGCAGGCGTGCTCAGCGTGTAAGAATTAAACGAAAACTTTACGTCATTCAAATACTTTATAAGCTTTTCGCAGCCGCACGCGTAGCCTATACGCATCCCCGCCATCGAGCGCGATTTTGAAAAAGTCCTCGTCACAAGCAGATTGTCGTACTTATCGATAAGCGGCAGGCAGCTGTCCTTAACCTCAATCGCAAAATCTATATACGCCTCATCTATTATCACGACAGAATTGGGATTTGCCTGTATAATCTCCTCCAAATCAGACACTTTTGCAAGAATTGCCGTCGGCGCGTTGGGATTTGCTATTACTATGCCGCCATTTTCCTTGAAATAATCAGTCTTTACTATGTTAAAACCCTCATCAAGCGGTTGACATTCATATGGAATTTTGTATAAATCCGCCCATACGTCATAAAATGAATATGTGACATCAGGAAAAAGTATAGGCTTGTTCGAATTAAAAAAGGTCATAAACGCCATCGAAAGCACATCGTCCGAACCTATGCCTACAAAAATCCGCTCGGGCGAAATACCATGAAACTCTGCCAGAGAGTTGACAAGCGGCGTGATATTCATATCAGGGTATTTTCTAAGGTTGTCCGTATCATATCCTCTCAGCGCCTCAGTGACCTTGGGCGAGGGCGGATATGGGCATTCATTCGTGTTGAGCTTGATAACCTTTGGATTTTGTGGCTGTTCGCCCGCGACATACGGCACTACCCTGCGCACATTGTTTTCCCAGTTCATAGCGTGTTTCCCCTCCTGTTTTTACATAAATCGAAATTTAGTATACCAGAAATTAACAATTAATGCAATGTTTGTTGACTATAATGAAATTTCATTCTATTATTAATTTATGCAACTTGTAAATTTTCCCCGATACGGAGGTATTTATGACCCTGTTAAAAGTATTTGCCAAAAGTTATCTCACACTTTTTGCCATAGTGCGCATATGCTCCATATCCACAGCAAGCCCAGTCTCTATCCTGCTTTTTATAGCGCTGTCATATATTTTTTACAAAATTCACCAGGATAAATTCGAGGGACACATTGAACAAAGAGACACTGCCCTTGCCGCAATTTTGAGTCTGCTCTTTACAGCCTTTACCCTAGCTGCCGCATATCACACAATCATCGGAAGCCTTTCCAGCACGTTGTTTTGCGTGATAGTCCTTAGCCTGTCAGCGGCAGGCTTCCTTATAATATATTATTACCTGACACTGCTGATTTTTCAGGCAAGCGAATACGTGCATATCACAGGCACGTTTTACCATCACCCTTGGTTATCGTA